>NZ_JACHYB010000001.1:749575-1499151 GCF_014192515.1 Microbacter margulisiae
AAGGTACAAATTATTTTGGAGAGCAGGCGTAACCGCTTTCAAATCATTTTTCAAAACTTCTAAAACAAAAGGAAAATAGGTATCTTTGCAGAAGAATCAACCCAAACGTTCTGGATAAACAAAGCCGGAATAACAACAAATCATGTACGCGATGAATAGTGACTCAACAACAGTCAATAAAAAGGGAGTTCGTCAAATGTTTGACGACATTGCTTGGAGATACGATTTTTTGAATCATTTTCTCACATTTGGTATCGATATATGGTGGCGACGCAAAGCCATTCAACTGATCAGCAAGAAAAAAGGAGCTGTTATGCTCGATATTGCCACTGGAACAGCCGATTTGGCTATTGCTCTTGTAAAATACAGGAATCCATTTCAGGTCATTGGAGTCGATGTTTCCGAAGGAATGTTGGAATTTGGAAAACAAAAAATCCAGGAATTAGAACTCACAGAACAAATTATCCTGCAGCAAGAAAACGGAGAAGCATTGTCTTTCCCGGACAATTCATTTGATGCAGTGACCATTGGATTTGGCATTCGCAATTTTGAACATCCAGATAAAGGACTTGCTGAGATGTTCAGGGTACTGAAGCCTGACGGAGAATTGGTTATTCTTGAATTCTCACGTCCTAACAATCCTGTTTTGAGCCATATATTCGATCTCTATTTTTGCTATGTGTTACCTCATATTGGTAAAATATTTTCCAAACATAAAACGGCGTATACTTATCTACCCGAAAGCGTCAAGCAGTTCCCATACGGCAAAAATTTTGAAAAAATGATGCAACAGGCAGGGTTCTCTAAAACGTTGTTTCGCCCTTTGACACTGGGAATCGTAACCATTTACAAAGGGACAAAACTATAATCAAAGCCAACTTAATAGCGAGCATTAGGTTTCTCACTACGAATAGATTAGTATTTCAACATGATCAAGCAATTCATTAAATGGTTCCATATTATACGGCCTGGAACCCTTTCGGCAGCAGCTGCACCTGTATTTGTCGGAAGTATAGTAGCTGCGCAGGAACATGCATTTGAATTATCAACAGTCGTTGTGGTATTCATAGCTGCTATTGCCATTCAAATAGCATCAAATCTGATCAACGATTACTACGATTATAAAAAAGGTTCTGACAAGGAAAATCGTCTTGGGCCGAGACGTGCCATTAGTGAAGGTACGGTAACTCCTAAAGCCATGAAACTGGCCATTGGTGTGGATGTTATTATTGCACTTCTTGCTGGCTTCTATCTTGCTGCTCTTGGCGGATTACCCATTATTATTATTGGTCTTCTGGCACTCTTTTTTGCATGGTTATATACGGCAACTCCCTATTCACTCAGTTATTTAGGCATTGCTGATTTATTTGTTCTCTTGTTTTTTGGACCAATTGCATCTGCCGGAACAACCTATTTGTTAACTGATACATTTTCAGAAACATCTATCTGGCTTGGATTGATTAACGGCACTATCTCAATGGCAATATTAACAGTAAACAACTTACGGGATATTGATAACGATCGCAAAGCCGGAAAGAAGAGTCTGATTGTACGTTTTGGAAAACGATTTGGAGAATACGAATACCTTTTATTGTACCTTCTGGCAATTCCATTCCTATGGATGGCTGAATCATCGTTCGTACTTAGCTATCTGATTGTTCTGGTAGGATTTTTTCTTTTTCTCAAATTACGTAAAACGACAGGAAAGCAATACAATAAAATGTTGATCTTTACAGGTCTTTCCAATTTATTGTTTGTTATTTTCTTACTACTTGACGTTATCTTATTTGGATGAACTGTTACATATATGTATGTATAAACGATGAAACTATAAAAAATTGATAGCTAATTCTTTGCCTGTTGCCTGTTTCAACAAGCAAAAATCAGAATTTAAACTCTCATTTTTCAACTAATTTTGCAGTCTAAATAAAAATCGAAAAAAATGACTCATTCGTACGAAACAATCTACACGCTAGGAGAGTTTGAATCATTGGTTGAAAAGGAAGATGCCTTACTGGTATATTTTTCGCATGAGCAATGCAATGTTTGCAAGGTATTAAAACCTAAAGTAGCACAGCTACTCCACGATCAGTTTCCGAAAATGAAAATGGTATATGCAGATACGGAAAAAAGTCCGGAAATTGCTGGCCAAAACAGAATTTTTGCGGTTCCCACTATTGTGGTTTTTTTGGGTGGAAGGGAATTTTTCAGAAGGAGCCGTAATATTGGCATAAACGAATTGGCAGCATTAATTGAACGGCCATACCAAATGATGTTTGAAGCGTAGTTTCAAAACATCAATTGTATCAGGCAGTGTTACGTATAATCTTTCGTAAGGCTGCTTGTTTTGTTTTAAATCACCTTCTTGAAAAAAGCAATTAAATATCATATTATTAGCATTTTACAGTAAATCCATCATCTTTCTTTATTATGTTTTTTGAAATTCCATGCAATAAAAAGTCATAAGATAATGTATCTTTGGGTTCTAATCATTACAAATAATTCAAATCTATGCAATACAAATCATTAGGAAATACAGGGTTAAAAGTATCCGAACTTTGCCTTGGAACCATGACTTTCGGTGGCCAGGGCATGTGGACAGCTATCGGCACATTATCACAAAAAGAAGTGGAAGCACTTGTAAAAGAATCTATTGATGCTGGCATTAACTTCATTGATACAGCAAACGTTTACAGTTATGGCTTAAGTGAACAAATGACTGGACTGGCTATCCGCCATTTGGGTTTAAGACGCGAAGAACTGGTCATAGCTACAAAAGTAAGAGGGGCTATGAGCGAGGCTCCCAATCAGAGCGGGTTAAGCCGAAAACACATTCTGCATCAGGTGGAAACAAGTCTCGAACGACTTCAGACTGACTATATCGATTTATATCAGATCCATGGATTCGATCCCGAGACACCAATGGAAGAAACCTTGTCTGCATTAGACAGTCTGGTACAAAGCGGAAAAACGCGATACATCGGCTGTAGCAACCTGGCAGCCTGGCAAATTATGAAAGCGCTGGGAATTTCAGCAAAGGAACAGCTATCCAAATTTATTTCGCTTCAGGCATATTATACCATTGCTGGCCGGGATATTGAGCGCGAAATTGTACCATTATTGAAAGATCAAAATATGGGACTGATGGTATGGAGTCCTTTGGCCGGAGGGTTTTTAAGCGGCAAATACACCCGGAATAATTCCTCCGGAGAAGGACGACGCGTTAATTTTGATTTTCCACCAATCAATAAAGAGAAAGCATATGACATTATTGACGTGATGCAACGCATTGCAAACGAAAAAAATAGTAGCGTAGCTCAAATTGCTTTAGCCTGGTTGTTACATCAACCGGTAGTTACTTCGGTGATTATTGGAGCAAAAAACCAAACCCAACTAACAGACAATCTCAAAGCGGCATCAATTAAACTCACGGAAAAGGATCTCGACGATCTGAACGAAGTCAGTAAGTTAATGCCAGAATATCCTCAATGGATGATTGACAGGCAAAGCAGTAATCAAAAACGATAGTTTGAGAGAAATCTCTTCTGATTGGATAACAAAAAAGAACAGCAAAAAATTGAAATCTTGCTGTTCTTTTTTAGATAATAATCCAAAGTGATTTAATAAGCTCTGGCAAAATAAACTCTTTGTGCTGAAGGTTTTCCTGTTACCATACATTTCCCCGGAGTTTTATCTCCCTCAAGCGGAATGCAACGAATGGTGGCCTTGGTCTCGGCTTTGATCAGTTCCTCCGTTTCAGGAGTGCCATCCCAGTGAGCCAATAAAAATCCTCCCTTTTCAATTTCCACTTTGAATTCTTCGTAGCTGTCAACGGTACGGGTGACAGATGTTCTGAAATTGAATGCTTTTTGGTAAATATTGTCTTGTATCTCATCCAATAATGCTTTAACATAAGCTTCAATATTTTCAATGGAGCGGGTTTCTTTGGTTAAGGTATCACGCCGTGCTATTTCAATGGTACCATTGTCAAGATCACGTGCACCCAAGGCCAGGCGAACCGGCACACCTTTCAGTTCATATTCGGCAAATTTCCAACCTGGTTTTTTATTATCGTTGTTGTCATATTTGACGCTTACACCCAACGCACGCAATTTTCTGACAATTTCGGCTACTTTGCCATCAATCTGAGCCAACTGTTCTTCACTCCGATAAATCGGCACGATGACAACTTGATAAGGCGCCAGTTTCGGAGGCAATACCAAACCGTTATCATCCGAGTGGCACATGATGAGTGCACCAATCAAACGGGTGGAAACGCCCCACGAAGTAGCCCAGACATAATCCCTGTTTCCCTCTTTTGTAGCAAAAGTAACATCAAATGCTTTGGCAAAATTCTGTCCCAGGAAGTGGGATGTTCCTGCCTGCAACGCTTTTCCATCCTGCATTAAACCTTCAATGCAAAATGTCTCGACAGCACCGGCGAAACGTTCGTTTGGTGACTTCACTCCTTTCACGACAGGCATTGCCATAAAATTTTCGGCAAAGGAAGCATATACTTCAAGCATTTGTTTAGTTTCAGCTAAAGCTTCAGATTCCGTTGCATGTGCCGTATGACCTTCCTGCCATAAAAATTCAGCAGTGCGTAAAAATAATCGCGTACGCATTTCCCAGCGAACTACATTAGCCCACTGGTTGATCAGCAGAGGCAGGTCGCGGTAGGACTGAATCCAGTTTTTATATGTGCTCCAAATGATAGTTTCGGAAGTGGGACGCACAATCAATTCTTCCTCCAGTTTTGCAGCCGGGTCTACCACTACCCCTTTCCCTTCGCTATCGGCTTTCAGGCGGTAGTGGGTCACTACTGCACATTCTTTGGCAAAACCTTCCACATGCGCAGCTTCCTTGCTCAAAAACGATTTTGGAATAAAAAGAGGGAAATAAGCGTTCTGATGCCCTGTCTCCTTAAACATCCGGTCGAGCTCGGCTTGCATCTTTTCCCAAATGGCATACCCATAAGGTTTGATAACCATACAACCGCGTACAGCTGAATTCTCTGCCATATCAGCTTTAATAACCAAATCCTGATACCACTGGGAATAGTCCACACTACGCGGTGTCAGCTCTTTTAATTCTGCCATAATTTATTCTTAATATAGAGGTATAAAACACTGTTTATAACCAACACAATAATCCTGTTGGTGGAAATACGTAATATAATTTTTGAAGATGCAAAGATACAATTTTCCAGGCAGGCTGAAAACAACGTCAAGTCAATCGTTACATTATTCTCCTAATTGATAAAAGAACGTAAATTTTGAATTAGATACAAGAAGAAGCCCTCTGCAAACATCAAACAGAGACATAATTGCTTAGCATCATTAACACTCTTATAATAAATCAAATATAGTGATCATATCAACCGTTATTGTAAGCATTCGCGCTGTCCATATTTTTTTGTTTCGAATGCATCTAAACTGCGACACCAACTAAAATAGCGTACTTTCTTCACTTTCAAACAAGAAAACGGGACAAATACTTTTCGTTTTGCAAGGGTTTTGCTATTTTTGCAACCCAAAAGCAATGATTCGGCAGATTGGAACATAGGGTCAATTTGCTTATATGGAACGTTGAAAATCATTAAAATAAACACCAAAACCAAATCGAATGAGTCTTAAAATTGTAGTCTTAGCAAAGCAAGTACCTGACACGCGCAATGTAGGGAAAGATGCCATGAAAGCAGATGGGACGGTGAATCGTGCGGCTTTGCCTGCCATTTACAATCCTGAAGATTTAAATGCTTTGGAACAAGCATTACGGCTAAAAGATCGTTTCCCGGGTTCAACCGTGACGATTATCACCATGGGGCCGGGTCGCGCAGCGGAAATTATCCGTGAAAGTTTATATGATTATCCGCAAAGCGACCTGTTATAAATTCTGGATTTGAAATCGGTATTGTAATTTGCAGCGGCAAACACTAATCTATCGAACATCTTTTCCCCGAAATATCTTCGGTTGAACTTATAGCAGAACTCATTGAGATAATATTGTAAATACTCTTTTTTAAGCTGGTGGTGCATATCAAGTAGTAAACGTTTCACGTTTGCAATACTGATATGAACCCATGGAAGTATCTTCTGAAGGTCTTCTGGTTCAATAACCTGAGCCTTTTGAGACTCCACAGCTTGATGTAGCTTAAAAAATGTTTTTGAATCATCGGTGGTTAATTCCGCCTTTGAATCAATTTGTTCTTTGACAATTTCAACGGCAGTGTCAGCTCTTAAATCAGGCACTACCTGCATTTTAATGTGGTTTATCTTTTTGGGCTTTTTACCCGGTTTTGGATTTTCAACCACAATGCTTTCTGTCATTACAAGGACTTTAGACTTATTCTGACTGCCTGCACCACGTTTTAAGTTCTGTTGCTTACAGTCATCACTTATCAGAGTGGTAATAAAAGCATTGTCAAGTTCTATTTGTCCCGAAAGCTGATATTCATTGTCGCGTTTACCCATTATGTCGCTCAATTTCTTGTGCATTTCCCAAATGGGTTGATAGCGTTTATGTCCCAGTTGCCGTTGCAACTCGGAAGCCGAAAAAGATTTTTTGGTACTGGTCAAAAGGTGCATGGCAACATACCAGTAACGAAAAGGGAGTTTAGAAAATTCTAATACTGTACCCCTTCGTATGGACTGGCGATGATGACAATGCGTACACTCGTAACGTAGCTTGTTTTTAAGCCAAATATGTTTTGTGCTGCCGCATTTTGGACAAACAATACCGATTTGATCCCGTTGCGCCTTAAAATGCGCAATACAGGATTCCTCATCGGGAAAATTTAGAATGAAATTCAAGAGATTCATAGCGTGTATTTTTACTGTTGAATACGCTGTAAATATAATGTATTTCAATGAATTATACAAATATATTGAGAACTTTTTATTACAAACTCAACCGTAATTCTGGCCTCTTTTTCTACAGGTCGCTTTGCGGATAATCATTAAGTTTATATCGTGGAGCCGACGAAGGCTTTCTGTTAACCGACCGCGCATTTGCTGGTTCGGATACGTTGGCTACTTCCTACGCTTTGGCTTGTGCCGTACGAAATCTCCCACAGGTTGATGTCATTGTGTGTGGCCGTCAGGCTATTGATGGCGATACCGCTCAGGTTGGCCCTCAGGTTGCCGAAAAACTGGGATTGCCCCAAATCACCTATGCCGAAGAAATTACGGATGTTACGGATGGCGTTATTACCGTAAAACGCAGACTGGATCACGGTGTTGAAACCGTCAAAGGAAAATTACCGTTGTTAGTAACGGTTAATGGTAGCGCTGCCCCCTGTCGTCCCCGTCATGCCAAACTGGTCATGAAATATCATCATGCAAAAACCATCACAGAAAAACAGGAAAGAGATGATGATTATATGTTCATGTTCAATGCACGCCCTTATCTCAACATTACCGAATGGAGCGTCAATGATATCAAAACCGATATGAACTGGTTGGGACTGAAAGGCTCGCCTACAAAAGTAAAGGCCATCGAAAATGTTGTTTTCCAGGCAAAAGAAAGCAAACAACTGGTTGGTACCGACAACGAGATAGACGAATTAATGAAGGAGTTGATAGCTAACCACACCATCGGATAACCCAAATAGAGTTAGGAATGTAAGAAGATCAGAAAGCAAAGAAATATCAAACCTTGAATTCTGTTTTCTCATCTTCCGCTTTTACTCATTTATTAAAACAAAAACAAATGAACAATATAATAGTCTATCTTGAAATCGAAGAAGCTACCGTAGCGGATGTCAGCCTTGAATTACTTACCAAGGCACGCTCGCTGGCAAATACATTGCAATGCAAACTGGATGCTGTAGCCATTGGCCATAAGCTGGATACAATCGGCACGCAGGTTTTCCCTTACGGAGTCGACACCTTGTTTGTAGCTGACGATCCGCGTCTGGCTCCCTACACCACCCTGCCCCATACTTCCGTTTTAGTAAAACTCTTCAAAGAAGAACAGCCTCAGATTGCTCTTATGGGTGCAACAAGTATAGGCCGTGATTTGGGTCCGCGTGTCTCATCCGCACTTTTCAGCGGTTTGACAGCTGATTGTACTGCCTTGGAAATTGGTGACCACGAAGATAAGAAAGAAGGAAAATCGTATCACAACCTGTTATATCAAATCCGCCCGGCTTTCGGTGGTAACATTGTGGCTACCATCGTGAATCCCGATTGCCGTCCGCAAATGGCTACCGTCCGGGAAGGCGTGATGAAAAAAGAAATTTACGATGTCAATCACAAAGGAAAAGTCAAAAAACTGGACGTTTCCGCTTATGTTCAGGAAAGCGATTTTCTGATAGATGTGATCAACCGCCATATTGAGAAATCAAAAAGTAACCTCAAAAATGCCCATATCATCGTTGGCGGGGGATATGGCATGGGGTCAAAAGATAACTTCAAAATGCTCTACGAACTGGCTGATGTACTGGGAGGCGAAGTGGGAGCATCGCGTGCAGCTGTCGATGCTGGTTTTGCAGACCACGACCAGCAGGTTGGACAGACAGGCGTAACCGTTCGCCCGAAACTTTATATTGCCTGTGGCATCTCCGGACAGATTCAACATATTGCCGGCATGCAGGAAAGCTCCATTATCATTGCTATCAATAATGATAAGAATGCTCCAATCAACCACATTGCCGACTATGCCATCAATGCCAACGTGGAAGATGTCATCCCTAAAATGATACGGTATTATAAACAGAATAGCAAGTAGATAGGTAGATAGTAGGTGGTAGATAGTAGATAGTAAAAACAGCATTAAACTGTATAGGATGAGTAATTATGGCATCTATTTTCTTCCCCTGAAGGATATCAATCACAAATGCTACAACAATGAAAACAAATAATTTTGAAGATTTGGTTGTTTGGCAACAAGCATATGAATTTGTTCTTAAAATATATACAACAACATTGCTATTTCCGAAAGAAGAGTTATTTGGGTTAACCTCACAATTTAAGAGAGCCTCTGTATCTATTGCCGCAAATATTGCTGAAGGATACAAAAGATCAGGGATAAAAGATAAACTGCGATTTTATAATACCTCTGAAGTTTCTATAAATGAATACCTTTATTATATTATTCTTTCGAACGACTTACACTACATTGACCAACAAAAACATGATGAACTTTATCAGGCGGCTTCTTCTGTTTCAAAATTATTAAATGCATACTGTAACGGAATTATTAATAATACAAATAACCAAGCATAGTAACAGTAAACAGTCAAAATACTGGTAGTCCTACTTACTACTATCTACTGTCTACTATCTACAAACTTTCCAACAATGGCAAATTATTATTTAGATAGACCTGAATTGAAATTCCATCTAACGCATCCGTTGATGGAAAAAATTGTGGCTTTGAAAGAACGCAATTTCTGCGAAAAAGATCAATTTGATTATGCTCCTCAGGATTACGAGGATGCTATCGACAGTTATAACCACGTGATGGAAATTATCGGCGAGATTTGTGGTGATATCATTGCCCCAAATGCCGAAAGCGTCGATCACGAAGGCCCTCAGGTAGTCGATAACCGCGTGGTGTATGCCCGCGGGACACAGGAAAACCATGAAGCCCTAACCAAAGCTGGCGTGTATGGCATCTCATTGCCTCGTCAATATGGCGGATTGAACTTCCCCATGGTTCCTTATGTGATGACCGGAGAGATCGTATCACGTGCCGATGCAGGTTTTGCCAATATCTGGGGATTGCAGGACTGTGCCGAAACTATTCACGAGTTCGGCTCCGAGGAAGTTCGCGAGGAGTTCCTACCCCGCATTAATCAGGGAGCTACCTGCTCGATGGACCTGACAGAACCCGATGCCGGTTCCGACCTGCAGGCCGTAATGCTCAAGGCTACCTACGATGACAAAAAGAAAATCTGGGTGCTCAACGGTGTTAAACGCTTTATCACCAATGGCGACGCTCATATCAAGCTGGTGCTGGCACGCTCGGAAGAAGGAACAACCGATGCACGCGGACTCTCCTATTTCGTAGTTGATAACCAGTTTGACAACACGGTGAAGGTTCGCCGCATCGAAAATAAACTTGGCATCAAAGGCTCTCCCACCTGTGAACTTGTTTTCAGCAACACTCCGGCAAAACTGGTAGGTGAGTTGAAGATGGGTCTGATCAAATACGTTATGTCGCTGATGAATGGCGCCCGCCTGGGCGTTGGAGCACAATCAGTCGGGGTATCCCAGTCTGCTTACGACGTAGCGCTCGATTATGCCAAAGAACGCCAGCAATTCGGGAAAGCTATCATCGAGTTCCCAGCTGTGTTTGAAATGCTTTCTATGATGAAAGCCAAACTCGACGCTTCACGGGCTTTACTTTATGAAACAACCCGCTTCGTTGATGTTTATAAAGCGTATAATATGATTGCCGAAGGTCGCACCCTGACAAAAGAAGAACGTGCCGACGCAAAAGAATATCAACGTATGGCAGACATGATGACACCGATGGTGAAAATGTTCGCCAGTGAATTTGCCAACCAGAACGCATATGATGCAATCCAGATTCATGGTGGTTCCGGGTTTATGAAAGATTATGCCTGCGAACGCATCTACCGTGATGCCCGTATTCTGACTATCTATGAAGGAACGTCACAATTACAGGTAGTTGCCGCCATCCGCTTTGTTACCAACGGAGCTTATCTGGCAAAAATCCATCAATATGAAACACAGCCTATTGCTCCTTCGTACGAAGGTCTACGCAACCGGTTGAAATCATTGGCCGCACAGTATGAAAAATCGGTTAATACGGTAGTCGATTCCAAAAACAATGAATTCATTGATTTTATGGCACGCCGTTTGGTCGAAATGGCAGGACATCTCATCATGAGCCATTTGTTAATCATTGATTCATCACGCGATGATATGTTTGCGCGTTCCGCCGAAATTTACATAAACTTTGCAGAAGCCGAAATCAATAAGCATGTTTCATATATCGATAGCTTTGATATGGATAATGTTGGTATATATAAGATTCACGACAATAATTAACGTAAAACTAAATTTTGTCCTATAAGAAAAGGGTATCTGAAATTTTTCAGATACCCTTTTCTTATAGGTGTAATGCTATGATTTTGAACTATTTTAAATGCAATCATAATACTAATTGATATATATTTACAATAAAAGTTCCATTTATCCATATAATTAAAATCAGGCGTATTTATTTCCACCTAATTTTGAAAGTATGATTTCGGAAGAAGGTATTGTTCAGGACAACAAACCTCCAACTCCAATAACCATACTCATCCTTTGCTGATAATTAGTTCATAAAAATCTTTTAAAGAATTGCAGTGTAAACTATACAGAAAAATTCAAAACACAAGCAATGAGATTTGTAACGCAAAAAACTGCCACTCTAAAAACAGAATGGCAGTTAATAAATAAACTACACCAATCTAAATAGTACATTATTTATACGGATCAGGGATAGGAACTCCATCCTTCATAATGTATTTATATCACCTCTATTGCGTATTTTAACAGAAATAGAAAAAGGTTGACTATGAGGAGCAATACCCCATTTCATATTGGGTTTCGGTCCCATAACATAAACAAGTTTACCCCCATTCTTTATTGCATCGAAAGGAATATAGGTTTTATCCCATTTTTCCCCATTCAGCGTCATGGACTGGATATAGATATTTTTTTCAGAATAATGGATTGCCCTCATTTCAATTTTGTTACCGTTTGAAAGATTGACAGTAGCTTCTTCGGCACAGGGGCTCCCGATCACATATTGATCATTCACAGGGCATACAGGATAAAATCCTAATATATTGAAAAGATACCAGGCTGACATCTGCCCGCAATCATCATTCCCGCATAAAGAATTGGGCTTATTTCCATATTGCGTTTGCATGATTTGATGGACCCAATACTGGGTTTTCCATGGTGCACCAGCATAATCAAATAAATAGGCTATTTGTTGACCGGGTTCATTTCCATGCCAGTATTGCCCAATGGCACCAACTATTCCTTCATCCTCATTCTGTTTCGACGAGGTTGGCGTTATAAACACTGAATCCAGTTTTGCGATAAACCACTTCCTACCCCCTTCGAGATTAATTAACTCCTGAACATCTTGGGGTACATACCACGTATATTGCCAACTGTTTGCTTCCGTAAAATCATATGAATAGGTATTGGGGCTAAACGGGACTCGCCAAGTCCCGTTAACGTCTTTCCCACGCATAAACCCTGTTGAAGGATCAAACACATTCTTATATGACATAGATCGATTAATAAAATAATTATAATCAGCTTCCTTCCCCAAAGCTTTGGCCAACTGTGCAATGCTATAGTCATCATAGGCATATTCCAATGTTTTGGATACCGATTCATTTTCCAGATTATCTGGGACATAACCCAGTCTGTTAAATGTAGCTACATGATCGTAATCCAGATTCATTGCGGTTGCCTTCATCGCTTCATAAGCTTTTTCCACATCGAAATTATGGATCCCTTTAAGGTAAGCATCGGCAATAACAGATACTGCATGATAGCCAATCATACACCAGGTTTCATTATTATAAAATATGATTATCCGCAAAGCGACCTGTTATAAATTCTGGATTTGAAATCGGTATTGTAATTTGCAGCGGCAAACACTAATCTATCGAACATCTTTTCCCCGAAATATCTTCGGTTGAACTTATAGCAGAACTCATTGAGATAATATTGTAAATACTCTTTTTTAAGCTGGTGGTGCATATCAAGTAGTAAACGTTTCACGTTTGCAATACTGATATGAACCCATGGAAGTATCTTCTGAAGGTCTTCTGGTTCAATAACCTGAGCCTTTTGAGACTCCACAGCTTGATGTAGCTTAAAAAATGTTTTTGAATCATCGGTGGTTAATTCCGCCTTTGAATCAATTTGTTCTTTGACAATTTCAACGGCAGTGTCAGCTCTTAAATCAGGCACTACCTGCATTTTAATGTGGTTTATCTTTTTGGGCTTTTTACCCGGTTTTGGATTTTCAACCACAATGCTTTCTGTCATTACAAGGACTTTAGACTTATTCTGACTGCCTGCACCACGTTTTAAGTTCTGTTGCTTACAGTCATCACTTATCAGAGTGGTAATAAAAGCATTGTCAAGTTCTATTTGTCCCGAAAGCTGATATTCATTGTCGCGTTTACCCATTATGTCGCTCAATTTCTTGTGCATTTCCCAAATGGGTTGATAGCGTTTATGTCCCAGTTGCCGTTGCAACTCGGAAGCCGAAAAAGATTTTTTGGTACTGGTCAAAAGGTGCATGGCAACATACCAGTAACGAAAAGGGAGTTTAGAAAATTCTAATACTGTACCCCTTCGTATGGACTGGCGATGATGACAATGCGTACACTCGTAACGTAGCTTGTTTTTAAGCCAAATATGTTTTGTGCTGCCGCATTTTGGACAAACAATACCGATTTGATCCCGTTGCGCCTTAAAATGCGCAATACAGGATTCCTCATCGGGAAAATTTAGAATGAAATTCAAGAGATTCATAGCGTGTATTTTTACTGTTGAATACGCTGTAAATATAATGTATTTCAATGAATTATACAAATATATTGAGAACTTTTTATTACAAACTCAACCGTAATTCTGGCCTCTTTTTCTACAGGTCGCTTTGCGGATAATCATTTTATAAAAAGACCAAATTGGTAACAGATGGTCGACACTCTGGTCATAATGGGCCAGCATAGACTTTACCATATCAGCTGTGCGCTTTGCCTGTATCAGGTTGAACAACGGGTCTAAAGCACGGTAGGTATCCCAAAGTGAAAAGGTAGTATAATCCGTAAAGTCCTTTGCTGTATGTATATTTTGATCCAGTCCCCGATATTCTCCGTTCACATCAGAATAAACACTGGGTAACAGAAATGCATGGTATAGGGAGGTATAAAAAGTCTCCTTTTGCTCATTATTCCCTTCAATGCTCATTTTATGCAGCTCTTGATTCCATGTAGTTCTTGTCTGAGCAACTACTTTATCGAAATCCCATCCGGGTATCTCAGCATCCAGATTCTGTAGAGCATTAGCGGCACTGACGGCTGAAATGCCTACCTTCACCATAATTACCTGCTGGTTACCTGTGTGGTAACGAGCATAAAACTGAATATCCGTCCCTGAACTTTCATATTTACTTGTAAAACGATACGTGTTATAGAAAACAGGTTTTCCGCCATTCATAATTCCACATTGTTCAAAAGGTGCTGAGAATCTCGCAGCGAAGTAAAGATAACGTTCTTTTGCCCATCCATGAACCATATGGAATCCGGTTACCAATTGTTTATTTTCTATTCGCAGATGTGACCAAATGACTTTCCATTGTAAAACGTGGGCCAAATCAAGCATAACGTTAGCGCTGTCCGATTTTGGAAACGTAAATTTCAGCATTCCTGCTCTTTCTGTTGCGGTTAATTCCACCTGGATTTTATATTGCGGCAAGTAGACAGAATAGTATCCGGGAGATGCTTGTTCCTGACTGTGTGAAAAAGGAGTTATATAGCCTGAATCAGGCTTACTTGTTACTACAGGTCGAAATTTTAAATGCCCAACTGAAGGAACAAAAAGGAAGTCTCCCAAATCTGGACATCCGGTACCACTAAAATGGGTCATACTGAATCCATATAGGGTACTGTCTTTATATCTGTAACCAGCATCAGCCTCCCAGTCTTTAATATTCGTATCCGGACTGAGCTGTACCAGTCCAAACGGAGCAACCGCACCCGGATAAGTATTGCCGTCTCCTTCAGTCCCTACAAAAGGATTCACATACTGACTTAGGTCCGAGACCTCTTTCTCATTTGAATGCATTTGGTGCGCTTTTTGCTGGCAGTACAAAAAAACTGCTGTGCACATTAAACCAACTAATAATATTATTCTTTTCATAATTGACACATTAAAACATCAATAGATAATATAATAGTAAGACTCTCTTAATATGTTATTCTCGACACCGGACAATCTTTCAGCTGTGTTGCCCATGAAGATGGTTTGTCGCCCATCCGGAAGATCAGCCTGCCGCCTTGCTCTATCGTTTTCCTTGTGATGTAGGAGTAGGGATAGTCCTTCCCATTCAGCGTCGCCGATTGAATGTATTTATTGGCCTTGCTCACATCCTTCGCCTCTACCTCAAAGGGATGTCCGCTTCCTGTATGCAGTGTGATTTTCGAAAACACCGGACTCCCAATCGCATATTCTCCACTGGACGGATTCACCGGATAGAAGCCCATCGCTCCAAAGACATACCATGCTGACATCTGCCCGCAGTCGTCATTCCCGCATAGCCCCGACCGTGTGTCGGTGTACAGCGAATCCATGATCTCCCGGACCCTGTCTGCTGTTTTGTAGGGTTCGCCAACGTAATCGTACAGATAGGCTATCTCATGGCTGGGTTCATTCCCCTGTGCATATTGGCCGATCATCCCGCTTACATCGGGTTCTCCCGGGTTATTATTGATAGAGGGTTGGTCAAAAAGGGAATCTAATTTATGGGCAAAGGCTTTCTTCCCTCCGATCAGATGGACTAACCCGTCTACATCCTGCGGGGCAAAAAAGGTGTATTGCCATGAATTGCCTTCCGTAAAGTCATCACTGCCTAACCGTGATACGTCGATCGGGTTAAAGGGTTCCCTCCATTGGCCTTGGGTGTCTTTCCCCTGCAAAAAACGGGTGGCTGGGTTATAGAGATTCTTATAGTTTTCTGCACGTTGCATGTATTTCCTGTAATCGGCCATCTTCCCCAGCTTCCTGGCTACCTGTGCCACACACCAGTCGTCATAGGCGTATTCTACGGTGATCGATACGGAATTGTTTTCTACGTTATCGGGGACATAACCGTATTGATGGTAGGCTTTCATGCCCCGGATGGTATCCTCTACAGTGGCTTTCATCGCCTGGTAGGCTTCTGCTATGTTGAAATCGGGATGGCCGTGCAGGCAGGCTTCTGCTATAACCGGGATACTGTGGTTCCCGATCATGCACCAGGTCTCGTTGGAATCCAGTTCCCACACCGGGAGTCGTCCGCCTTCCTTGTACATGGCCAGCATGGATTTGACAAAATCGTCGTTGGTCTTGGGTTCTATCAGCGAATAGAGGGGGTGGGCTGCCCGGAAGGTGTCCCACAGGGAGAAAACGGTGTAGTAGTTAAAGCCTTGGGCTTGGTGTACTTTCCTGTCCATGCCCACATATTGCCCATTGACATCGCTATAGAGGTACGGGGCCAGCAGCGAATGGTACACGGCCGTATAGAACGTGCGCTTCTCTGCTGTGCTGCCTCCTTCTACTTCTATCTTCGATAATAGCTTATTCCAGCTCTTTTCTGCCGAGGCTCTCACGGCCGAAAAGTCCCATCCGGGGAGTCCCGATTCCAGGTTGGCTTTGGCATTGGCGATGCTGACGGCTGAGATGGATACCTTCACGAGTACGGGTTGGCCTGTGGTACCGGAAAAGCGTATCAGGGCTTTTTCTATTTTCCCTGTCCCTGCTGCCTTGTCTTCTTCTATCTGTCCGTCATTGTCTATGGCTTTCTTTTCTATCGGCTGGTTGAACTTGGCATAGAAATAGACATACCGGTCGTGGGCCCAGCCTGTGGATTGCCGGTAGCCTTCTACTGCGTCATCGCCTACAAAACGGATCGAAGAGGATACCGTTTTGTTCTGTATGCCCCGTCCCAGGTCAATAATCATATCCCGGTCTCCCGTCTTGGGATAGGTGTAGCGTTGCAACGCGCAGCGTGCGGTGGCCGTCAGTTCGGCTTTGATGCCATAGCTTTTTAGCATTACTGAATAGTAACCTGCGCTGGCCTGTTCGTCCTGATGGCTGAAGATGGAGCGGTAGCCTTCTCCGGGATGTTCCTTACTCCCGGGTTCGGTTTTCCACCCTCCGGTATAGGCCATAAAGAGAATGTCGCCCAGATCGGCAGCACCTGTCCCGCTTAAATGGGTGAGCGAAAAACCCATCAGAGACGTGTCGCTGTCATGGTATCCCGAACACCAGTCCCACCCGTCTTCTCCTGTATCGGGACTCACCTGTACCATCCCATGTGGCAGGCATGGCCCGGGAAACGTATGCCCATGAGCTCCTGTCCCGATAAAGGGATCGACATACTGGGTTAAATCTTGGGAGGACGCCTTGCCCCCACTGAACCATGCCAGTAAAACAACTACAAAAATCAAACTCTTTTTCATTAGTCTGTTATATTTTATTCATTTACGGTTTAACCTTAAAGGGGCTCATTAATCGTAATATTTTATTACCACTTTAGAGTAACATGTATGCCTTGTGGATTATTATCAAAACTCATCCAGCACGTTTTTGTTAAGGGATCCCAAGATGTCTCGATATTTGAAACAATTTGCCCATCAACATTTTGAACTAATATCGAAACTGGCAGCTAACACAAATCCCGTTAAGAAAATGATTTTAGGCATAGGGTCAATAAATTGTCTCAAAGATAAATACATAGAAAACGTTTTATAAGGTACATCCTAAAGAATAGCACAAACTAAAAAAATACCTGTCATTAAATCCACAAAGACAGCCTAACTCTTTTACAGATAAACAGCCAGTCTTCCTTTATGAATTACAGAAGATTATTCATTAACAACATTCACTAACCCAACATCAAGAAATTGTCCCCCTCCTGTTTGATGACAATGAGCAGCTAACGTAATCTTTGCCCCTGACTTTAATAACTTCCGAGCAACCGCACTAATTTTTAAAGGCTCATAAGTCGTGTTATAGCTGGTTGCTTTCGCAGCAAAAACACCATTAACATAAATCTCTACATCTTCGTCATGAAACACATAGAACTGAAGGTTTTTGTAATTCCCATTGGGCATCGTAAAAGTACGGCGAATCCATATGTCGCTGGTGTCCCATTGTGTATGGCTTCCCTCTAACGTTCCAAAGCCAGCTTGACCTCCCTGCCATGTGGTGACAGGAAAAGATGGCGACATCCAATTCTTAGAGGGTTGATGAATGGTATAGCTCCAATCACAATGCGTAGGAACCACCGACACTACTTTAGGCGGGAATGGAAATTTAGGTAAATGCCCATTTAAGATTTTTCATTTTATCGCCTGATGCCCATTTATGCCACATAGCACTATTTGTTAACATCTTAATAAAAAAGCCACCAACAACAGGACGAGCATGCATCCCCCCGCTATGGATGTCATCCGTCATATAAGAATCGGCTATCGGATCTCGGACAGTAGTATGATCTAAATAATCGTAAATTGGAGATATGAAAAACCGGAAGTCTTTATCATCCGCCATTGTAGCTGTCCATATGGACCAGTCTGCCTTTGTTAAATGCGTTCTGGAATCCAATGGGAGACCATAAGGCTGCATGACCGTTTTATAAAAGGCTATTTCTTTTTGTGCAACGGAACTGGGGAATATATTTAAATGAAGGATTTGATCCCAAACAAGATTATATTTCTGACTCCAGGTATTGGGTTTGTCAAAAGCTAATTTGTAATGATACCCATCAGCAGCAACTTTCATCCAGTGCTCAGCATCATTTTTAGCTAAAGCCATAAATTCCTGTGCCGTAGTATTATCGCCTCTCATTTTGCAAAGATCTCCATAAGCAGCAAGCGCAAGAATAGCTTTTACAGATAGATTCGCATTGTGCGCCAAATGTCCCATAAAATCATCAGTACATAATTGATTTTCAGGATCCAAACCGTAGTTTTTCAAGTAATCTGCCCATTGTGTTAATTGTGACCACCAGGGAGTAACAAAATTTGCATTACCATCGGCATGGGCAATGGCATCACAAAGCAGAAGCATATTCCCGCTCTCTTCAACTGGCATACCCTCTCCGCCGTCATCCCGCCCAGTAATGATTGGATATGTCCCTAAATCGTGAGGGGCGTTAGGAAATTTCCAATGGGGGGAAGCCGCATAATCAAGCACTGAGACTAAGGTTGCTTTTGCTAAAGTAGGATTAAGAAATATCCAAATTGGATCCATAGGATATATCACATCAACAGTAGCAATATCCCCGTTGCTCGTATTCTCTTTGGTAAAAAACAAAGGTTGTCCGTTGGCATCAGCGGCTAATCCACAAGCTGCAATACACTCCCGATAGGCTGCTGCACAAATTTGGGCATATTGGTCTCCTCCCTCTTTAGTCATGTCTGCCATTAACTCATGATCAAACTTTTCGCAACGATTACGTAATGAAGGATATTCTTTTGATGCCGTCTGTAGCAAGACAGAAGGAGTGGCTCCTTTGCGACGCCAATAAGGACGTAATGGTGTCCCAAAATATTTGATTGCATAAATCTCATCGTAGGCAACGATAACCTGACGCTCTACTGTTTTTGCCCCAACTTCTCCAAGATGGAAAACAAATGCAAGAACAGGGGTATTATCGTCAACCGCTCTTGGCATGCGGGCATCAACGATAGAAGGAATATCCCCCTTTTGAGAAAAATCTTCAAGTAACGTCTGATTTGCTCCAATCGCCGGTTTTGACTCTGAACTCAAAGCAGCAGCATAAGCATATCCCCAATCAATGCGGTGATCATCCCCGGAGGAACCTAAAATAGGCTGCGCTTGTGTGCCAACCCGTAAAGCCGTTAATGTCCCCATTTTTAATTTCCCCCACTTCACTGTCTCGGCAGGCGTATTAACTGCTAATTCGGAACTGGTACTGCTATAAATAGATACTTTATGTGATTTACCGTCAACAGATCGGACATCCCATGTTATATAGCTCAATGGAAGAGAGAATGCATTTAAATCATGCGGCAAGGCCGGCGTCATAAACGTTAGGGTAACATGCACCCCGGCATCTTCAAATTCATAAATACTGCGTGTGGGTAACACCTGCAATGAACGTTGAGGAAATGCTGGCACGTCTTTAGGTTCAGCCCCCATCAGTCGATAGGTTCTACCATCAATACGAATCAAACTCGCTAACGCTTGTTCGTGATGGGTCCAATGCACAGTATTTTTATATGATTATCCGCAAAGCGACCTGTTATAAATTCTGGATTTGAAATCGGTATTGTAATTTGCAGCGGCAAACACTAATCTATCGAACATCTTTTCCCCGAAATATCTTCGGTTGAACTTATAGCAGAACTCATTGAGATAATATTGTAAATACTCTTTTTTAAGCTGGTGGTGCATATCAAGTAGTAAACGTTTCACGTTTGCAATACTGATATGAACCCATGGAAGTATCTTCTGAAGGTCTTCTGGTTCAATAACCTGAGCCTTTTGAGACTCCACAGCTTGATGTAGCTTAAAAAATGTTTTTGAATCATCGGTGGTTAATTCCGCCTTTGAATCAATTTGTTCTTTGACAATTTCAACGGCAGTGTCAGCTCTTAAATCAGGCACTACCTGCATTTTAATGTGGTTTATCTTTTTGGGCTTTTTACCCGGTTTTGGATTTTCAACCACAATGCTTTCTGTCATTACAAGGACTTTAGACTTATTCTGACTGCCTGCACCACGTTTTAAGTTCTGTTGCTTACAGTCATCACTTATCAGAGTGGTAATAAAAGCATTGTCAAGTTCTATTTGTCCCGAAAGCTGATATTCATTGTCGCGTTTACCCATTATGTCGCTCAATTTCTTGTGCATTTCCCAAATGGGTTGATAGCGTTTATGTCCCAGTTGCCGTTGCAACTCGGAAGCCGAAAAAGATTTTTTGGTACTGGTCAAAAGGTGCATGGCAACATACCAGTAACGAAAAGGGAGTTTAGAAAATTCTAATACTGTACCCCTTCGTATGGACTGGCGATGATGACAATGCGTACACTCGTAACGTAGCTTGTTTTTAAGCCAAATATGTTTTGTGCTGCCGCATTTTGGACAAACAATACCGATTTGATCCCGTTGCGCCTTAAAATGCGCAATACAGGATTCCTCATCGGGAAAATTTAGAATGAAATTCAAGAGATTCATAGCGTGTATTTTTACTGTTGAATACGCTGTAAATATAATGTATTTCAATGAATTATACAAATATATTGAGAACTTTTTATTACAAACTCAACCGTAATTCTGGCCTCTTTTTCTACAGGTCGCTTTGCGGATAATCATTTATTTTTATCTGTCAGATGGTCTGCTTCAGACCAAATGCTTAAATAAGGATCAAACGTCACTAATGGGACTGCCGGCGGACGAAACGACACTGGTTGTCCTGAAAGTGAGGGAGGCATTATAATGCACGAAAAAAGTGCCAACAAAATCTGTATGGCTTTGAAGTCTTTTTGTTTCATGTTAATTCCTTGTTTTTGCTAGATAAAAAAATATTTTATTGGAAATTTTTCATCCTTAATGTGTTCTCATATGTCCAGAATATCCCAAGGCATCTTAGCATCGCATCATAGGCTTGTAAGGCAAGACATATTTCATCTGTTTATAATTTTTCTTTTATTGGTCAGATGGAACTCGCACATAAACATTTCTTTGTGTGTCATGCTTTATGTGTCGTGCTCGTTTCATATCTCTTTTTCTTAAGTTGTTATACGAAATATTAATTCCTTTCAGTGTGAGCTTTAGGGGTCCCTTATCACGTAAAACGGATTCACACAAAGTGATTTGTTCTTCGTTTACTG
Source organism: Microbacter margulisiae (assembly GCF_014192515.1). Lineage (NCBI taxonomy): Bacteria > Pseudomonadati > Bacteroidota > Bacteroidia > Bacteroidales > Porphyromonadaceae > Microbacter > Microbacter margulisiae. Next base: position 771,192 of record NZ_JACHYB010000001.1, read on the forward strand.
TTCTTCGTTTTCGAAACTTACTAAATAACTCATTATGGTTTTATTCTTATTCCATCTCAATAACGATATCATGCGTTCCCCGTATTATTGAACTAATAGAATAATTACGCTGTCTTTTACCATCCACTGTAAATTGTCTAATCGAATTCCCTTGACCTTTAATCAAAATATTCAAGACAGAACGACGATATTTGAGATTTTTCATTTCGACAAAATGAATTTCAGATGGTAAATAAGGAGCAAAGGCGAGTGAATGTTCTTCAAATCTTAATCCAAACAGCCCTTTTAGAATCATCGATATATATGCCGTTGCTGACCACGTTTGTAGTTTACATGATTCCCAATGATAATGAGGATGTAATGATCCATTCGGTTGCCATCCACCGTCGGGTTGCCCATTGGAAGGATTATAAATTTCTCTGAAATCATAGTCCCCTTTGTCTTTGTCCAGTGCCAAATGGGTCAGACCAAACAGTTCCTTGGTAAACGAAGTTCCGTCTCCTACAGCTAGAGATGCTTGTGCAAAAAAACCGTTTACCATTGGCCAAATCAAATTATTATGCCTCCCTGGATGCTCCGATGAATACCTTGGAAAATCTGGATAAATAGACGTTATACCGTATTTGGATACTACCGCATGGTGAATTAACTGATTTGCGGCATTACCATTAATGACACCAAAAATAACAGCAAATGAAATTCCAAGTGCTTCCTGATACTTGTGAGCGTTCCCATTCTGATCAATCAGGTAATAAAAAGAATCACTGTCTTTGTTATATAAATACTTCAGTATACTTCTTTTGATCCTATCAGCTTTTTGCTGATAGTTGATAGTGATTCCCTTATCTTTATGTAAAACAATGCTCATCTTGCTTAAGTCTATATATGCTTCATAGTACACACAATTGGTACTTAAGCATTTCATATACATTGAATTTTTATAATCAAGGACTCCACTGGAAAAGTTCAATGTGTCAAAAATAGGCTTAGGGTAAGCGGCAATGCCATCGTTAAATACGGATGGCCCCATAAATAAACCATAATGAGGATCAAAAGTTTTTTGCTCCAAAGATTTCATTGTGTTGGCTGAGCAAATATACGCTTGTGCCAAAAATGACTTGTCTCCAGTAATTAAATAGTGGTTGTAGGCAGCAATGACCCAAATAATCTTGTCCCAATACTGATGTCCAATAGTATCTTTTTTGATTGTCACATGCCATAACGATTGCTCTGCAACTTCCGGTCTCAACAAACTAACTCCATTCCATGAGTTAATCGCAATATCACGAGTCCATTCTCCTCCATAATCTGCCCCGGCAGCAAGTATACCTCTGCGAATATTAATATCAACAGTTTCTATCGCTAATTTATATGCTGCTTTTACTAGCGGATTATCACAAGAAAAATCTTGAGCAAAACTATGAAGCGTAGTTAATAACAGTAAACCTGATACTATTCTTCTCATCCTAGTGTATTTATGATTTGTTTGATTCTATAAAACGTAATAGACACAACAACCAATATGCATGTATCTCTACTAAATATTACAAATTATCTTCAACAAAAAATTAAAATATTCCTAAGGAGTCTTTGTACTTACCAACTCACTTGAATCTGATCATCATTGTCAGGGAAGGAGACGCTCAATACATGCTTTGTGTCAAATGGCCCATAGTCGGCAAAAGCAAAATGACTTGTAAAGAAGCGTATCTCTTCCGGCGTGACTGTTTTTGCAGCGCCGTTGACCGTCAGATGTTGTACCTCTTCCGGTGTGAAGCCATGCAGCACCAATGTGATGACATGAAACCTTGAGGTAAAACTCCCTTCCTTCTTGCCAAAGGTAAGCATTGCCTGTTGTGGGTCGTAGCTGATCAACCGTTTGTAATAATGTCCCGATTCATATTTGTACGTTGTCCCGTCATCCTCGTAATAACGGTATTGATTCGGTTGTTGTCCCTCATAGAGGTTGATAAACAGGGTATCGCCACTGTTGTCGGCTGTCGATTCTACCAGCTTCTGCATCGGAATGATGCTCCCTGCCTTCACGTACAACGGCAAACGGTTCAGTTCCGAGTTTGCCACAATCACTTGCTTGCCGGCATAAGGTTTATCATTGAAAAGGTCATACCAGTTCCCTTCCGGCAGATAGACCCTGCAAAGGGATTCCGTCCCTTTTACGGGAGCCACCAGGATGGAAGGCCCGAAAAGATATTCCTGCTGGAATTCGGGATCATAAATGGTAGAATCGTTCGTATAGTTAATGGCCAGTGACCGGTTAAGCGGCATCCCGTCCTGTGACGATTCATAAAAGCCAGCATAAATATAAGGGAGCAACTGATAACGGAACCCGATATAACGGCGGGCAATATCTTCACATGTCTCCCCGAAATCCCAGGGTTCTTCCCGGTTGGAGTTGATCGTGGTATGAGCCCTGTACATCGGAAGGAAAGCCCCGATCTCCATCCAGCGGGTGTAGAGGCTCTGGGTAGGATTGCCGCTGAATCCGCCCACATCCATTCCTGCAAAAGTAACACCTGATAAACCCAGGCTGTTGATGAGGCGGACACCCAACAACATATGGTCTTCCTTGGCCTGGTTGTCTCCTGTCCAGATCGCTGTATAACGTTGTAATCCCGAATAACCTGAACGGCTCAGTACAAAGGGACGCTTGCCATCCATGTATTTCTTTGCTCCTTCATAGGTGCTTCGTGCCATCTGGAATCCATATACATTCTTTGCCTGCCGGTAAGTAGTGTGTAATCCATCCCAGTTCAGGTTAAGCAAGTCGGGCACTTCCTTTCCCCAGACCGCTATTTCGTTCATGTCGTTCCAGAATCCGGTTACTCCTTCGTCGGCATAGGTCTTCACCCATCTGCCCCACCATGCACGCGTCTTTGGCATGGTGAAATCAGGGAAGTTACACCATCCCGGCCATACCTGTCCTGCATAATTGGTTCCATCGGGGTATTTGATAAACAGGGACGAATCCACTCCCTGCTGGTAAACAGGATAGTTCTTGGCAATCTTGACCCCCGGATCGATGATCACGGCCAGATGCATCCCCATCTTCTGCAATTTTCCCGTCATGGCTTTCGGATCGGGGAAACGGTGTGGATCCCAGGTGAAAATCTTATAATGATCCATATAATTGATGTCCAGATAGATCATGTCGATGGGGATATGCCGTTCCCTGAACTTGGCAGCCGTTGAGAGCAGGTCGGCTTCAGGGAAATAACACCAGCGGCATTGCTGGTACCCTAAGGACCAGATGGGGGGAATAGGAGTGCGTCCCGTAAGCCAGGTGTAGGAACCGATGATCCCTTTTACGGTAGAATGATAAATAAAATAGTAATTCATCTCCCCGCAACTGGCCCTGAAGTAGTCAAAACGGTTGCTACCGGCGCCAAAACTGAAGAGGCTGCGGGATGAATTGTCCATAAAGATGCCATAGGCCAGGTGATCGTGCAATCCCATATAAAAAGGAATGGTGGAGTACATCCTGTCGCTGGCATCATCGTATTCGGGATTATCCGTGTTGTAATTCACGCAGGCTGTCCCTGCACGATCGAGGTTTCCTCCGTGTTCTCCCATCCCGATGAAACGTTCTCCCGGTTGCAGGGTCTTGTATGTGGTGACTTCTTCTCCGAGCCATGAAGTGCCGAAAGCCGGATCATCGGCATTGATCACTTCTCCTGTTTTTGTCAGGAAGGTGAATCGTAGCGGATCTTTGGTAATACGCAATGTAACCGAGTCGGTTGAAATGGTGTAGAGCCCTTTGGCGTCTGTCACCTGAACGTGGCAGGCTTCGGGCTTCACTTCAACGGCATAACTGAAGTCCGGGGCAAAAGCCTGGTGTGCAACCCGGATACGGATGACACCCGGAGCATAAACCGTCACTTGTGCCCTGCCGTTTGTGGTCAGAAAGGTGTAGGTGGAATGCGATACTTCGATCTTCTTCACATTCCCCAGCGGACTGTTAGCCGGTACCTGCCCTTTCATATTCGGATACAGAATCCCTAACAAAATCCAAAGTAAATAATAACGTTTCATAGATAAAAATACAAAACAACTATCATTAATCTATCAATATACCAAATAATAAGAACATTGCTTTGCAATAGAAGGATTGACAATTGTTTGATTAATCAAGTCTCCTACTTGAGGATAATACATGGCAAACTCGTGAATTAATCGATTAAAATGAGTTGGATGATACTCAATCCGGATATCTGTTTGATTAACACCCGACAACATGTCTGGAATGGGACTACCGCTATTTTTTAAAAAAGCAACTGCTTTTTTCAACCTATGCATCTCCCCAATCATTCCGTTAATATCAACTTGTTTCGAAGGATAATAAATCTCAAACTCAGTTTTTGAATTACAGCTCACATCATTACTCCTTATATGAACCGTCAAATCATGACCGGAATAATTCCATGTGTCGTTTTTCTTATCTGTGTTGTAAGAGAGTAGTCTCCCATTCAATACCACAGAGTCTGGAATTACTGAGCCATAGAGTTGTACCTCAATATTGCGATTGTGTATCATCCCAGAAAAAGCTCCGGTTCGTGGATAAATCGTTACTCGTAAAACCTTGTTACCCTCTTTCTCTGTTTGAATTTTAGTAAATGTATAAGCTCCTTTCTGATAATCGTTGTTGTTGCCTGCATCTTCATAGAGCCTGGTACTAAAACTGCTTCCTGGAAATACTTTCACGATCAGGTCTTTACTGTTTTCCTGCAAATTCTTAACTTTGTCATCATACATCGGAATAATAGCACCAGCTTTTACATACACTGGATATTGATCTATCATAAATTTACGGGTAATGATCTGACCTCCCTTAAAGAGTGTCCCTGTACTCCATTCATACCAATCATTCCCTGCCGGAAGCCAAACTTTTACAGTCGATAAGCCATTAATAGCCGGAGTAACAACAGGTTTAATGAGCATATTATCTCCAAACATATATTCGTCTTTGAGGGCATAAGCTTCTTTATTTTGAGGATAGTCATAATACATGGGACGGCATAATGAAATCCCAGTGTCATATGCTTTGCGTGACATAGTGTATATATAAGGTGCCAAAGCATATCGTAAATGAATAGCATTGTACAAAGCATTAAAATAGTCTCCGGTAAAATTCCAGATTACTCTGTTTAAACGAGGATCTTTGGTCGAATGAGTACGGAAAATAGGACTAAATACACCGTATTGCATCCATCGGGTATACATTTCAGGATCTATTTTTTTCAAAGAATCAGGCACATTTCCAAACCAATGCCCTCCTAAATCATGACTCCAATAACCATACAGGACATTCGATGCCGTGGCAGTAAAATAAGGTTGGAAGGCAAGTGATTTCCACGAAATAACCACATCTCCTGAAAATCCAATTTGATAGCGATGATTACCTAATCCGCCCCAGCGATGGTACAACAATGGCCGTAAGTTTGTCTGTTGTTCCATTTCAGTGAAAAAACAATAATTCAGCCACCATGTATTACTTAATCCTGCAATTTCTTTTGAATATGGCCATTGCTGCCAATCAAGCCACCAAAAATCAACGCCTTCTTTACGTAGTGGATTGAGAACGATATTAAAAAGATTGGACATATATTTTTTATCGGCACACTCAAAAGGAATATTTTTATGCCCTGTGGTATCAAAGCTCATGGCTTTAGCAAACTCAGTATACTTTGCTTCTGTCGGTGCAATACCCGACGCTGGGTGTAAATTTAATGCCGTTTTTAGATGCTGCCCTTTTAACCATTGTAAAAACTTCTCCGGATCAGGGAAAAGCGATTTGTTCCATGTATATCCTGTCCATCCTGCCGTGTGCCAGTCCATATCGATAATCAACACGTCCAACGGTATATTATATTGCTTAAATTTTTCCACTAAGGTGCGTAGCTCATCGTCAGAGTAGTTCCAATAACGAGACCACCAATATCCAAAAGCATAGCGTGGAGGCAGGGGAATTTTCCCAGCTATTTTGGTAAAATCATACAAAATAGCTTTATAGTTTGTCCCATAACCCATGAAATACAAATCTAATTCAGGATTATTCCTCTTCTTTACCCATTTCCAGGAGCTATTATCAAATAAAAAATTGTTGGAATCATCCAATAGATACCATCCATTGCGTGAAAGAAGTCCATTTTGAAATGGAGTTGGAATAGTGTCGCCCTCGTGTGTGTCTCCATTCATACCATCAAGAGTTCGGAAAGTCCCTTTAAGGTTTTCATTGTTTGCCATTCCTGGATGCCAAAGGATAGGAGAACCGTTAGCCTGTTTATATGTTATCTGAAGATTCTCTTGATTAAATTTCCCAGATCCAATCTTATATTTCAACTCCATAGTTGACGTCTTAATAATCAACCATTGCCCCTGATTGATTTGGGTATATGGGATCGCAGGTAAATCTCGATGGATAACAACAAAAGAAGGAGCATTCACAAACCGCCGTGTGGAATCATATTCCATCCGAATAATATGGGAAGTAAGAAGTGTAAAACGGGCTGCCCCTGAAACAATCATGGTGGGTCGATCATTATCTTCTAGCGGGACATTCTCCTTAGCATTCATTAGAATGATATCACAAAACAAGCTTAGTGATATAAATATTGTTTTTACAATAGTACTCATACAATATAATTATTTTGTTTTTGAAAATATAAAAAACAGATTATCATAGCTTGAATAAGATTCATAGCTCATATTATGATAGTATTATATAAAATTTATACCTGCGAATCATTATCATAGAATAACATACACGTCAGATTTAGAAAATTACGTTATCTCACTAACTATATGGAAAGCATCAGATTAAATCTACTGCTATTTAATGCTTACATTTACATATTTCCTGATATTTTCAATAGGAACAGAAATTGAGAGTATAGCCTCTTGGCTGTTCCATGTCCAATTTCCTTGTGGAGATTGAACACTGGGGAGCAGCTTGCCATTCAAAGAAACATGAACAGGTTTCGATAAGCCATGTACAGAGATTATATAGGCTCGTTTGGGGAGCTGTCCCTCGAATACACCTTTAGCAGGATCAATAATTATATTATAACCTTTTTTAGCATTCCCTGTAAAACGAATTGTAGTCCAGGCAAAAGCATTGTGTTTATATGATAAAGACATCCCATCGTCTTCATATAAATTAAACCTTCCATTTCGAGGGCCATAAATATCCAACATCAGCGTATCAAGTTTTCTTTGAGCAGAATACGACATAGCCCGCTGCATAGGTATTATCGCCCCTTCCTTGACGAATAGAGGCATTGTTGTTAGTGAACATGTATCAGAAATTGATTGTCCTCCTATATACGTCTTTCCAGTAAAATAATCAATCCATTTACCAGGAGGAAAATAAATGGATGAAACATTAAGGGAATCGGTTATTGGAGCAACTAAAAAATCATTTCCAAATAAATATTCATTGGAATGCTTGTATGCTTCAGGTAGATTTGGATACGTAAGATACAGAGGCCTAACAATTGGGAGGGCCTTTTCATATGCAATTCTTGTATAAGTATATAAATAAGGAATAAGTTGTTCTCTCAAGTTAAGAAATTTTTTTGCAACTTTAATTGCTACCTTACCATACACCCAAGGCATTCTCAAATTTCCATCGGCTGGATTTTCAGTACTACAGTGGAGACGCATAATGGGACTAAAAACTCCAAATTGTAACCACCTACAATACATTTTTGCACCTATCAATCCACCAAGAAAACCACCTATATCATGGGTTACATAAGGCATAAGCACATTCCCCGCTCGTGCGGTAAACGAAACTTCATAAGCCAAAACAGGCCACTCAGAATGTGTATCGCCAGTAAAAAAAGCAGGATATCTTTCACTACCCCATCCTCCGTATCTACTGATAATAAAGCTCCTTTTACCTGTAAACTTTTGAGTATATTCATAATAAAGCCTATTAGTCCACAATTGACTATTAATTCCAGACATCGAGGCGAATCTATTTTTATTTTGCCACCAATTATAATTACCTCCACCATCTATCCACCAAAAGTCTACTCCATCTTTCATAATAGGAGCATGCAAAACTTTCATAAATATGTTTGCTTGAAGCTTATTAGTCAAATTAAACCCAATAGCTGGAGTTTTTATGTGTAAAAGCTGCCTTATTTTTGGGGCTTGACTATCTTTCGATGAAAGAATGCTTTGATCGCTACCATATCCAGGATGGTCGTTAACAGCAATATGTAACCCATACTTATGAGCCCAATTTAAAAATGATTTAGGATGTGGAAATATAGGACTCCAGTCATAACCACCCTCCCAACCAAACTTATGCCAACCAAAATCAAGAACAAGAACATCCAAAGGTAAGCCTTCATGCCTAAACTTTTCGATTTCTTGTTGCAAATTTTCGTCTGTATAGTGATAATCTGTTACTAACTTTGATGAGGGTAAATATTCATAATTCAAATCTGTAATCCAAGTGCCCAATACATACCTTGGAATCATAGGAATCTTACCACATACCCTCGAAAATTCTAAAAGAGCATATGAATAATTATCTCCATAAGAAAAAAAATACCAATCTTGTAAATTCTTTTTAGAGCGGGGTTCAATCCACTGCTTTTTTTTATCCCAAATTGCACTATGACTATCATCCAATAAAAAATAACCACTTTTACTTAAAACACCTTTAGTAAAACTTGGCAACAATTTCACACTAGCCTGATCCAATGCAGAACCAAGACCACCAAGGTTTAATGTATCTGAGTCCCCTGGCATCCACTCACCTTGTTTATTACCATATATCCATTTAACATTAAGATTATATTTTGTAAACTTTCCTGATCCTAAAAGATACTTTAGTTTAATATTATCAGTAGATATGATCAAATGACCATTTGCCTCCTTCACGGTCATTTTGGTCGTATTGGAAGGTCTATTGACGACAACCACTGACGGTTGATTAATAAAATAGGCCCCTTCCGAATATTCCATTCGGACAAGAGTAGGGCTGAGTACTTCAAATCTTGCATTCCCCGCAATAACAATATTATTAAGTCTCTTAAATGGAGTTTGTGGAGTTCCTTTTAACTGCGCAAAAATATTTTCTGAAACAGAAAAGCAGAGTGCCAGTAGTATTATTAAAAAATGTATCTTTCTCATTTATATCTATTTATCAACATTATTCTCGCAAGTAAAACAATCGGGTAGAAAAAGATGAGTACTTTTATTCCAGATATTGCTGTTGCCATTTTTGAGCATATTAAGTTTCCCACATAAAGAGTCAATTCAATATCTCAATTATGTATATTTTAGTGAAGTCATCTTGACTTTTTCTGTTTAGTAATTTTCTTAAGTAGTATCACGATAAAAGCGATAAGGTTAAAGCTTTGCCAACTGGAGCAAGTAACATCAAATCTGTTCAATAGAGATCTGAAACTATCCATCCATGCATTGGTTCTTTCTATGCAATAGCGTTGCTGATAGAGCAATTCATCGAAGAATATATCATCCGTATGTGCTGCGTTACGCCAGTTAATAGCGATGTTGGGTATTATTTCATGGGAAGAACAGAATTCTCTGAACTCCGCAGAGTCAAAACCTGCATCGGCATTAAGAAAAAGACCATCAACTCTTATATCGGAGTTATTCAGCGAATCAATAATGTCGGTAAAACGTTCTTTAATTTGATGTAAATCATTGTGATTCCCTTCTATCGGGTCTGATATGGCCAATGGGATACCTTGTCTGTCTGTAAGATAAAGAGCATTGGTAGTCTTCCTTTTCTTCCGACCCTGATAAGCAACCTGTTCTCCTCCACGTAATGCGGGGGTATGGCTGCCATCCAAATCAACACTGGACATGTCCAATGAGGCTCTGTATTTATTCAATAAACCAAACCAGATTTGTTGTAACACTCCTGATTTACACCATGTACGAAAATAACCGAAAACAGTCTTATAATGCAATACGACATTAGAAAATAAACTTTTAACGGGCAACATATGCCATTGACAACCTGTTTTTAATTTGTACAATATGCAGTTAACAATCTCGGCGATATCACACTTTGTCCTGAACCCTCTCTTGGGTACAGGGATGAATGGCACTATTTCTTTATTTATTGTATCTTTGTCGAGTACTAAGTACATGGGGAAGAGTGGTGTTTTATAGTTTTGCTTTTCATAAAACGGCTCTTCCCTTTTTTTAGTATTTAAAGCTTGTAAAAGTCAAGACGAATTCATTGTATACTTACGTTGTGATTCTATTTTTATACACCACTATTATTGTAATTATATTATCACCTTGCAATCTCTCAGGTACAAAAAAATTCTTCAAATTTTATTCATACTGAAGTTATACAGAATAGCTTGTTAGGTTGTATGACCTAACAAGCTATGGGTATAAATATTAATATCCAGGATTCTGTTTTAGCTGACGAGATGCATTAAGCACTGACTCCCCTATAGGATAAATGTCTGTATGATTGTCAGGATCCGGTTGTTTATCCCACCATGTACCAGAATTAAACACACCCCAACGAATCAGATCTGTACGTCTACGACCTTCTACTAAAAACTCACGTCCCCATTCATCTATCATTTCTTGATCAGTTAATTGACTCCCATCAGGCTTATATAAGCTAGGTGATCCTGAAGGGTAATCTCTTTTACGAACATCATTCAGCAAAACAGCTGCCCCTGCCTTATCTCCAGCTCTATATTTACATTCTGCAAGCGAATAATAAATTTCAGCCAGCCTTATTTCAGCATAGGCAGAAGAAATTTTATTGGGATCGCTACTGGGATAAAAGGGATACTTTACGGGGTAAATCCCAGAGTTATCGTCAGCATGAAGCATATCCGATTCTTTATCTGCAATTTTAGTCCCAGGCTTTGCTCCTAAAAACCACCCTGATTGATCTCGAATATAAAGAGGATATGGGCCCCCATCGCCTTTAATTGTATCCAATTGTCCATTGCTATCAGTGTAAGTAAGATATCCATATAGAAACATCCCTTGTCTTTTACTTCCACCTAAGTTCTTATATAACTGTAAACGATAATCATCTGGGTATTTTTGAAATTTCATAAAAGGCTTTCCCAATGCAAAACTATATTCTACGCTATCTACATCTCTTCCTGGCTGTAGGGAATATTTTGGATTTGCATCTCCCCAATCTGTAAAGCCAAAATAACGCGGAGCTTGATAAGGCAACATCCACCAATACATGTCACTTCCATATTGCCAATGTGAAAGGCCATAAGACCCAGGGAATCCAAAAATAACTTCTTTCGAGGTAGAATTTGTGTAATCAAATGGGCCATACCATGTAGAATCTAAAGCATACGTCCCATATTTGCCATCTATGATATCCTGGCATACTTGCGCACAAGAGTCAAACCTATCTACCCCTGTCCAAACTTTTGAATTTAGGTACAGACGGACGAGTAATGCAGCGGCACCTCCTTTTGTCCAACGACCAATAGCATTGTCCCCTAATTGATCGTTTGTATAAAGATTAGGTATCGCCTCTTTTAATTCTGACTCAATATAAGCAAACGCCACTTGAGGAGAAACTTGAGGTTCACCCTGTGACACACCTTGGACAGATGGGACAAGGACTATGTTTCTATAAAAATCTAATGCACGAATATACATCCAAGCTCTCATCACTCTGAGTTCCGCAATCATTTCATCTATTTGGGCTTGAGTAAAATCAACTTGCGCTAATTTCTGTGTATTATTTCGAATACCCTGTAAATCTTGCATAGAATTAGTCGCAAGGCAAATCCCCTCATAAAAAGCATTCCAAGCATCACTAGTAAAATTATCGTTAGCTGTCCATGTATGGTAGTGAAGTCTGGCAAATTCACCACCATTATACCAATCTCCTCCTCTGGTGGGGGTCATGAGCTGGTCAGCGCAATCTTCTTCCATTTCATATGTTTCATTTCCAGCGATAGACCAGTAACAGTGTTCAAACGAACGTATAAAATCCTGGATTACATTTTGATGTGTTTGCAAGAAATTACTACCAGTAATAGTGCTATATACTTGTTCGTTAAGATTTGTGCAACCCCACATTAACATCAGAAAAATGAATAATATACTTCTAATAAAGTATCTCATGTTATATTTATACGGTTTCATTGTAATAATATGTTTTGTATTTATTCAAAATTAACTATTAATCCAAACATCAACTGCATCGTGGATGGATAGTATGACAAGGAAGAATTCACTCCAGGATACAATCCATTAATATTTGTACTTTCAGGATCTCCACCAGTGAATTTTGTAAAGGTCTTCAGATTATTTGCGGTAACATATATTTTCATAGAATGAACATCTTTATTCTTAATGGGGACAGTATATCCCAAAGTCACATGATCAATTTTTATAAAATCACCTGGCTCAAGAAAATAATCTGACAATATTCCATAAGACGCATTATTGGTAAGTTTCGAATATTTACTATTTGAATTATACGCACAAGTTAGAACGTTCGCCCCTAATTGTGTAGCTGGCGTCCCCATGTAAAATGCATTAGTATTAAATATTTTATATCCAAAAACACCGCGTAAAAAAATATCCAAACCCCATTGCTTATAATCAAAATGGTTATCAAGATTTGCTGTAAATTTTGGTAATCCATTCCCCACAAATCGTCTATCATCAAAAGTAGCGCTACTTGCAGGTACAACTTCGTTATTTTTATTATAAACTAATAATTCTCCATTTTTATCAACGCCAGCAGACTTTAGCATATAAAAACTCCCGATTCTTTTCCCTGCCTGTAAACGCTGTATTGTCCCTGGACTACCCGGTGCAGCCATACTCACAACATCAACATAATTTTGTCCCTGGAAAAGATTATTGGAAAAAGATAAGAATACATTATTGTCCGTAGCACAATTAAATGAAATGTTATATCTAAATTGTGTATTTTGTATCGCTTTGGCATTCAATTGTACTTCAATCCCTGAATTTCTCATACTACCTACATTAGCATAAGTTTGTTGTACTAGATTGGGAGGATTTGGAACCGAATACCAACCTAACAAATCTTTATTGGTCCGCCTAAAATAATCAACGCTACCTGTTATTTTGCTGTTTAATACTTCAAAGTCAATCCCTGCATTAAAATTGATTGCTGTTTCCCAATGAAGATCATAATTAGCATTTTGAGTAGGTCCCCAATCTTGGTAAGTTACACCATCATATGGATAATAACCAAAACCACCATAAGTATTTTGGGAAAGATAATCTCCAAAATCCTGATTCCCTGTTATACCATAATCTGCTCTTAACTTCAATTCATTTAACCAAGAAAAGCTTTGCATAAATTTTTCTTGAGTTATGCGCCAAGCTATTGATGCCGCGGGGAAGCTTCCCCATTTATGGCTAAGACCAAATTTTGTTGACCCCTCACGCCTTAAGCTAGCCGTAACATAATACTTCTGATCATAATCATAGTTTAATCGTCCAAAAAAAGAAATAAGTTTAGAACTATTTTTATAAGACCCAACATTATTGATGCCTTGAACAAGGTTATAGCTCCCAGAACCCAAATTGTTATATGTTAACACATCCGAGGGAAATCCTTCATTAGCAGCATTAAATCCAGAAGCAACATTTTGTTCATAAGAATAGCCCCCCATCAATATGAAAGAATGTTTACCAATACTTTGGGTATAATTACCAAACCATTCTAAATTGTCTTGATCATACTGATCCAATGATTGAGACGCAGTACTACGTCCACTCCCATGAATAACAGTTGTATTGGTTGAAGGAACAAAATTGTAGCCACGATATTCAGAAGACACATCACTCAAAATGATCTTGGTATATAGATTTTTGCAAATATTCAATTTTAACGATCCATCTATATCAAGATAATTGATCCCTTGCTGAGCAAGTATTGTTTTTGCTGCTTCAACCGGATTATTGCCATTTCCCCCCCAATTAGATTGAATATAATTAAAACCACCTGATGTTTTATCATAAATTGGTTGAGTAGGATTCATTGTCAACGCATAATTGAAATTAGAATAATCTGCCAAATTTGTCCATGCGTGACGAGGTGCTACATTGAATGTTACAGTATACAAATTATCAGATGAAGTATGGTTAACATTGACTCGGGCACCGTATTCTCTTTTAAATGACCTTAAGTCAATACCGTGAGCTGTTTTGTAATCAACTGATGCAAAATGAATTCGTCTTGACTTTTACAAGCTTTAAATACTAAAAAAAGGGAAGAGCCGTTTTATGAAAAGCAAAACTATAAAACACCACTCTTCCCCATGTACTTAGTACTCGACAAAGATACAATAAATAAAGAAATAGTGCCATTCATCCCTGTACCCAAGAGAGGGTTCAGGACAAAGTGTGATATCGCCGAGATTGTTAACTGCATATTGTACAAATTAAAAACAGGTTGTCAATGGCATATGTTGCCCGTTAAAAGTTTATTTTCTAATGTCGTATTGCATTATAAGACTGTTTTCGGTTATTTTCGTACATGGTGTAAATCAGGAGTGTTACAACAAATCTGGTTTGGTTTATTGAATAAATACAGAGCCTCATTGGACATGTCCAGTGTTGATTTGGATGGCAGCCATACCCCCGCATTACGTGGAGGAGAACAGGTTGCTTATCAGGGTCGGAAGAAAAGGAAGACTACCAATGCTCTTTATCTTACAGACAGACAAGGTATCCCATTGGCCATATCAGACCCGATAGAAGGGAATCACAATGATTTACATCAAATTAAAGAACGTTTTACCGACATTATTGATTCGCTGAATAACTCCGATATAAGAGTTGATGGTCTTTTTCTTAATGCCGATGCAGGTTTTGACTCTGCGGAGTTCAGAGAATTCTGTTCTTCCCATGAAATAATACCCAACATCGCTATTAACTGGCGTAACGCAGCACATACGGATGATATATTCTTCGATGAATTGCTCTATCAGCAACGCTATTGCATAGAAAGAACCAATGCATGGATGGATAGTTTCAGATCTCTATTGAACAGATTTGATGTTACTTGCTCCAGTTGGCAAAGCTTTAACCTTATCGCTTTTATCGTGATACTACTTAAGAAAATTACTAAACAGAAAAAGTCAAGATGACTTCAATAATTAGTTTTATTACCCCCGCCAGAAAACTGTAAAGTTTGCTTCTCTGAAAAGGCAGGAGAGTTCGTAACAGCTTTCATCCAATTGGTACTACCTCCAAAATCGACACCCCTTTTATTAGCCAAAAAATCATCTTTGGAGAGGACAGAAATATTATCATTGACATAATTTAAAGTATAATAAGAGTTATACGTAAGATGAGGAGCTCCTTCTCCATGTTTTGTAGTAATAAGAATCACCCCATTACTTCCTTGTGAACCATATATCGCTGATGCAGCTCCACTTTTTAATATATCAATGGATTGAATATCATCTTCATTCAAGTTGTTAATATCACCTCCAACAACGCCATCTATTACATATAGTGGGCCTAATCCTGCATTACGAGAAGATACGCCCATTAACTGCAAGCTGGGGGTCGCATTAGGGTCTGCAGTTGCAGTGTTAGTTACTGACAAACCAGCAACCTGTCCTTGTAAAGACATAAGGGCACTGTTTCCACCTATAGTAGGCAAGTTTTTTGCGCTTAGATGCGTAATAGAACTAGAAATTTCTTTTTTATTAAGCGTTCCATATCCAATCACCAACACTTCATTTAGAGAAGTTGCTGATTCACTTAATGTTATATTAATAGACTTTTTCTCTACAATCTTCATTTCTTGGTTTTGCATTCCAATAAACGAAAATTCTAACGTTTGCCCGGGAGAAACATTTTGCAGTGTGTAATTTCCATCTGCATCTGTAATCGTTCCTTTCGATGTCCCTTGAATAATAACGGTTACCCCTGGAAGAGGTTCGCCTTTATTGTCAACTACTCTACCTGTAATTTTTTCCGTACCTTTTTGAGATGACGGTACAGTGTATTCCTTTACATTTTGTTTTAGAAATAGGGCAATAAGATTACTGGACTCCATTTTATAACCTATTCCTAATTTTGGCAACAACAAGGATAGGGTTTGCTCAATCGAGCCGTTATCTATGTTTATTGTACATAACTGATCCAACCCTTTCAAGTCTACATTGTAAAAAAAACGATATTTACTTTGCGTTTCTATCAGCTTAATGATGTCTTTCAAGGGTTGCTGTTTGACATTGATGCTGATTTGTGCATTCAGGAAAAGAGGGAAAAATGTCAATAGTACAAAAAAGCACCACATGACATTGCTTTTCCATCTCCTTTTTTTTGTGTTGTTTTCTTTTGTTCTCATACGCGTTAAATTTAAAATTAACATTCAAAAGTATCATCTCAATTATATATACAGACAAGAAATGAAATTCCACTATCTTACTTCGAATTTTAACACATGAGTCAAAAAGAAAGCAACAATCCGATTTATTTTCAGATTGTTGCTTGACAAAAAGAGACGAGTAGATAATTATTTGTTTTTTTCAAACAACACTACTTCGTGATTTTCCATCATGAACTCTAATGGAGAAGTTAATGCCAACAAGTTGAGTACGCTTTCTAAACTGGTATTATTAAGGGTTCCAGTATAATGCTGATGTTTTAATGCTTCGGACGCAAATACCAGATCGATATTGTATTTTCGTTCAAGGGTTTGGGCTATCTCTTCTAACGATTCGTTTTCAATTCTCAATTCATTATAACGCCAATCTGCAAAGTCAATCGCATTCGTTACATTTTCCAATGTCCTTTTATGGGTAACCCTGTTGTATTCTATTCGTTCATTCGGGATAAGCACATCTTTTCCCTCCGGTGTTCCAACACTTACTTTGCCTTTAATCAACACGGACGATACGGTTTTATCATCATCATAGGCTTTGACAACAAACTCTGTTCCAAGCGCTTCTACAGAAATATTGTTGCACTCTACAATAAAAGGCTTAGCAGCATTATGTGCAACTTCAAAATAAGCCTCTCCGGTTAGATGAAGCTCCCTCTTTTGTACATTAAAACCAGGATCACACACCAATTGAGACTGTGAATTTAGCCAGACCTTCGTTCCATCAGCCAAAACTACACTTGCCTTTTGTCCTTTATCAACAGAAACAATATATGGAGAAGTATCTGTATCTATGACGCTTCTCCCTGACATGTAAAGATACATGCCCAATGCAGAAAGTAAAGGTAATAGTATGATGGCCACTTTATACAACCAATTGATTTTTGTTCCATACGGGTGTTTAGATTTTACATCCTTTTTCCCAATTTCTTTTTGGATAGCACTGAGCATACAAGATTGTATTGCAGGGTCAATTCCGGAGGAGGCATTTCCAATTTGCATTTCAAACCAATTCGAAAGTGACGGATCATTTTTCATCCATTCGATTAGCCTAGCAATCTCCTCGTCAGATGCATTGCCGGATACATATCGTTCAAAGATTTTAATATATTCTTCCTGATTCATATATATTTTATCTGTCATTATTATACAGTTGAGATATAGTTTTGTGCTATTCAGAGAAAAGTAATTAGGACATTTCAGGGGATCAAAAATCAAATTATCAAAATACAGTTTATATAGTGTTTTAAGTTGTTTTTCATATAAATCAATGCTTTAGCTAGTTGTGTTTCGATTGTACTTTCTGAAATATGCATTTTCTCGGCTATCCGTTTATTTGACATGCCATATTTACGGCTCAAAATGAAAATTTCCTTTCGTTTTGGAGGCAATTCTCCAATAAGTTTGTCAATAAGACTCTCCAGTATCTTCCGGTCAACCTCTTTTTCCGTTGTATTATCATATTGCTGTTCTGTAATACTCTTTTTTATATATTCAGTATAAACATACTTTACAGTTTCATGTTCATATTCATTCAAAAGCAGGTTTTTGGCTATTGTACATAAAAATGAAAGAAATGATTTGTCCGGATCTATTTTGTTCCGTTGTTCCCATATTTTAACAAATGTACGCTGAACTAACTCTTCGGTAATATAACGATTACCATGTGTCATTTTCAGCATAAAATTATATAATTTACTACTGTAACGATTATACAAGCTCTCAAATGCTGAAGAACTTCCTTTAGCAAGTAACTGCAATTCCTCCTTTTCTGTCATTGTATTACGATTTTGAAGGTTACAAACGTTAGAAGATTAATAAAGAATCTCTTTCTCTTTAGAGAGAAATATGTACATTCATACTGAATGAAAAAGCATTGGGATTTTATGTTTGAAGGCAAAGATATATAAATTATATGATTAATATCTGCTTAAATATTACATTTTACTCAAATTCTAGATTTACCGTTCGCATTAAATTTAGTTTATTGATAAACAACGAAATATATACTGTTATAAATTAAATTCTTGCGTTATATAACATTCTCGACTCTTCTTTTGATTGACAAAATTTCAAATAACCATACTCATCCTTCCCTTGCTGATATTAGTTCATAAGAACATTTTGAATAATTGCACTGTAAACTATACAGAAGAAATGATATGATTTATCTCGAAAAAATTCTGAAACGTAAAATAAGCTACCAACCTGTTATGATCAGTAGCTTATTCACCTTTTTGCCTACAAATTAATACCTGAGAAAAATCAATTAACCCACAACCATACGTCAAAAATAGAACATCAATAAAAGATTGAAATCAAGCATGAAGCGCTATCTCACAGAATGAATTATAATGGAAGCAGGTTTCAGTCCTCGAGAAAAAGCTTGTAATTTGATAATTCCTGCCTGTTTGGTTGATTTAACAATTACCAGGCAACGACCCTTCCATGCTTTTCTTTGAGGAAGTTGATAGCTTTCCGTACTCACAGGATTCGCATTCCCTACACCCACAATAGTTCCTTGTCCTTGAATTTGAAATTTTATCAAATTCTCAGCTTTAGGATCTCGAACGCCGTCAACATCTGTTATTTCAACAGTTACATAACTTAAATCTTGATTATCGGCATGTATTTGCGTCCTATCAGCAGAAAGTTTTATTAAGGCGGGGGCCTTAGCCGTTTTAAGTATGGATACATTGACAGGCTTCGTTTCTGAATATCCAATAGCTTTGAGTGTGCCTGGCTGATATGGGACTTGCCAGATAGCCATATATTTTGTAGAACTATTGGTTTTTTTCCTTCCCAACGATTTGCCATTTAAAAATAGCTCCACTTGGTCACAAGAAGAATAAACATATACTTTTAATGGTTTATTCTTATATCCTTGCCAGTTCCAATCTGCAATTACATCTTGCCAATTCCATTTACTCCACAATGCCCGATTCGGATTTACTTTAAATGAAGGCACTGGATTCTTGACAAATATCGATAACTGATTCTTTTTCCAAAGAGCATCCCGATAGAATGACTGTGACCGTTTCCATCCACAAATATCTATATCTCCACAATATGCTAAGTTCCAGGGATAAAAATCACATGATTGAGGATATCCCCGCCAACCAATACTAGCTTCACCTATATAATCAAAAGCAGTCCACACAAAATCACCAATTACCCAAGGATGGTCTAATACCGCCATCCAATACTCATAAGCTTCTAAAGAATATGACTCTGTGGCAAAAATAATCCGATTAGGATGCCGTAAATGATCTGGTTCATATTGATCCCTTGCATAATTATAACCACAAACGTCCAAATTTGAGAAAAACGGATCTTTATTTTTATTTACGCTATTAACAGCAGCAGTAACACCCCTGCTTTGATCCATCATACGAACGTATTTGGATAATTTACTAGCTACATTTACAACTTTAGCACTATCCATATCTGGAATTTCATTACCAATACTCCACATAATAATTGATGGATGATTACGATCCCGTTGAATCATGCTTTTAATGTCTCTATGCCACCATTTATCAAAATACAAATGATAATCAAATGGATTTTTACCATTTTCCCACATATCAAATGCTTCATCAATTACCATTAAACCAATACTATCACACGCGGACAAAAATGCTGGAGATGGAGGATTATGAGCACATCTGACAGCATTAAACCCACTGGCTTTTAAAAGTTCTATCCTTCGGATCTCTGCCCTATCATATGCTTTAGCCCCTAACGGACCATTATCTTGATGGACAGCTCCTCCTTTTAGTTTTATTGTTTCTCCATTCAGCCTGAATCCTTTTACAGCATCGTAGGAAAGTGTTCTAATTCCAAATACGGTTTTAAGACTGTCCTGTAATTGCGTATTCAAATAAACCTTTGTAATAGCTGCATATAAATTTGGGGTATCAATTGACCACAAATTTGGAGAAGAAATATTTGCATACTGCTTAAACTGATAATTCGAATCTGATGCTATTTTTTGTTCAGATATAATCTTTGTTACATTGTTGCCATGGTTATCCAATAAACATGTAACTAATTTTATATTAGCGACTGAATCAGTTTTATTTTGCACTATAGTTTTAACATTTATATCAGCAGTTTTTTTACTAACCTGTGGTGTTGTAACAGACACTCCCCAATGAGCAACATGTATTGGATTCAATATAGTTAACCACACATGACGATATATACCTGACCCAGAATACCAACGACTATTTTGTCCTTCATTTTTTACCTGAACTGCCAATACGTTTTCCTTCCCAAATCTAATTTTATCAGTAATATCATACCAAAAACTAGTATAGCCATAAGGGTGAAATCCTAAATGCTGTCCATTTAGCCAAACATCAGCATTCATGTAAACCCCATCAAATTCAATTAATACTGTTTTTTTCGTTTGATACAATGGCATTATAAATATTTTTCGATACCAACCAGTACCCCCTATTGTAAAGCCACCACCTACTTGGCTTATTGCATCTTGATTAAAGGGGGAACTGGTTCCAGGTAAATTTTCTATACTCCAATCATGAGGTAAATCCACCTTACACCATCGCGTATCATCAAATTTCATTGCTTCCGCTCCCTGTGCTCCCCCTTTATGAAAAAGCCAGTTATTATCAAAAAGAATCTTTTCTCTTTTAACATTGGTCCCATTTAACACTATTGAAGCTGAATACTGTCCTTGAACACAAACAGAGTTCAATATCATCTGTAAGAACAGAATCAGTGATATACGGTATAATTTTATTTTTTGACACATAACTAGTAATTTAATAATAACAATTTCAAATAAGATATATAAGCTTATACTTCAGTCTATCTTTTCATTTATTCATCGTAACACTAGCATTCATCATCAACCGACAGGCATATCAGTGTTGCTTGTCATAATAGAGGGCGGCTGCTCCCAGGACTCCGCATGATTCCAGTTCCGAGACCACCAGCCTGAACTTCTCCAACGACTTCTGATAGGTAAACCTCCGGATGCTTCTCCACATGGATTCCTGAAACAATTCGTAGGATTGGCTGATTGAACCTCCCAGGATAATCAATTCCGGATCATAGGCATACAGGATCATCTTCACCGCATTCCCCAGATGTATCCCAAAGGATTCAAAAATGGCCAGTGCTTCCTTATCTCCTGCTACTGCCTGCCCGAATACCTTCTCTCCCGTCGTGTCGTAACAATTACGGAAAAACTGTCCGCTGGCAAAATATTCATAATTGTGATCCAGATAGGCCACCTCGCCAAATTCTCCTGCCCCGCAATTAATGCCTTCATAGAGCTTATCATGGATTATGATCCCCGATCCAAGACCGGTACCGATGGTCAAACCTACCATCGAATGAACACCGCGACCCTGCCCGAAGTACTTCTCTCCCAGGGCAAAACAGTTCGCGTCGTTATTCACATAGACCGGAATATGGTATCTTTCTTCCATCATGCTCCTTAAATGCACCTCTTTCCAGGAAGGGATGTTCTGCACGTCATACACAATTCCTTCTTCCACATCCACCACACTGGGAACCCCGATACCAATGGCTCGTGTTGTGGGCTGCATGAGGGCATCAACCTGCAGGTATAATGCCTCCAGTACTTCTTGTTCATTACCGCCGGCAGGGATAAGTCCCGAGACAAGATGTGTAATCCTTTGTCCTTCCACCAGGCCAGCCCGTACCTGGGTGCCGCCCAGATCAATCCCGATGATTTGTTGGGTATTCATGTGTTTATATGTTAGTTTTTGGTACTCATCCAAAGTCAGAAATCAAGAACCAAGAGCAACAACAGGTCTAAAGTCTAAAGTCAATCTGTTATGGGAACGTTGGATTAACCGGATTACCGATTTTCCCGGTTCTTCCTTATCTTCTGGACTTCATTTAACTTCCAAACTTCGTGCTGTTTCATCTGTTATTCTGTCATTCAGTGATTTGATCCCTCCTGTGGCCATGCCGGATAGTCTTGTTCACAATGATCGGCCTGGCCCAAAAGCCTACACTGAGGATATAACCAAGTGTCAGGTACAGGAAATACATACCGGTGCGCAAACCTACATGGTCGCCAAGCCATCCAATGACCAGCGGGACGATGGCTCCTCCGATCACTCCGGTTAACAGGATGCCGGAAAAGGCACCATGATGCTCTTGCAGGGAGTTCAGCGCCAGGGAGAAGATCACCGGGTACATCACCGAGGCAAAAAAACCTACCAGCGGAAAGGCTACCAACACAATGCCTCCCTTTGCAAACAATCCAAGGCTCAGCGATACAATGGCCATCACCGTGAATCCTACCAGTACCTTGCGGCTGTCCATGAGCTTCAGTAATCCAAGCCCCAGCAATCCTCCCGCTGTCATAAAACCCCAGAAATAGGCTACCGCCCTGGCGCCTGTAATCTGTGGGTCATAGTGGTGGTAGGCATAGAGGAACTGCGAAATCCAGTTGGCCACGCCCTGTTCTGTGCCAACATAACAGAAGATGCCGATAAAGAACAGGACGACAACGGGCTTCCTGAGAAGGGCGATGTGTACCTGCAACGCAGGAGCTTTTTCTTCATCGCTCAGGATGACCTTCGGGAACCGGGATACCAGGATGATGGCAATCATTGCCAGGCTGACAACAACAAACAACCAATAGAGCGAAACCCAGGGCAGGTTGTGCGGTACCAGCGAGGCCAAAAGGGAATGAGTGCCTCCCGTGGTGTCAAGATCGGTCACCAGGCAGGAATAGACCAACGGGCTGAGAAAGGAGGCCAGCCCGAAGATGAGTTGTGCCAGAACGGAATTGAAGGCGTAGTGTTCTTCCCCGCCTGAGGTGCGCAGCAGCGGGTTAATGACCACCTGCAGCATCGCCATCCCGCAGCCGATAAGGAACAGGGATACTACTGCCGTTAGGTAGTTGGGAAACAGCGCCAGCATCAGCGCCCCGACAAATGAGATGGTAAACGCGGCTGCCATCATCTTCTTTTCCTTGTATTTCTCAACCAGGATGCCTGCCGGAATGGAGATAATGCCATAGGCAATAAAGAAAGCAAATGGCAGAACGGCCACCAGCGTGAGGTTCAGATGGAAGCCTTTGATAATGTCGGGAACCAGCGGCCCGATGATGTTGGTCAGGAAAGAGATCACAAAAAAGGTCAGCAGGATCAGCGACACGATATAATAGTTCCTCCTGGGATGGGATTGGTTTTTCATTGTCTTGTTCTATGATGGGATATTGTATTTCCGGATATCGTTTTTTTAATGTTATATCTTACAAACAGCAGCAGGGATGGGTGGTCATTTTACATTCCACCCGCCTACCGTCACTTCTGCCGCATCGCCGTGCAGGTCGGCACTATGGCAATACCCTGATATGGTTCGTTCTTCCCCAGGCAACAGGGTGAAGTAGTTCTCTCCCCAGAAGACGGGCGTCACAGAGGCATCCCTGGTTTTATCCTTCAGGTCGAGATAGACCATAAAGGCCAGCTGCTTCGTGGGGTTCTTCAGCTTTACCGTTACCCGGGTGTTGCCTCCCTGTTGTGTCACACTCACACGTTTGTCCAATGTCACCATGGGTAATTGCTGTAACATCGTAAGGTCGGCATATTGCGACTGGGGTGTGATATACCAGTTGCTTTTGGCTTCATCCAGCTCGTCGTGCCTGGTGGAGAGTACATAAAAATTGGTGCTGATCAATTGATGTGTTGTGTTATAGAGGCGCAAATCCAGGAACCAGGTGGTGCTCACATTGAGATCAGATGGTAAAGTAACCACTTGCTTCGTTGCTTGTGCAGGAAGGGAATGCAGGGATATGGTTTGATGGAATACTGGTTTCATGTCGAAATCAAATACCCTGACTTCTGCGGAAAGGCCATTGGCCACGGCGGATGTGTTATTCATCGCATCAATACTGTTGTTCCCGTAATTATAGGATATGTGCAGTGGCTCGTTGGCGCTTTGGGCTCCGTAAAAGGCTCCGGTGGGCATCAGGTAGTAATCGTAGAGTTGCCACCATAGTTTTGGCCATGAGGCATTGTACATCCACTGGATAATGCCGGTAGCCCTGAAACGGTTGGCTTCAAAGGCTTCATACATCGCCCGCATGCCTTCATAATTGAGGTATTGGGCTTTGCGCAGGTAATCCTCCAAATCTTTGGGGGCACCCAACCGGTTATCCATGGCGCGGTTATAGGCTGTCAGGTTATGGAAAGCCCCGCGTGCTGCATGGTACATCCACGCGCTGCCGATAGGCCAGATCGAATCGTTGGGGATCATCTTCTTCAGGCTCTCCAGCACCGGTATCTCCGGACCGGGGCCTGTCTCCGTATTAAACCCGAAAGCGCCTCCATGAGTGGTATCGGCATACCAGTACATCGGGGGAACGTAGTCATACGGCCCGCGCATCTTCACCGCTGACGGTCCTGTCAACACACTGGTGTGCTCGGCTGCCGAGGATACCGAGGGCCGTGTCGGATCATACTTCTTCAAAATATCTAAGTAACGCTTCTCCAGGGTGGGACGCGGCCATTTGTCACTCCCGTAAAGCCACAGGAAGATGCTCGGGTGGTTGCGCAGCCAGATGACCTGATCCTGCCACGAACCGGCGGCGATGTCGTTTTGTTCAGGGGTGATGATGGCACTGTATTGATCGTCTTTCGTCTTCATGAGGTTCGACCACTCCCACTGGCAACTGAAGCCTGCCATGATCAGGATACCTTTTTCGTCACACAGGTCATAGATGTGCTGGTCATGACCCCAGAACCCTTCCATCCGGATGGCATTCAGGTTCATGTGGACGGCATAGTCGATGCCGGCTGATTCATAGGCTGGCGTGGCATTCAGGAACATCGGGTCGGTCCAGCCTCCTCCCTTGACCAGTATCTTCTTCCCGTTCAGCCGGAATCCCCTGTGTCCTTCTTTCGTGATATAATCGGATACCTCCCGGATCCCAAACCGGAGATAGTTATTGTCCGAGAGTGCCTTGCCGGCATAGAACTGCAAATGGAGGTCGTACAGGTTGGGCTTGCCCAGCGTATGTACCCACCATAGCCGCGGATGGTCCATCTTCAGTTGTGGAAACCGGGATGGCGTAAAGCGTATTTCCTTGCTTGTGTAAGGGGGAATGGTGACTTGTTGTGAAAAGGCGACCGTGTTCCCGATCATGCCCCTGAGTTCCCCTGACATACGCTGGCCGCTATGGTTATGCAACCGGGCGCTGATGGTAATTGCTGCATGGTCGAGGGTCGCAGTATCTACCTGGGTTTCCACAAAGGGTTCTGCTATGCTCACAGGCCCGCTGCCCAGTAACTCCACATCACGCCATATGCCCATGTTGTGATCGGCCGGTTCGGGGTTCCAGTCTACAAAGCCGACACTTAATTCTCCTGCTCCTGCCCTGGTGACTTCCAGTGCCAGTACATTGGTGCCTTTCCTTATGTAGGGGGTGACCTCCAGCACAAATTGCCTGAAGCTTCCCTGTAGTGTATCTGAAGAGGCAATCTTCTTCCCGTTTAACCATATATCGGCACGGTAGCTGATCCCATTGAAACGAAGGCGGTAGACCTGGCCGGCGGAAGGTGTTCCAACTGTAAAGGTTGTCCTGTACCACCAGGGAACATTAAAGAGGCTCTCGGGTATCTTCTCCAGGTTACGGCCATAGAAGATGTCCTTGTAGATGCCGTCGTTGACCAGGGAGCCTAAGATACTGCCGGGAACGGTAGCTGCATACCAGCCTTTCGTGGTGGCATTCGCTCCCGAGAGCATTGTCCCGTCGGATCCGGCTTTTGCTGAGGATTGTATCTGCCAGTTGCTTCGTATCTCTTCTTTTTGAACGTTCCACTCTCCGGCTTTGGTTGCGTTTGCCGGGAGTGCTGCGGATAATGCCAGAAGCAGCCCGGTTATATTCAAATAGCGTTTCATGATTGCTGTTGTTTTATGATTAGGTTATATATATAAAGGGTACATCGATCATATTTTTCTGTTTCTTCTAATGGGTGAGATCTGTTTTTGAGACGGCTTTTGCATAGGGGTATATGCAGAATCAACTCCTGCATACATCCCATTATTCAATCCGCAGATCCTGGATCACCATCATCGGGGCGTCCGTCGGGGCGTCTATGACAATGCGCACGGCTTTTACCGCATGGGCCGGGGATACGGATGCTGTACCATCCGTATAAGGAACAGCATACTCAAAATGTGTCCCGTCATACGACAGTTCCAGGTGTCCGTGCTGAATCGGGAACAGGCCCAGCATCGGCATGCCTGTGACCGAGGTGATGGTTTTGCATACCAGCGGCGAGGCAAATACAAAGGTCAGGTTATCGCCTGCCCTGGCATTGGGCATGCACGAAACGGTTGTGCTGAAGTCATAATCCGTCAATGGCAGGGCATTGTGTTGCATCAGCGGCATATTGACGATAATACCTGTTTCCGGGGTCAGGTAAGGCAGGCGTTGCATGCTGACCTTTCCTGTTGAGGCTTTGCTGCTTTGCATCTCTGCCCGAAGCGTATATTGTTTCGTGGCGTCATAGGCCGGGACAACCAGGCGATAGCGCCAGCTCCCCTTCGTAATATTTCCCAAACGGGCTGAGGATATGGTAATGCCATTCTCCAGCAATTCTACCTGTTTCACCGAAAAGGTGTTGTCCAGGGTATCCGGGGTAAAGGCAATATCCCAACTGCCTGCCTGGTCGAAGACGGGATTGATATTCCAGGCTTGCTGGGTCATACCGGTGGCTGGCTCCATCGTCCATTCCCCGGCAGCCACCCGTACGGGCTTGAGTGGGATGCTGGCCAGCGAGGCGCTGTAAAATGTCCGGCATTGTACTGAATCCGGGAAACGGGTGGCAATGGAATCCCGGTATATGGGTGATGCTACGGTGGGGATACTCCCATCGGTTGTATAGCGGACCTCTGCCCCCGGATAGGGTGGCACAACGGTGACATAACCCGAGCGGTACCATACTTCCGGTGGGGGTACTCGGAAAGCGATATTCATGTATTTCATCCGCTCAAAATGGGTGTGGGTCAGGCGGGTATAGAAATCTCCCCAATTCCTCTCGCCCTGGGGCGTCCACCCGATTTCTGCGAGCGCTGCGATACGGGGATAGGACTGGTATTCCATAAAGCGGGGTGGCTTGTTCAATAGTTCCGACCACAGTGCCCCCTGTACGCCTTTTACATAATGAAACGAAGCATCGGGAAACAGGTTATTTTCCAACGGATTAAACGAGTATACCTTCTTTAGAGATACAATGCCGGCCCAGTCATGGCCCCGGTCATTTACCGATTGGGCCATATCAAAATAGAAATAGCTTCCCATCATCAATACCGTGGGGTAATGGCTCATGGCTGCCTCCGAGGCCTTGGCCGTCGAACGCCAGGCATACACTGCCGTAGTGCTATCCAGCTTCCCTCCGTCCATGATCTCATCCCAGCCGGCCATCCTTTTGCCCAGAGAGTGCAGGATGCCTTCCACCCGTTGCATAAAATAGTGTTGCAGTTCCATCGCGTTGGTCATGTGTTCCTTCTTCATCAAGGCCCGGCACCGCGTACAGTGATCCCAGTAATACGGATTGACTTCGTCTCCCCCGATATGGATGTATTTGGAGGGGAAAAAGGAAGCGACTTCCTTAAGGATCACTTTTAGCATTTTATAGTTTTGCTCGTTTCCCACACACCATACGTTGGGATCGCGCCAGTCCCAGTTAGCTGTAGCGCGTGAACCTTTCTCTAGGAAGGCCGTATCGGGCTTGCACAGGATTTGGGGATAGGACACTGCTACTGCACGGCTGTGCCCCGGAATATCAATCTCAGGAATGATTTCCACATTGCGCTGTGCGGCATAACGGACCACTGCCCGGATCTGTTTTTGTGTATAATATCCTCCATAGCGCTTATCTCCGGAACCGTATGCCGGAGGCAACTGCTCCTTAGGCCCGCGCCATGCCCCTACACTGGTCAGACGCGGATAATGTTTGATCTGGATGCGCCAGCCCTGGTCATCTGTCAGGTGCCAGTGGAAACGGTTGATCTTATGCATCGACAGCCAGTCGATATATTGCTCTACCTCCGGTACATCAAAAAACTGGCGGGAGACATCCAGCATCATACCGCGGTAACGGAAACGGGGATAGTCGGTTATGGTAACACTGGGCATCTTCCAGGCAATACCCCGCGCCAGCGTGTCGGCATATACCTGGGGTGGCAACAGTTGCAACAGCGTCTGGATGCCATTAAACACTCCCCCGCGGTCTTTGCCCGTAATGGTGGCTCCTTGCTTGCCTACCGTCAACCGGTAGCCTTCCGAAGGCAGGGTAAGCCCCGGATCTATCTGTAAAACAATGTGGTTGGTCTCTCCTTCTGCCGCCCGAACCTTCAGGTTATAACCCGTAGAGGAATGCAGCTTATCTCTTAAATACTCCCCTAGCTCTTTCTCCGATCGCCCGGCTACTATAGCTGTCGACCCCGTTAACTCAAAACTGCCCTGTAGCTCCTGCACCTGAACCGGACGGGGTATCAATGCAACTGCCTGCTGCCCAACTACATCCACCGTACAAAATACAGCAATGATCATTATATATAACTGATTCATACTTCTCCTTTCCTTCTTAATTCAATTTAACTTCTACATTAACAAATCAACAAATCGGATATGCTTACTTGTAAACACCAAGCCTCCAACTTTATATGCTATCACAATCGCATTATAACGGTGAACTGTTAAAAAATTAATTGTACCCAATGATATCCAAAACTTTCCTCATTTTTCCATTAATCGGAATAGAAATGTTCTTAACAAATTCTATCATATTTCTCCAATGAGGATCTTTAGGCGAGTACCACATCTTTTTATCAAACTTACCGTGATAAGCTTGAAATCCAATGTTAGGGGTTAACAAAGGACCAACAAATAAATTTCCTTTAAAAAAATTATTTGTAGCCTTGCTCTTATCAAAGGCCTTGGTAGGCTCTTCTACATAAATATAATTATTCTCAAAATATGTACTATCCGAATAACCACTCCAATTATCAGAACATATAATTCTCTTATCCATATCATTAAGTCTTTTCTTTTTTGTATAAATGATATTATGTTCAATTTTACTATTTTCGGTTGGCCCTGTAATATGGATAATCGGAGAAAAAAACTTAGACATTCCTTTTACTATATATTGTCGAATGCCGTCATTAATACTAATGTTATAGCTGACAATAGTACCTCTATTCCCAATGCTAAACTCTTGAGGCCATCCCCCTGAGTTGCACAATAACAAAAAGCCTCCTGCATTGTTAAAGCTTAGATTATATTGAAATAATGAATTAGTGCAATTATAATCAGAATCAAAACCATATCCATCTACTTGGGAATTTTGATCACTTACAATATTATACTGAATTACTGCATTATCGCAAGACCATGGCCAGATGCCATCACAAGCCTCGGTAGGAGGTAATGTTTTAGGACAATTCTTTATAATATTATATTGAATCAAAGGCGCCTCACATCCAACAGGAACAATGCCATCTCCGGGTACTCCATCTATAATATTGTGTTCTATTATTATATGGGTGCTTGGAAACCAATACTTGCGAATCCAGTTTCCCCACATCATAATTCCATTACGTTGAGAATCTTTGATATAACAATTTTTCACTGTTAACCCATCAAAACACGAAGGAATAGAATCAGGTCCATTTCCACTTACGGATTGTAACATTATAGCCTGTCCGGCTCCTACTTCTTTATTGTTATATCCATCTCCTTTATAAAGAGAACCATAGATATCGTGAATATACAAATTCGTAATTAAAATATTTTTAGCTTTTCCATAATTATGAAGATCAACTAATAAACCAGAAAGATAAGGACGAGGTTTAAGCCCTTTGTTTGAAATTTCTAAATCTCTGATTACTATATTCTCAGAATTATAAACATGTACCATTTCTAAATATGATCCATCTCCTTTTAAATAAGGTTTTTTATCTCCTCCATATTTTCCTATCACAATTGGTTGATTGTTAGCTCCTTTGGCTGAAATACATAAAGGTTCCAAAAAAACATCACCCGATTTTAATAAAATACTATCACCTGGTTTAATAACTATTCTTTTAATCATATACAAGCTTCTCAAAGGACTTGTGGATGATATGCCAGAGTTATCATTTTTCCCCCACCGTGAGTCAAAATAATAATTTGTACTTGTACTATATTGTATCCATAATAAAGAAAACAACAGTAATAATATGATCTTGCTGTGCAGTTTATTTCTCATCATAATTCAAAATTTTAGTTCATAATAGTTTAATATCGTGCTTCAATAAATTCAATGAAATTATCCTCACTATCTCTTTGCTAAAATTATTTCCATATAAATGCATGAAAGAATTCCGGCTACAATACCTTAAGCTTATAGTTACACTGGGAAAGACTGTATTTGATATTAATTTTGTCAATTAAAAATCATAGTTACCAATCATCTGTCCTAAAAGATGAAACCGGTAGTCCTCCAGTACCAAATAATTCAGCTTTTACATAATCTTTAAATGCATATCGTACTGCAATAGGATGTGGTACTAACGGACAACTAACTACAACAGTTCCGCTGTCAGTATTGATATAGGCATGAGCCTTATAAAACACTTTATTGTCCCCTGCGATTTCAAATAGGGTTAACTTCTTTCCGTAACTAGTAAGCCCATTAAATGTTTTCGAAAAATATATAATAGCCTTATTCCCTATCACATTCATATGATCATATTCTGGACTCTGAAATTCAAACCCTTGTCTCCCATATGTTTTTGCCAATGCTAACAACGCCAAACGATTTCCTACTTCTTTTTTATGAGAAGGATGAATACATAAGCTATCTCCAATATCTAAAAGCACAGCCATGCCACTATTAGGAATTAGCTTCTGAATCTTTACCTGTGATTCGCGTAAATACGCAGAAATATCTGGCCATTGAGGTGTAAAAAAATTCCATTGTTTATAATCATACGGAGCTATTTGTGCAAAATAAAAAGGGAAATTACCTTCCTTCCATAATTTACGCCAGTCATTGACCATAGCAACTACAGAAGGCGCATATCGAGGCACATTGAACACATTAGATTCGCCCTGATACCAAATTAATCCCTTAATACCATAGCCCACAATAGGAGAAATCATGCCATTAAATAATACAGTAGCAATATTATTAATGACATAAGAAGTACTATCACTAAAAATCGGGATTTTAATATCTCTAAATTCACTGCAAGCTGTTGGAGTCATCCACGCTTCTACATTTGAACCACTAAAGCTAGCATTAATAATTCCAATAGGAACATTTAATGATTTATGTAATCTATCGCTAAAAAACCAACCAACAGCACTACAATCACCGGCATTCTCAGATGAAGCAACTTGCCATTGAACATTGCGGACATTAGATTGTGGTTTAAAGGCCGCCATTGTTGGAATATTAACAAAGTGAATCTTTTTATTATTGGAATTCAGGATAGCATCATTAGAACCCAAAACAGGTTGACAATAATATCCTTTTAAAGGCATACTCATATTTGACTGACCACTGACCAGCCAAACCTCTCCAATGTATACATTCTTAATAACAACATTTTCATCCCCACTTCTCACATGAACGAGAAAGGGACCTCCTGCATGAGGAGTATTTATCAAAGCACTCCATCTTCCATCTTTTTGACTTATTGAAACATAAGTATGATGATCCCAAGAGGTAGTAATAAATACTTTATGCCCATTTCGGCACCAGCCCCAAATAGGAGCTTTAGTTTGCTGCTGTAAAACCATGTTATCGCTAAATAAGGCTTCAATCTTTAGATTATGAGGATATGCTTGCTGTATAAAAAACACAAAAATCAATCCTATAAGAAATCTCATGTTGTTCATTCTGTTATGTGTATAATACGTTCTCGTTGTATTTCAATATTTTTTATCTCCATCTTCCCATAATCACTAACCTTTGGTGGTATATCAAAAAATATTCTTTGAGATGGACGTAATGGATAGATTATCAAACGTAAATTGTCGCCTTCCGGAGGAGGATTAAGTCGCTGCAACCCTATGTGCCATGATTTGTTGTTATTAAAGTCATCCGCGACCAATCTGTAACCATTATAAAGTTCAGCACGATCGCCAATATATCTAATATGAACATAAAATGCATTTAAACTATCTAAAATGCCATGCGGTATCGCTAATGTCCACTCTCTAAAATTCGGACAAGTTAAGTTTGAGGCATAAATAGGAGAAGGAGCAATAGTTGGACGTTCAGGACGATTATATGCGGAAAAAGAGGTCGGCATTGTATACATATCAGTTGTCAGCCATGACAAATCTGTCGAAAAATCTACTCGATCCGCATTACTATATTCTACAATAACCCTTGCTGCAAACTCCTTCTTCCCTACAACAAAAGGGAAAGCAAGGAAAAGCATGTTATCCCCTTTAGTGACGTATCCTGTTATGTCAATAGCATTTACTTGATTAGATCTTATTTTTTGTTGTACCCATTTACGATTAATATTTAATTGACAACAAGTTTCAGGATAAATATATAATGTCACCTTACGAAAAGAAGATGGATTACTTAAGCTAAACTCTTTGAAAAAAAAACGATGATAACGCTCCATATAATCAGGTATTTTTTTAAAATCACCTGATTGTAACCACTTTGAATCAGCAAACAATGAATGAGTAGTTAATTGAATATGCGTATTTTGTTTCTGAGATGAAATATTGGAGTGGATAAACACCTCTTTCTGTAAATGATATAACGAAACATCTCTTTGGGTAGAAAGAGCCCATATATTATTTCCGTTTAAATAAAGGCTTGCGTTTGAAATATAGAATTCTGTTCTACCATCTCGTTTGAATAACCAAGCATGCTCTGCATCACGCTCGTTAAGCACAATAATATGCTCCACATCTCCATTCTTAGCTTTTAACGTAATGACGCAATCCTTGCTCGGAACAAGGTTGGAAATCACAATTAAATTTCCCTTTTTTCTCGTAACGCCGGTAGAAGTTGTTACAGTTCGAATAGTTCTATGATCAAAAGCAAACTCAGGTTGAATTTTATTATTCTGAAAGAATATATAAGAGTTACCATCTTCACAAAGCAGCTGCGCGGTAGCATATTTAAGTATAATAGAACCCATGCTGAAATTCATTGGCCAAACGAACAAAGTACTATCTGGAATATCAATCCCTTTTGAGGGAAAGACAAGAGTTTCGTTTGAGAACTTCACACAGAATTGTCTATGTAATAAAATCTTTTTAGGTACATATCGACAATAATTAATTCCAAAAAGAAACCCGGATGTATTATTCGAACGCACAGCTAATTGTAAACTATCATGGGTATTGTGATAAACTACCGGTAACATTGGGGCTAATCTATCACCAAAATCATTGAGAAAATAGTTAATCTTTTTAACTTGAAAGTATGAATCAGAGAGTTCTCCAGACTCCTTAATAGCAGCTTGAAAATCATATGACTTAACAGGAAGACGACTCCAACCTCCAGTTTCTTGTCGCTCTTCCTCAGTTGAATGGAGTAGACCGTGAGGATTTGTTCCTCCTGCAAACATATAGTAACCAACTAAATTACTACCAGACCCCAATTTAGCCAAAACCATCCCTAATCCATCTATTGGATTAATAGTTAGTCGCCGATGATATGTATTCTGGACGCCAACACCCATTTCACATGTAAAATAAGGGTAATTATCATAATTCATATACTGTTTTTGGTTAAGCGGATTATTCCCAATATGTTTATTGTCACGAAAAAAATCAAACTTAAAGTTCCAAGGCAATACATCTTTATGTACACTTTCTAACCACGGTTCATCTGCATATCCTCCCCACATTGGGATAACTTCAAAGGGAGGCACTGACCCGCCACCCCACCCTGTAACTGTATATAAAGGGACATCCATGCCTAATTCTTTTACAATTTTCTTCAACCATAAAATATGAGCTTCTCCCCTTTTTTCAAACCAATATTCATTCTCAAGTTGAATCCCTATAATATTTCCACCATCTTTATAATATAGTCCCTTTAACTGTTTTGCAATTTCTCTAAAATACTGTTTCACATAATGTTGATATACTACATCATTGGAACGGTTTATTAAGTATGTTTTGCTGAGAATCCAATCTGGAGTGCCACCGTTTCTAACTTCTCCATGTGACCACGGGCCTATACGTAAAAAAACATTCACACTATCTTTCTGGCATAATTGTACAAACTTTCTTATATTTTTTTCATGTCTCCAGTCAAACTGACCTTCTATTTCTTCGTGATAATTCCAGAAAAGATAAGTAGAGATTATATTGATCCCACATGCTTTCATTTTAAGAATACAATCTTCCCATTGATTCGGCTTAAGCCGCGAAAAATGGATTTCTCCCATTACCGGTATTACAGGTTTACCTCCACAAGTCATATATAAGCTATTAACCTGAATCCTTTCTTTTCTAGTTCCTGAATTACCCATTTTTAAACGTCCTATTTCAGGTACCCTCATAACATTTGATGCATCAATCTTATATTGTAGTTGTGACATGCAATTAATAGGAAAAACCACCAATAATAAGATAGTTATGAAGCTAAAACTGAAGGTGAAAATCCTCCGACAAAACCCTATAATTAACATATGGCTTCTTTCTCTTTTGTATGTATTTCTCATATACATTTCATCCATCTTGAGTAGTCCAATTAATCTATGCAGTATTGCTGCATCACTATTTGCTATAATTCTCATTCTTAACCATCAAACATCAAGATTACCATTTAAACACACCTCACTCTCATACATAACAAATTGTTGTTGAGTATATATACATTATTCCTCAAGTATAGGTTCCGTACAAATGAAGTGAAAATCATTCACATCTATAACGCAACAGTAGAAAAGACAATAGAGATATATGGTTACACATAAATAACCCTATAAAAAATATTTACCAATGATCTGTCCTGAATGGAACAAGCGGTAATCCATTTATATCAAATAAATTAGGCATGGCAGCGTTGGTAAAACAGTAACGTACTGCCACTGGGCACTTCACTTGCCTGGCGCTTACTACAATTGTGCCGTCCTTCTGTATTTCTGCTTCTGCAGAATAATACACCTTATCTTGTCCGGCAATTTGAAAACAGTGAATGGTTTGCCCTCTGAATGTAAGCTTTCTAATAGAAGCAATAGTAAGTATAGCTTTGTTTTTTTTAATTTTCATGAAGCTAAAATGAGGTTGATACGCTTGTAATGAATCTGCATTGTACATCTCTGATAACACTAAATTTGATAATCGTTCAGCAACCGCACGTTTGAGCTTGGGATGGATATTGGTTGTATCCTCCACTAAATCCCCAATGGTAATCATACCTGTTTTCGGCAAGGATAAAGCCGTAGCTTGCTGTTCTCGAAGTAATGCCCCATTAATACCTTGATAGCCACTCCAAGGAGCAATTTGTATAAAATAAAAAGGGAATTCATTGTGAAAGCTTTTGCGCCAACTTAAAATCAAAGCTTTAAAAAGTGATCCATAATATTGTGGGTGATCAGTGTTTGATTCTCCTTGATACCAAATATTTCCAGCAATTTTGTAATTTACAATAGGATTTATCATAGCGTTGTAAAGAACTGATAAAGCTACTGGGGACCAAATCATCGGTAGAATATCATCTCCTAAACGTTGCAAAACAGTATCTTTAAACACATACTGCGGAATCCAAGACTGTATGCAGGATCCACTCCAATAAGAACCAATAAGCCCAATAGGTTGCTTAAGGTATTTATACAATTCACTGCCAAAGAAATAACCAATTAAGCTAAAGTTCTTCATAGAAGTTGAATCACACACCACCCATTCGCCTTTACAATCAGCAGAGGGATAATCGTTGAATCCCTGCTGTATTTGAAAAAAACGAATAAAATTATTTTTACAAGACTGAAGTATATCTCCAGCATCCAAATCGCCCCAATCATAACTAAATGCCATATTAGATTGTCCGGAACACAACCAAACATTTCCCATCAACAAGTCTCTAATAATCACTTTTTCATTGCCACTGAAAAATTCCATAGAATAAGGACCTCCTGCTTGTGGAGTTTTAACTGTTACCTTCCAAGAACAATCTTTACATGGCATTGCTGTAATAGTATCAGTAGGACTCCAGCTACATACAATCTTCACAGGGATAGTACACGCTGCCCATCCCCATAATTTCACATTAGAATTAGCTTGCATTACTGCATGGTTACTTAAAATAGATGGCAATTTCAAACTTGGTTGGGCGACAACTAATATAGGCAAAGACACAGACAAAAGGATAAAGATAAATCGCTTCATTGACACAGCAATACTATATTAAAATTCTATGAATAAACACATTAGTTACATCACACATATTAATTTGCATTTCTATAAAATCGATAAGATGCTGTTATTTCATCAAAGACATATATTAATAACAAACATCTTATCGACACAACACACTCATCAATAAAACAGCACAATATCTATTCTAAAAACCACAATTTAAAGGTCGTCACCATTTATATAAAATATTGCATTTCTATTGATTCGTCGCTAATAATTTAATATGATTATCCGCAAAGCGACCTGTTATAAATTCTGGATTTGAAATCGGTATTGTAATTTGCAGCGGCAAACACTAATCTATCGAACATCTTTTCCCCGAAATATCTTCGGTTGAACTTATAGCAGAACTCATTGAGATAATATTGTAAATACTCTTTTTTAAGCTGGTGGTGCATATCAAGTAGTAAACGTTTCACGTTTGCAATACTGATATGAACCCATGGAAGTATCTTCTGAAGGTCTTCTGGTTCAATAACCTGAGCCTTTTGAGACTCCACAGCTTGATGTAGCTTAAAAAATGTTTTTGAATCATCGGTGGTTAATTCCGCCTTTGAATCAATTTGTTCTTTGACAATTTCAACGGCAGTGTCAGCTCTTAAATCAGGCACTACCTGCATTTTAATGTGGTTTATCTTTTTGGGCTTTTTACCCGGTTTTGGATTTTCAACCACAATGCTTTCTGTCATTACAAGGACTTTAGACTTATTCTGACTGCCTGCACCACGTTTTAAGTTCTGTTGCTTACAGTCATCACTTATCAGAGTGGTAATAAAAGCATTGTCAAGTTCTATTTGTCCCGAAAGCTGATATTCATTGTCGCGTTTACCCATTATGTCGCTCAATTTCTTGTGCATTTCCCAAATGGGTTGATAGCGTTTATGTCCCAGTTGCCGTTGCAACTCGGAAGCCGAAAAAGATTTTTTGGTACTGGTCAAAAGGTGCATGGCAACATACCAGTAACGAAAAGGGAGTTTAGAAAATTCTAATACTGTACCCCTTCGTATGGACTGGCGATGATGACAATGCGTACACTCGTAACGTAGCTTGTTTTTAAGCCAAATATGTTTTGTGCTGCCGCATTTTGGACAAACAATACCGATTTGATCCCGTTGCGCCTTAAAATGCGCAATACAGGATTCCTCATCGGGAAAATTTAGAATGAAATTCAAGAGATTCATAGCGTGTATTTTTACTGTTGAATACGCTGTAAATATAATGTATTTCAATGAATTATACAAATATATTGAGAACTTTTTATTACAAACTCAACCGTAATTCTGGCCTCTTTTTCTACAGGTCGCTTTGCGGATAATCATTTAATTTAATTATAACCAGGATTTTGAATCAAGGCAGGATTTGCCTGCATTTCTGATCTTGAAATTGGGATTAGATATTGACTATTGGTCCATGCTCTGTTTTCTACTTGCACTTCCTTATATACAGGATCAGCCGTTGATCCATCCGTGGGATAAGTTACTTGAACTCCCAGAGCAGGTTGATATGCCTGAGAGGCAATCATCCATCGTCTAACATCAAAGAAGCGCTGTGATTCCCAAGCAAGTTCTACTCTTCTTTCATTTCGGTATTTTGCAACTAATTGAGTACCACTGTCAGTTATATCTGGCATCCCCGCTCTTTCTCTAATTAAATTAATCACTCTCCTTGCCTCATCTTCTTCTCCAAGAGCAATACATGCTTCTGCATAATTCAGCAGTATTTCTGCATAACGGATTTGAACATATGGCTGCGGTTGTCTTGGCCCATAATAGTAAGTAAAAAAAGATGGATCAATAAATTTTCTAATATAATAACCCGTAAACTCACCACTCTTAAAATCACTACCTGTCGCACCACTCGCCCATGTTCCAGTTTGCACAGAATGTGAGACAAATGACCATGAATTCCAATCCATTGCAACCCAAGGAGCTCCATTATATAAAATAGTTGCATAAAACCGAGGATCTCTGTGCACGTAAGGATCTGCCGATTGTGTAGCCCAGTTAAAAGGAGTTCCGTCAGCGTTTTCAAAAGCATCAGCTAAATTAGCCGTAACTTGATTCAATCCAAAACCGCCAAACGAAGGCGTGCCACAAACTGAAGAAATCCAATCGGTACCATAAAATGGATAATTTATTTTATCATATTTGGCAATAAAAATTTGCTCATTATTATCCATGCTTAAAAATAAATTTTCAAAATTTGTCGTTGGATCAGAGCCATCATTATACAAACTGTATTGATTTAAATCCATAACAGCTTTTGCTGCATCTTTTGCAGCTTGCCAGCGTTGTTGTCGATTATCGTCCATATAACTTACTAATTCTGGATGTGCATATCCTGGGGCCCAATTTGCTTTTGAATTAAAAAGATCACTAGCTGCATACAGCAATACTCTCGATTTTAAAGCCAAAATAGATCCTTTGGTAGCCCTAGTTTTATCAGATTGATCACCAATAAGAGAGTCTGCTTTATCCAAATCATTAACAATAAATGTAACTGTTTCAGCCAAAGTATTCCGTTTTATAGAATAATTATCCCCTATATTATAAGTTTTATCAATCAAAGGAACACCTCCATACTGAATAAATAACAAATAATAAAAATATGCTCTCAAAAAATGAACCTCACCTGTAATTTGGCTTTTTCTATTCTGATCAGCAAATGGTGTCTGATTAATTTTCTCAAAAAACAAATTGCATTCACGGATATTATTATAACAACTATTCCACCAATAATTTTCCATGCAATTAGCCCAGTTGTTATCAAAGGCTCCTTTATTATCTGGAGTCATAGTACCAGTAAGCACCACCCCGACTACTCCATCATATTGAACTGGAATTGCCTCGTCTGTAAGAGATGCATTCATATACCACTGATATGGATAAGGAATACCTAAGTAAATATTATCAACAAATTCTTCAACTAAAGTTGAATTTTGCCATACCGTAGCGTCATCATATTGATTTCCAGGTGCTGTATTTAAATAATTACTGCAAGAGGTAAAACTCAAGATGAAAATAGAAACAATTATTGCTGATTTAAATATCTGTCTCATATGAATTAAAAATTAAAAGTTAATAGAGCATCCAATATTCACAATTCTTTGGAGCGGATACCCTTCTCCAACAAGTCCATCGTTTTGATAAACCATTTCTGGGTCAAAATCTTTCATATCAGGAGAATAGCAAAATAAGTTCACGGCATTCAAATAAAGTCTCAAGAGATTTATTCCTGTTTTATCCAAATACTTTTTAGGAATATTATATCCCAATTCTATGCTTTTTAACCGTATAAAATCCGTCTTTTTAAGCCAGAAAGTACTCGGATTATTTGAATTCATCCAATATTCATTATTACGATTAAACGTCCTGGGATAATTAGAATTAGGATTATTAGTGGTCCAGCGATTATCATATGTACTTTGCAAATAATTAAATTCGGTACTCCCTGTAGGTTGTACATAGCGGACTGCTCCTGCTTGTCCTTGTATAAAAACATTTAAATCAAAGTTTTTATATTCACCATATAAATTCACACCGCCAGTAAGAGTAGGCACACTACTTTTATAAATACGAACTTCATCAAGAGCATTAATTTTACCATCACCATTAATGTCAGCAAAAATAATATCACCAGGGCGCGCTCCATCCATATGTGGATATTTATCAACCTCCGCTTGTGTATGGAATATTCCGATAGCTTTATAGTACAGGCCAGAATACATAGGATGTCCCGTTTGGATTTGCCAAGCAGGAGCACCTGGTGCTTCATCAAAAAACAATACTTTATTTTTGGCATAACAACCATTCAACCCGATACGAAATTTAAAGTCATTAATATGGTCAGCATACGTAATATCAAAATCGACTCCCTGATTACGGACTTTCCCAATGTTTACATCAGGCAAGATGCCTGTTAAACCTGTAGATCCAGGCACAGAAGATGTTTGTGGTATTAAAATTTTGCTTCTTAAATTATTGAAATAGTCACATGTTAATGATATCTTACTATTAAACATATACATATCTATCCCCACATCCGATTGAGTAGCCACCTCCCATTGGGCTAAAACATTAGCAGCAAGACTTTCTGTAATTGTTGTATGATTAGTACCGTCGCTTGTAACAAAGTTTCTCCAATAAGTTGAATATAAAGAATAGAACTGATATGGATTAATCAAATCATTACCAGTTTTCCCCCATGATGCACGTATCTTTAAGTCATTGATGATTTTTTTAATATTATCATTCCAAAATTTTTCTTCAGAAATGCGATAACCTAAAGAAACTCCAGGGAAAAACCCCCATCGCACTTTCTGTGAGAATTTACTGGAACCTTGATATCTCCACACAAACTCAGCTAAGTATTTATTGTCATATGCATAATTTAATCTTCCAAAATAATTCATCCATCTATTCATACCTGGATTTGCTCCATTAGCATACTGTTGATTAGGGTCTCCAAAATTTAATTCAGCAGGATATGTGGTGGAAAAATTATACCGTGCTGCCGTAAACCAGTTAGATGTATTTTCTATAGCCTCAACTCCCACTAAGGCTCCAATATTATGATGCTTTGCAATATCTGCTTTATAATTAATTAATCCATTTACTAAATATTGCTGTGAATAATTTAATCCTTGGGTTAACTTGGCATTTCCTCCATATAAAGCACTATTTAAAACTGGAATACCACTGCTATTAACCGTAGTGCCATCCCAAGAATACAAAGTATAAGGTGTAGTAAAATCTTTTGTATAATCTAATCCCCGATCAACAGATCCAGTAAATGTCAAAGAAAGCCCATTCACATAAGGTATTTGAATGTTTAACTTTCCATCAACATTTAACACATAATTTTGACTATTATTATATCCACTTGCAGAGGTTGCTTGAATAACAGGATTACTTTGGCTTACCAAATCCAAAGGAGGGCCAGGCAATCCATTTGGCCAATATGCAGGCTTTGTAGGATTAGCTGTAACTATACTTTCAAAGATTGAAGCCGAAGAAGACGTTGGTGCGTTAGCATCTTCCAAACGTCCACTAAAATCAATTCTCGCTGTAACATATTTACTTAATGTTGCATCAATATTACTCCTTAAATCATATTGCTTATAATTACTTATTCCTCTTTTGAAAAATCCATCTTGAGATCGAGCAGACAATGAGGCAAATACTCTAAGGCTCCGAGAGCCTC
This sequence comes from Microbacter margulisiae, assembly GCF_014192515.1. NCBI lineage: Bacteria > Pseudomonadati > Bacteroidota > Bacteroidia > Bacteroidales > Porphyromonadaceae > Microbacter > Microbacter margulisiae. The sequence goes on from NZ_JACHYB010000001.1 coordinate 813,203, forward strand.
CTGTTAAAGAAAGGTTAGCCGTTGTCTGAGGCGACCATGTTTTCAGAAGAGCATTAAACCATTTAGTATTTGGATGCCCCCATGGATCAGACCCATTAGAATATTTCTGAATATCAGTAGCCGAATATGTGGCTGCCTGCCCGCTATAAGCATCAACTTCATTTACTAAAGTGGCAAACTCTGTCGCATTACACATTTTGGGAATTTTAGTTGGCTGTGACCAACCCTGATCTATGTTTACAGAATAAGTTAGCTTTTCAGCTTTCCCTCTTTTTGTTGTGACTAAAATGACGCCATTTGCAGCCTGTGATCCATATATAGCTGCAGATGCATCTTTTAACACAGTAACACTTTCGATGGTTGAAGGATCAATTCTTTCTAAAGAACGATTAGGAATTCCATCTACTACTATTAATGGAGAATTATCATTAAGGCTGCTCCTTCCACGGATATATAAATCTGAATAATCTGCACCAGGTTCACCACTTTGCCCTACAACTACCAACCCAGGCACTTTACCTGCAAGAGCATTAGTCACATTCATCGTAGGTGTCTCTTCAATATCGTTACCTCCAACAGAGGTCACTGAGCCTGTTAAAGTCGCTTTTTTTTGTGTACCATATCCCACGACTACTATTTCATTCAACCCAGTAGTGGCTTCTGTCATTGTCACATTGATTACAGATCTATCCCCTACTAAAATCATACTTTTCTGCATTCCTACAAACGAAAACTCCAAAGTTAGATTGGGAGCTACATTTTGCAGCGTATAATTTCCATTTGCATCTGTAATCGTACCTGTTTTTGTCCCTTGAATCATAACTGTTACACCCGGAAGAGGTTGCCCCTTTTCATCTTTTACAATACCCGTAATCTTTCTAAGAGTTTCTCGGCTATTGTCCCTCTTTGCTTTAGCTTCCTTATCTGAGATCACAATTGATTGGCTGGAAATAATAGTATATACCAGGTTTCGATTTGTCAAAACAGCATTTAGAATCACCGATACGGGAACATCCGTTTGGGAAATCGTAACATCTTTTCGATTATCAATAATGACATCACGATAAGAGAAATGGTAAGTTGTCTGTTTCTCAATAGCAGAGAACAATTCACTAAGAGTTCCATTTTTCATATGTACTGTTACTGTTTGCTTTTGAGCATAGATGTGCGATATACACACAAAGCCCAGCAAAAAGAACAATACTAAATGTTTCATTTTCAAACGTTCTTTCATGTTGTAAATTTTAAAATTAATACTAAAAAAGAAATTCTTCTCACAGCCTTAGGTGCCGTCTTAGTAGTAAAGACAGCGGTTAACATAGAAAGTACCAAGAAAAACAATTTTTTTTCAAAAAAAAACGTCCCTGTACAAAAGGACGTTTTAAGATGGCTTATTTTTCAAACTTCCGTCTACACCTTATGGTTTATACAGAATAATATCTTTCTGTTTTTGACGGCAACTCAAATGATATGACTTTTGAAGAATGAATAACGCCTCATTCAGATTTGTAATGGGAATTGTGCCGGTAAATAAATCGGTGGAGTCGTTAATTGTTTTATTATCAATAATGATATTGACGCCATAAGACGCTTCAAGATTGCTAATGATATCACATAAAGCCGTTGCATGGAACGACAAATATCCTCTTTTCCAAGCAGAAGCATTCTCAATATCTTTTGCCCGAATCACAGTAATTTTCCCGGTTTTCTGTTCCAAAATGGCCTTATCGCCTAAATCTAGTATCACATTTTGATTGGCTTTGATAGAGGTAAATTGTACACACCCCCGCTCTAAGGCAAGTTCCGCTGTATTGCTATTTCCATATACACGTAAGTCAAAAACTGTTCCCAGATCTTTTACTCTCAATCCTTTTGCTTCAATCAAAAAAGGCCGATCCGGGTCTTTACGAATCTGAAAATACCCTTCCCCTTCAAAAACAATCTGTCTAGTAGATTTGTTATACGTCATAGGTGCATATGCCAATCGTGAATTGGAATTTAATGTAACATTGGTTCCATCGGGCAGATTGACATTTGCCCGTTCATTATTGCCGGTAGTTACCACCATCTCTTCTGAAGTCAATTGGTGGTTTTCCTTATAAAAAAACAAAGTTGTTATAATGAAAACAGGCAATAATATGGCTGCGGCTATTTGTCCTATCTTCTTGATATTTAAAAAATTGTAGTGTGAGTTATCAATGGATCGATCGATTTCTTCCTTCAATTTATCCAGCCGTTTAGAATCCACAAATGATAAATCAGTTCCATTATTCAGCCATTCATCAAACAGACGGGTTGCTAATTGCTCATCCGACATGGAATTGACGTAATCTCTTAGTGTTTTCAGTTCTTCGTCAGTCAAGTTATTTGTTTTATACTTTTGTTCCAGTTCGTTCACCTTATTCTGATTTATAGTTTATATTAAAGACACGCTGCATATTAAAAAGTACCGTTTATAAATTACCAGGGAATAACGAACAGTACGCATAGGACGATTATTCTCATTAATTTCTCCCGTAAAGACTTTAATCCTATCGAAAGTTGATTTTTAACCGTTTGTTCGCTTAATGATAAAGTTTCTGCAATTTCTTTGTTTGTCATTCTGTTAAATCTCGATAATTGAATAACACGTTGTTGAGTTGGAGGTAGTTTTGATAGAATTTTCGTAAAATGCTTGACAAAATCCCCATATTCAACACGTTGTTGGGTATCATCAACAGTAAGAGCATGCATAAATTCCTTGTATTCTTCACTATGGGGATGGTTCAACCTGGCCCGGTATGCGTTAATAAGTTTATGTTTGGCCATAATAAAGAGCAAAGCGCTTAGAGTGTCATCTTGCCGGATAGTCATTCTGTTGTTCCATAGGTTGATGAATACCTCTTGCACAATGTCTTCAGCATCTTCTACAGATTTTGTATATTGAAGGCTGTAAGCATATAAACGCTTTGCATACAATTTATAAATGGAATCAAATGCTGTATGCGAACCGTTTTTCAAATTGAAAATTAATTTCTTTTCCTGATTTTCGTTGTATTTTTCCATAGGGAACAGTACAAGTTTTAAGGTTAAGTATGACATCAAGAGAATGCAAAAATAGGCATATTTCTGCATTTTGGTATTTTTTGATCAAGATTAACAGGATTGGCGCATAAAAGAAGTAGAAGTATGTGGTTCCATCTTCAATAAAAAATTAAATCAATTACTGATTGACACTGTCAACAGGCAGGTATTCTTCTATTATAAAAATCACGCTACACTTGTTTGTCCATTATAAGCGATGATGAGATAACCACTTCTAAAAAAATACTTTTGACTAATTTCTGTTTTCTTCTCTGTCCGGATAGGTGGATCAAAGATGTGGGGTGTTCAAAATGAATTGTATCTCAAAAATTTCTTGTCTAACGTTTAGGGTACATTACATTTTGAATCCCATTTTTAGTTTTAAAGCTTCCCCACAGGCAGAACAAAAAAAAAATTATATCCACACCCACACCAGAAAATAAAAAAAGCTGTAATTTAGCTGTCTGTAAACAATGGAAAAACATGAAAGCATTGAAAATGGATGAACGCTCATGACTGAATTCAAGGCGCACAAGCCAATGATTAAATGTTGACATGAGTTCGACGCTCAATTAACACATGAAATTTTTTGCCGACTTTCATCTTCACTCCCACTATTCAAGAGCAACCAGCAAAGATCTGAATCTTGATACCCTGTATCAATGGGCAAAAATCAAAGGTATCCATGTGCTGGGTACTGGCGATTTTACTCATCCGGGATGGCTCAAAGAACTGGAAGACAGACTCGAACCGGATGGGAACGGGCTTTTTCGTTTGAAAAATCCTCCTCATGAAGAAGGAGTCCCCGGCATCAAACCCCAAGGTATCGACGTGCGGTTTTGCCTTAGCACAGAAATCGCATCCATTTACAAATACGGAGACAAAGTCAGGAAGAATCATAACATTGTGCTGGCGCCCGATTTTGATACCGCAAAAAGAATCAATGCACGTCTGAGCCAAATCGGGAACCTTGCTTCGGACGGACGACCGATTTTGGGGCTTCCCTCAAGAGATCTGCTTGAAATCGTACTCGAAAGCTCACAAGATGCCCATCTGATTCCAGCGCATGTTTGGACGCCCTGGTTCTCCACACTGGGTTCGAAAGGGGGTTATGACAGCATTGAAGAGTGCTTCCGCGACTTGTCCAACCACATCTTTGCCCTGGAAACAGGCCTTTCTTCCGATCCAGCCATGAACTGGAAGTTATCTTCACTCGACCGGTACACGCTGGTCTCCAATTCAGATGCACATTCACCTCAAAAGATGGGAAGGGAAGCCAATGTATTTGATACGGAGTTATCGTATTATGCCATGTTCGAAGCGTTGAAAAGCAGGCAAGGTTTCTGCGGCACATATGAGTTCTTTCCTGAAGAAGGGAAATATCATCTGGACGGACATCGTAAATGTAATATCTCCCTGACACCTCAGGAGAGTTTCAAACTGAAAAATATTTGTCCAGTCTGCGGCAAACCGCTTACGATTGGGGTACTCAACCGGATTGAAACGCTCGCAGACAGGCCTTCGGCTGAACAACCGACCAATGCTCCCGGTTTTAAGTATATTGTTCCTTTGCCCGAGATCCTCGCCCAAATTGAAGGTTCATCTACTGCCTCAAAAGGCGTGATGCAAGAATTTACGCGCGTAATTTCAACTTTCGGCAATGAATTTGATCTGTTACACGTTGTACCGGTTGAAGAGATAAAAGCTAAATCAAATGTCCTACTTGCAGAAGCTATCCGGCGTTTACGCGCTGAGGAAGTTCATCCGCAAGGAGGTTACGACGGCGAATACGGCACCATCTCCATCTTTAATGCTGGCGAAATAGCACGTTTTACAGGTCAGGAAAACCTTTTTGACGAAGAGATATCCGTTGCTAATGTTGTTGAACCGGAACAAAGTTACTCCCTCCAACAACCGGCAGCATTGCCAGAAAAAAAAGGGGAAGAACAAAAACCTAACACAAAGCAACAGCAGGCTATACAGGAAGAAAAGAATACGCTTGTCATTGCCGGACCGGGCACTGGAAAAACAAAAACCCTGATCCAATGGATTGCTTTCCAGATTGAAGAAAAAGGTATCCTGCCGGATACAATTATTGCAATCACCTTTACCAACAAAGCTGCTGATGAACTTAGGGTGCGGCTGCAAAAACAAATCGGAGACAAAGCAAACCGGATAATGGTCGGCACCTTTCATGCTATTGCATACGGTTTTCTGAAAGAAATGTACCCTGAAACAGGAACTATTTACGACCAAACCAGTCGCATCAGCCTATTCAACATTCTTTTTCCTGAAATGGACAATGCCGGACATAAAAAACTTTCCTACGCCTACGAAAAGTATCACGAAGGTATTGACCCCGATCAAAAGGAATTCTCGACGCATTTTGAGACCTACCATCAGTTCCTCCGCGATAACCATGCGGTCGATCTGTCGGCAATCATCTGGCAGGCGAATAATGAATTGAAAAACTCACAGAAAAGCTTCACCCAAAAGTATAAATGCCTTGCGGTAGATGAGTTTCAGGACAGTAACCCGGTGCAATATGAATTTGTCCGGTTGCTTGCTTCCGGGAAGCATGTTTTCACTATTGGCGATCCTAACCAATCTATTTACGGGTTCCGGGGCTCCGACATACGACTCTTTTACAAAGCGGAAACTGATTTGCAGGCTACCCGCATTATGCTGCAGAAGAACTACCGCACGCCGCCTTCCATTCTGAAAGCTGCAGATGAAGTGATCCGGCATAATTCTCTTGCAGGCGAAACGCATGCCGAAGCAGTGAAAACATCAGACGTTGAAATCAAGCAATACGTAGCGGGAAATGCCACAGAAGAAGCCAATTACATTGCAACTCAGATATTAAACTATGTCGGTGGCGTTGATGCCCTAAGTACCGGACAACTCTTATCCGACTATGATTATGCTTTCTCGGATATTGCCGTTTTATATCGAACCCATCGGATTGGTAGCCAGATTATCCATCAATTAAAGGCAAAAGGCATTCCAGTGTTACTAAGTGATGGAAGCTCTTTTCTGTCGGAGACACCTTTTGATCTGGTAGCAAATGCTTTGCAGTTATTGCAAAATGAACATAATATGGTTGCGCTGTCCCGATTGATTGATCATCTTTTATCCATCACAAAGGAACAAAAGCAATTTATACTGAAAAGCATGATGGAAAGAAGCATTGACTTTGAGCATCTTTCCGATGATCAGCGTTGGAGAGAGTGGATATTGCTCTACCGTCAATTATCATCCGGTTTCGAAACAAGCAATCCCGGCACGGTTCTGGAGCCGTTGCTGGATTTCTTTCTCCCGCTTACCGGCGTGCTCAATGTCATTAAGTTAAGGCCATCAGAAAGTATTTTTATTGTTTTTCAGCAACTTCGGTTTACCTCTTTTTCTGTATTTGTCAGTATCTCTTTCAAATCTTCTATTTGGTCGTATTGGTATCGTGTGTTTTTTAAACAACGCTTTGAGTTCTGATACTATTTCGTTCATATCCTTTTCCGAGAAAAACAGTAAAATTATCCTGTCTTTGAGAAAGCCGTATGATAAATTGCTATTGACTTTGTATTGATATTGATATTTGGTTGATTCTTTGGCTAATTCATCATTTATGTCTCCAACGATTAAACTCTGAACGTTTGACACAAATAAGGCTGCATAAAAATCCTGCAATATACAATGCTCTGAATAGCCTGAAAAATGTTCTATTTTTATCTTGTTCTTCAATTCATCATAAAACGTTTCTACTCCCCACCTTAAAAAATACAGTTCTTTAAATAAAGAGACTGGATATTTTTTTGAATCAAACAAAGAAGTTATCAGTATTTCTATTTCTCCATCAGGTAGTTCAACCCGAACCAACCGAACTTCTTTGAATGCATTCTTCGAATACGGTTTATCCGACAGTTTTATGTTCTTTCCAGGTTGCATTCGAGCAATAGCTGACTGTAGTCCACTCTGGTAAAATTCCCGGGTGAGGTTACTAAAATCAGCTTTAACCCGGATGAGAAAATCTACTCCTTTTTCAAAATGCTCATAAATCAAATTGAAAGAAGGATAACCTCTATCGTAAATAATCAAGTCGTTAGCTTTTGCAAAAACCAAATGATTCAACGCCAAAACACTCTCTCCAGTTGACAGTGGAGCTAAAACACCATCCAGGACAAACCGATTCAAAACATCGTACAATACCGATATTCTTGCCTGTACCACTCCTGTTTCAGATTGGTTTTTAGTCCTGCCATAAATGCTTTCCAACTCCTGAGTATCGGGCAAAACCAATCTTGACCCATCAATAGCCAACAACCTAAATCCATTCCAGAGCTTTATCGATGCATCATTGTCTGTATAAAACTCCTCAATCAAACTATCTGAAAGTGATTTAAATACTTCAGGTTTTATTTTTTTTCGATACTGTACAAAAGCACTTTTTGTAATACCATTTATCGAAGCACCAGGCATATTGTACTTTATGAAACTAATAAAGTTAGCTATCTCAACCGAAAGACTTTTAGTGAGAAAATTTATCATAAAGACAATGGTGCTGTGAAATGATTGCTTCCTGTTTCTTGTAAAATCTGTCTCTAACATTCTGAACTTTAAAACTATTTCCTGCGAAAATACTCTTTTCCTTATCAGTTCCAATATACTTTCCGGCGTTTTTTTTCATGATAATAACTATTTGATTCTGAAACAAATATACAAAAAATAACTCATATACACAAGCGTTTATTGTTGATAATCAGATAATTATATCGCTAACTTAATGACATTGCCGGCGTGCTGGCAGAGGATGTGATCATCAAAAGGGAAATGCTCCTTAAGGCCGCCTCGGACACCGCTGAAAATACGGCTGTTTTCCTGCAGAAGCTTATTTTATCACCCTATACCGATATGGGTAGGTTGAATAGCGGCGGCGTACGACTGTTAACTTTCCATGCTGCCAAAGGACTTGAATTTCCAGTCGTCATCATTGCAGGAGCTGAAGAAGGAATCACCCCGCTCGATCGACAGGATAGCAATCTGGAAGAAGAACGTCGCCTGTTTTACGTGGCAATGACACGCGCTAAAGAGGAGTTGCAAATAGTCCATTGCAAAAAAAGGAGGCTGTACGGCACGGAAAAAGAGATGAAACCATCACCCTTCCTAGCAGAATTCAGTCCCGGATATTCCAAACAAATTCAGCCGAATATCCCGAAAAGAAACAAAAAAGACGAAGGGCAGTTGAACCTGTTTTAAACAGAAGTGGAGGTACAGCTTAAAACCGCACTTCCACTTCCTATGTAAAAAATAGGTTCAATTTTCATTCCCAATTAGGATAAAAACAACCTGTAATTGAATCCGGTTATCCGTTTGTGCTTCTATTATCTTTTACGACCACGTCATGTGCACCACCTTCGATAATACTTGTAGATGAAACAAGGGTAATCTTCGCATTTCGCTTTAAATCATTCAAATCCATTACACCACAACTACTCATCGTTGATTTAATCTTTCCCAATGTAATATTCAGATTGTCTTTCAATTTACCAGCATATGGAACGAAACTGTCAACCCCTTCTTCAAATTTCAGGTTTTCGCTTCCTCCCATATCGTAACGTTGCCAGTTACGCGCTCGGTTCGAGCCTTCTCCCCAGTATTCTTTCATGTAATTTCCGTTCACCATCAGTTTCCGTGTCGGACTTTCGTCAAAGCGGGCAAAGTATCGTCCCATCATCAAAAAATCGGCACCCATAGCTAAAGCAAGCACCATGTGATAATCCTGAACAATCCCTCCATCCGAACAAATAGGTACATATATCCCGGTTTTTTCAAAGTATTCGTCACGCGCGGCTGCTACTTCAATAAGAGCAGTCGCCTGTCCACGGCCAATCCCTTTCTGTTCCCTGGTTATACAAATAGACCCTCCGCCTACACCCACTTTCACAAAATCGGCGCCTGCTTCGGCAAGGTATATAAAGCCATCACGATCGACAACGTTGCCTGCTCCGACTTTTACATGTTCACCAAAAGCAGATTTGATATAATGAAGCGTATCTTTCTGATATTCTGAAAACCCATCGGAAGAGTCGATACACATGATATCTACTCCGGCTTCAAGCAACCGGGGGACACGCTCTTTATAGTCGCGAGTATTGATTCCTGCACCAACAAGCAATTTCATGTTATCGTCAGAAAGTTCATTCGGGTTCTCCTTGTGATTTTCGTAATCTTTTCGGAATACAAAATATTTTAAATTCTGCTCTTTATCAATTATGGGAAGGCAATTGAGTTTATGCTCCCATATAATATCATTGGCTTCGGTAATGGAAATACCAAATTCGCCGGTGATAAGCTTTGAAAACGGGGTCATAAATTCTTTTACCTTTTTATCAGGATCATCCCTGGTCACACGGTAATCCCTTCCGGTTACAATTCCCAGGAGTTTTCCCTGTGAAGTCCCGTCTTCAGTAATTCCAATAGTTCCATGTCCTGATCTTTCTTTCAGCTCAATCACATTACGTAAGGTATGGTCCGGGGTTAGGTTAGCGTTGCTCACAACAAACCCTGCTTTATAGGTTTTCACCTTTCTAACCATTTCAGCCTGTGATTCAATAGCTTGCGAGCCAAAAATAAAAGAAAGCCCTCCATTGCGGGCCAATGCAATAGCCATGTTATGATCAGAAACCGATTGCATGATTGCTGAAACAAAAGGCACGTTCAGAGAGATAGGCGCCTGTTCTCCTTTACGAAACTTCACAAGGGGGGCCTTCAACAATATATTCGAGGGGGAACACTCGTGGGTAGTCAACCCCGGAATTAGTAAATACTCACTGAAGGTTCTTGAAATGTCTTCCAAATATTTTGCCATATAGTTCTTGATTGAATTTGAAATAAAAGTTTGTAAAGGTAGCCAAAAATGGATATCCGGCAAGGGCTTATTTCGTCAGAATGCGATTCAGTTCACAAGTATCCTCCCCTGCTCGGCTAAAACAACTCCAGCTGTTGGTATGGGGTGTCCGGTTTTTTTACTTTCTGTCCCTGAAAGAGCTCCATCATTCCAAACTGTTTATCTGTAACTGTCAAAATGCCAATATTCCCTTTTTCTGGTAATGCCTCCTTCACCCTTTTGATGTGAACCTCTGCATTCTCCCGGCTAGGACAATGACGCAAATAGATGGAGAACTGAAACATGGTAAATCCGTCTTTCAGCATCTTTTTACGAAAATCAGCATATATTTTGCGTTCTTTCTTAGTCTCCGTAGGCAAATCAAAAAATACCATTACCCACATGATTCTGTATTCATTAAAACGATCCATAAATAAGAACAGAATAAAGGAATAAGGAATCCGCCTCTTCAACATCAGCATCAAGGGAAGGTACACTTCCCAGAAATTATTTTTGACAACACAAACTCTTTCAGTCAAATTATCAAATATTTGTTCAACCTCACAATCCGAATAACAAAATCAAAACTCTTCGTTTGAATCACGTAATCACATTCTCCTTCCTAATTCCTCTTTGTTTTGTTTTGCCATTTCTTAATTTCATGCATTCTTCAAAACGTCGGATAACTTATTTTCCGTAATTCCCCACTAAAACATCTGTAAAGGGATGCTGTTGTCCGCTGCACTCCTACCATTAACGGACTTCTCTCTCCCTCAATTACAACTTCGATAGTGGGTATCTGTAACAGCCTTTGCTTAATATCCTTTGTCAGTTCCCGGTAATCGGTTCCCTTATCCACAATATCATATACCATATCGTCCACATAAGGACGGTAGGGTTCCATCACGTCATCTGCCAAACAATAGGCGTTGTAGCGGTTTCTGTGATGGATGCCAAATGTGGGCAGCAGACCCGAACTAACCAGTGAACGGGCCACCACAGCTCTCAGAATGGCATACCCGTAATTGAGCAGGTTATTGGGAGGCTCCTCTTCCCTGCCCCTTCGAAAATCAGGCAACGAAGGGAAAAGATTACTCCAATAGTAAGCCGCAGCCCTGGCTTCATGATTTTCCACATCCCCGCTTTTTACTACATCCGACCAATAATGCATGTTTTTGGTATTGACATCTCTACGACGTTCCAACAAGGCGGTTTGATTATGAATCTTGGCTTTGATCGTCTGTTGCCAGAGTTGTTTTTTCAATGGTTCGGAAGCTTCAATCTGGTCGTGCCACCGTTCCCGCTGTGTCGTATTGCCTGACAAGGGGAGCAGCAATCCAGCAGGCATGCGGTTTCCGTCGCATGTAATTACTGCGGCATTGTTTGAAAGCAGACTATCCATCAGACCATGGGTTAGTGTAATCTGTTGATGATCGAGCACCACTACCCCAATATCTTCAATAGGAACGGTAACTTCGCTCTTTTGCTTAAACGATTCGGGTAGAGTATCGTTCTTCGCCACCTCTGGTAATTTGATTACCAACTGTTCATTCCGCTTTGACAAATAAGCCGGATTTCCGAAATAAAGCGTCCGTTTAATCATGATCTACAGGAATTTCAAGATGAACTATCTGGTTGAATTTTTCGAGATTTTATGTGCATGTTCAAAAAGCGCCATACCGCCAAATGCCTTTACGATCTTTTCTACCACTACCACATTACTCTTTTTCTAATTTCGAATCAACGCCTCGCACGCCTCCTGTTTGTGGAAACATATCTCTGGATAGAATTGTTCAACATCCGACAAAAGGTTGATTTCTAGGCTATGAGAAATGTATACAGCCTGTATCACTCCAGAAAATACCACCAGTTTTCATCCTCTCGAAACACACTTTTAAACCCGTTGGCATGGTTGAAAATATGATACAAGCAATTAAACTGTAATTTCCCCATTTATAGGTTTTAATGGTTGTTTCTTTCAACTTTCCCAACGTTCTAAAACTTTGAAAAAGTTTATCGTTGATCAAAGAGAGATGTTTCCAAGACGGTCGATTTTGAGCTTGTATGGATTTAACCCAAATAATGTTCCTAAGCTTTGAATATTAATGAATCTTTTGCTTTCTTTAGAGCTAATATCATCAACAATCTGAGTTTCTAGATGATGTCTAAAGACTAAATCAATTTGTCCGCTACTTGGTTTAAGTGACATCTTCTGCATTCTATACAATTTATCACTAATAGTTTTGTAATCATTCGTTTCAATTGCCAATTGAATATCTTCACTTGCCATTCCCAATACAAACATCTCATTTTGTTGCATACTTAATTCCAGTTTTAATTGAACATCAGGCAACTTTTCAAGGAAACTCTCTGGATAAGTACCTTCTGGTTGGAGTTGAATCTTATCCCAAATTTCGGCTGCATCTTTAATGATTACGGGAATTCCATATTTTTTTCGTTCTACAGCGTGCCAGAATGTACAAACATGCTCAAATCTGTTACCATCCTTATCAGTATAAATAGCAATGTGATGATTATTACCGGGTTTTACAAATCCAATGTCTTTGCCTGCTTCATCTTTTTTGACAGGAACAACAGCAGATAATCCGGTAAAGCAACGAACTGATTTAATTGGACGTTTCAACCCCTCATCTTCATACCATTTGATGATAGATTTGTCACTTAATTGAACATCTTTAAATGCTTCTTTGGCTTTTCCGCCGAATTTATCAAGGCGTTGTTGTAATATGTTTTTTATCTTACCATCAATTACTTTGTCTATTTTGTTGAAATTGATATCTACTGTGTATTTAATAACGTATTCAGTTTTATAGCATGAAGCGTACTCAAGAATAATTTCTTTGTCTTTGTTTAGGTAAATGGGGTTGTTTTTCATTGAAGCAATTGCTTTTTTGATGTCCCCATTATGACTATCAATTCTTTCTTCAACCAATTGTTTAATATAAGGCTTTACAATTAATTGAGGATTCTCGAAAACATATTTGATTGGCTTCCTTACATCAATGGTTTTAATCTTTCCATAAACACTATCTTCGCTAAGTGAACCGCGTGGAATAATTATTCCTGTTTGAACTACCTTCTTATTTCCTCGTTTACCAATTTTACGTTTACCAATTACAGCTACCTTTTTCCCTGATTTAAATGAGATTAGAATATTAGCGACAGCTTCTTCAACATCGGCAACTTCTATAGGCTGCTCGCTGATTATATATTTTTCGAGTAATGAACGTTTTTCATTGAAAACAACTGAACGTTCTTCAATAGTGTTTTTCATATCTTCTCTGGTCTTTACAGCACTCAATGTATTGAAGCGTTGAATGTAGCCTTGTTTGGTACATGCTATTGTCAATGCATCAATGGCATGGTGGCGATGATCATCCCGTTTAGTCCATCCCGAAATAACTTCTTTCTGATGCTTGTTTTTGCCGTGTTCACTTTCCCATTCCACCATTTCGGTTAATCCCAGTTGTTTGTATTTTTCAAACTGAAGATTCATTGTAATTTCGTCCCAACCCCATAAATGTCGAAGTTCAGCAGTAACTGTACCACTGGTAGCCCATACGTTATGACAAATGGTTTGAAGTATCTCTCTCGCTTTTCGCGAAATATATTGACTTTCCCGAAGTTGACGATCTATAAAATTATCAGGTATTTTATCTTCGGGCATCAAAAGTTTATCTCGTTTGGTTTTGTTGATCACATGGTTTGCATATAATTCATTGACACGGTTTACATATTCGTTAAATACTTCCGTTGGCTTTGTTTTCATAAAATCATAGGCAGTCATGTCATTCTTGTTTTTGTTACAATGACGGTGAGCCAGTGTTTTATTGCTCTGTGAATCGTCAAACAGTTTTGATTTTGGAATAATGTGTTCAATATCTACATCGTTTCCTTTAATTGCTTCGGTCAATGAAATGGGTTGACCGCAATAAATACAAACAGCATTCAGTTTCTTTTCTTCATTATCAATTTCTTCATACAATCTCCATTTGATAATGTTATTTCTGGTTGCTTTCAATCCATATTCGGCTAATCGTTTGGTAATATTTTCATTTTCACGTTGCCGCTTGCTCATGGCTTTATCCGTATCATTGCGTTCTTCTTTGCTTTGTTTCAATTCACGGGCAAGTTCTACTCTTATTTCGTCCGGCTTGCCATGCTCTTTGATAATCGCATTCACCACGTTCACCATTTGGTTTAATATCTTTTCGACAATGGGTTGGCGAAGAGAGTTTTTCTGTATTGGCTTGAGTTGATCCAGTAATTTCCTTTTCAAATTCTCATCTTTGGTCAAAGAATCTGAATGTTCGTAGCCAGCATAACTCATGGCTTCGCTGTATTTATCACCTTCCATCAAGTAGGGTAGAATTTTACGAATAGCTTTTGCCGATTTGTTTCCAAAAGCATGTTTGCTGAAATCAATATCTGCCAACTTGTCGGCTATGGTTGGATCAATTTTAAACTTGGCTTGCAAAGCATTGCTACATTCCTGTTTGTCCTGAATAGAATAGATAGTATGCCACAGTTGATAAAGGGGTTCATGTTCAACGTTTGCATCAATGTATTGCGTTGATTTCTCATTCAGGATTTCAACTGATTTTTTGTCAACAAGATAACCTTTTTTATCGCTTTCAATAATATCTAAATTCAACCTCAAAAGGTGGTTGTATTGTGTCGGATCGCCCAAACACTGACGAATAGCATGTTTTGTAATATTTCCAACTAATCCTTTTTCTATCTGTTTGTTGACATGACAATTCTTTCTGTCGAGTTGAAGGATTTTCAATAAATCAGTAACTGTTAGTTTTTCATTGTTATCTAAGTGCTGAAAGATTGCTTGTTTCTGTTCCGCTGTTATTTCAATGTCTCCACCCAATCTTGAACCGACTTTGATGTTGTTGATATTCTCCCACATTTTGGACAGTTGATAGATAGGCGAACTTTTAGGAGCAACTTTTGGCCCAACAAAATATTCTTTTCCATCTTTAGCTGTCCGCCAAAAACCTTCAAAATCGCAAACCGAAACCAAACCTTTTTGCGATTTTAAAGGTCGTTGGTAATAAATAATTTCGTTTCGGAGTTTTGAAATAAATTCGTCATTTAGTATCTCGGGATAAAATTGTTTTTGTGTACTACAAATAGTGTCAAACTCTTCAATATATGCCTCGCGGGGAAAGATATTTTCTTTGACTTTGAAAAAAGAATCTTTGGATAATTCTTTGTAAAAGTATTGTCCGATAGTCAGATTTAGTTCCTTTATTTTTTCATGTCTGCTTTTTACAGTAGCCACATATTCAGTATCTTTCTTCCCTAAGTTTGCATCGCTGCGGCTGCTTTTATAACCTCGCTTTTGATTGAGCCACAATAATAGGCGACCAAGTTCTTTGAGGGTTATTTGTGAATGGACGGCTTTGTCTCGCAATGCCCAAAGTTCTATTTTAGGTAGATTCTTTAATGATTCGTCGGGAAACATATTTGCTTTTACTAAAGCATCAACAAGATACTTTCTTCGTAATTGATATCGGTCATATCCTTTTCGGGCAGTTCTGGCTTTCGTGCGAAGTGAATTTCTGCTTTCGCCCGTACCTTTTGCAAAATCTTTTCCCTCAGTTCCTTCATAAGGGATTATTCTGCTGCCCAAGCCTATAATAGTAGTCTTTTGTTGATCTTCTTCTATGAACGCCCAACCGATAGATGATGACCCTAAATCCAGTCCTAAAATTCTTTTCATGATGCTATATTTTAAGTGCTTTCTAGTAGGCTATAAAGTTAAAAACAGTATTTTGATCAACAATTTTTTCTGAATGATTTTTTTGTATATCTTTACATCATAATTCTGAAGCAAATCACAATAAGGATTATTCCGTTGTGAAAACATGTAAGGCGGGGCAACTCGCCTTTGTTTATGATTCTGCTATGACAATCTTTCCACAGCACGCATTTTTCACGACTTCTATGGAGCCACCCAGACTGGTATTGCCAAATTGAATTCCTGCCGCCGTCACAAAGGTTACATGCTTTTTGTCTTCTTCTTTCAGGGCGGTATCCAGCATTATTTCATAAGTTTGTCCGTCAATAATGCCGGTAGCAGGTAGCCAGTCTGTCGTCAGGCTCTTGGTGGTTGTCCATGCTGTTATATCGTTTTCAGGAAAATATTTCGGGTCTTTGTCATCCAGACTACATTCGAGATTGGCCAGAAACCCAAAGGAAAACACAAGCCGGAAATATGGCAGTTTCTGTACGTTGTACAAATCGTTGGCTGTATTGATACGCGGTACGGTTACCCGTAAACGCATCAGTTCCTTATCCGGGTCAAATTGTAACGCCCCGCGAAATATCGAGTTGAAAGGAAAACTTTTGTTCAGGTTATAACCGGTTAGACAATCGGCACACCGGGTAAGTTGCAGGCTCCGCTCCCCCAATGGATGTTGCGGATCCAATGCAATAATCTTTTTCCCTAATCCGTTCCAAAACGGCGATACATTGAAATCCCCCAGTCTGGCCACCTCCCTGATCGTTTCTTTCAGTGCCCTCGAAAACATGACACAAGCGCCCCATTCCACCTGGTGTTTGCGAACAAGGGCAAAGCTTTTTCCTGTCTTCATCTGCCTTGCCGAAGGACCTCCTTTGGTGCGTACATACACCTGGTCGCTTCCTTTTATTGTATAAAAAGACAAATTGGTTAATCCTCCCGTTATTTGTAAAGTACCTTTTAACCGTGCCATAGTGTTACTGTTTGGTTACTGTTATCATCATTGCTATTAACTTAAGTGCAAATATACAATATAGCGTAAATAGGTGATACCCATATAGTAAAATATTATGGAGATAACACAGTATTAATAAGTTTGTATTATCACTATTTATTTATTGTGATATCTTTGTAATATAACTGTAAGTTATATATTGATATAGAGAAGTGTCATGGGATGAAACATACTTCAAATAGGGAGGAAAGGTAAAGGAAAATGCTTTAAGCCGAAGACAAAACAGGAAGGGAAATAAAAAAACCTGCAACGTAAAAAGTGCAGGTTTTTATAGATAACATCAATGATTACCGGTTGATTTTTTAATTCTAATTTTTCATGTAAAGTTTTGATTTAATGATTGATAATAGCAGGTATGTTGTTATCAATCGGTCAAAGATACAATTCTGAAAGCAAATCACAACAAATCGTTTTTCGTGAAATACGAGCGAAAAGTTGTTATCAATCGGTCAAAGATACAATTCTGAAAGCAAATCACAACATTAACCGCCGTATTGATGAATATAGTTTGGTTGTTATCAATCGGTCAAAGATACAATTCTGAAAGCAAATCACAACAACGTCATCGCGATAGTTGTTGTGATATGAGTTGTTATCAATCGGTCAAAGATACAATTCTGAAAGCAAATCACAACCGTTGTATCCCATACATGGTAGCTACTTTGGTTGTTATCAATCGGTCAAAGATACAATTCTGAAAGCAAATCACAACCGTTGAGGAAATCAACCGCCAAAAAAGCAGTTGTTATCAATCGGTCAAAGATACAATTCTGAAAGCAAATCACAACAGGACATGGATTATCTTGAAATACCGTTGTGTTGTTATCAATCGGTCAAAGATACAATTTCTCAAAATAAAACCCTACTATTGCTCCAATAACTTGAGATAGTAGGGTATGTTTAGATTACATTGTTTAATGTATAGCAATCAAATCCTTCTTTGCATCAGGTGACAACGCGTTGTAATCAACAATGTTCAATGTAGCATTATTTGCAGAGGTAGCGTGATCTAAAGACACATTTATATTTCTGTCTTTAATTGTATACATTGCGCCGGAAGCAGGATCAACTATTAACATTCCGATAAGACCACCTAACAGAATATTTCCAAAATACCATCCATCCAAACTACTGGAGACAGTAACGACTTTCTCTCCAAATCCCGGAGATGATATTTTAATCTGATATAGTTCAGGACTAAAATAACCGGATGATGATTTCATCTTCACAGTAACAGGACTTACACCCTTAAATACTTCAATCCCTTTTTTATTCACTATAGAAATATTCGATCCTACCGGAGAAGTATTAATAGAAACAGGATAAATACTTTTGCTAAAAATAGTAGCACATGAGGGAAACATCAAAATGATGAGTAATGCAAACAAAACAGAAATCAAAGTTTTTTTCATAATTCAAAAAGTAAAGTTAGACTGATATTCACAAAATATTTATATATCAAAACTCCAATATTGGCCATACAGACATAATGTTTCATACATAAAATTACGATATAAAAGATTGATATACAATCATTAATTCAAAATTATTTTTTACTGAATGATATGTTATCCAGGTATGAAAGTAAAATCAAAAAAAATTGATTTTAACAATAAATTTCAGGGACAAATATAGAATTATTTTTTTTGAATAACAAAAAAACATATGATTGTTTACATTCCTAATAAAAACAGGAAGAAAATGGGGATTAGGATGAGTAATCGTTTGAAACAAGACCCCTAACGCAACTAAGCAGGAATTGGGTCAATAATCAGTCGGCAATTCATTATGCTCATTGTACCAGACACCATTGGATTTGGATTGTTCTACGTCAACTTCAATACCAATGTTTTTATTGACTTTATACAAAACCCCTACTCCACAGGCATTTTGTGGCACATACGGAGGATATCCCAAAAATTTATTAGAGGCAGTGCTCACCTGACCATAACCCTTTATAACCATTCGGTTCGAAACGTCGTAGCTGGCATTAATGGTAGCGGAAAAATCTGTAAACGATGGCAGTTGTGGTGATCCAAAAAGATAGTGTGAAATGACTGGCGTAACAGCTATGTTCAATTTTGATACAGGATGAAAGAGTAATGTAGTTCCGAATGAAGTGATGTTTTCGTATTTGAAGTTGTTGTACGTCTTGCCTAAACCAACCGAGAATTGTTCGTTGACAAAAAAAGGCATGCGGGAAAACAGTTTATTGGAGTAAACAGGAACTACAGTCGGAATCGTATCATTCAACTGAAAGGCAGGTGTTATGGAAGACACAAAAGAAATATCCCGGGTCTGAACCATATGCAAAGAATCAGTGGATATACTCTTCGTATCAGGAGATTGACCAACCTGCTTTGGAACACTGTTGTCGTCAAAAGATTGACTGAAACCGGCAGCGCTATAAGCCAATAATGAAATGATAATTATTATAAGTTTTTTCATTCGATAAACAAATCATTATTAGTAACTTTAACTTGGCAAACGTACAAAAAAAACATGCCGGTGATGTTTTTGCATGCAAATATTATCCTGATTTAACATGATTTGAGAATAAAACAAGACGGGCCTGTTGTACCTCAATGATAGGAGCAACAATAAATGGGTTTGAATATCTGAACATCTCCTAGTTCCCTTTCAATTTATAAGGATGAATACCCGGCCAACACATCCTGGTTACTCATGTAGTGTCAGATTATATGCTGACCGGGGAATATCACAAACATACAAAAAGAAGCTCTCTATTGAGGTATTCAATTTTCTGAAGTAATGTCGGAGGTTATCGGCTGATTGACAGGAGCCGTCCATTCAATACCACTTATATCAATCAGTTTCAACGTATAGTTTTGGGCTGTTGACAGTCCGCCGGTATCTATTTTTATTTCTGCTTTAGCACCTAAGGGAACTACTAAGCTATGCTTTCCGGGAACCACCTTTGCTACATAATAGTTTCGGATATTGGCTAAGGGGAATTTAGCTAAATCATGCTCATTCAATGATTTGACAGCTTCATTCTTTTGATTGTCAATTTCGATTCCTATCAAAAAAGAGCCATAAACATCCACTCCTTCTGTCCGGTATATATCAAACGTTAGTTCCGAATTATGCCATTTGACATTGGAAATTTCAATTTTAGGCTTTACTGATTTATTGTGCAAAGCACCCCAGACTCCTCCATGAAAATATTGATTTGTGAAAAGCGTCATTCCGAAAATAAAGACAGCTCCACCCAGGACAAACCATTTTGGATTTTTCATTGGCAACGCACCTGATCCCAGCCATTTAAACCAGGATTTAGAGGTAAATCCGTATCCCTTTCGGATAAAGTAATGGTCTAATGAAAATGCATCACTGCCTGTCAGAAACAAGGTAAACCCACCCGCCATACCTAATATGCCGATTTGCCATTCGTCTAAGCAGGTGGTGCCAAGCCATCCAGAACCTAAAAGAATTCCCATGGCAAGCAAAAACACGCCAATGCTCATCAATCGACTGAAAAGGCCGGACATAATAAATAACCCCAAGGTGGCTTCAACGATAGTGAACAGCATCATTGATATCAACAACAGATGCGGATGCAACAGCAAAAATTCGATCATGGGTTTTATCCCCAATGCATTCGGTAAAAAATGATTGAACTTTTCTCCTATATAACCCGGAATATCGGGATTCAGTTTGTTTGCCAATATCAATCTGCGCCAAAAAGCAGAAAAGTATGTCCAGCCGATAACCAACCGCAGCGCCAGTGTAAAAAAGCCGGCAGAAGTGGTGGATTGTATATGATTATTTTTCATTGTTGTGCCATTTAAAGGATTAAAAAGCTATTGTTTTGTAACCTTCTTCTTCCAGCCCAAGCATATAGATTAATCCGTTTGCGATGACAGGCATTTCCGCGGGAAGTAGTGATTTGTCCACGCCAAGCTGCTTGATAGATAAACCACAGGCAAGAATTTTCAATCCATAATGTTTTACCGCATCTACAACCAGATTTTGCAAGGCCTTATCCAGGGAGATCTCTTTCACTAATTCCCCGCAAGTAACTATTTGAAAGTCTATTCCGGAGCTTTTCTCCTTCAGTTCTTTACCTGTTAGAATGCCTGCCTTGAAGTGCTGGACATTCATTACCATCAGGGCGTATTTTCCATTTGACTTAATTGCCTGTTCTGTTTTGTTAACATTTTCTCTTGTTTGAGCCTGGGACATATTGGTTCCAAACATGGATAAGCAAATGCTAACTATGATAATATATGATTTCATGAGTTTGTGAATTTTGTAAAGACGCCATGACCAATAACATTCTCCTCGTATCAAAAGGAGTATCTTGTCATATTCGTCTCGTTATTAATTGTTTTATTGTAATTGTGATAAAATTTTGAACGGGTACAAAACGCCCAACAAGGAAACTCTATTTCGGATTTTCCTTGTTTGACAAATAGTTAAGCAGTGAATGCTTCAATCAAATCAGAAGCCGCTCGAATAACAGGTAGGAAGGAATTTTTTCTTTTTGACGACAGAATCCGTCAGTCTGAATATTTTCAGCTATTACAACCGGGGATACTTGTCTGGATGCAATAGAAAAATGAACATCCTGCGTCTGATCTTTTTTCTGTTTTACAGGTTGGTTTAATTCACAGAAGCTAGAACAGGCTATTTTTATATTTCCGTAAATGTTTTGTTGATTGGTTTCTATACGAAGGCTATGCTTTATTTCCTTTTTGACCGGGCATGGAATAGCCAGCAGTATCACCAAGGTAATAAACAGAAGATTATAATATTTCGACCAGGATAATTTCATTGGTGGCAAATGTAGCAATTTTATATGGAAAAATGTTGCCCGCTTTAGCGATAGATTGCCTGAAAACAGCACAGCCAACGCTCCTTGTGGCAACGTTGGCTGTGGAGTATTTTACAATACAGCAGAATGAATTACAAATTCATAAGTTTACAAATCTTTATGCGGATATAAAGCATCCCACCATTCAGGCTGGTTTTTCAGGTATTTTGCAAACCAGGCAAAAATAGTCTTTTGCCACATGATTCTGTCCTTATAATCCAGAATGTGATGGTTCTGCCCTTTAACTTCGACAAAATCGGCTGTTCTCCCCAGTATCTTCATGGCAGTATAAAACTGGATGCTTTCACCGGTCGGGACATTGGTATCAGCCGTTCCCTGCAACAACAAGATTGGTGTGTGTACCTTATCAGCATTAAACAGCGGGCTTTGATCGACATAGAGCTTCTTGTTATTCCACGGGAAACTGTTGGCAGAAGCTACAGCGCTGTAGGAATAACCCCAGTAGCCCTGGCCCCAGTAAGAGCCGATAAAGCTGATACCTGCATGATCGATAGCTGTTTTGAAAATATTGGTCTGGGTTTGTAGCCAAAGCGTCATATATCCGCCATAAGAAGCTCCGATACAACCTACATTGTCGGCTTCGACATTGGGGTGTGCAGCAATGAATTTCTTAGTGCCTTCAATAATATCCTGTGCATTTTCTTTCCCCCATCCGTTGACATGAAGTGCTGAAAATTTCTGTCCGAAACCAGTAGCCCCGCTGGGTTGCAGCGTATACACCATATAACCCATAGCAGCAAAGAGATTCAGCGGATACCTACCACCAAAATCACGTGTTGTAGGATCGGTACCACCATAATAATAAACAATGAGCGGATATGTCTTGCTGGGATCATAGTTGGGAGGATAATAAACCCGTCCTTCAATTGTTAATCCCTGCTTGTCTACAAAGTTCCAGTCTTCAATCTTTCCAAACTCGATATTTTTGAAAAATGACTTCTCAGGATTAGACACTTCGGTATCTTTCCCGTCAGAAAGATTGTAGACCCATCCTGTAGCAGGATGTGAGATGCTGGTACCCGAATAGCTCAACATAGGACTTTTAGTAGCAAAACTCATTTGGTTGATTACATCTACGTGGGTATCCAGTTTCTGAAATTGTTTTGTTTCGGGATTTAACTTCCAGATATCCTGATAAGAACGATCAGAGACCAAGAAATAGATCTGTTTGTCATAAGGATTCCAATAGGATTGCAACAAGGCAGGGGTGAAATCCCGCGTCAGGGGTGTCACTTTGTGATCACTCAAATTAAACAGGTAAGCCTGTAAGTCAAAATCATTGGGGATTGTACCTTTTTTGAGGATATTCCCGATGCCATTGAACATGGAAGGGCTTCCGGTTACCAAAAGCTGTTTACCGTCAGGAGAATAGACGGCATCGCCACCAAAGCTGGTAAACCATAGCGTGTCCACTTTCATCGTATTCAGGTTCATCTCCATCATCACCTGTTTTGTATAGGGACGTTCCGTATAGTCAGGAAAGTTCTGAGCAATCAGTATCCGATGGTCATCAGGAGAAATATCCTCCAGATTATTGGTCAAATAGCCATAGGTAAGAGGTGTTATGGAAAGATCGTTGATCTTTAACATAAAAAGTTGCGTACGGATGCGATACGAAGGTAAACGATCCTCCATTCCGTGTACCATAAATACACCGGAAGTATCTTTCTCATATTTTTCTTCGATTGAGAAAATCAGATATTTACCAAAATGATCCCATTCATAACCGGAAAAACGTTCGAGTTTATTCATTAATACCTTTTCATGATGAGTATCCAGATTATAGCACATCAACGCCTGAGAAACACCATTGTCGGCCACATAGGTAATTTTATGCGAACCCGGAACCCATTCAGCCTGATAGCGATCGCTGTGCAGTGAACTGAAAATAACTTTATGATCAGCAATGCTCTTTACTTCAAACCAATTAACTGTTTTCCCGTCAGGAGGATAAGTCTCCGAAAAGTTCAGCAGCACCAATGTTCCGTCATCGGATAGCTGGGTGTTTGTAAGCATTTTACCCAATAAAATATGGGAGAGATCAAGAAGCTGTTCATCCGAGGTGGAGAGACTGATGGCTTGACCGGTAAATTTCTTATCGTAAGAAACTTTAGCGTCGACCTGCCACGGAGCATTGTATTTCTTCTGATAAAGGCTTTTGATTACAACAAGATATTTACCCGGTTCCAGTTTCAACGAATCACTTTTTTGTGCTGCTTTACCATCTGCGTCATATTTTGAAAGCGTTAGGTTGCCATTGACAAAAAGTTCAAAATCCTGTGTCGTATTCACCGTAATATTAACAGGCACATAACGATTGACTTGAATATAAAAAGCCTGCCATTTCAACGCCAGATCATCTGTAATGGAAGAGATTGTACTTGAGCTCTGATCTTTCCAAATCACTTGTTGCCCGTCCGTAACCAGGAAGTCAGTTCCCGCTTTGACGTCTGTAACTGGTTTTTGCTGAAATTTCAACAGGTCAACCGGGGAGAATGACTTCCCCATCATGTTGTTTCTTTGATAAAAAGCAGGCATTTGTACCACCACAGGACCTGCTGTAAGCCATTGGGAAACAGTAAAACTAACGCTTTGCTGATTTATCTCTTCGGCATTTACCGGAAGAAAAATGCCTAATGAGAGCATCACCAGAAAAATAAACAGAAAATACTTTTTCATAGGTTTAATGATTAATATTTGAATCTTGATTCATAACTAAATTGATTTTTGCATAGATTTTCAAAGACAAGCAAGATAGGATACTGCGTTTGTCGTTTTTGATGATATAACACGCTACAAGGAGGATAACTCAGGATCATAAAGTGCTTTCCTTTTTAATATTTCATCCTTATCCATCAGGCCAAAGATACAATTTTGAAAGCAAATCACAACATACAAATTTATCACGTAAGCCTTATGGATATCGGGTTTCAAGCCTACCCTACTTTCCGCAATCAAACACGCAACAATGAATATATGGGGGAAAACTTATGATTTTGACACCAAATGATTTTACAGCAAACAACAATGGCATACAACCAAAAAGGTCGTATGCCATTTTATGTTTTTCATTACATGCCACCACTTTGAGGTGAAGTCGAAGATTTATCCTCTTTAATGAGCTCTTTTGGTTTCTGTTTATTCAGAGGTAGCGCCGTGGGATCCCAGTCCTGTTCAATATCCCAATTCACACGAAGTACAATCTTTCCAGGGAAATAATAGACCCGTTCAGGTTCTATCTTCCTTGCAAAATCACCTGTATCCCATTTCCCGTTATCATTGGAATCAATAAACATTCGCAAGTAATAGGTACCTGGCATTACGTATTTGAATGTCGTATTATTGTCAGGTGAAGCTTTGAGTGTTCGCAGCACTTTATCATTACCATCCAACAATTCATACACAACATGCTGCAACGGATGTGTTAAATGAATAATCAAAGAGGAATATTCTTCAAGCGCCCTTATTTTATATGCTTTCATATATTTGGTCGTCCACAACCCGTGGAAGTCCCTTAAAGCTGCCGAATCAATCAATAATTTATAGGATTCGTCAGGTTGGTAATCATAGGTAATACTGAAATGCATTCCCACATCGTCATCCTTATGAAACGCGAATCGTACGGGCTTCCACAATGAATCAATCTTTTGATATAAATGAATCTTCCCCGTATCGACAGTCATGACAGGAATCTGGAAATCAATGCGGATAGGCTCGTCCATATCCATTACCTGAGTAATATTGGTATCGAAGGTTGCGATTTTAATTACCGGTGCTTTGTTCTTTTCTTTTTTCGATTTTTGTTTTTTCTCCAGTCCAAAGCCGTGCCAATGGAGTTGCAATGTATCTGTGGCAGGCTCCAGTTTCCCGATTGAATCTGATTTTGCATAATGTAAAACAAAATGCAGGGTATCCGCTTTCGCTGCTAAAGTATCTGTTATCCAATATGTCAGTGTATCTGTAGTTACACTTTTCTGAATCAAAGGAGCCGATTTCCACCGGAATCCTAATGGGTTCAAATGAGGAAGCGTATCGGTCGGTGCAGTAAAATAAAGGACAAGCTTATCCGCTTCCGGTCGTTCCGACTTAAACAAACGCTGGCGAGAGAAATTTTCCTTGAAATATAATAACGTCAGGGTATCCGGCATATAATGCACATAAGACACATGCATAATCGTATCAATGGTGACAGAGTCCTTGCGAATCGTATCATTGCGTATATCCATTTTGGAGGAAGTATGGATCACTTTTTCATCAAAAGCAATACCTTCAGCAGGCTGACTGAACTTGTAATCACCATCCATGTCCTTCAGGGCATAAACACGATAGCTCCCCGGTTTCATACCCATTATGGAAAAATGACCATCTTTTTCAGTCTTCCCAATACGCAACATCGGGAAATGGGTAAATGCCGAATCGGATAAATTAGCATACACTCCCGTAAGCACACCTTGTACAGGATTCAGTGTCTGGGCATCAAGCACTATCCCACTTACCTGCATGGAATCGATTGTTGAACCTGTTGAAAAAGAAGTAGAAAAATTGCGGAGTATGTTCCCCTCACGGTAATCTTTGATTGCCCCGTTAAAATCAATCGTATAAGTAGTATTCTTTTGCAACGAATCATTAAACGTCACCACAACACGTCGTCCAGTGGAAACAGCAGCAGGCATTTGGGTCTGTGGCGGTGAAACAACAATTTTATCCAATGGATCATCCAACTGGACAATTTTGTTGAATAACACTTCTATTCTCTTCCCGTCAAAATTGGTTGTTTTATCCGGTGGATTGACTTTCAATACCTTAGGAGGCGTCAAATCTTTTGGACCTCCTGTGGGGCCAAGACCACGATTGGCACACGAGTCGATACCTATAATGAAAGCCACAACAAACAAAATCGTAGTGAACGAATTAGAAACAATACGCATAAAAAAGAGAATTGAATAATGCTAATTGTTTGCAAAAGTACAATCTATATTTCAATGATGATAATTTTATTTTTTCAGTTTAGATATAACGACAGTATGCACTAACGTAATCCTACGTACATAGATTGAAAAGATTTGCATAAAATACGGTCATTTTTTTTGTACCAACAGATGCGTTTGTCTGCAAATCAATTATTTTTGCAACAAGAAAAACTAAAACAATGGTTTACAATACAGCTAAAATGCATAAAATTCTTTGATAACAACATTATGGCCAATTTCACATCACAACATATTCTAAACACATCCACCAATTTATTGGGATTTTGTTTGTTTGTTATCACCTCACTTCATATCGCCAATCGTTCTGAAACACATGAAGTAGACAAGGTTACAGCCGTAATTGCCGTATTACTGACGGTGACCAGTGTCATCTCATTTATTTCAATCCGAACAAAAAACAAAAGGCGGGAACGATTATTCGAAACCATTGCTGATTACCTGTTCTTGTCTGCCCTTGTTGGCATTTTACTGATAATTATTCTTATCGCACTTAATCTGATAAAATGGTGATTAAAAGTGAATTTTCACACCACCAAATGCAGTAATCCCGGGCATAGGATAATAATGATTGGTTTGGTAACGGGTATTTAGTAGGTTTTCTCCATTTACAAACAGTTCTACTGGGTTAGCAATCTTATAGCTGGCAGAAGCATTCACGAGCGCATAAGATTGAAAATAGGGAGTGTTCGTAGGTTCAACATTCAAATGGTTGATATACTGAAAATTTGCGGTCACATTCCAACGATCTTTATGATACTGTAAGCCAGCATAAATATGATGACGTGGCGTTGCATAAACCGGTTGTGCCATATGAATATAACTATATGTCACAATCGCTGCCAAGTTGTTTGACAAAGCAGCATGTGCCGTCAGCTCAATCCCCTTATTCAATATATCACCAGCATTCTCAAGACCTTGTAAAGGAACCGTTATGATCATATTTCGGCCGCGAAGGATATAACCGGTCAGTTCCATGTGTAAATGATCATCGAA
The DNA here is from genome assembly GCF_014192515.1 of Microbacter margulisiae. NCBI lineage: Bacteria > Pseudomonadati > Bacteroidota > Bacteroidia > Bacteroidales > Porphyromonadaceae > Microbacter > Microbacter margulisiae. Next base: position 840,779 of record NZ_JACHYB010000001.1, read on the forward strand.
CAACGATTGACCCATACTGGTTTCATAACTCATTACTCTTTCTGTACTTAAATGTGGGTTGTGGCTCCACATGAACAATTCCTGCAAAGTAGGATTACGAAAGCCTTTTGAGACATCAGCTTTCCAAGTGGTTCGCGGAGCTAATCTCCATGCAAACCCGGCATAAGGAATCCATTGTAAGGATTCAAAAGAAGACTTATCCAAACGCAATCCTGCGGAGAGAGTCAATTGATGGGCAACGGTTTGTTGCACAAATCCATAAGCAGCCACTTCATTGGAAAGGGTATCAATAAAAGGTATTGTAAAGTTTGGAGTAATCGTTTCGGCTTTTCCGCCATAATGCAACCAATCAGCGCCTAATGTGATCCGGTTTCCTTCAAATAAATGAGCTGTTTCGCTCAGCATTACCCCACCCGTTGCATCTCTGGAATAGAAGCCATCTGAAATATGATGCGTTCCGAAATTATTGAAAACATTGATTGATCCGGAAAAATGATCGTAATGATTCGTCATAGCAAATGCCCAATAACCCCGAAGGATATTAATTTGCGCTCCCGGAACAGCATTCACGGTATCAGGCCCCGGATCGGAAGCTACAAAATGAGCTAGGCTGATATCAAAAGTACTCTTCCAGTGCGTGTTCATATCATAACCAGCTTTGAAGTATCCATTATAAATGCTAAAAGCAGAATGAGGACGGTTTCCTGCCGTTTGATCATGGTTTACGGAAGCAAAAATGTGCCATTTTTTCCATTTATAACCACTGGAAGCCATATATTTCTGAGTATTGTATGAACCAACCATCACATTAGCGTCTCCATGAAATCCATCCTGCTTTTGTTCGCGTGTAATGATGTTGATTACCCCGCCAATAGCATTTGAACCATACAAAACAGAAGCCGGTCCCCTGATAACTTCCACTTTTTGAGCATCAGAAGCAACATATGAATCTGCCAAGGGATGACCAAATAATCCCATGAATTGAGGATGGCCATCAATCAACATTAAGACACCGGTGGTTGGATTTCCTCCGACACCCCGAATGGATATCTGACCTGCTGAACCCGTAGAAACGCCAAATCCAGTGACACCACGTTCTGTTACGAATAGGCCGGGAACCAAACCGTTAAGCACCGGCAACAGCGCCGAGCCATTACTCGCTGCAAGCTGGGAGTGATTAACTACAGAAACCGATAACGGTACATTGTTTTTATTAATCTGAACTGGCGATCCTGTAATAACAACCTCATTCAAATTCACTGTATCCCGTAAATTTTTAACGGATTGCGAGGCAAATATAATCGCTGTACAACTTAGAAAAACCAATAAAAAAACAAATCGATTTATCATATTTTCTATGTTTTTGTCATAAAAAAAGCACACAAATTTCACAATTTGCGTGCCTGATAACATTAAATATTAACTTATAATTATTATTTATGGCGCGGAAAGTGAGGGACTTGTATCCGCTAATTTCTATAATGTCTTTCAATGAGTTATAGCTGAAAAAATCCAGGGTACCCGATTTTTCACCCTCTAATTATTTACTCATAAAGAGTGACCCAATAATTGAAAAATCTTATACTACAAATGTAGCTAGTTTTGATGATATTACAATGGATTGCGGACTATTTTTTAGTATGGTTTAAATGTTTTTTATTCTTCTCTTTATTAGCTTATTGTATTGTCACACTAGTTGTATTCTTACCTTTCACAGGCTTCATATTGCAGACTATTTTTTAGTGTAGTAACCGGGAGATGATAGGGAGATAGCTACCTTTTGGTGTCCTTATCCCCTAGACTATCCTGTGATGAAAGGTTGTACTTGTTCGGCTTTTAGCCCGGTGTATTGGCAAAATTCGTCAACGCTGACAAACTGGTGTTCCTGCTTTTGAAAGTAGATTTTAATCTGAGCCAAAAGCATCCTGCTGTAGCGTTCGCTCTTGCCGGTTATAAACCAAATTGCACCAATCTATCGAGGCATCGGTAAAATAGCTTAACTATCTGTATCATAATTTGTTTACCTATAGAAACACAAGACTCTTGTTCTAAAATGCCAGAAAGTGTATGAACCTGAGAATTATTTCTATTGTTTTTTCACTTGAAGTAAAAAAGCAGTTTATCTCTAAAAATATTGTTGCATTCTTGTTTCGCAGCATATGATTTTAGTTTTGATTTATGCCGTAAAAGCACTGTCGATAAATTAGCTAATCAACATTTATGCTGATTTTTATTCATCAGTCACTGCTATTACTTGCAAATGTTGAATAATAGCATAAAAAAATCGCTTCAGTTTACACCAAAACGACTTTACCATTAAACAGATCCGACATTTATTTCAATACATTTTGCCACAAAGTTTCTTTATCCAATTTTTTAGTGCAAAAAAACCATTCATGACACGTCATGTCGTCTTTGCCATTCATTCTTTCCCTAGCTACATCATACGAGCCAGCAATCGGCACAATCACATCATCTCCTGGCTTCCAATCAGCAGGTGTAGCCACATTAAATGTATCAGCCGTTTGCATTGCAATCAGAGCACGATATAATTCTTCAAAATTACGGCCAAGACTTAGTGGATAACACATCATAGCCCGAATCATTCCTTTTGGATCAATAAAAAACACAGCTCTGATCGTTTTTGTACTGCTTTCTCCAGGCTGAATCATACCGTATTTATGTGCAATTTCCATCGTATTATCTTCTATAAGGGGAAAATTCACTTCTACATTTTTCATCCCTTTATATTCAATCTTCTCCTGAATAGTCCGTAACCAAGCTATGTGACTGTAAAGACCGTCAACAGACAAACCGAGCAACTTGCAATTTGCTGCTTCAAATTGTTCCTCCATTAATGCAAGTGTCATAAATTCAGATGTACACACTGGTGTAAAATCAGCAGGATGGCTAAAAAGAATTACCCATTTACCCCGATATTGTAAAGGAAAATGGATTTCACCTTGTGTAGTCATTGCTTTAAATTCCGGGGCTTTGTCGCCAATGCGAGGCATCGCAATTATTTCATTTTCCATAATAGTGTGTTTTATGAATTCCGTTTGTCGAAATTCGGTTTATATTTGCCTGATTATTACGTTAAACAACTCCACGTCAAATTTCTGTATATTAATTTTTATACATCATACAGGAGAGTTTGATCACTAACAAATATAACGCTTATTTTCTTAAAAAGCAAGTTTGAAGAAAATAAAACAGACGTTTTTTGTGTTAATCTTTCAAATCACTATTATCCGGTTTTCAAGAATACATAATCATCTTTATCAAGCAATACAACAGAGAATACAAATTAAAAATCAAATTATCAAAAGAATAAACTCACACAAATTCTCAGGAACAGATCAAGTATCATAAAACACAAGAAGTAAAACCTCAAAATCAAGAGGTTTTACTCCTTGTTATAATTTTACAATAAATGAAATTTATTTTTTAAAGAGTAACTCCTGTTTTAAAGATAGCGATTTCACGAAAGTTATTTTTTTCAGCATTAATCTTCTCGCCATTAATTACTTTAAGGAGAAAATCAATAAATTGCTCCCGTAAAGCTATCATAGAAGTATTTTCCAACAAAGATCCAGCATTAAAATCAATCCAGTGTGTTTTATGAATCGCCAATTTCGTATTTGTCGAAACTTTCACTGTGGGGATAAAACTGCCAAAGGGAGTTCCTCTTCCGGTAGTAAACAAAACCAGTTGGCAACCTGCTGATCCTAAAGCTGTAGTTGCTACCAAATCATTACCGGGAGCACTCAATAAATTTAATCCGTGTTTTTGGATGCGATCCCCATACTGCAAGACATCCTGAACAAGCGAAGTTCCACTTTTTTGGGTACAGCCCAACGATTTTTCTTCCAAAGTCGAAATACCTCCAGCTTTGTTTCCAGGAGAAGGATTTTCATAAATCGGTTGATGATTTTGGATGAAGTATTCTTTAAAATTATTAATTAAATGCACTGTTTTTGCAAATACGTGCTCATCATTACAACGATTCATCAAAATAGTCTCTGCACCAAACATTTCGGGTACTTCTGTCAAAACCGTCGTTCCACCCTGAGCAACCAAAAAATCAGAAAACGATCCTAATAAAGGATTTGCCGTGATGCCAGAAAAGCCATCCGACCCTCCACATTTCAGGCCAACCCGAAGAGCTGACAGAGGGACAGGTTGCCGTTTATCCTGCTTCATTCGGCCATAAAGTTGTCGTAGTAATGAAAGGCCAGTTGCAATTTCATCTCCTTCAATTTTTTGGGTTTCCATGAACAAAACTCTTTCTTTATCATAATCTCCCAGTATATCACGAAATGCTGAAACCTGATTATTTTCACACCCCAGTCCAACAACCAAAATGCCACCGGCATTCGGATGTAACACTATGTCACGCAAAATATTACGCGTATTTTCGTGATCACTGCCTAATTGTGAACATCCAAAGTTATGAGGGAAATCCACTACGGCATCTACACCCTTACCCTCAATCTGATTTCGAAATAAATCAGCAAGCTTGCGTATCGTCCCATTCACACAACCAACCGTCGGAATAATCCATATTTCATTACGGATACCAACCTCTCCATTTCGACGCACATAACCATTGAAAGTCATATGACGGTTTTCTTCGGCTAAAGTATGATGTATAGGAGTATACGAATAATCGCGCACTCCCTCCAAATTCGTTCGGACATTCTTTTCATTGACCCATCCCCCTTCTTCAATAGCTTGAATTGCATGTCCAATCGAATATCCGTATTTTAGAATCAAATCACCAGGAGTAAATGGAGTTAATGCAATCTTATGACCTACCGGAATTGATTCTTTTACAGAGATTAATTGACCATCACTTAAAGATATTTGTTCTCCTGCATGAAGTTCAGTTAATGCCACTGCTACATTATCATTCGAATGAATTTTTAAAACTTGCATAGCTATACCGTCTATTATTTTGAAACATATTTCACAGCTTGCAGCATTCCCTCCCGTTGGATTAGCAATAACAAAGCAGCTAATTTTGAGGTCAATCCTGCAATTTGGTTCAAATCCTCTCCCCAGATTATGTCAGCTGCCAAGACTCCTTCTGCAACCTTTTGAACTGATCCTGTAGCCCACAAAGATTGTAGTAACATTACAATTTCCGTGTCATCTTTTATATCAATTATATCTTGATTTCGTTTCCCTCCTTTATAATACGTACAAATTGCAGCTAAACCTAGCACCAATCCATCAGGCAAATTGCCATTTTTGTCAACATAAATTTTTAAGCCGGGAATATTTCTTGTTTTAAATTTAGGGAAAGCATTCAGCATAATGCTTGTAACAAAATGCTTTACATAAGGATTTTGAAACCTTTCTAAAACAGCATTTGCAAAAGCTATCAATTCGTCAGTAGGCAAATTGAGGGTTGGCATTAATTCATCAAAAATAACCTGACGCACCAATGATCCAACCACTGAATCTTCCACACATTCTTTTACAGTATCAAAACCAGATAAATAACCTACCGGAGCCAACACCATATGCGGTCCGTTTAATAATGTAACCTTACGTTCATGATATGGTTTTTCGCTATCAACAAATAAAACATTCAAACCAGCTTTATCGGCAGGGAATTCCTTAGCTACTGATTTAGGGGCTTCGATAACCCAAAGATGAAAAATCTCACCCTTAACAACTAATTTATCTTCAAACTGTATTCTATTTAATATTTCCTGAATATCATCTTTCGGATACCCGGGAACAATACGATCAACCAAAGTACTATAAACACCGCAGGAATTCTCAAACCAAAATTTAAAATCATCTCCTAATTGCCATAATTCGATATACTGTTCAATACATGCTTTTAATTCAACTCCATTATGAAAAATCAATTCACATGGAAAAATAATCAGACCTTTATCGGCTGACCCTTGAAAAATGTTGAATCGATGATAGAGCAATTGGGTCAATTTACCAGGATACGATGCGGCCGGTTTGTCTGATAACGAACAAGAAGGATCAAATGTAATTCCAGCTTCAGTTGTATTTGAAACCACAAAACGTATCTCTGGATTCTCTGCTAACTTCAAATATTCGGGAAAATCTTTATATGGATTTAATCCTCTCGAAATTACATCTATCAATTCGACAGAATCAACCACTTTCCCATGTTCCACTCCTTGTAAATTCAAGTGATACAAGCCATCTTGACTGTTTAACATATCAACCATACCATTTTCAATAGGTTGGACAACAACAACACTACTATTAAATGCAGCTTGCCTGTTCATGTTAAAAACAATCCAATCTACAAAAGCACGCAAAAAATTACCCTCTCCAAACTGAATGATTCGTTCCGGATAAGATTGAACCGAAACATTTTTTCTGTTTAACTGTCTCATTTGTTGAAATTGTGTTTAATAGCCAATCTCGTTGGGATTGACCAAATTAAAAATAATTAATTATATATCAGATAGATCATAAAACATAATCACATCATGTCCATTCTATTGTAATGCCAAACATATAAACACATAACAAATTACTACCATCATCAAAAGACGATAGTAAATTATGCTTTTTTACATGGTAAGATTACATTCAAGAAAAAAGCAACTAAAGAAATTTCAATAGTTGATAATGCCGCGACGGATGAGAGTCAGCCTTGAAGGTTTTCGTTAATATTGCTTGTAATGAGTATAAAAATCAACGTTTTCTTTATATAATAAATCAATCGGCATATAATTGATATGATTCACAGGTTGTTTGAGCACAACATAGTTAAACATAGCTTTTATTGCATTATAACTTTGATATTCAGGTCTTTGTGATATCAACACTGATATTTGCCCCTGTTTTAGATAATGTACATTACGTTCTAATGAATCATAGCCCAAAAGAACTACATTTTGAATATCATTTCTTTCCAAAAAGTCTGCAATATTATAAGCAGTTGAATTAAAAATTACAGCCGCTCCAACGTTATTACGCACATCAAAAGCCTGGCGCATTAATAATTCATTTAGATCAGGATTTCCAGCTTGCAACTCAATATTTATGACTGAAACATTCGGTCTGTATTCACTCAAATATGATAAAAAACCCTCCTGTCTTTGCAATGTTTGATTTGCTCCGATAAAACCTTTTCTTAAAGTACGAAACAACAACACATTCTGGTTATCCTTTACCTGAAGCATCAATGTTTTGGCTCCAACATAGCCACTCTGGAACGAAGGCTGTCCAAAATAAGCCAAAAAATCAGCATTATCAATCTGTGAGTCGATAAACACTACAGGGATTTGACGTTGCTTCATTCTTGCGGTAAATATCAAGCTTTTATCTCGTAAAATCGGAGAAAATATCACACCATTGCATTCTGCATTTTCAAGATCATCGATTGCCGAGAAAAACGATTGCGCATCAAATTGATTGAAATAGCGTTTTTCCACAAAAACATTAAATTTTGCAATTTCTGCCATTACGCGATCAATCCCCTTATCGACTTCTTCCCAATAATCTCCTGGGTTATACGAAGGAATCAACGTAATGAAAAGATAAGTTTTTTTTGCAGATAAGGAACTAGCAATCAAATTTGGCTCATAATGCAATTCCTCCAACGTTTTTCTGATTTTAGCTTTACTTTTTTCAGAAACTTCTCCTCTATTATGAAGAACTCTATCTACTGTACCTGCAGAAAGGCCTGACTTTTTAGCAATGTCTTTGATAGTTATCTTTTTCCCGGGGTTCATAACGTTGGTATTGAAATTTGATGCGAAGTTATAATCATTTTTTGACACTCAAAAACACGTGTACGAACACGTTTTTATTACACCCATATAATCTCTGGATATGGTATTGATATATAGTACTATACACAGACAGAATGCACATATTGATAAAGATTTCATCAAAACATTTTCATTTATTTAACATATAATTGTTATAATCACCGAGGCATATTGCAAATCAATAAATAATTACGAGAAACAGAGACAATTATCACAAATAATGTTTTAACAAAACATTCCAAATACAAAAATAAAAATATTCAATATCCTAATAGATTTACGATTTTATCTAAATAGTATCGATCTATTTCATCAAAATCATTCAACTTAGTACTATCAATATCGAGTATTGCAATAACTATATTATTAATAATTAATGGAATAACTATTTCAGATTTAGACAAAGAGCTGCATGCAATGTGTCCTGGGAACTGATCAACATCAGGGACAATAATAGAAGCAGCTTGTTGCCATGCTTTCCCGCACACACCTTTACCAAAAGCAATTCTTGTACAAGCAATCGGACCTTGAAAGGGACCTAAAATCAGCACATTATTTACTACCCGGTAAAAGCCAACCCAAAAGAACTGAAAAGTCTCTTTAAGAGCAGATGCAATATTTGCAAAATTGGCGATTAAATCATCCTCATATTCGACTAAAGCTCCCAATTGGGGCAATAAACTAAGATATTGTTCTTCTTTATCTACGTTTTGTAATATTTGCAACGTTTCGGCCATGATCAAAATTTAAAATCAACTAAAACATTTGTCGTAATAAACATACGAAATCCCACTAACTTTATTCAAAAGGTTCATCATAAACCAGAGACTAATTTTTTATCAACTTAAAATTCAACTCCCTGATTATTCACAATTTAATATTCTATCAAAAATAGCATTCTGTTTTGAGCTACGTTAAAACAATGGATTTTATGGAACACAAGTACTCAACTAAAAAAAATTACCGATATTTGCACTATGTTTGAAACCATTTGGAAAGGCATCTTTATAGGACTTTGTATATCAGCGCCGATGGGCCCCATTGGCGTTTTGGTTATTCAGCGAACTCTTAATCGTGGCAAATACTATGGAATTGTAACAGGATTAGGGGCAACGGCTTCTGACTTGCTTTATGCTATCATTACGGGGTTCGGAATGAGTTTTGTTGTAAATTTTTTACAAGCTCATCAATTTGGGTTCCAAACATTTGGGAGCATTTTTGTCTTTTTGTTTGGATTTTATCTTTTTAGAAGTAATCCAGTACGACAACTGACAAAAAAGCCCGACATGAAAGAAAGCTATATGCAAGATCTGGGGACTTCCTTCGCATTAAACATATCCAATCCTCTCATCATAGTGTTATTAATGGCGCTATATGCACGTTTCAATTTTATTAATTTACAAACATCTTTTTTAGAATCAGCAGTAGGTATGCTCGCCATTCTTATTGGCGCTACTGTTTGGTGGTTTGTACTCACATATTTTGTCAATCTTTTTCGCCATAAATTTAATCTTAGAGGTTTACGCTTCGTCAACATTATAACCGGTAGCATTATCATGGCATTAGCACTGATTAGTCTTATTTTAACCTTGGCCGGAGACGTACTACTCTAGTTCGTAAAAAATGGACATTAAAAGGATTTAATTATTTGACAAATAGTTGATAATCTTGATAATAAATGATCCAATTGATCTAAAGGCAACATATTGGCTCCATCTGATAAGGCTTTTGCTGGCTCCGGATGAGTTTCAAGAAAAATACCATCAACTCCGACAGCAATTCCAGCTCTGGCCATTGTTTCAATAAGTTGAGGCAACCCACCTGTGACACCTGCTGTCTGATTTGGTTGCTGAAGAGAATGTGTAACATCCAATATGACAGGATATCCGAATTGTTGCATAAGTGGGATTCCACGATAATCAACCACAAGATCCTGATATCCAAATGTTGTACCCCGCTCTGTTAACATTACCTGATCATTTCCGGAATCAACCACTTTCTGAGCTGCAAATTGCATGGCTTGCGGAGATAGAAACTGCCCTTTTTTAATATTAATCCATCGTTGAGTCTTGGCGGCAGCTTCTAACAGTTCAGTTTGACGGCAAAGAAAGGCTGGAATCTGCAATACATCAACATATTCTGCAGCTAAAAACGCCTCTTCCTCTGTGTGAATATCAGTAACAACAGGAATATCAAATGTTGATCCAACTTTTTGTAAAATCTTCAACGCTTTCTCATCTCCAATTCCTCGAAAAGAATCAATGCGAGAACGGTTAGCTTTTCGATATGATCCTTTGAAAACATATGGTATGGCATATTTATCTGATAGATTCACAATCTTTTCAGCAATCGCTAAAGCCATAGATTCTCCTTCTATCACGCAAGGACCTGCAAACAAAAAGAAATTTCCTGATTGGCTATGTTTTAAACGTGACAATGAACTGGGCAGCATAGAACAAGTTTTATGAAGTTATGATTATTAGGCTCATTTATAAAAAACTATGTACGGAGATATTCCGATGTTTGAATGTGAAATTTCTTTGCATGATATAGCTAAAAAGAGTCGTAAACAGCGTGACAATCATTTTTGAAGGCGTTGGATAAAAATGTAAATTACCAACCAGAATTTTTAATCCAAAATAGTTGATCAAAATACATCCCGCAACTACTAAAAAATAACGGAACAATTGTACTCTACCACGTAGCAACGAACCATTGAAACTAATATATTTATTTAATAAGAAACCTGTTATGAATGTTATTGGGAATGTACATATAAAAGCTGCTATATAAGGAGTGATCGCTACAAATGGCAAATACACCAAATGTTTTTGGAAAACAAAATTGTAAAATATGGAAAACAAAAACCAATCAAATACAACATTTGCTGATCCACAAAAAATATACCGGAATAAAGATTCCGGAATGCTTCTCTGAAAAATTGGCCAGTAAAATAAATCAATAAATTGAATGATCCTTCTACGGATAAATTTGCCTGTTTTTTTTATTCTATACACGTTTGTTACAAAAATAATAAATAGCTTTATAAATGCAGGTTGTACAATAATTTGTAGCTAATTTTGTACCTCAAAATATGAAACAAAGATACAATTTTTTACTCATCCCGGCGGCAACAGAGTGAATTCCATGTATCATATTTAAAATAATAACATGCAAGAAGTTAGAGCAAAAAAACACTTAGGGCAGCATTTCCTCAAAGATAAAAACATTGCAGAACGTATCGTAAATAGCTTACTTATTTCCGAGCCGACACATGTTCTGGAAGTTGGGCCAGGAACTGGGGTTTTAACGGATCATTTGATACAAAACCCATTTATTGACCTCAACGCAGTTGAGATTGATGAGGAATCAGTTAGCTATCTAAGAAAAAGATATTCTAATCTGTCTATTATTGAAGGTGATTTTCTGTCCATGAATTTAATGGATTTGTTCAATGAAGAACAATTTTCTGTCATTGGAAATTTCCCGTACAACATATCCAGTCAAATTTTTTTCAAACTCTTGCCATTAAAAGATCAGGTTCCTATGATTGTATGCATGTTACAAAAAGAGGTAGCAGAACGCCTGGCATCTCCACCTGGCAATAAATCATATGGAATTTTAAGCGTCTTATTACAAGCATACTATGAGATAGAATACTTGTTTACGGTTTCGGAGCATGTATTCACCCCCCCCCCAAAGGTTAAATCGGCTGTGATTCGGCTGAAACGAAATCAAATAATGTCGTTAAACTGTGATGAAGCTCTATTTAAAACGGTTGTAAAATTGGGTTTCAATCAAAGGCGCAAGACGCTAAGGAACGCATTAAAGCAAATGATCGGAACATTCCCATCATCGCATCCGATGCTGGATAAAAGGGCTGAACAATTGAATGTGGCAGATTTTATTGACTTAACAAACTGGATCACAAACAATAAGAAACTAATGAATTAAAATTCTAATCAACATTGTGTGACAACAACAGATGGATTTATAACTCGCCGTGGGGTGAAAACGAATGGCAAAAAATAAAAAAGATTATTTTTACACCCTATACATACGATATTTGCAATTTTCACGTTAACCAATACAAAATGATTGAATACATTAAAGGAAATATTGTTGACCTAACGCCTATTTTTGTCACTATAGAAACAGGCGGAATTGGGTATTTGTTGCATATTACACTACCAACATATGTAGCACTCGAAAGCAAAAAAGAAGCACAAGTATATGTTTATGAAGCTATTAGAGAAGATGCGTATCAACTGTTCGGATTTTTGCATAAAACTGAAAGAGAATTATTTACACGTTTGGTTTCAGTTTCTGGTGTTGGAGCCAACACTGCACGAATGATACTCTCGTCGCTTTCTGTTGATGAATTAATATCTGTGATTTTATCAGAGAACACATTGGCACTCAAAAATATAAAAGGCATTGGTATTAAAACAGCCCAACGTATCATCATTGAATTAAAAGATAAAGTTGGAAAAATTACCGAAGGAGGCTCAATAACATCCATACCAAATAGTTCAATAAAAGATGAGGCATTAACTGCTTTATTAATGTTGGGATTCAATCAAATACAGGCTCAAAAAACATTGACAAAGATTTTTACCGAAACGCCACGGTGTAGTGTCGAGGAAGCCATTCGCCTTGCATTAAAAATGTTATAAATAACTAACCTTCATTAAACCAATAGTTTATAGTGAAGAAACTTCTTTTATTGACAGCATTTGTTAGTATTCTGGCTGCAGTTGCAATCCCCCCGGCAACTATACAAAACAATTTGCCCGTTTCTTCCATAAACTCCAAAACCATTTCGTCGCAAAAATCACAAGACACAACGCTTCATTTCCCAGTTAACAACTTGGACCATAAAGATTCAAGCGATCTGCTAAAAAAATATCCTGTTGATTTAAAAACACCTCAAAATATACAAAGCACCATTGTTTACAATCCTGGGGACGAACAGTATTATTTCTTCACAAAAGTGGGAAATATGAATATTGTGTCTCCTGTTATCATGGATAGCGCTCAGTATATGAGATACTCCATGGAAAAATCAATGCAATCGTATTGGAGGCAGCTAAACGACTCAACCCGGCAAACGGAAGATCAAAAGTTTGCAAAAACCGATTTAAGGTTCAGTCTGGGACCAGCGGATAAACTATTTGGGAAAGGAGGCGTTCAATTACATATGCAGGGATCGGCCGAAGTAGGATTCGGAGTTAAAACAAATTCTGTGGATAATCCTGTCTATACGGCAAGTCAGCGAAATCCACCTCCAGTATTTGATTTTAACGAAAAAATGCAGGCAAACGTCAATGGAAAAGTTGGAGATAAACTGAATTTCAATCTTAATTACAACACAGAATCAACATTCTCCTATGATCAAAAAATGGTCAAATTGAATTATCAGGGAGACAAAGACGATTTTATTCGAAAAATAGAAGCCGGAAATGTAAGTATGCCACTTAATAGCGCCCTCATCAGCGGAAGCTCGGCTCTGTTTGGGGTCAAAGCTGAAATGCAATTTGGAAAGTTAAATGTAGTAGCAATCGCATCTCAGCAACAATCACAGACACAAACTGTAAACACGCAGGGAGGAGTCCAGACCACCAAGTTTCAATTGCGTGCTGATCAATATGATGCAAATCGACATTTTTTTCTTTCTGCTTATTTTCGTAACCACTTTGAGCAATGGATGAGCCAACTACCTTATATCACATCAGGTATCAAAATTACCCGTATTGAAGTATGGGTTACAAATAAACAAGGCAATTTTTCACAAGCTCGCAATATTTTGGCTTTTACTGATTTAGGGGAATCCACAAATCTATCTAACACTCACTGGACATTAAATTCTGCCCTACCTAATCCAGACAACGCAACAAATTCGCTCTATAAAGAAGTTTCTTCTTTAAATGGTGTACGTAACATCCAGTCTTCAATCTCAATTCTCAATACTCAATTTGGTAGTTATGGAATTACCGGTAGCCATGATTATGAAGAAGTGGAAAGCGCACGTCGTCTTGATCCTTCTGAATATACCCTTAACAGTTCCTTGGGATATATTTCATTACGGGCAAGATTAAATTCGGATGATGTTCTCGCTGTAGCTTATGAATATACACAAAATGGGAAAACTTATCAGGTAGGTGAGTTTTCAACCGATCAGGTTTCAGCACCACAGGCTTTAATAGTAAAACTCATTAAAAACACGAATCTGACACCATCAACTCCATTATGGAAGTTAATGATGAAAAATGTATATTATGTTGGTTCACAGCAAATTCAATCAGATCAGTTTAAACTCAATGTATTATATCAAAATGACTCGACCGGTACAGCTGTCAATTATATCAACGTAGGGAACATACAACATACTCCGTTGCTGCAAGTCATGAATTTAGACAAACTGAATACAAAAAACGAACCACATCCTGATGGAATATTTGATTACATTGAAGGTTATACGGTAGTTTCAAATGGAGGATATATTATTTTTCCTGAAAATGAGCCATTTGGAAGCTTTTTGACATCAAAAATTGGAAATCCGGCTATTGCACAACAGTATGTTTTTCAACAACTATACGACTCTACATTAACATCTGCGCAGGAATATAGCAAAAACAACAAGTTCATCCTAAGCGGACAATACAAAGGGACGTCAGGTTCCCAAATACAACTGAATGCCACTAATATTCCCAGAGGATCAGTCGTAGTAACGGCCGGAGGTCAGACATTAATTGAAAATCAGGATTATGTGGTTGACTACACCATGGGAACTGTTACCATTTTAAATCAAAGTCTGTTAGACTCTGGAACAAATATAAGCGTCAAACTTGAAAACCAATCTGCATTTAGCCTGCAGCGAAAAACATTATTGGGAACTCATCTTGAATATGCTTTCAGCAAAAACTTCACATTGGGTGGTACTATAATGCACCTTTCGGAAATGCCGCTAACCACAAATGTTAATTACGGAAGCGATCCGATTTCAAACACCATCTGGGGATTGAATACATCATATCACACAGAATCTCAATGGTTAACAAACTTAGCAGACAAAATTCCATTGTTGAATCTAACCAAACCTTCAACTATTAATTTTAATGCTGAATACGCACAATTAATCCCAGGACATTCCAGTTCAATCAGCAAACAAGGGGTTGTCTATATTGACGACTTTGAAGCCACACAAACCGATATTGACTTAAGTTATCCATACAGCTGGTCACTTGCCAGCACCCCATTTGACAACTCCAGTACAACTCTTTTTCCAGAAGCAGCGCTATCCAATAATGTCGATTATGGAAAAAATAGAGCGTTATTTAACTGGTTTACAATAGACCAGTCGGTATTTAACACAAATTCTTATTTAACACCTGCTTATATTCGAAACAATAAAAACCTACAATCCAACAACTTAACTAGGCCTGTGCTTGAACAGGAAATATTTCCGAACAAGCAAAATTTATATGGCACAACCTCTTACCTGCCTGTGTTGAATATTTCTTTTTATCCGACAGAACGAGGGCCTTTCAATGTTGACGCATATCCCACATCCTATAGTAAAGGTATTGATGCAGATGGAGGTTTACGGGATCCTCAATCCCGTTGGGGAGGTATCATGCGAGCTCTTCCTGTCACAAATTTTGAAACTGCCAACATTGAATATATTGATTTCTGGTTGATGGATCCATTTGTCAATGATTCTCTTAATCAAAATTCTGGAGGTGATCTTTACTTCAATTTAGGGGATGTTTCCGAAGATGTATTAAAGGCAGGATATAAATTTTTCGAAAACGGATTACCTGCCAATGGTGATACAACAGGGACTATAACAACAGTTTGGGGCAGAGTTCCTACCATACAGTCAACTGTTTTAGCTTTCGATAATAGTCAGGATGCCCTGAAATATCAGGACGTCGGATTAGACGGTTTATCCAAAGCTGATGAGTATAATTTCCCCACTTACAAATCATATCTCACGCAACTGAAATCCATACTTTCACCAGCTACCATTCAACGGTGGGAAAATGATCCTTTCTCTCCGTTTAACGATCCGGGAGGCGATCTGTATACCAGTTATCGAAGTTCATATTATGATAATGTTCAAGCCAGTATTTTAGATCGTTACAAGCGCTTCAACGGGACAGAAGGAAATTCAACTAACGATCCGAACACAAGTGTTAGTACGGCAGCCACATCTCTACCAGACACATATGATATAAACCATGATAATACACTTAATCAATCCGAGAACTATTACCAATATAAGGTTTCGCTACGTCGTCCCGATCTCAAGGTAGGCTCTGATTTTGTGGTTGATAAGATTATTTCAAATGTGATTCTGAAAAACGGGAAACATAGCAATGTCACATGGTATCATTTCCAAATACCAATTCAGGATTATCAAAAACGGATAGGCAACATATCCGATTTTTCTTCTATTCGTTTTATGCGTATGTTTTTAACTGATTTTCAAGACTCTACTTTTCTACGTTTTGGAACATTCAATTTAGTGCGTGGCGACTGGAGAAACTACACATTGCCTCTTTACAATATTCAGCAAACTCCAACAAGCAACGGACAATTAACAGTCAGTGCGGTGAATATTGAAGACGACGGGAATCGCGTTCCTGTTAATTATGTGTTACCTCCAGGAGTTACCCGTCAGGTGGATCCCAGTCAGCCTCAGGTTGTTCAAGAAAACGAACAATCACTAGCTTTGACTGTCAATAATTTAGCGCCAGGCGATGCACGGGCTGTCTATAAAAACACAAGTTATGATATGCGTAAATACAAACGTCTTCAAATGTTTACGCATGCCGAAGCGCTTCCGGATAACGCAACAAATCTACAGGATTATGAACTGACAGCGTTTATCCGTATTGGTTCCGATATGACCAACAATTATTATGAATATGATATCCCATTAAAGATAACACCTCCAGGACATTATCAACAAAGTAACACGTCAGATGTTGAAACAGTTTGGCCTAATGAAAATGACTTTGATATTGATTTATCTGTTTTGACTAATCTTAAATTACAACGAAATCGTGAATTAGGCAAAAATGGATCAGCATCTTACACGCAACCCTACTCTTACTACGATCCTAATTCCCCAAAAGACAAGGTGACCGTGCTTGGGAATCCAAGTCTGAGCGATGTAGAAACCGTTATGATCGGAATTCGAAATAATGGAAGAACCATCCAATCGGGCAATATATGGGTTGATGAATTCCGATTGACGGATTTTAACGAAAGCGGAGGTTGGGCAGGATTGGCGAATCTAAACATTGGTCTTGCCGATTTAGGAACTTTTAATTTTGCGGGTAAAGTTGTTACTGCCGGGTTTGGAGGTATAGAACAAAGCTTGATGGATCGCAGTCTCAACAATGATTATCAATATAATGCCTCGGCTATGTTACAACTGGGGAAATTCTTTCCTGCCAAAGCACATGTGAGCATTCCGTTATATCTCTCAATGTCACAAGAGCTCACACAACCCAAATACAATCCATTGGATCAGGATATTTTATTAACAGACGCTTTAAAAAATGCCACCAGTGTTGCCCAGCAAGATTCCATTAAGGCTCTATCGCAAACCTGGCACACAACAAAAAGCTTAAACATAACTAATGCAAAAATTGATATCCGAAGTAAAGAACCAAAATTATATGACCCTGCCAACTTTTCCATATCCTATCTTTACAATGAAACCTCAGATAAAGACCCAACAACACTCTATAGTTTCACAAAAAACTATCAGGCTGCATTTAACTATACCTTCAGTACTGCATCAAAACCATGGGAACCATTCAAGAAAAACAAGAAGTTAAAATCCAAATTTCTCAAATGGCTGTCTGATTTTAATCTGAATTTCACCCCATCGTTAATTGCATACAACACAGATATTTCCCGTACCTACTCCCAATCTCAGGCACGCGATTTCGACATTATAAATTCCGGAGAAACACAAAGTAAGTATGATCTACTATCATTTAGCGATTTATTTTTGTGGAATAAACACTTCGATTTTCGTTATAATCCTACGAAGGGCCTTTCGCTATCGTTCACCTCGACTACAAATTCAACAATTGACGAACCATATGTGCCGGTGGATAAAAATCTATTTCCGGATGAATATAAACAGTGGAAAGATTCAATCAAAAAGAGTTTAGAAAACCTTGGCCGCCCGATTGCTTATCAGCAAATTTTCAATGCGTCTTATCAGTTGCCATTTGATAAATTTCCTTATCTGGATTTCATCAATGGTCAGTTACAATATAATGCAAATTATAATTGGCAAACCGGAGTGACAACAACCAGCAATCTGAATGTTGGCAATGTTATCAGTAGTACTGCACAAACGCAAGGTAACGCACAGTTTAACTTTGAAATGCTTTACAATAAGATTCCCTATTTACGATCTGTGAATCAAAGGTTTTCCAGCAACATAAGGAAAATACCTTTCAAATCAAGAACATTCAAGCAAAAAATTATGCTTAAGGATAACCAACCCGTTCATCTGATTCATCGATTAAACAGTGAAAAATTTATTATTTCAGCAGTTGATAGTGTTGGCCATCCTATTCCGATTTCATACAAAAAACTGGATCCAAATAGTATTGAAATCAATCCTGTTATCAAAACAAAAACTGCAACTATTACCATAAAAACATTAGACCCTAATGATCTCAGTATAGCCCAGCAAATTGCATCATACGCCTCACGCATTTTAATGATGGTACGACAGGGAAGCGTCACATACAACTATAGTCAAAACGCAATGATTCCAGGCTTCACGGGGACAAGTAAATGGTTTGGACAATCCAACGAAATGGGATCTACAGCTCCTGGGCTTGGATTTGCATTTGGATTCTTCGATAAAAGCTTTGTACAAAAGGCCTATAAAAAAGGTTGGTTGATCAGCAATGACACAGTAGTTAATCCCGCCACCTATTCTACCACAAAAGATTTCAATGCACGTTTAAATCTCGAACCGCTACGTGGTCTGAGAATCGATCTGGGGCAACAATGGTCATCAGCTGGAGAAACTGAAACCCAATATATGTACCGGGGAATGCCGACCACATTCAGTGGCACATTACAAATGAGCTATATTGCTATTAAAACAGCTTTTCAAAGTTCAGGAAACTTTTCAAACGGATATGCATCAAAAGCATACGAACAATTCAAAAGAAATCGAGTATTAGTAGCAAACATGTTGGCAGCCCGGTATGCCGGACAAGCTTATCCGACAACAGGATTTATGGCTGGATCTGCATTAGCAGGACAGACATACAATTCAAACTACGGAGGCATTAACCTTGCTTCGCCCGATGTAATGATCCCTGCTTTTTTAGCTGCATATGGAGGACATTCTGTGAGTCAGAATAAGTTAGGTCTCTTCCCCAGTCTATTACAATCGTTACCCAACTGGCGCATCTCATATGATGGGTTGTCCAATCTTCCATTCATAGCCAAATATTTACGTAGTCTAACACTCAATCATGCTTATACCTGCCAATACACGATCGGAGCATATTCATCATATTCCAATTGGGTGGCAAATGCCAACGGCTATGGATTTGTGGAAGATGTCGAAAGTGGAAATCCTGTTCCTTCATCACCTTATGACATCACGTCCGTCATGCTGACTGAAAACTTTTCTCCTTTAATTGGTATTGATGCAACATTAAAAAACAGCATGACTGCTCATCTTGAATATAGCACACAACGCAATTTATCGCTTAATATGACCAGCGATCAAATTATGGAGTCTGCGACAAAGGCATGGGTAGTAGGGCTCGGTTATATACTCAAAAATTTCAATGTGATTCTAAACATTAAAAACAAGCAGTCGAAAGTGAGCAATGATTTAAATGTACGGTGTGACTTAGCAATCAGTAATACAAAAAGTTTACTTCGCAGCATTGATACAGACACCACACAGCCAGTTGATGGAGGCCTACTTACAACCATAAAATTGTCTGCTGATTATGTTTTGAGTTCAAGCTTAAACGTTCGGGCATTTTATGATCGTACGATGAGCAATCCATTGATCTCTAATTCATATTCAATGGCAAACTCTGACTTTGGCGTTACTTTCCGGTTTATGTTATCACGCTAACGTGATATCTAAACACACATGTATTGTCATACTGCTTAAAAAGAGAACAACCATTTCCATTAAAAAATCACAATATAGTTTCTTGCAATAAAATACACTTATCTTTGTAAAAAACATCTTTGCCGGAAGCAGCATTAATAAAAACGATGTAATCTCGTATGCTAATTTCACAAAGTATTGTCCATGAAAATATTAATATCTTCATCATATGGCAAAAATTGTTATACTCGGAGCAGGCATTGCAGGACATACAGCCGCAGCTTATTTACATCATAAACTCAACAAATCACATCAGATTACAGTCGTAAGTCCTTCTGCATACTATCAGTGGATTCCTTCCAATATTTGGGTTGGCGTCGGAAAAATGCAGATGGAACAGGTGCGTTTCAATCTTAACCCACTATACGATCGCTGGCACATCGATTTCCGGCAGGCAAAAGCAACGGCAATATATCCGGAGGGATATCTCCAACAAGCCGATCCATCAATTCTTATCGAATATACGAGCGGTGACAAGCAAGGGCAAACCGACATAATCAGCTATGACTACCTGATTAATGCCACTGGACCAAAACTAAACTTTGAAGCGACAGAAGGTCTTGGCCCAAAACAATATACATATTCCGTCTGTTCCGTTGATCACGCCACTTCCACATGGGAGGCATTACAAAATGTTATGGCACGCATGGAAAAGGGCGAAAAAATGAAACTCGTCATTGGCACAGGCCATCCTGCTGCAACTTGTCAGGGAGCAGCTTTTGAATATGCACTCAATGTTGCCTACGAAATTAATAAACGGGGATTATCCAGGTTTGCAGAAATCACATGGTTGACTAATGAGTATGAGTTAGGCGATTTTGGAATGGGAGGAGCATTTATCCGTCGGAACGGATATATTACTTCTGCAAAAGTTTTCAGTGAATCCATTCTTGCCGAATATGGCATTCGATGGATCACGCGAGCCGGAGTCAAAAAAATTGAGCCCAATGTAATTCATTATGAGACGTTGGACGGCTCATTTCATACCCTGGACTTTGATTTTGCCATGCTCATTCCTTCTTTTAGCGGAGCTGGCATCAACGCATATAATCCGGTAGGAGAGCTGATCACCGATAAACTTTTTGCTCCGAGCGGGTTTATGAAAGTAGACGCAGATTATTCAGGAAAACCTTTCGAAGATTGGTCAGTTAACGATTGGCCTTCTACGTATCAAAATCCTGTATATCACAATATTTTTGCTGCAGGGATAGCCTTTGCTCCTCCACATCAAATTTCTAAACCATTTAAGTCAACCAATGGAACAATCATTACACCAGCGCCTCCCCGTACTGGCATGCCTTCCGGAGTAATTGGAAAAATCGTAGCACAAAACCTGGTTGACATTATTCAAACAGGGGAAGAATCCTTTAAGCATAAAGCTTCCATGGGCAAAATGGGGGCGGCATGTATTATTTCAGCAGGATTTCATCTGTTGAAGGGGAATGCTGCAACATTAACTGTATATCCGATTGTTCCCGATTGGGAAAAATATCCCCAATGGGGACGCAATATCAATTACACTGTTGGCAAAGCCGGTTTGGCTGGGCACTGGATAAAGCTTTTCATGCACTATATGTTCCTTTACAAAGCCAAGGGCAAACCATTTTGGTGGATGCTCCCCGAGTAATTATAAACAGTTTAAAAACAATAAACCTATGGCAAAAAATATTGTAAGAGGCTATTATGATGAAGCCTATCCACCTATTCCCACCAAAACAACGATGCACGTGCGTCGGAACGTTTTCTGGCAGGCTATTCAATTTGTAGTCTTAAATATCAAAATCTTACGTATCGTAGCAGGAGGTCATTCGTAACCGAAGAGCAAACGTTACGACTCAGTTCAAAAATTAATCAAATAATGTTGGGCTGTCTTTGTCCAATTGTTGCAGAATAGATCGCATGAGCGTTTCCCTCATGAAGCGCGAAGTATTATTAATTCTATACTTTGCCACATAGTGGTTGAGCATTTTAAATTCCTCATCATTCAACAAAAAGCTCATTCGATGTGTTCGTCTCATAGTTAGATGAGTAGAAGTATTTTTCTTGAGAGGTTTCGATTTATGTGCCATATTGCGGAATTAATGTGCATCATGCTCTACTTCAATCCCGACAATCTCAAACCCTTTTTGCACTTCTTTTACTGCAAAAATAATGCCCGTTAATAAAAACGCCAGCCCAACAATAAACAATACAAGAGAAATTGAAGAAAGGACAACGGTTTCTCCAAAAACAAATTGCACGCCAATACTTAAGCAGGTTGCTATAAAAAAGCCTACTGCGGTAGAATATGAAACAACTGCATTGCGCACCAGATGAATGCGATTATAAAGCTTATCGATCTGCATGCGAATATTCTCCAGACGCGTAGCCTGCTTTTCAGGTAAGGGTTCTTTATCACTCTTTATCATCAAAGAACGCAACTCTTCATTTAGCGTCCGGATTCTGTTAACTACCAGCGAATACTTATTATTCATCCCCAATAAAAACAGGCCGCATGCCGAAATAAGAATTCCGGGAGCTAACATGGCTTCTATAATCTGAACAGTCTGCATAATCAATGGTTTCAACAAATTAAATATCCATCTGATGTCTCCGTACCGTGATTTGTATGCTGTCATCCAGCGGTTTGTCATGTACCAGAATCATATAACCTCCACCACCTGCACCGGCTAATTTTTGTCCCAGCGTTATGGGTTTATATTCTTCAACTATTGCCTTTACATTTTGAGGCAACATAGCCGGAAATAGTTTTACCTGAGCTTCAAACGAACGGTTGAAATAATATGCGAATCTTTCCAAATCTTTTTTGATAATTGCATTCCAGCATCCTTCGGCGGCGTCTGTCAAGGCTTTGACATTTTCTTTATTAATATAGGTCTCTTTTAATAGATTCAAACCCTGAGGACGCGGCCAAAGAAGCTTAAGCGATATATGCTGTTCGAGCCAATCAAGTACCGAGTCGTCTATACATGATTCTATCTTTTCCGGCCAATAGTCATTGTTGTAATAATGACGTACCAAGCCTGGCATACAAATCCCGATGGCATCCTGTGCACCGGAAACTTCTTCCCGCCCCGGTTCGTTCTCATACCGAAATGCCAATTGTGCTAATTTTTCCGGATGCATTGCAGGTAATGCATAAGGCCATAGCTTTTTCAATGCATTGCGCGTCGAAGTACTCATCCCACAACGCTCATTAAATTCAATCGTGGGTTCCAGGGACAAAGTAATAGCCCAGCCGGGATGAACTTTAGAAACATAAGGCTGGTCTATCCATGTACCCGCTAAATCAATTCTATAAGGAAGATTACTGGCATTGGAATTTCGAATAGAGGTAGTGCTTCTAGTTGGCAAATTTAAATCGGGAATCCGCTTCAAAATTACGTACTCTATGTTATACTGCTTGCACAAAGATTCTTTTTGAGGAGAATGTCCATCTTCATTAACTACAAAAACGTCAGGACGAAACGTTTGCAGTTCGTTCACAAAATCCATAATGCCAGATCCCGAATTAATCCAGGCATCTGTTACATAACGGATTGATTTTACCATATAAAGACGTTCCAGCTCACTATTGATGGTCTCTCTACCTTTAAGTTCGCGAATGGTGTGATCTGAGCCGATACCTACGTAAAGATTTCCCAAAGAGGAAGCTTCTTTAAAGAACGCCACATGTCCACTATGCAATAGATCAAAACAACCCGTTACGAAAACTTTCTTTGGCATTAGCTTTAATTTTTAGAACATCACATGAACCTCTGCATTAAAGATCTTTCCCATGACAGTTTTTGTATTTCTTTCCGCTACCGCATGGACATGGATCGTTGCGCCCGATTTTTTTCTCCACATGAATCGGTTGCTGGCGTTGTTGTTCGCGGGTATCTTGTTGTGTTGGATCTTCCGAATTTCCAATATTATCTTTACGAGTTTTGTAGTGACTGTAATCTGATCGTTTTTCCTGTGATGCCTGTTGCAATTGTTCCGGTTCTCGCGTAGGAATTTGTCCACGCATTAAAATAGATGTAATGCGACGATTAATACGATCGATCATATCTTTGAAAATGGTAAACGATTCCAGCTTATAGACAAGCAATGGATCCTTTTGCTCGTAGCTTGCATTCTGAACTGATTCACGCAGATCATCCATTTCGCGCAGATGTTCCTTCCATTCGTCATCTATAGTCAACAATACGATAGCCTTTTCAAATGCCTTAACGACTTCTTTTCCTTCCGTTTTGTATGCATCTTCAAGATTAACAGGTATGTTATACATCCGTTGACCATCAGAAAGCGGAATAAGAATATTTTGATACGTTTGGTTTGGCGTTTCAAAAACCTGTTTGATGACAGGATAAGCAATCCCTGCCAGTTTGTCCATTTTACGCTTAAAAGTCTCGAGAGCTTTACTATATAAAATTTCGACAACATCACGCTGACGCATTGAACGGAACTCTTGTTCGTCAAAAGGCAGCTCCATGGCAAACAAAGACATCACTTCGCCTTGCAAACCTTCATAATCGAGCATGGAATGTGTTTGCTCAACAACAGAATAAACGGTTTCACTAACAATGGTCAGAATATCCATTTCAATCCGTTCTCCGTTCAAGGCGTGGTTACGTCGCTTGTAGATCACCGTCCGTTGGGCATTCATGACATCGTCATACTCCAGCAATTGTTTCCGGATGCCGAAATTGTTTTCTTCAACCTTCATCTGGGCTTTCTCAATGGATCTGGAAATCATGCCATGCTCAATCATTTCTCCTTCTTTGAATCCCAACCGATCCATAATGCCCGTAATACGTTCCGAACCGAACAAGCGCATCAAATCATCTTCAAGTGATACATAAAACACAGACGATCCCGGATCACCCTGACGGCCAGCACGACCACGTAACTGACGGTCAACGCGACGGCTTTCATGTCTTTCCGTACCAACAATAGCTAATCCACCAGCTTCTCTCACTTCCTGCGAGAGTTTTATATCTGTTCCACGACCAGCCATATTGGTAGCAATCGTTACTACCCCTCGTTGTCCAGCTTGAGCAACAATTTCGGCTTCACGTTGGTTTTGTTTTGCATTTAATACGTTATGCGTAATTTTACGCCCGGTTAACATCCGGCTAAGCAATTCTGAAATCTCTACGGATGTTGTTCCAACCAATACAGGACGCCCCGCATTGATCAAGCTATTTACTTCCTCAATAACAGCTGCATATTTTTCACGTTTCGTTTTGTAAACACGATCATTCTGATCGAGACGTAAAATAGAACGATTGGTTGGAATAACCATCACATCCAGTTTATAAATATCCCACAACTCACCAGCTTCCGTTTCAGCCGTACCCGTCATGCCAGCCAGTTTATGATACATACGGAAGTAATTTTGCAGCGTGATAGTAGCAAAAGTCTGTGTAGCTGCTTCCACTTTTACCCGTTCCTTAGCTTCCAATGCCTGATGCAATCCATCTGAATAACGCCTGCCTTCCATTACACGTCCGGTCTGTTCATCCACGATTTTCACCTGTCCATTGATAACTACATATTCATCATCCCGTTCAAAAAGTGTATAGGCTTTCAGTAATTGGTGGATGGTGTGCACCCGTTCCTGTTTGATGGAGTAATCGGCAATCAATTCATCTTTATGCATCTGTTTTTCTTCTGCCGAAAGATGTTGCCGTTCAAGTTCAGCCATTTGTTCGCCGATGTTCGGCAAAACAAAGAAATGTGGATCGTCGGTATTTCCCGTAATCAGGTCAATTCCCTTATCCGTCAGCTCCACGCTGTTGTTTCGTTCATCAATGACAAAATATAACGGATCGGTTACTTTATACATTTCACGGTTATTATCCTGCATATAGTAGGTTTCCGTTTTTTGCATATCGGCCTTGATGCCTTGTTCGCTTAAGAATTTGATTAAAGCTTTATTTTTAGGCAACCCCTTGTGAGCACGAAACAACAACAAAGAACCTTCCTGGCGTTGCTTGTCATTATTCGATTTCATCAGATTACGCGAGTCAGCTAAAAGTTTATTGATCATAGCACGCTGTGCCTCATACAAACGCTCTACCTTAGGAAGCAATTCTTCAAACAATTGATCATCTCCCTTGGGTACCGGACCCGAAATAATCAAAGGGGTACGTGCATCATCAATCAACACAGAATCGACCTCATCGACAATGGCATAATGATGTTCCCTTTGTACAACGTCCAGCAGGCTATTGGCCATGTTGTCACGCAAGTAATCAAAACCGAACTCGTTATTGGTTCCAAACGTGATATCAGCCTGATAAGCAGTTCTCCGCGGATCTGAGTTTGGATCATGTTTATCGATACAATCTACAGTCAAACCCTGGTACATGTAAAGCGGCCCCATCCATTCCGAGTCACGTTTTGCCAGATAATCGTTCACCGTCACCACATGTACTCCGCGACCGGCTAAAGCATTCAAAAAGACAGGCAATGTTGCAACCAAGGTCTTCCCTTCCCCGGTAGCCATTTCAGCAATTTTCCCTTTATGCAATGCAACGCCGCCGACTAACTGGACATCGTAATGCACCATGTCCCATTTCACCGTATTTCCTCCGGCAACCCAGGTATTGGAATAAATAGCCTTATCTCCTTCAATGCGTACAAAATCCGTTTTTGTAGCCAGCAAACGATCTGCATCAGTAGCCGTCACTTCAATGGTATCATTTTCATAAAAACGACGGGCTGTATCTTTCATTATCGCAAAAGCCTCCGGCAAAACTTTATCCAAAATCTCTTCATATTTGTCCAGAACTTTCTTTTCCAGTTTATCGATTTCGTCGTAAATCTTATCCCGTTTTTCGAGCGATTCGCTTTCAATGGTCGCTTTCAGCTCAGCAATCCGATTATTTTCTTCAGCCACGTAGGTCTGAATCTCTTCTCTTATGGCTTGTGTACGACGCCGTACTTCATCATTGGATAATTTTGAAATGACTTCGTATGCCTCTTTTACTTTTTCAACAACCGGCAATATTTCACGCAAATCCCGTTGCGATTTATTGCCAAACATTTTACTTAAAAACTCATTAAACCCCATGATGAACAGTTATGTTAGAATATTTTTTCAGAAAAGAAAAGCCACACACGAAACGATATTGGTTAAACCACTGACGTGAGGACAATTATTAGGTCTCTATTTTTCTTTATTTTGCTGGCAAAGATACACTTTTTCGGTGAGGAATCGGCATATTTTCAAGAAAGTGCATTCACCTTCTTCTCTGTTTCAGAGATAGGCTAAATCAGGAAAATAAAGCGGATTGTCTTGTAGAAGTTGTATTATCCGAGTTAGCATATTGTGGAGAAGAACATCTTTTTGTAAATAACAATGGACTCTAAAAGTGTATTTAGTCATCTCGACTAATCCCGCTTAATAGATGTTTTCGTAAAGCATCATCTGGCGGCAATAATAACTGTTTGCAACAGTTTAAAGTTTGTAGATACATAAGATGAAATTTTATAGCAAGAGACTCATTATGAAGTTGGGCTGTTAGCAACTGTACTTGTGGTTTGATTTTGTTACACGTATATAATCCTGAGATGTTTGATTGAATTAGATTAAAATCTTGTTCCCACTGAACTTTTATTTGCTCAGTATTTCAATCCATTCAAGCATTATGTTGCTTCTCGGTAAAGGATTCCGGAACGAGGAGTTTGGATTTTCATGGATTCCTGAGTACATTTGAATCAAAATTCGGTTGCCATGCCTGATTCATACATAAGAATTGCACAACAGGCAGGCAGATCGCCAAAGTAAGATCAAAACCAGCACTACGTTAAACGACAAACAACATGGATCTCTACCTGCATTCTTTTCTTCATCTCGTATTTATTGGTTTTGTGGCGCTTTTCCCTGTAGTCAACCCCATTGGGACAGCTTTTATCCTAAACCCTTACTTTTCCAGTTTAACCCTGAAAGAAAGGAGGAAAGTAGTGAAACGTATCGTGTTGTACGCATTCGTCCTCAGTGTGGTCACCTTGCTTGTGGGACATTGGATACTGGAGCTTTTCGGATTAACGGTGCCGGTAATCCAGTTAGCAGGGGGAATTATGATTTGTAAGATCGGGTGGGAATTTCTATCAACCGACAAGCCCAAAGATAATAATGCGAATGCGGCCCTGTCGCAACAATCAAACCTGACTTCCATCCAGGATCAACTCTTCTATCCAATCACCTTTCCCATGACAACGGGAGCAGGTACTATCGCTGTGCTATTTACACTGAGTGCCAATAGTGAAGCCAAGTCATTGCCCCTTTACCTCATCAACTCGGGAGCTTTGATCCTCTCCATCATCGGTATTTGCATTCTGATCTTTTTCTTTTACGTCAACGCAAACCGATTGATCAACTATATGGGTTCACACAGTGAAAAAATCGTTAACCGATTGAGCGCATTCCTGATTTTCTGCGTGGGTTTGCAAATTGCCATTCAGGGAATCATGCATCTTATCCACGGATAAAGTATCATTTACCGTTTTCCGGTAGGGATATTGCCCTTTTGATCCATTGTGACTTTAAAAGTTGGAGGTTCATAGTCGTCAGCCCAGTATTGTTCGGGAATAGAAGTCAGATTCCCGTCACGTTGCGCATGATAATGTGGCGACATGATTTCAATACCCCGTTCATTGCACACGTCCTGAATATTTTGGTGCAACTCCGAATAAATCTGCATCATCTGTTGTGGAGCTTTGGTGTAACCGTTGATCTGATAGGAAACATAAAAGTCGTCGAGACTGGTTTGCAGCACAAATGGTTTCGGTTCCTTCAAGATAAGGTTCGTCCGTAATGCTGCATCAATCAAAGCCTGGTGCATATCTTTCCATGGGACATCATAGCCAATCGTAACGGTAGTGTGCAGAATCAAACCCTTATCCGGAGCGTCACTGCTGTAATTGATGGAATGGCTGCTCATCACGGTAGAGTTCGGAATGGAAATAATCTCGTTCTTGATGGTCCGAATACGGGTGACCAACAACGATTTTTCGATTACATCACCCACCACATCGCCAATCTTAACCCTGTCTCCTATTTTGAACAATCGCATGTAGGTGATGACCAATCCTGAAATAATATTGGACAACGAACCACTTGAACCAAATGTCAGAAGAAATCCTAAAAATACGGAGACTCCCCGAAAAATGGGAGATTCACTCCCCGGAAGATACGGAAAGATGACGATCACCAGAAAAGCCAATATCAACATCCGTATGATCTGGTAGGTAGGATTAGCCCAATCGGGATAAAAACCGGGAAGACGTAAGTTACCTTTCTCCACTTCGTTCTTCAGGAAACCGAGTCCCTTAAGAATGTACCTGAAAATAAAGAGGATGACAAGAATGGTAACCAGCTTGGGCAGGTAATTCCAAAAAGCAACCGCGATGTGTTTCACCGGATTGAGAATATACCCGAATAGCAGCGTTGAAACTCCTTTTGTCCAGGGAAATATGCTGAAAATAATGGGCAATGCAATATAGATCACCAGCAGGATAAGAATCCATTTCAGTATAGTTACCGTTCGTAGCAATATTCTTATCTGCCGTTTTGCATCAAAAAGTACATAGCCTTTAATCTTAATTTCTTTGATCAGTGTGTTCTCTTTTTGGATAATCTGCATAACCAAGAACTTTGTTCCCCTCCGGATAAAATAGATGATCGTAAAAACGACAATGAGAACAAGCAAAGCCATGCCAATCTGTTTAGCAAGCATCCCAAAACTGGTCTCCGAATGATATTTTATAACTTCATTGGCAATGATCTGCTGATATTTTTGCGCCAATCCCGTCTGGGTCGTGTCATTCCACAGAGCATCATTCTCGGACACACTCAGGATGATTTTGTCACCAAATGATATATCGACGGTTGTTTCAGAAGGAGAAACTTTCAGGGAATCAGCCCTGAACATAAAATAGGAACCAAGATCGCGGATGCGCTCTGAAATGGCATTTGCCCTATCTTTTGCCGAAAAACTGCCCAGACGGCTATATACATAAAACAGAGTATCATTAAATAAACCTGCTACCGGAAAGCCTTTCACCTTCAACCGCAAAGAAGCTATCTGTGCTTTTTTCTGTGCTATCCGGTCTTTTTCTTTCGTTTGAAGTTCAAGCAACTGTTTTTGCAACACCTCTTTTTTTGCATTGTCAGCCGACTTGAGCGACATGAGTTGCGTTTCGAGCTGGCTTCGTTTCACGGAATCCTCAACCCTTTGCTTTTCAAACAATGCCAATTTCGACTCATAAGCATCTAACAGGACAACACTTGAAGTATCACTCTTCACCGCTTTGGATTGCTCCTTACCTGACAACGGAAAGGCAACCAGTGAAAAAGATAAACAGAGGGTAGCAATCTGCAACCTTTTGAAAATCCCGGATATTCTCATATTCATATGGTTTATGCCAGCTATGTTATAATTGATCTTGTAAAGTTAATATATAAAAATGGTTTTTGCACTATCAGACTCAGGTTAAACATAAAGTAAAAGGGGATTTACGCTATTGACAAAGAAAATAAAACAAATAGTTTGTTGTTGTGACGGAACCATCATTATCTGACAAATCAGCATGTTATATGCTAAAAAAGTTTGATCATCAAAATTATTTTGTTATATTTGCATAGATGGTTTCGTTTCCGTTACGAAACCGATGATAAGCTCCCGGCTGCTTTACAGCCCTCCCCTTCGTAGTACTATTCATTTTCTAAAACTACTCTTGTTATGAACACAGCAAATGACACCACGCCCAATACTATGCTCGATCTGAAAGCAATGATCATTATGCTCACCGGATTTATTCTATTCTTCTTTATCTATCAATTTGTTTATCAACGATTAAGGCGATTTGCCCAGAAAACATCCAACACATGGGATGATTTTGTGGTAGAACTGTTCCGTTATCCATTGTTAGGATTCTTCATCTGGATAATGATCAAGCTGTTTACGTTGGTTTTTCTGCACGATCTGGCTATTTTCCAGTATCTGTCGCATATCAACGCTATCCTGCTTATTATATCAATTGCCTGGATACTAATGAAGGGAGTAAAATTGGGCGTTTACCTTCTGGAACGCAAAATAGATATCCGTATATCGAACAACCTGCAAGCCAGGAAAAACCTGACGCAAATAAAAGTATTCAAAAGCATCTCAAACGCCATTATAGGCATTGTTGCATTTGCCTTAATCCTGATGACGTTCGATCAGGCCAAAGAGATCGGGAAAAGCTTACTAACATCTGCCGGTATTATCAGTGTCATTGTGGGTTTTGCTGCACAAAAAAGTATTGGAATGTTTTTAGCAGGTATTCAGATCGCCATCACACAGCCTATCCGACTCGACGATGTTGTCATTGTGGAAGGAGAATGGGGAAAAATAGAAGAGATCTCTCTTACCTATGTCGTGGTACAAATTTGGGATTCGAGACGGCTTGTATTACCCATTACATATTTTCTGGAAACACCTTTTCAAAACTGGACAAAAACCAGTGCCGACATAATGGGAACTGTCTTCTTTTATGTCGGCTTCGATTTTCCTGTACAAGCGCTCCGGGATTTCCTTCCTGAGATTTTAAAAAACAATGCCAACTGGGATGGCAAGGTGGTAAATGTACAGGTGACCAATGCGAACGAACGATTCAAAGAGTTAAGGGTGCTGGTGAGCAGTACCGACGCATCAAGGAATTGGGATCTGCGTGTCGAGGTTCGGGAAAAAGTTATTGATTTCATCCAAAAGAACTATCCACACTGTTTTGTCAAAATTCAAATCAAAAATGACACTCCTAATCCGGGACAAACAGTCGGAGAGACATTCCAAAATCCAATTTTTTAGTGGATATCAAATACCTAAACAACTTTCGGCAAATATAATCACCTGAAAGAAATTGAATGTCGGTTTCAGCAGAGAAGATATTTACAACAAAAATAAATTAGTGGCAACTAAGAATCCTCTTCCCTACGTAAAATAAATTACTGAAAATCATTTTCTTCCTCAGATTCAAAATGATCTCCTTATTGTATTTTCGTACTATAGAAAAGCTATTTTTTAGCGATCCGGAGAAAGAGTGACTAAAAAAAATAAAAATCATTGCCAGCTTAAAATATAATATTGATCTTTGAGGGATAAAAGAACCGGTTACGTACACGTCAAATGCCATACTCCTTTTTAGACCAGGGTGTGTTACAAAAACAAACAAATTTAGCCGGGTTGAACCTCAAACCAATCATGGGAAAATACACAAACCACTTCATTGGCTTTTCGGCTACAAAAGCATGGCAGATACGATTTCAATCCGTTATCATTTTTGGATTGCTGTTGCTAATGATGCCCGGGAGCATGCTCGCAGTAACAGGTAAATGGTACAGCAAAGTTACGGGGAAAAACATTGATTACACCTCATCCGAAGCTGATAAGCCCCATAAAGACTTTGCGGGAGGTTATGCCACCATTGTTTATCTCGAAAACCTGAGCTTTCATAAAATCGGAAGAAACAGTAATGCCAAAGACGTAGCATGGTTACGTTCACATGGTTATCGGGTGATCGAACTGAATTATTCACACAACAGGAACGCCGTCACACCGAAGATCAACAAAGATATTATTGCAATCAACGATTCCATAGGAAGAGGTTCGTTTTGCGGATACCACAACTGTTCCCATTTCGAATCTTATATTTTATTCGAAGGGTACCGGATTGCACGCAATGTCCCCTACTTCATCGATAATCCGAAAGTGTACAATACCCCTGAACAGTACACCCAAGGCGACACGTTACACATGGATGTCATCTATCCCGCAAATACTTCAGTCAAGGTACCTATTGTTTTGTCCTTTTCCTATAGTAACAGCTACGCCACCTACGATTCGAACAAAAAGATGCTGATCAATACCAACAGGGAGCAACGGATGAATCTTGCCTATACATTTGCCGGATTCAATGACTCATTTCTGGAAGGAGCGCCGGCAAATGGCATCGCTTGGGCAATCGCCGACCATCCTAAATACTGTCCCTGGGGAAAAGGGAAACCTTTGAACGGACGTAACGATACATATAAATCATATGAAGTCAACCCCGACGTAGCCCAAAAGGTAAAATCAGCTATTCGTACATTACGGGGGTTGGGATCCCGGTTTAATTTGTCAGGCAAGATCGGCATCTATGGCTTCTCCCGTGGATCGTCCGCAGGATCCATGGCTATCGGCGATCGTTATGTTCCAACATTTGAAAAAGCAGGATTTCATATCGGAATTTCCGACAGAGTGCAGGCAGCAGCATTAGGACCAGGTGTTTTTGACTACTCCCTTATCTACGATCCGAAAGAAGATGACGCTTCGGGTTTAAGGCTCCGGTGTCCCTGGGCATGGGGCCCTATGACGGATAATTACAAACTCTGGCAATCTATGGGGGCAGCCTATTTGGTGAAATCTTCGGCTACATCTCCGGTACTGTTTTTTTACAACACAAACGATGAACATTATTATCAGGATCAGATAGCCCACCTGAAAGCAAAACTGGATTCATTGAAGGTTCCAACAGAGACATTAGTTAATTATGGCACCGGTCATGCAGTTCCTCAAACACAAGCTTCGTTAATTAAGCTTTACCGTTTCTTCAGACGCTATTTGCAACCACCGACTGTAGCGGAAAAATAAGTAATATAAAAAAAACCAACCCATATGCATGAAGTCATTATTGAGAAAATGACAGAGAAATCATGGAAGGAAGTTGCAAAAATTTACCAAGCCGGTATTGCAACCAAAAATGCTACGTTTGAGACAGAAGTGCCAGACTGGGAAACGTGGGATAAGTCCCACAGAAAAGATTGCAGACTGGTTGCTTTGATGAATCATCAAATCGTAGGATGGGTTGCGTTATCATCTGTTTCAAGTCGGTGCATCTATGCAGGAGTGGCCGAAGTCAGCATCTATGTTAATCCTGATTTTCAACGCAAAGGTATCGGGGATAAATTAATGGAGGCCGTAATAACCGAATCGGAAGCAAAAGGAATATGGACATTACAAGCTGGGATCTTTCCGGAAAACAAAGGAAGTTTGGCATTGCATTATAAACACGGCTTCCGAACTGTCGGCATTAAAAAGCGGATCGGCAAAATGGACAACATATGGCGTGATGTAACTTTTCTGGAACGTAGGAGTAAAGTTGCAGGGATCAACTAACCAAAACATTCTCCTATTTCAGAAAAATGTGAAGGCGCTTTTTCATTCGCCTCCACATATCATCAACCAATGTCTAATTTTTCCCTACGGCCTGTAAATAGGCAATCTGCTTGGTCTTATAAGCTGTTTTTGCATCAATAAGCTCATTCTGGGATTGCTGCAGCATAGCTTCAGCTTCAAGCATATCCGAGATGTTAATCATACCAGCATGGAAATTATCCTGGTTGAGCCTTAAATTCTCTTCGGCTTGTTGCACTGTAACTTTCGCAACACCAATTTGGGAATAAGCTTCCACCAATTCATCCCATGCTTTCTGGATTTGCAGCGTCAATAATTCCGAATTATTTTCCAGATCATTGGCCGCTATCTGTTCCTTGATGTGACGCTCTTTAATGGCATGCGAAGCTTCCCACCAATCGGTCAATGGAACTTTCACCGACACAAATGCCAGTGTATTAAAATCTTTCATGGTAGAAAAATTATAATATGCTTCGCTTACTCCCACTCCAATTTCAGGCAAATAAGAACCTACCTTAATCTGGGTTTGTAGTTTTTGGGCTTTTACATTATCTTGTAAGAGCTTGTATTCCTCGCGATTGGCAAGAGCTTGTTGCGGATTTACGTAAAAATGTTCCGGCAGCACTATTGAATCGATGTTTTGCGTAAAAACCAACGCTGAATCATACGGGATACCAATATATTGACAAAGTGCCATTTTACTCAATGTAATACCATGTTCCAGTTTCAGACGGTTCATTGAAAGTTCACTTTGTTTTAGCATCACCTTCATTACCTCGTTCCTATTGATTAGTCCGGCATGATAAGCATCGTTGGCTTGTTTGTACAACGAATCGAGGAAACAACTGTAACGGTTGAGTGTCTTCATTTTTTCTCCCAGCGTATTGACCTGCCAGAATGCTTCTTCAGTATGCAAAAGCACTTCATTTACAGCCAGTTTTTCTTTTGAACGATTCGCTGATATACCCACACTGGCCAGTTTATTACCATTGATAATTCGCCCTCCAGTAAACACTGGTTGAGTCAGCGTAACGGTAGATAACATTCCCTTGTCGAAATAATTCAGATTTATCCCAGGAAAATAAGCAAATTGAGTTGCAGTAGGCAAAGTAGCTGGATTTCCGTTATATACGGGTAAGTTACCTCCCGGGATAGACATTTTCAACAATGGTTTATCCGCCAAAAATCCGTTCATTGAAGCACTGACTGACGGGAAGTATTTCGTCAATGCGCTTGCTTTTACCTGTTTAGCCGCCTGAACATCCAGTTTGGCATCTTTCACAATCGAATTGTTGCTAATAGCCAACTGTTTACATTGTTCCAGACTGTATGATTTCTGTGCCATAGTGTGTCCAAACCCTGTTGCCATGATTAAAAGTACAATCATCAACGGTTTAATGTACGGACTTGTAGCTGTAGAAACTTTATCTTCCGTCACAATCATATCATGATGGCGATAGATCATCCAGTAAGCTACTGGCAAAATCAACACTAACAACACCATGGAAGTTAATGTTCCAAAGAAAATAACCACACCCATAGGGCTCCATAATGAACTGTGACTTAATATCATGGGAACCACACCCATGGAAGCAGCTGCAGAAGTTAAGAATATAGGCCTCATCCGTCGTTTTCCCGCATCAATGGCAGCCGTCATGATTGACTCGTTATGCTTATATCTTAATCCTTCGGCATAGTCCAGCATAATCATTCCGTTCCTGACAATGATCCCTACCAGACTTACCACTCCCAGAATAGACGTAAGGCTAAAATCGACATGCATAATCAACACGCCCAGTAAGGCTCCGAACAAACTCAAAGCAGCAGAACCAAATACCAACAGGGCAAGGCGAACCTTTTTAAAGTGGAACATTAGGATCAGGAAGATAATGACCAGACTGGCTATCAATCCTTCAATAATGCCTGGTAATGTATCGGCATCCGATTCATGTGCCCCTCCGTAACTGAGGGTCACTCCTGAAGGTATATGAACTGTTTCGACCACTTTTCTCACCTGGCTAAACACATTGTTCGTATTTAACCCTCTGGCAACATCGGCCATAACCGTCAATGTAGGAACTCCGTTGCGACGCACTAGTTGTCCCTGTGTCCAACCCGGTGTCACTGTTGCAATTTGCCGTAAAGGGACAGATACACCCGGAATCACGGAATGAATGTAGGTATTTGCAACATCCATCACATGTTGTTGTCCTGCATCGTCTGTTTTTAACATTACAGAAACAGGATAATCTTTTTCCCATATTGTCGTCAATGGCAATCCGTTAAAATTAGCAGCCAGTTGTGACGAAACCATTGCCTGTGTAATACCCAACTGATTGGCGGTAACACTATTCAGATTAACTTTGGCAATAGGTTGCTGAGTTTCAAAATCAGTATGTACCCAACGCAAGGAATTCATCATGCGCATTTTTGCCAGTAGGCTATCCCCCGTCTGCATCAAAGTTGCTTCGTCATTTCCCGAAAGACGCACTTCAATCATAGCCTGTACAGGTTCGAAATCAAGCTGCTTAAACCTAACATAAGCATTTGGAAAATAACGGGAATACTTATCACTGTACTCATTCAGCAATGCTACCGTTGCATCGTTGGAAATCGTATTGACAATGAACTGTGCATAATTTTTCGATGGAAAATTGGGCGCATAAGCCGTATGGAAACGAGGAGAACTTGTTCCGATAAAAGCTGTAATAGATTTCACGCGGTTATCTTTGCGTAACATATCCTGAAGGCTATCCGCTACAAGTGCCGTTTGTTGCAAGGCGCTTCCATCAGGAAGATAAATCTCAACAGCAAATTGGTTACGTTCGGCCGTTGGCATCAATCGCTGCGGAACAAAAATGAACAAAACCACGCCTGCCAGAATGGTTAACCCACCTAACCACAATGTGCGCTTAGGATGCTTAAATGCACGCATCAGAAACTTCTCATAGGTTGTCTGAATCAGTTTCAACGAATCGAAATGCTTTTTCTTGGGTTCTTTCGTCCCTGCAGAAAATCCGGTCTTGACAAAATGATACTGCAAATAAGGAATCACCAAAATGGCTACCAACAATGATACACCCAACGTAATAGTAACTGTCCACGGGAACATTTGAACAAAGTCTCTGAACTCACCTTTGAGGGTAATCAGAAAAGGAAAGAACGTGATACTGATCGCCAATGTTGCAGCAAAAATAGCACCAAGAAACTCTTTGGCACTGGCAATGGATGCATACCATCTCGACATACCTTCATCCAGCTTCTGCATATAATCATCCACAATGACGACAGAGTTATCAACAATCATACCCAGCACCACAATCAATCCCGCCAGTGTAACTGTATTCAGTTCCATGCCAAAGATATCCATAATGCCCAGCGAGATGAAAATGGTGATGGGTATTGACGAGGCGGCCACAGATGCCACCCGGAGTGGCAACAACAACATGGTCACCAATATGACGGCCAGAATAGCAATCATGAATTCCCTTAAAAAGACTTCTATTGAATCACTAACGATTTGTGGCTGGTTCACAATACGATTAATAGTGATTCCGGGAGGTAATGTCTTTTGAAAATCTTTCAACACTTTCTCTACATCCTTCCCATATTTCACAATATTATGGCCCTGAAGCATCTCCATGGAAATCAGCAAACATTTTTTGCCGTTAATCTGGATATAACTATCCGGTTTCGGATATTCCCGGACAATACGTGCTACGTCTTTCAAACGGATCACTGCCCCAGACGGATCACTGTAAATAATCTGATTGGCGACATCCTGTTCTGATTGATACTGACTGGATACATGAATAGGAACAGTGGTATTCCCATTATCCACTGTTCCCCCGACAGTGCGCAACCCCTGCGTAAAAAGTGTCGCCAGAATTGTATTTTCAGAGATACCATATTTATCCAGTTTATTTTTATCCAGATAAACAGCAATTTGCTCTTTTTCAAGTCCATAATGACGCACATTTGACACGGAAGGAATTCTCCGTAGCTGGTCTTCCAGACGGTAGAGGTAATGTTCCAAATCTCGATAACTCTTGTTTTGTGATTCAAGCGTAATCAACAAAGCCGATGTGTCTCCAAAGTTATTATCGGCTACCAGAGCAAGTACACCTGAAGGTAACTGTGCTTTCAAATTATTCAGGCCATAACTCAACTTCGACCAAAATTCATCGGAATTTGTCACATTATCGTTCAAAGTCACGTAAATAACCATCATGCCATCGCGTGAATGGGAATACGTCTTTGCCTTGTTTACCTCCTTAAAGCTAAACAGATATCTTTCAACCTGTGTGGTTAATTGTTCTTCCACCTCTTTGGCTGTTGCTCCTGGATAAACGCCTACAATCAATCCCTGTCGGATGGTAAATGTAGGAAATTCCTGCCGCGGCATATCATACAAAGCAAAACCACCAATTAAAATGAATAAAGCAACAACCAAGAAAACAAGTTGTTTGTATTTCATAGCGGCTTCAACCGCTCCAATTCTTCTTCGCATATCAATGAATTATTTGAATCAACGACTGATCGTCAATTTTCTGATTACCTTCCACAACTATTTTATCACCATTGCTGAGCCCTGCCATAACAGCCACATTCCCGTTACCGACAGCTTCACCCACCTGAATAACCTGTTTGTGAACTGTACGTCCATCTTTGTTGGCCACATACACATACGACTGATTATTTGTATCAATCATGATGGCTGTTTGCGGAACGGTAATCATCGGCTGAGCAGACTGCGGAGTAATCACCACATTACAAACCATACCCGGGCGCAATTGTTCTTCTTTATTTGACAACGCTATTTTAATGGCATAGGTGTGTGAAAGCGGATCAGCTTCGACTCCCTTTTCAGTTATCTTACCTGTAAATGATTCATTATTCAAAGCAGCCACCGTTACTGTCGCCTGTTCTCCCAACTGAATATTGGCAATCTGATTTTCGGGGATCGGTACAACAGCATTCACCTTTTCAATTTTCAGCAAACTCAACACCTCCACATCAGGCAAGACATTCATCCCCGGCTCGACCATCCGCTTGCCTATTACGCCGTGGGTCGGAGCTTTCAATACGCAATCCGACAAGGAATTTCTTGCCAGTTGAGCTGTTGATCGTGCCTGTTGCAAATCGCTTTCAATCTCCACCATTTTGACATCAGGCAAACTACCTTTTTTGTATATTTGGGATAAACGGTTATATGCGTCCTGAGCCTGGCGTTCTTTTGCCAGGGCAATTTGAT
The DNA here is from genome assembly GCF_014192515.1 of Microbacter margulisiae. Lineage (NCBI taxonomy): Bacteria > Pseudomonadati > Bacteroidota > Bacteroidia > Bacteroidales > Porphyromonadaceae > Microbacter > Microbacter margulisiae. The sequence goes on from NZ_JACHYB010000001.1 coordinate 880,205, forward strand.
AACTGCTTTTGTAACTTTTCTCGTCTAATTTTGCCAGTACCGTGCCTTGACTGACCGTCTGTCCTTCGGAAACATTAACGGCTGATACAGTCCCTGCTGTAGCAAAACTCAAAGGGATAGAAACCGATTCGCGGATCGTACCTACATATTCCTGCCCGATATTGATCGTCGAGGGTTCTACGGTCAACACCTTAACCGGCATTGATCTTTGACTTTGCGAATCAGACGAATGGCCGTTACAGCCATATAACAAACTCACCACAACAGCAATAGTAGCCATTGATAACATTGTTTTTTTGATCATACTTTTTTCAATTAAGATTATTGAATAGAATTATAACTATATCTTTTACCTCTCATACTACAACGTTGCAGTCGTCGCTCTAAAACCTTTAATAAATAAATTAACCATAACATGACTACGAACTTCCCATTCAGGTACCGGAGAGTCAAGAGCCAAATCGATCAATATGCTTCGGGTAGCCGTTACAATCATATAGGCCAATAAATCAGCGCCTTCACTTATTTCAGAAGTAAACTCTTTATTTTCAACCCCTAATTCCAAAATAGACTTCACTGTTTTAATATCCTCCAAATTGATTTTCTTTATCAGGGTACGAACCCGAGAAGCATTGTCATCCACAAATTCGTTGCGGACAATATTGTAGAGATTCACTTTGACCTGCACCATCTTGAGTGAAGTAAAAAAGTAAGATTCCAATTTCTCTTCTGCTGTTGAAGCAGATTCAATCGCTTTCTGCGTCTCTTGAAAGACTTCTTGTGCCTCTCGACGAATCACTTCATCAAAAATCTCTTCCTTACTTGGATAATAATAGTAGAGCGTACTTTTCCCCTTGCCTGACCGTTTGGCAATATCTTCCATCGTGGTTTTTCTCAAACCATACTGTTGAAACAACTTTTGTGCGGAGTTTAAGATCTCCTCTCTCACCATATCTTCCTTATTCATAACTATATCTTATATTTTTGGACTAAAAACGTTTTTCAGTCCAAAAGTACAATCAAAAAAACATCTTTTCCAAACGGAATGCGTTAATTATGTATAAATAAATTTTCTATCTTTATTTGTAAGGGGATACAAAAACGGCCTTAGTCAAAGACCAAGGCCGTTTTTGTAAGATTGCTATTCCTCAATGATTAAAAATTCACTTTCTGAATTTCAAAATAAGCTTGCGGGTGAAGACAGGCGGGGCAAGTTTTGGGCGCCGATTTCCCTTTGTAAATAAAACCACAATTCCGGCATTGCCATGTTACCTCGTCAATACGGTCATATACTTCGTTTGCTTCAACATTATGCAAAAAAGCAAGATAGCGTTCTTCATGACCTTTTTCAGCAATGCTAATCATTTTATACATGGCTGCAATAGCAGGAAAACCTTCTTCTTCTGCTATTTGTGCAAAGAAAGGATACAATTCAGTCCATTCTTCATGCTCACCTCCGGCTGCAGCCTTCAAATTTTCTTCCGTAGTACTGATTACTCCGGCTGGATAAGTTGCAGTGATTTCAACCATACCCCCCTCTAAAAAGGAAAACATCCGTTTAGCATGTTCTTTCTCCTGATTAGCAGTCTCCTCAAAAATAGCTGCAATTTGTTCATACCCTTCTTTCTTTGCCACACTGGCAAAATAGGTGTAACGCATACGGGCTTGCGATTCACCGGCAAACGATTTCAACAGATTTTGTTCGGTACGGGTACCTTTTACACTTTTACTCATAATCATACATTTTTAATTTTTACACTAACTTGTTTTATATCAATAAAGTATTACAGCATAAAACGTTCCTACTCCTCTACGACATTTTGTATGCAAGATAACTAATTTCTATGACAATGATTCTTCTATTAACAATAAAAGATCTCACAATGGACAAGACAGAAAATGCCGACTAACAAATTTTAATTATTGATTGACATAATAGGTATTTTTATAAATAGACATTGACAACCCCAAAGATCTATAAGTCTTCAACAATTTAGTGTGTTTGATAGAATCAAGTTGAGTATCCCAATTTGGGAAATGGCTAAAAATAATATATTGATTTCTTTTAAAGTCGAGATCAGAAAAATACCGATTATCTTCATTTACATCTATATATTTTAAATCAGCAGTGTTCGGAAAGCCAAAGCCAACAGTATTCAAATCAATGTGTTCTTTCTCGCAATACTTAATAACTTGCTGTCGTAAGCTAAAATAGGGAATGTAAACTAACGAAGCATCCCACGCCTGAGCTTTTTTTTCAGGATAAAGCCAAAAATTTCCGGACAATAAAGCCAGAATAATAAAAAAAGAGGCGATCTTCGCCTTTTGATCTTTTATATTCTCAAACATAATAATGCCAATAAGCAAAGAGAATAACAAAAAATGAAGAATGAAATATCTTTCTCCTATTGGATTTTGTATGGGAAGTGTGATGAATAACATAGATCCCAAAATAGATATCCATATAATCCAGATAGATTGTAATTTACTAGTAAAAAATTTTTTATGCCCATACTTCCACAATAAAACAAATGCCAATAACCAAATAAAAATCCGGCCATAATCTATAAAAGCAAAGCCTAATGCCAAAACATTATGGATTAAACCTGAAAATGATACAAAATCAGCAAATTCCTTCCAAGGATTTATATCGCTAATGAAAAAGTAACCTAATAAAAGCTTTTTAGCGCTTATATAAATCAGGAACAACGATATCACTGGCAAAAAGGGAATTAGAGCATAGACGAAATCATTATACAATTTCTTCCCCTTGCGGCGATAAATCAAAAAATAGGCCACAAATAACCCTAGCGTTATATCCATGCCTCTAATGCTGACTAAACCCATACCGAGCAAATACAAGGACAATAAAGTTCGTTTATTGGATAATATGGCATTAATCGATAGTAAAGAAAAAGCGACGATTACCTCATCATTATCAAGAAGAAAAGTTTGCGATAGAAATGTTGCGTCTAATAATACCATAAAGTATATAAACCAGAAATTTTTATTGCTTACTAACCTTTTGCATAATATAAATAGCTGTACCATGCTTATTATTGGGAAAATAGTCATGATTATATGAGTCGTAGCCAGTGATCTCCCAAGTATTTTCCACATAAAAGCAACATATAACTGCAATAAAGGAGGATCACTCACATAATTAGCAGGTAAGAAAATTGCATGGAAGTTTGTGTTATAAAAGAAATATGCAGGTTTTGATAAGTTTGCAATTGCATCCCAAAAAAACGTGATATAATTCGACAATGCTAATTTAATCACAACAAAACTCAAACATAAAAAGAATAGAATAATCAATTCTTTCTTTTGATATATTCTTGTCATAACAAACGAATAATTAATCAACAATCAGTAATTTCGTAACAGAATGCTGAATTCCATCCGGAGAAGAACAAAGGATTAAATAGACTCCTGAATGTACTCTTGCACCATTGATTCCGTTACCGCTCCAGGTTGCAACACCACCATTGGAGGTAGTTACATAAATTACATTACCGCTCACATCCGTAATTTTCACCTGGGTATCTGCTACCAGACCCGTTATAGTAATGACCCCATGATAATCCGGACGCACTGGATTCGGATAAGCGTGTACACCACTAAAGGTATCCAATGCCTGATTTGCATCCGTCATAAACGAAATTATACCTGCATCTGTACCAATAAACAGTTCGCCGGTTTGGTTGTTTAATCCCAGCGACAAAATATCATTAGACAACAAAGGACTATTTTCTGCAGTAAAATGCTTTAAAATTTTTGTTCCATCCGCAGAGACCAAATATAGACCTGAACTTTGGCTTCCAAGCCATTTTCGATTAGCTCCATCTACAACTATGGCATTTACACTTTCGGTCCCAAGCAAATAATCTGCCAGATTTGTTCCGTCATTGCGGGGTACTTTAATCCGTGTTATCGTAAAATCCGAAGAAAAAGCGTTATCAGGATTTTGAATGATAATTGGGCCTTTGGCCGTTCCAACCCAGATCTGATCATTCATATCCTGAACCATACAATAGTAAAAATCAGATGAAAATATATTTCCATCCTGATCTACGAAAGATGAAAAAAACTTGGACTGATCATCCTGCTGATTTTCCAACGTACCATTATCATCAAAAACAAATACTCCCGGCGTTGAACGTTCGGAAAGAATCCATTTTCTGTTAGGATTCAGTTTGTCTATCAAAATATCCTGAAGGGTCGGGAGTCCTTTTATACCATCAAAATAAAGACTATGAACATTACCATCAGAAGATAAATATTTTACAGGATCACCAATCTGTTCGTTCAGAAACCATAAATTACCCTGCGAATCAAACGTTAAACCATTAATGCGTTGATAATCGAACTGAATAGTTTGTCCTGGAAAAATAGATTCTACACCACTATTAGTGCAATTATACCATTTATAAAAAGTATTGTTTTTAAATTCATACAATCCCCTTCCATAAGCTCCAATAAAAAAATGAGAATTATCTGATGGATCTGCAGCAACTGAGACAAAATCAGTAGTAGATGGCATGCTTGTTGCTTGGCTGATTGAGAAGCCATCAATATTCGTCCATTGATTATTCTCCAGCATAGACACGGAAGCCGGATGCAAATATTGTACAGCCCAAGCGCCACCAGGCACTACAAATAATTTATCTCCACTTACTGCCATAGCCCACGCGCTATTATCCAACGGGCCGGAAGGAGCAAAAGCATTCATCTCCTGGCCGTTTTTGTTCAATTGCAACAGTCCGGAACTGCCTGAAGCCAACCAAAAAGAAGGAGATGTAGTGTTGTCTGTTGCTATACAATCGGGAGAGACGCCTGCAAGTGTGGTAAAATGTAAAGAAGTATCATACACGTAGGTATTGGCATCCTGATCGGAAATAAAATAAAGGTACTTATTATCACATTGCATACGTGTAATATTTTTCAAAGAAGGTACTACATTCCACGTAATACCATCGCTCGAATTATACACCATACCATCTGATTTTAATAGCCAAAGCAAACCCTCATAAACAAGCAAATTGCTATTATTGACATCACTCAATGGTAAAGAAGTAATGGATGACCATACCTGATAATCAGCCAGATTATGATTGGATGCATCCGCATCAAATAACCCGGTGGCAGTCAATCCATAAATTTTACCTTTAAATAAAGACGTTGCCAGCACCGGAATATAACTACCATTTACTCCAATCACATAGGAATCACTGATTTCGTGCTTTGCCATGTTCAGGACGACAATACCAAAATTGCAGGATAAATAAGCAAGGCTATCAGCGAATAAAACAGAATTTACTGTTTTATCCATTGCAGCTTGTTTCAGGTATAAATCAGGCACATTGCTAATTCCTGACTGTGAAAGTAAATCAATGTTGGAATTAGCATAAACAATTAAAAGTTGCTTTGTTGCATCATTGTAACCGATAAGTGAAATATCATTATCGCTTAGCCCGTTGATCTTCGAATAATATGCTATGCTCTGATCCGTAAAATCAACGGAAAACAAAGCATTAGAACCCACTGCATAGGCCTTATCGGACGCAATCGCTACCTGAGTCACATTTCGATATGAATAATGCACCTGCCACTCTCCCACCGCTAGTTGCGCATCGACACTAGTGAACGACAACAAACACAGCATAACAGATCCGCTCATTCGCAGGAATCGCTTTGACAAGAGTTTAAATAGAAAAAACCAGGGCATGTTTTTATATATATGTAAGAAACTTAGCAAAAATACGAATATTCTCGGTTTCTATCTGTCTTATACTAAAAAATAAATAGCATAGAGATAAACTGCAGTCCCACTAAATTAAAAACGCCGCATGTTTTTGACATACAGCGTTTTTAATGATATGAAATAAAAAACTCACATAGCTTTCATCATTTTTTCCACTTCAGCGTTAATAGCGTTAGCAAAATCATCAACGCTTTGCGTACCTTTGTCTCCTTCTCCTTGTTTACGAACAGAAACCATGCCTGCCTCCATCTCTTTCTCACCGACAATCAACAGGTAAGGGATTCGTTTTAATTCATTATCACGAATCTTACGCCCAATCTTTTCATTCCGGTCATCTACAGAGACGCGAATATCAAGTAAATCCAATTGTTGAGCTATCTGATGGGCATATTCATTAAATTTCTCGCTGATTGGCAGGATAACAGCTTGTTCCGGGGTCAGCCAAAGCGGAAACTTCCCTCCGGTGTGTTCAATAAGAACAGCAACAAAACGTTCCATCGAACCGAATGGAGCGCGATGAATCATCACAGGGCGATGTTTTTGATTGTCAGCACCAGTATATTCCAGATCAAAACGCTCCGGCAAATTATAATCCACCTGGATGGTTCCTAACTGCCAGCGGCGACCGATAGCATCCTTCACCATGAAGTCAAGTTTAGGGCCATAGAAGGCAGCTTCACCCAGTTCAACATTCGCTTTAAGTCCTTTTTCTTCGCAAGCTTCTACAATAGCACGTTCTGCTTTTTCCCAATTTTCGTCGCTGCCGATATATTTCTCTTTATCGTTTGGATCGCGGAGAGAGATTTGAGCCTCGAAGTTTTTAAAGTCAAGGGCATTGAAAATGATAAAAATAATATCCATCACTTTCAGGAATTCATCCTTCAATTGGTCCGGGCGACAGAATATGTGGGCATCATCCTGGGTAAATCCCCGTACCCGCGTCAACCCATGCAACTCACCACTTTGCTCATAACGATACACCGTACCGAATTCGGCATAACGCAAGGGTAAGTCTTTATATGAATGAGGAGATGACCGGTATATCTCACAATGATGCGGGCAGTTCATCGGTTTGAGCAAGAACTCTTCCCCTTCCTGTGGCGTATGAATCGGTTGAAATGAATCTTTGCCATACTTTGCATAATGTCCTGAAGTTACCCATAATTCTTTCTGCCCAATATGGGGGGTAATTACCTGTTGGTAACCAAAACGTTTTTGGATTCGTTTCAAGAACTCTTCAAGACGGGTACGCAAAATTGTTCCTTTTGGCAACCAGAGTGGCAATCCTGCCCCAACAGCAGGAGAAAATGTAAACAATTCCAGCTCTTTGCCAACTTTGCGATGATCACGTTTTTTCGCTTCTTCCAGGAACGTTAGATATTCATCCAGCATCTTCTTCTTAGGGAATGTGATGCCATAAATACGCGTTAACTGTTTACGCTTTTCATCACCTCGCCAATAAGCTCCCGCAACACTCAATAATTTAATCGCTTTTATTTCGCCTGTATTTTGCAAGTGAGGTCCACGGCACAAATCGGTAAAATCGCCTTGTGAATAAAAGGAAATTGTTCCATCAGCCAAATCACTGATCAGTTCAACTTTGTATTCATCTCCTTTTTGCCCGAAGAAGTTTAATGCTTCCTCTTTACTGACCTCTTTGCGTACAATAGATTCTTTGCGAGCGGCTAACTCAATCATTTTAGATTCAATGGCAGGCAAATCACTCTCTTTAATGACTGCTTCCCCCGGATCGACATCATAGTAAAAACCGTTTTCGATAGCCGGCCCGATACCGAATTTAATACCCGGATAAAGTGCCTGTAACGCTTCCGCCATCAGGTGGGCCGAAGAGTGCCAATAGGCATGTTTTCCCTCGGCATCATCCCATTTGTACAGTTGAATGGAAGCATCCTGCTCAATCGGGCGCGATAAGTCATACGTCACGCCATCCACTCCCACAGCCAGTACATCAGCAGCTAAACGGGGGCTAATACTTTCTGCGATCTGAAAACCCGTAACTCCCTCCGGAAACTCACGTACAGAACCATCCGGGAATGTTATATGTATCATCTTGCTTAGTTTTGAAAAATAAATCGAATATTAATTATCTCCGAAGAGAATCATGTTCATTGTGCAAAGGTACGATTTTTTAATCTGAGACAAAAAGACAGAAAACAAAAAAAGCCGTCTTTGCAGACAGCTTTCGTTTTTTAAGAGCCTCTTGTCGGATTCGAACCAACGACCCCGAGATTACAAATCACGTGCTCTGGCCAACTGAGCTAAAGAGGCAATTGGGTAAGCTTACTACATCGCACCGCTACGACCTTTTACCCTTGCTGCGGTCAAGCCCTGGGGGGATTCAAAGGGAGCTGGTCGTGTAGGACTTACCCGCTGCAAAGGTAATCATTTTTATGAATTCAGCAACTATGAAACTCAAATTTCTGTTGAAAATTGAAGGATGTGGCAGACAAGCGATTCTTTTACAGAAAGTTAATTTGTAAAATACGACACTCTTAACATTTCTTTCCTCAAAGGTTATTCAATGGAATTTACCTTTGATACCTGACTACTTTTTAACGGATTAGCCATCATTTCGTTATATGCTTTCCGGTTTTTATAAATGTCATATGCCAGAAACATAGCATGACGGAAAGAAGCCTCCGAAGCCGTATTTTGCCCTGCAAGAGCATAAGCAGTACCATGTCCCGGTGAAGTACGGATCACCGGAAGCCCTGCAGTAAAATTTACACCTTCATCCATAGCCAGTGTTTTGAAAGGGATTAAACCCTGATCGTGATACATGGCCAGCACAGCATCATAACTGGTAAAAGAGCCTGCCCCGAAAAATCCATCCGCTGGAAGCGGACCAACACAGATAATGCCTTCTTCAATACATTTCTGAATTGCCGGAGCGATCATTTTTTGCTCCTCATTCCCGATGATTCCTTCATCTCCGGCATGGGGATTCAAGCCTAAAACGGCAATCCGGGGACGGATAATGCCAAAGTCTTCCTGCAAACTATGGTTCAACACACGAATTTTATCTTCAATCAAAGATTGAGTAAGCGATGTAGCAATCTGCGAAACAGGAATATGCCCCGTCACCACGGCAACACGAACAACATCGCTGACCATCAGCATCAGGCCTTGTTTACCGTCATTAAAAGTTTGTTCCAGATATTCGGTATGGCCCGGGAAAGTAAACGTCGAAGACTGAATGTTCTTTTTATTGATAGGCGCCGTCACAATAGCATCTAGTTTTCCTGCTGCCAAATCCCGCGTAGCAGCTTCCAAAGCCTGAAAGGAAGCAACACCGGCGATCTCGGTAGATTTGCCCAGGTCGACTTTTATATCATCGCTGTTGCAATTGATAATATATCCCTTTTTGCCAACCGCCTCGCCTACATGGGAAATGGTATTTAATGACAGTTGCTCCAGATTCAGCGTCTTGCGATAGTAGGATGCTACTTTGGGCGATCCGTAAACAACGGGGGTGCAAAACTCGAAGATATGATTTTCAAGGAGTGTTTTAAGAATCACCTCGTATCCAATACCATTGATGTCTCCGTGCGTAATGCCAATAATCATTCTTTTGTCTTCCATCTTCAACAAATTTACAATAAGTTTTAAACCAGTATATTACCTGACCTGTTTTATTTCATTGAACTTCACAATACCTGTGCTTTCAGGTCATCTTCCTGCTTTTGCGTTGACAATAATCCGCAGGCAGCCAGAATATCTTCTCCCCGCGATCGCCGGATAGTGCATGTTACGCCATTATCCGACAAATAATCGCGCAGGAAAATCATCCGCGATTCATCCGCACCTTTCAAATCAATGCCAGGAATGGCATGATAACGAATCAAATTGACGCGACAGGGAATATCCCGCAACAGACGTACTAATTCGCGGGCATGCCTCATGGTATCATTCATATGGTCAAATACAATATATTCAAATGATACCCGGCGCTGATGCCTAAAGTCATAGCCCTTCAACATCTGAATAACCTGTTCAACAGGATATGTTTTTTCCATGGGCATCAGGGACATCCGTTCGGATGAAAAAGGCGAATGGAGACTTATGGCCAGATGACATTGCGACTGTTCCAGAAACCGGACTAATCCGGGAACAATGCCAATGGTAGAAACCGTTATCCGGCGCGGACTCCATGCATATCCATAAGATGCAGTCAGAATCTCAAGCGCTTTCAACACTTCATCCGTATTGTCAAAAGGCTCGCCCATACCCATAAACACAAGATTGGTTAATTGCGCCCGTTCCGGAAGGGATAATATTTGATTCAGGATATCGGTTGCCAATAATTGGGCAGAAAAGCCCTGCTTCCCGGTTTGGCAAAACTTGCAATTCATTTTGCATCCGACCTGTGACGACACGCACAGGGTAGCACGATCATCCTCGGGGATATATACACTCTCAATATAATGACCCGACAACGATTTGAACAAATATTTCCGTGTACCATCCTCAGAAGCTACCACTTCAACAGGCTCCGATCGTCCGACCGTATATTTTTCAGACAGGGCAGCGCGTTTGGTTATGGAGAGGTTGGTCATCTGATCAATATCAGTAGCGTGCTGCACATAAAGCCATTGAGCTATTTGCTTCGCGGCAAATGAAGGCATTCCATTGGCAGCAACCAAAGCCTGCAACTCCGGCAATGTTTTTCCTAACAGGGGTTCTTTTTCCATGCACCATATTTAATTATGCAAAGATAACAACAATATGGAGATTGCCGTAACAGGAGTCAAATTACAGAATAACTGATGCAACTGGCAGTGGTTAATGAAAATCGGAAGGTAAAGATATAAGAGTTTATTCAATAAAAATGTATCAGGGAAGATTTTCATTGACATTCCATCTCTTCCTGATTAATGAATAAAAATCTGAACTCATTTCTATATTAAAGAAGTTCATGAAGTACAGATTTTTGGGGTTTTGCCTTTAGATTTTAGAGTTGTTATTGATTTTCAACGCGAGGAGGGGGAATTCAATAGACAATGAAGAGATGGCGTTGATCTCAATTCTTTCCCTGAAAAATATTTTTGGCATTTATCACTATTTTACAGATATTTGAATCGAACAAATAAACACATGAAACCCCAATGAATAAGGCCCAAACTATAAAAGAACTCAAGACAATTCCCGGTGTTGGCAAATCCATTGCCAACGACTTATGGAATATCGGCATCAGAAATGTTGCCGATTTGAAGGGGAAAGACCCTGAAAATCTCTACGATCTCTCGAATGTCTACTGCGGATCGATTCAGGACAAATGCCTACTGTATGTTTTCCGGTGTGCCGTCTATTATGCTACCGTACCAAAAGAAGAACAGGAGACAGAGAAGTTGAAATGGTGGAACTGGAAAGAAAAAAAGTCCTAAAAACGCTGTTACAGCCGTTATTTTCTCTCCTAATCTTCAAATAATTTTAGTCGTTATAACATTACAAGCACATTTTCCAAATGTGTCAGAGGTTATTAGCTGCCTCAATAACTAAATCCCAGTTTTGTCAATCCGTTTTGCACATCGCTGTTTTGCATAAACAAATCCCAGAGAAAATGTGAACGGTAATTTTCAATCATCACGATTATCGGGCCTTCGTCAATGGCCAGGTATTGCGTGTCAAACCAAGCCTGTGATAAATTGAAAGCATCGGCAAACCCATAAGTTCCCCATAATTTATCCCCCAACTGATAATAGTAGAAACGGGCTGCCTGAAGACTTTGTGCAGGAGTATAAGGCATAGACGAAAGCGCTGCCGTAGGAGCTATTGTTCCAAGATCGTTCGTTGGCGAAGCCGCATCATATCCTGAGGGATCATCGCTGGCCGTCAATCCCCAGCATTGGGCGCTGTATCCGTACCACCCTTTCGGATTGCTGATGCAATAGCGGTTGTTGATTTCAGTTTGCGCTACATTTTGTTGCCAGTAATTGGCATATTGATCCTGCAGATTGCGGGGATCAAGTCCCAGAAAAGAGTAGTGGGCAAAGAAAAGCGGGCCGCCATAATCAGCACCTACAGGCAACATAATTCCCTCAAAGGTTTTTCCGTTCCGGATAGCTCCGTTTTGAGCCCATCCCTGATTATAAACCGCTGCCGGCACAGGATGCGTTGGCGACGAAGCAGCCAGGACATAAGCAATCATAGCCTCGTTGTAGCCATTAATCTGCATATTCATGGCCCATCCGTAATTAGGCGACCAGTGCCAGTATAATGTGTTCTGATTGTTCTGGCGATACCAGTTCCAGTCAACATTTTGCCAAAGCTTTTGAATCACCTGGCACATTGCCTGTTCTTCCGCAGATCCATTTTTAAAAAACTCATACGCTGTCAGTAACCCCTCCATCATGTACGAAGTTTCAACCAGATCGCCCCCGTTGTCCTGTGTCGAAAAAGGAATGACCTGTCCCGTGCTTCCATTCATCCAATGAGGAAAGACACCATGAAATGTTTGGGCGGTACTGTCCAGAAAGTTTACAATCTTGTTAATGCGTTGAAAGCCCTGAGTGCGGGTAATAAATCCCCTGTGTATGCCAACCAGAATAGCCATGACGCCAAATCCGCTTCCGCCGATAGTAACTGTTTCTCCCGATCCGGTACGTTCGCGAGCAAGACCGGAAACAGGATGGGCATAATCATAAAAATAGCGGAATGTATTACGCTCTATCAAAGTCAACAGTGAATCATCCGTGATGGCAGGAAACTTAGCCGTGCTGTCAATCTGCGACACAAAAGAAAATGAAAAACCGGCGGTGACAAGTCCTCCTAATCCTGTTCCCTGTGTCAATTGGAATGAGTACCGGCTAACAGGCGTTAATGATGCATCCGTGGTGATAGAGAGAGCAGAATCATGCGATGCCAAAGCAACCGTATAATTCGTACCAAGCGATCCACTGAACGAGACCAAGCTATTAACGGATACATTCGTAATCACGTTATTGAACGAAAGGAGCACCTGAGCCGGATGGTTTGCAATGCCATACAGAGCAGAACCATTTGTCACCGGTTGTCCATTAAGCGTAGCTTTCACAACTGTCAACTGGGTATACTCCGGAGGAGCCGGCGATTGGGTAGATCCGTTTTTGCTGCAACCTTCAATAATAAGGGAAGCCAGTACAAGGCAAATATAAAAGATTTTCATTTTCACTCCATTTTAACCGGTGCTGTTTGTGGGGAAACGCCTGATTCGCCCAATGCTTTGATATAGGCATAATAGGTTGTGTTTTTATCAAGACCCCGCATGTCATAATCGTTTGCGCCGTACACCGTGATGCAATTGTAACATTTATCAGGAGCTATGCCATAGTAAATGTTGTATCCATAGGCTCCTTTAGTCAACGTCCAGGAAAACATCACATTCCGGCGATCATGCGGATCTCTTTTTGCCATAAAATTATAGACGGAATGAGGTATTTCTCCATTGCCTTTGCCAAACACGCGAAAATCCATCAAAGCAAAATTTCCCGTAGGCATATGCAGGTTTATTATTTTCAGATAACGGGCATATAAAGGAGCCTTCAGTTCAACATAATCATGCGGCACGTCCAGATCGTTATCGCTCTTGTCCACCACCAACCACCAATGTATAGCATCATCGGAAGCATAGATTTTATATTGATGATATAAATCCATTGCCCGGCCATATTGATCTGCTTTATAATCGTAATAATTGATTTGTAATGCATTGATCCGGTCAACGCTGCCCAGATCCATACAAAACCATTCGCCTGGTTTGTTGGATTTCGCAGCCCAGAAGGTCCGCATATTCTCATCAGCCGCATTCCCGGGAACATAGATACTATCCGTGGATGACGCCCATACCTTTTTATGCAATGACAACAACATCCAGCCCGTAAAGTTCCCCTTTATATGGTCTTCCCTTCCCTGTGGAATACGTGTTGGATAGTCACCGAAAGCCGTATTGGCATACAATATTCCATCTTTATCAAATCCGGCAGGATAAAGGCCTATACGGCGCTCAAATTTCTCACGCAACGAAAGCATACAGGTTGCAATATGCCAATAGTTGCCAAACAGATCTTCAAACGTGCCGCCATGTCCTGCTCCGCGCACAAAACCGCCTGGCTTATACGAAAATGGATTATGCTTTTGATAAACAAACGGCCCCAGGGGATGATCGCTCACATAGGTACCATCCGCATATACTTTAAATTCGGTTCCGGGAGCAGCGTACTGCAAATAATACTTGCCGTTGTGTTTGGTCATAAAAGAACCTTCGGCAAAAGGTTTTAGTGTGACCGAATCATCATTGTTCATGCCAAAACGCTCCCAGCCATGGATATCGGGATGTAACGATATGGTATTGTATATGATGCTTTCGGGCCGAAATGTACTGCGATTGTATTCAACACCCATTAAAGGGTATTCATTGCTTGAGCCATAATACAAATAGAGCTTCCCGTCCGTATCCAGAAACAAATCAGGATCCCAATGCGGCAGTAAAGCCGTTTCGCAAAGATGTTTCCACCGCTCGTCCTTGGGATGAGTCGAATACCAGACCGGCAGGTTATCATAGGTCGATCCGATCATCAGCAATGTATCTCCAATGGCAAGCGCTGCCGGAGCGCACTGGTCGTCATCATTATATTTACGCTGGAAACCGCTATAATAAAATTTCCAATTGGCAAGGTTTTTAGAGACGAAGAATCCGGATTGATTGGTAGAGAAGAGATAGTATTCTCCTTTATACACCAGAATCATCGGGTCAGCCGTCGAACGACAGGCAACATTATGATTGTCGCTATGGTTGTAATACTCAAAATTATAACTAATATCCAAAGGGTTGCAATAAGTATGCGGCGTGTAATGTGCAGGATCATACCAAACCGTCGGTTGAGCTGCTTTGCGAAGGATAGGTTGTTGCGGCCCTTCAGGCTGAAGCACAGCATTCAGGGTCAATTGTTTCGGAAGCCTTGCCTTTACCAGCCATTTCATGTGGGGATAATAAAAAACAAATGCCGTATCATTATCAACAACCTCTAAATGATAAGCGCCGTGAGCATCCGTACATGCAGAAGCAGCGCCGTTTTTAATCATGACGCGCACATCCTTCAATGCAACACCTTGATTATTGGTTACAACCCCATGCAGGAGCATTGTCTTGTAAACCGGGATATAATAGTCACTGACTTGCCCTTTGATAACCTTCACCGAATCCTGTGCGAATGACAGCAAACAGACAGATATAAAAGGAATGATGAGCCAAAATTTTGTTTTCATGATGAAAATCTGCATTTAAAATAAATAACTTGTAAGTATCGAGTAAGACGCACTTCTAAACAACTAATCATGATTAAAGAGGTAAATGTCATTATAATGTCAGCCGTAACCTGCTTCACATGTCAGGGGGTGCTACAATTTGATATAGATTCGTTTTTTGTCTAATATATATCCAAGCAGCCAACAAGTCAGCATCCACCATATCGCAAAAAGTAATGCACCAAAATATGCTCCCGCATTACTAAACACATGCATGTAGAGCCATGAATACAATGGTGTACCGCCGACAGGAATTAACCATAACAAAGTGGCTCCTAACTCACTCATAAGATAGATCATCAGAGGATTTCTGCCTGCTACTAAAAAGAAAGACGAGCCCCTGGTCTTTCCCAAAAAATCCATCACATACATGATTGCGCCCAATAAGATACAATCCAACCCTACCGTTAATACAGCAAAAGAGCTTGTCCAGATTTTTTTATTCACCGGAAACAGGGGATTCCAGCAATAAGCTATGAACAGTAAAGCAGCACCGGCAAGCAACAGTTTGGCCAACATGTCGTAATTCTTTCCTTTTCGCTGGATATACCTGCCTACCAGATACCCTCCTATCACATTGAAAAGAGCAGGTAATGTGCTAAGAATTCCTTCCGGATCAAATGGAAATCCTTCTCCCGTGTACAAGTGATTCGTTCCAAATACCCATGTATCAAGACGCAGCTCTGCATTCCCTGTTTTAGTATATTCAGCCCCAGGAGTCCCAAACAGTAGCAAAATTGCCCAATAAGCAAACAATAAGATAACCCCAAGGATAAGTGTTTTTTTATCTCCCCAATAATATACCATCAAAGCGACAATGCCATAACACAGTGCTATTCGTTGGAGCACTCCCATGATGCGTGTATGGGAAATAGGAGAAAGAACAAGATGAGATTGAGCATCGAGATGAAAGAATGGAAACCAGTACATCAGATAACCGATCAAAAAAATCAATGCTGTACGTTTCAATATTTTAATCAACACTTCAGACTGTTTCATTTTTGTCCATTTTTTCATGACAAAACTTAGTGCGTTGCCAACAGCAAATAAAAAGGAAGGGAAAACCAGATCGGTAGGCGTAAAGCCGTTCCAGTCAGAATGCCTGAGTGGCCAAAAGGTGGTAGCCCCATTACCGGAAGTGTTTACGATGATCATAAAACAAATCGTTAATCCCCGAAATACATCCAACGCAGTAAAGCGTTCCGTAACTGTTGAAGTGGATGATGATGTCATATTTAAGGTTTTTAGAAATTATGGATATTGATATCAGCTTACTATATATTATTTTTCTTGCCGCTCTATGGTTCCCCGGTATTTCTTATACAATAGTTTTACCACCTCCATGCTATTTCCGGTTGGGTTTACCGGAAAAACCTTATGTTCATTTACCCATTGCCATTCCCAATGTGAAATATTTTTATCAAAACGAGGCATATCCATCGTTTTGCCTGATGCTAATGAGGCGTTAGCTTCAGCAAAGAATTTTTGCCACCTGACTTTATAAAAGTCAGACAAAAGGCCGCTCCACTGGCGAGCCGAATACTCGTGTAATGTGCTGTTTGCATCTCCCCATAAAGTAATCAGATCTCTTGCATTACGTTCATAAAGCGCTTTCTCATATCCATTCGTTCCCCACTTTCTTGCATCGGAAAGCCAAGGCCCTAATAAAAAATCCTTTCGGGTAGCCAGAAGCATATCCATATCATTGATCAATCCGATAAACTGGTTGCTATATTCTTTAAAATCTTTGCTGTTCTTCTGTTTATAAGCCGTTACCCATTTATTTTGAAGTGTCAAAGCATAATTTGCCAATACCTGACGAGTGACATCGACAAGATCATATTGAAATCCGTCACTGTTTTGGCACGTTTTAATGGCATTCATAAAATCATCCCATGCCGGCAACAATTGGTTCGCCGGATAATTGAGTGTAGTATTGGTCCAATCAGCAGACGAATCAAAGGTGGGTCGACCCGTAATAATCGATTCTGCTCCATCGCTGATTTCCATGTTCTCATTATATACAGTATTCTTCAACACCTGCCAAGCTTTTATAGCATTAGGATCAAGAGTTCCATATCGATTCCGGATATACTCCCGAAGCCATTGATCTAAATTGACAGGTTTATTTGTCCATGTATTATGTGTCATCAATTCATACATGACCGGATTTTGCTCTATAGCTTCCATGGTTAATCCTATGCCTTTCATATTATGGGAAGCAGGATTATTTAGCGCTTTGGCGGGTTCAGTGGCAACATCTTCCAGATGACCAAACATTGTAGTGCGACCGCCAAAATTATTCAACATGTTCCATATCCAGGGTTTGCCATAAAAAGCATCCGTTTTGTCCCAGATCGGTTTATTGTCTGCAAAAAGATCAAGAATGATCATGCGGTCATTAGGGACGGCATTCAACAATGCTTTTATCTGCTTTGCCTGCCAAAATCTGGGATCAATATAAAACAACCATCCCTGCATCACCCATACTGCTTTTGGGTCAACCTGCTTCATGCCTTCATATACTTGTGCGCTAATCTTTGCCAGATAAGAGGAATCATTGGAAGGAGGTTCATTTTCATTGAAGGTGTCAGCCGAATAAAGATGGTTGGTTCCAAACAATTGTATTTCCTTTTCAAGATATCTTTTGCCTACTTCAGCAAAAAGCGGATCTTCCGGATTCAAGATATAGGTATCGGTAAAACTGACATTCCAACTGACACGTTTTAATTTGGCATTAGGATATTTTGTTTTGAAGGCAGCCGGCACATGCCCTGTAAAAGCAGATAACACAGGTTGCATTCCCAATTCACGTTCGCGATGCAGAATCTTTAGTTGTAAATCTTTATGACTGAGCATCCAGGTTAAAGGGAGGGGACCACCCCATCCATCTAAATTACCCATCCAAAACCATGCAAAGTAAGCCGGCCCGCAAAAGAAGGATGATAGTTCTTTATCGGTAAAACCCATCTCTTTATAGACTTCGTACCACACATACTCTTCGCCTGTAACCGCCAAAGGCATGTTAATGCCATGCAATGCCATCCAGTCAATTTCTTTTTCCCAGCGTTTCCACGTCCACCAGCTCATGCTATAGTTAAAGGTGCAGTAATTCAGATAATAGCGATATTGATAAGGAGAAGTCTTCTTCACTATTACAGGTACGGAAGGTAAGGGATCGGGCAGATGTAAATTAACGCCATTCCATGTAATTTGACAATGGCAATATGTATTCAGATAGTAGTATAAGGCGGAAGCAATACTAACACCGTCATTGCCTGATAAGACAATTTTTCCATTTCGGCTTTCAATCTGGAATGCATCCTGTCCCTGTTGCTTGCTTAATGATTCTATAACAAAATGACTCGCCTGATTGGGAATAATACGATGTAATAAACTTTCCGCAGCCTTTATGTTTAGTTGAGCATGCGCAATACTGCAGAAAATAACGAAAAGCAATGCTCCTGTCATTCTTTTGAAATTCATGTCAGTAATAAACTTAGGTTAATTATTTGATAAAGTTACAGCATAGAATTGTGAAAAGGAAAAGCTTACTGCAATTATTCAGGACTGTTTGCAATAAAATAAATCATCACAATGCTACTTTCAGCAGAACACGTTCCAGCTTTTCTATGTCATCACAAAACTATTGGTATGGGATCCTGATATATTCCCTAAAAATACAAATCAGCCTCTATAAAATAACGTATAGTATTACTATTATGAAGGGAATATTTTTATGCATTAGCTGATAAAAATATTCCCTTCCTGATTTAATTATAATGATTCTATAAGTGATGAATCTATTTCAGATTCACATTCAAATCTATCTGCGTTTGTGGAATCGGAAGATACTCACTTTGTCCTGCTACAAAGCCTGGGAGTGATGTTGCTTCTCCTGTCCGAATCATATCATCAAAACGTTCACCCCACCATTCGCACGAGAACTCAGCCCTCCGTTCATCCAATACATTCTGCAATGTAGCATTGGTAATAGGTGTCAATCCTGCCCGCTCGCGTACAAGATTCAAAGGAGCATCACCGTTCTGACCCATTCTGATTTTTGCTTCAGCATTGAACAACAGAGCATCCGCATAACGAAGAATACGTATATTATTATCTTCGCCATAATCTGTTCTGCCCGGAGTCATTTGAGAAGATGGATAGTAAGCCTTCCCGTTAAAATACAAATCTCCGTCTGAATTTGGCCAAATGGTATCATTGCTTGGAGTTACGTAATAGTTGTGTCCAGGACTGCTGGTAAACAGAATCGTTGTTTTCAAACGAATGGAATCATGACGGGCTTCCAAAAAGTTAACATACGATTGAGAAGGATTCATAAATCCCCATCCTGAAATCGGGCTTCCGTGCTGATCACCGCGTGGTCCCTGGAAGGCAAAGAAGGCATCCGGTTCAACAGCAGGGCCAGATGAAGTCCCAAAATCACTATATTGTAATTCAAAGAGGGATTCATTACACATTTTTCCCGGTTTTTTGAACAGTTCGTAATAGTCAGGGTATAAACTAAACTTACCGCTATTAATGATTGCATTCGTATCATCCAGTACTGTTTGCCAATAGGTGCTCGAATTATCATTACCTGCCATATCTGCATTTACAATGGCTTTCAGCATATAGGCCGTATACTTGGTAACAGCACCAAAATGAACTGACTGGTTCGGGCGTGCATCTTCCAGATTGGCAATACAGAAATCCATTTCACTACTGATCCATGTCAATACATCCTTAACAGAACTTTTCCCTATGGTTTGAATTTTTGAATTGTCCGTTAAAATGGGAATCTGTCCAAAAACACGTTCCAGCATTAAATGCGCAAAAGCACGGATAAAACGAACTTCAGCCTGATACTGCAGATTCAGTTTCTGATTCACGGCATCACTGGCCGGAATATTTGCAGCAAATTTGTTCAATTCAATCAAAGCTCCATTACAATCCTGAATCAAACCATAATAGTCATTGAAATAGTTGTTGGTTCCCCAGAAACTTTGTACAGAAGCATAATCATAATGAAAACCTTTAATATCGGTCAGCGTAGATTGGTCGCTGGCTGACGATCCTTTATCCAAATCGTCACCCCTGATGCCCCGGATTCCGAAATCCATCCAATGTACAAATCCCGGATTGGCACTGGCTGCCATCCGGTAAATTCCGGAGACAGGTTCATACATATTGCTTAACTGAGTATAATCAATAAGTGCAATAGGAATTTGATTTTCAGGCATCTTATCCAAAAAAGAGTTGCAACTTGTTAGTCCCATTGCAAACATACCTGCAAAAAGAATATATTTTAATCGTATCATAGTTATAAGTAATTAATAGGTTAATAAGTAATCGTCCACCCAATGGTATACGTAGATGCTGTTGGATAGGTTTGTGTATCATAACCACTTCCCCAGTTGTATGCCTGACTATAACCAATTTCAGGAGTAAATCCACTATATTTGGTAAAGATAATCGGACGGTCTGCCGTGAAGCTTACGCGCATGGAAGGAGCCTTCATACTGTTTCCCAGTTTGAAGGAGTATGCCAATTGAATAGTTTGTACACGCAAATAAGCACCGCTTTCTACAAAAAATGAGCTGGCCATATTGTTCCAACCTTTGGTAGTTCCCAAAGCAGAAGGATAGGAATTGGTAGAACCTTCGCCTGTCCAAAGATGGGTAACAAATTTTGCATCACCGTTCATATCGCTATACCATAATCTGTTGGCACGATTCATATTCAAAATTTTGTTACCAGCCTGTCCCTGCAACATAACATTTAATTCAAGATGTTTATAGGAAACGCCCACATTCATGCCGTACGTAACCGTAGGTAAATAAGAACCCAATAAAACGCGGTCCTTCGAATCAAGAATACCATCTTTATTTACATCAGCATACTTGAAATCACCCGGTTGTAACCCATTAGCCACAGCAATAGGATCGGCTGCCACTTGTGCTGCATTTTGGTAAACGCCAACCACTTTATATCCATAGAACGAGTTCAGGGGAGCGCCAGGTTCGGAAATAGTTGGAAACTCAGCTTTACCACCCATCATATAAGCCAACCCATGTAAATTCTTTACATTATTTTTCAACGTAGAAAGGTTTGCTCCAATTGAGTATCCAAAATCGCCTATTTTATCTTTCCAATTCAATGAAAATTCAAATCCACTGTTTGAAATTTCGCCAAAATTTCCCAATAATGTTGGAGCACCCATCGGTTGAGGAGCATAAATTACTGCATTATTGGTGACACGGTTGTAGTAATCTACGGTACCGTTCAGACGTTGTTTAAGCATCGAGAAATCCAAACCGCCGTCCCATTCATTCACTACTTCCCACTTTAACCAACTGAAGAAATTAGTATTTACATAACCTGGCACATATGATCCATTTGTAGAAGCTGAACTACCAAAAATGCCCGAATATGAATTTCCGGATTGAATAGTAGCAAATCCATTGCTGGCAGGCACGGCATCATTACCTAATTGTCCCCAGCTAACACGTGCTTTCAAGTAATCAAACAGATGCTGATGTTTCATGAAATTTTCATCCGACATAATCCATCCGGCTCCAATCGACGGGAAATAGCCCCACTTTTGTTGATATTTTGAACTACCATCGGCACGCATCGTAACGGTTAACAGATAGCGTGAAGCATAATCATAGGCCGCACGGGTAAAAAAGGAAAGACCATTATACTGAGTGCCATCATCGGTAGTACTTAATCCTCCGGCACTTGATAAATAAAAATACTCAGGCATGTTGGGTATACCCATTAATGTTCCTGATCCTTGTAACTTCTGCCAACTTTCGCTACGAACGGAATTTCCCAATAAAACCGATAAATGATTTTTACCGTATTGATCTTTGTAGGTCAACGTATTGTCAAGAATATAGTTACTATAAAAATCCTGTTCTTTGGTAAGTTGTGCTACTGTAGGATTCAATTGATATGCATCCACATAATATTGTGGAATTTCAGTCACATTCCGGTTCAATGCTAAACTTTGACTGTATTGCGTTTTAAACACAAGCTTATCACCCCACAAATTGAATTGGGCAAAAACAGTAGGCAATACCTGCAATAGGTTAGTCTTGTTGTAATAATAATGGGCAGCAGCCACCGGATTAGAATATTCACCATTGCCATAACCGATACTGGTTGACGAAGCATAATCAATAGGAGTTGCCAACGTATTATTTGGGTCATAAACAGGATACAATGGAGAAGCTGCATACGCATAAGCAAAAGCAGCCTGATTGGGTGAGAATAATGTAGCATTTGAAACTACAACATTATAGCCTATTTTCAACCAGGGGAAAGCCTGGTAATCCGTTTGGGCATTAATATTCAAGCGATCATAGTAGTTTTTGGTATTCATTATCCCGTCCTGATACAAATAGTTGATACCTGCGCTATAGGTAGTCTTTTCGCCCCCACCTGAAATATTAATAGCATGATTTTGTGTAAAAGCGGAAGTACGAAGTAATTGACCATACCAATCTGTACTGGTTGTAGGATTATTACCGCTTCCTCCAAATTTCTGTGACGATAGGGTGACGTGTGCTGCATCGGAAGTAAAACCTTTGGCCAATTCCATAGTAGCATATTCAGCTCCATTCGCCATCTTCAACATATTAGATGGTGTTTGAAAACCAGCATAGCCACTATAAGTAATCTTGGTAGGCATGTCAGGCACACCTGACTTTGTGGTGATGATGACAACCCCATTAGCCGCACGAACACCATAAATAGCAGCAGCGGACGCATCTTTCAAAATAGACATGCTTTGAATGTCACTTGAATTTAAAAAATCAATGTTATTAAAAAACATTCCGTCCACTACGTAAAGCGGTCCTTCATTATTTAAAGAACCAACACCACGAATTCGAACACTCGGACTTGATCCTGGAGCCCCATTAGTGGTTACTTGCACACCGGCAACACTTCCCTGCAAAGCATCCATCGGAGAAGCAGTGGTTCGTTGCAGCAATGTTTCCGGTTTTACTACAGCAATAGGAGCTGTCAGGTCTTTTGCTTTGCTGGTGCCATATCCTATCACAACAACCTCATTCATCTTCGTAGTTTCTGGTTGTAGGTTGATATTTAATGTTTCACCGGCATTCACAATGTGTTCTTGTCTAACATACCCAATGTAGGAAAATTGCAACATGCTTCCTTTGGGTACTGAAATCTCAAAGCGTCCGTTAAGGTCAGTCGGAACGCCCTGCGAAGATCCTTTCACCATTACACTCACACCCGGAAGTGTGGAGTTATTTTCTGCATCCCGGACGGTGCCCGTGACGCGCACTGACTGCGCTGCCAATTGTAACGAAACGAAACTAAGGAGCAACAGCATGTACCATACTTTTTTTCTCATAATCATGGTTTGTTTTAGTTAATGAATGTAGTTTACTGAACGTATGAACTTTCTTGTTTGATTTGAAACTGAAAGCCCAGTTTTTTTAATCCTAGCTGAATATCTTTGTTTTGCATAAAGAGATTCCACAAGAGCCCGCTACGGTAGTTTTCAATCATGACAGGGATCGGTCCTTCATCAATAGCAAGGTAGGAATGTACCACCTGTTGTCCTTGTACCAAACCCAAATTGAAAGCATCATAAAAACCATACGGACCAAAGATCTTCTTTCCGAGATCATAGTAGAAATGACGGTAAACCGGCAGAATCTCTTTGGGAGCATAAGGCAACGAAGCCAAAGCAGCCGTTGGCGAAATAGTTCCGTTCTCCTCATTAGTTCCTAACTGATGCGAGGTATAACCATCCAACGGATCATCAGAAGAAGTGAATCCCCATGAATCTTTGCTTAATCCCGCCTCATGTTTCGGATTTGCAATGGCATAGGCTCTTTGAATCAATACATGGTTACGGTTCAATGTCCAATAGTTGGCATTTTTATCCACCAGCCCATGCGGATTCATACCCAGGAATGAATAATGGCAGAAAAACAAAGGCCCTCCATAGGGCATCCCCAATGCCAATGGAATCCCGAAATAGGACTTGCCATTATAGAAATAGGAAGAAATGGAATAGCATTTGAAAACCTCAGGACGGATAGGATGTGTTGGAGATGATGCTGCCAACACATAGGTGATCATGGTTTCATCAAAACCGGTGATGCGATGATTCAATTTAAATCCATAGGTTGGCGACCAATGCCAGTAAAGCGAGTCGGTTCCCTGTGTGTACCAGTTCCAGTCAACGCCTTCCCATAGTTTTGTGATGCGCTGGCACAATGCTTGTTCCTCAGCATTACCATCCTGATAATATTGACGGGCAGTCAACAGGCCTTCTATCATATAAGCTGTTTCAACCAAATCACCGCCGTTATCATACTTACTGAAATTAAATACTTTGCCTGTGTTTCCGTTGTACCAATGCGCCCATGCGCCGTGAAAGCGATCTGCTTTTTGGAGGAATGTAACGATCTGGTCGATTTTATGGAAGACAGCTTCATGCGGAAAATATCCGCGATGATCTGCAGCAATCAAAGCCATGATGCCAAATCCCGTTCCTCCAGTCGTCACAATATTGCCATTCGGATTATTATTCCTTTCGCGTGCCATACCACAATCGGGATCGGCATAATTGAAGAAATAGCGTGTGGTATATTTTTGCACCATATCCAGGAGTTCTTCGTCAGTGAAAACATGTGTTTGCGCCTTGACCTGAAATTTCTCTGCATCTTTACTCAGCACATTCATTCCTTTAGGCACCACCCGGTAAACAAGCGATAAATTCCGTCCCAAATCGTTTACAAAATCGAGATAGTCATCGCCACTTGTTTCAGCACGCATGATAAAGGTTTTCCCACCATTGGTTGATGCATAAATATCATAAGTGAAAGCATCCGGATTATCAAAGGTCAGCTTTACATGTGCATCGTATCCCCTGGCTTTGATATAGCCGGGCACAACATATTTCTGGCTTTGCAGTGATGCAACACAAAAGGTTAGAAAGAATGCGATCGACAAAAACTTAGTCATTGTAACAAAATGTTTTATATTTATTTTTCAAGTGTAAACGAGGTTTGATTCACATGATTGGAACTATCACCAATAAACAGGTCAAACTTGCCGGGCTCTGTGCCATAGGTCATGTCAAGGCGATAAAAAGCCAGCATGGAAGGTTTAATGGTAAAGGTTACTGTTTTGCTTTCACCCGGCTGTAACGCAATTTTTTGGAATCCTTTCAACTGTTTTACAGGACGTGTAACATCGGCCACCAAATCATGGATATAAAGCTGAACGACTTCCTCCCCTTCCCGCTTGCCTGTATTGGTTACTGTAACAGAAGCCTGAATGCTGTCATTCGGATACAGGCGGTCACTTGACAATGTGATACCGGAAAAATGGAAGGTAGTATAACTCAATCCGAAGCCAAAAGGAAACAGTGGCGTATTCGGACAATCAATATAGCGCGATTTATATTTCGGATCAGGCAGGTAGATGGGACGTCCGGTATTCTTTTCGTAATAAAACAAAGGAACCTGACCTATGCACCGCGGAAAAGTAATCGGTAATTTTCCCGAAGGATTATATTCGCCGAACAATACAGAAGTAATAGCAGCAGCGCCGCGCGAGCCAGCATACCAGGTTTCGAGAATGGCA
Source organism: Microbacter margulisiae (assembly GCF_014192515.1). NCBI lineage: Bacteria > Pseudomonadati > Bacteroidota > Bacteroidia > Bacteroidales > Porphyromonadaceae > Microbacter > Microbacter margulisiae. The sequence goes on from NZ_JACHYB010000001.1 coordinate 905,910, forward strand.
TCCGCCAATGTATCTTCACGCGATAAATCAAGCGGACGGCCATTCATCAACACGACTACAATAGGCTTATGGAGTGCCGTCAGTTTTGCCAATAACTCCGTTTGAACTCCCGGAACCTTAATATTAGCTCTGCTGGAAGCCTCTCCTGTCCAATCACAGTCTTCACCTATCACCAACACAATCTTATCTGCCTTTTTTGCAGCAGCGATAGCAGCCGGAAACCCGCTACGGTTATATCCTTCCTTTTCGCATCCCTCTGCATAAATTATATTGTTGCGTCCATTGTATTTGCGCATAGCATCCAATAGATTCGGTACGCCAATCGTATCACCATCGGCACGCCATGCTCCAAGCAAATCGTTCGATGAAGCGGCCAGTTGTCCTATTACGGCAATTTTATCTCCCTTTGTCAAGGGCAACACATCATGTGCATTTTTCAACAAGACCAGTGAGCGTTGCGCTTCTTCATAAGCGGCTTTCATATTGGCAGGCGATTCAATCACCCGCTTTTCCCGCGCATTATTACAATATAAATAAGGATGATCAAAAAGCCCCAGCATAAATTTAACCCGTAATACACGTCGTACGGCATCATCAATGGTGGCTTCGCTCACTTTTCCCTCTTCAACCAACTGCTTCAGGTATTTTTGATAAAGCGTGCTTTGCATATCCATATCCAAACCTGCATTAATGGCAATTTCGGCAGCCTGTTTTCCATCCGCAGCAACACCATGATTGATCAGTTCTTCTACAGAGTTATAATCGGAAACGACAAAACCCTTAAATCCGGCTTCTTTCCGTAGGATATCGGTCAAAAGCCATTTGTTTTCGGTACAGGGTACACCATTTAATTCATTAAAGGCAGACATTACGCTCATAGCCCCGGCCTTGATAGCCGCCAGATAAGGAGGAAGATAAACATCACGGAAAGTGCGTTCCGACATATCGACTGTATTGTAATCACGACCGCCTATCGGAGCGCCATAACCTGCAAAATGTTTTACACATGCCAATATGGTAGAAGTGTCTGCCAAATCATTATGAATTCCCTGGAAACCATGCACGCGGGCAGCCGCAATCTTTGAACCTAAATAAGGATCTTCCCCCGCACCTTCCATTACACGTCCCCAACGGGGATCTACCGTAATATCACACATGGGAGCATAGGTCCAGTTAACACCTGCGGCAGCCGCTTCTTCGGCAGCAACATGTGCAGAACGTTGAATCTGAAATAAATCCCATGTAGCAGCTTCGCCCAGCGGGATAGGAAAAATAGTTTTGTAACCATGAATAACATCGTAACCAAACAGAAGAGGAATATGAAGGCGGGTATCATTAACGGCAATCTCCTGCAGCTTTCTCACGTAGTTTACAGAGTGTGCATTAAAAATGTTTCCACAATTACCGTTTTTAATATCATTAATATAACCTTTACGCATTGTAGGCCCGGTAACATCCCAGTCGCTCGTATATAATACCAGTTGACCTATCTTTTCCTGTAAGGTCATTAAATGGAGAACAGAATCGACACGCTGTTCAATACGGTCATTTTGAGCTGCAAGATGCATGGAGGTTGTTGCCAGAATACCGGCAACCAGAAGGAATAACTTCTTCATGGCATTTAGAATCTATAGTTTTTTGTTGTTTAATTTTCATGTCAAAGGTAAATGAGGCGTTTGCCGGATTCAAAATATTTAACCCCAATATCAATACCACAACTTGAAAATTAACAATAACCACACCCTACTTTTACCCCTCATAATCGTTAAAAAAGCTCCAATAAAATGATAATCAATCATTAGAAAAAGAGATGATTTTAAATATTGACTATCATTTCTCTTCAAAAAAGAACAATTTCAATTCAAAAAAGGGGTAAAGAATATTCCGGCAGGAAGGATTGATCCGGAAAGACTACTGTTCCCGGATCAATGTATGGCTATTGCTATGGATTTTACTTCTGATAATAGCGTTAGAAGGCCAACAGAGGAACAAAATTGGAGAGAAATTGGAGAGAAACGGAGAATAGGTCCGTTTTCTGCTGTCTTCAGACACTCCTTTCTGCCATAAGGTTATCTTTTCATTTTATAAGGTGATTTTCGCCAGTGTAAGCTTGTTCAGGAGAGTCTATTCAATAAACGGTGTGAGTCTATTTAATAAAGTGTGTCAGGGAAGAATAAGAAGAATGATTTAACCTTACAAGACAGGGATTGAAAGCGATTCTATCACTAAATAAAACATCCCGCACAGCTAACCTCTGTACGGGATGTCACTTGTCAAAGGAAGCGCCTTATGCAAGGCATAGGGTTGTCTGCCGCGGTTCCCTTGTTTTCATTAATCAAAAAAAACAATCATTGTTGGTTGCCTGCCGTTTCTTCCCGCGCAGTGCGTCCCTGCCATACGGCATGCAGTTTTTCCCATTTTCGGAAAGCTTCTTCACGTTCTTCCGGATTCAGGTGTTCCCAGCGTTCACGAAATCTGTTCTTATGCGAATGAGCATGATCGTGAAAATGATGAAACCCACCCAGTAATAACCGTGATAACAACAACAATCCTGCAGCCTGCCAGTAGGTAATGAGCGGTGCTTTGAAGAGTCCCGGCAAAAGGGCATTCCAAAGCAACATAGTAACAAGAATCACTGCCGCAACAACTACCAGCACGAGCGGGAAGATCCAGATTTTACGTCGATGTGAATGAAATCTCATAATGATAATATATTAAAGGATTTGATATGATTCAATTTGAAGTGACTAATAAACTTTTTCTCCCATGTGTACTTTCTGGTTCGATCCTATTACCCGGCATCCTCCGTATCTGAGTCCCGAACGGCTTATCATGAAATGAAACTCAGCAGTGCTGTATATCTTTACATGTGCCGGTTCCAATACCCGGATAATCCTGTCGGCAAACCTGATGATCCTGCTGTCAGCGGTAGGATCAAGAATATAGACCCGTCCTCCTTTTCTCAAAAGCCGGTTCATTTCACTGAGCGCTTTATCAGGATGCAGGTAATGATGAAAAGAATGGGTGCATATAATGATATCGAACATATCGTCAGCCAGAGGGATTGACTCGGCATTGGCCTGCATGAATTGAATGCCGGGTCTGCCCTGGTAATTTTCCTTTGCTTTATCAATCATTTTGGCAGACATGTCCACCCCATAGAATGTCCCCTTGTCACCTACCACCTTTGCAGCATCTCCAACCGCCCATCCTGTGCCACATCCGATATCCAGCAATGACACTCCCTCTTTGATGGGTAAAAGAGCAATCAGATTATGTTGCGCCTTCCGCAGGTAATCATTCCTCCTATTTTTTGCGTCAAGGCCCTCTGCCCATCTATCCCATTTCTGTTCGTTCAATGTCTTGTGTTTTAATTCATCCATAAATGTCTCCTTTCTTTATAAGATTTGAAGGATTGAAGGATTAGTAAAAAAGTCAGCAACAGGTATAAAGTCTAAAGCCAATCTGTTATTTAAAAGAGCCAGGAATCAAGACAGATTCCCTACTAACTCCCGTCTACCATCTACTATCCACTTGGTTAGAGCTCTTCCTTAGCTTTATGTCTTCCCGTAACTTCTTTAATTTCAGATCTCCATATTCCTCCCTTATATCCAATTCTTATTGTTCAGTCAAAATAATCCATCATCTCATCATAGACCGTTTTCATCTGCCCGCGCAGGTATTGAACGGCATAATGTTTCCTCGATATCACCGTGTTCAGTGGATCTCCCGTTTGTTGTGCAATTTCACTGAGTGGGATTCCCTGTAATTCGTTCATCTCGAATACCAACCGTTGTTTGGGAGGCAATTCGCCAAGTGCCTTTTCCAGTCGTTTCCACATCTTGTCCGAGAGATACTCAAAATCGCATACCAGGTCTTCATCCGTGAAAAAAGCGTCCACTGCTTCCATCTCTTCATACAGTTCCGATTCATCCACTGCTTCCGGTAATCTTTCCGGTTTCTTTTTACGATACCAGTCGGTGATGCGGTTACGCGTTACGGTAAACAACCATGAGGTGATCTCTTCAATGGGTTTGGTCAGGCGATCCGTTTCCACCAATTGATAAAACACATCCTGCAAAATATCCTCCGCATCTTCTTCGGAGGAAACCCTCATTTTGATAAAAGCTCTCAACCGTGTGGTGTAGCTTTTGACGATGTCGGTGATGTTCAGGGTTTGTGTCACAATTACTGGTTTCTATAAGATAGACGAACGATGGTTTGTTCTATTTTAAAATCAGGTGATTTTTTTTACCGCAACAAATATCGGAATATCAACTGCTTTATTCCCCGGTCGTTAAAACAATACGAAGTTAAGGAAGTTATGGGAAGTATGGATATCGAAAAGATACAATGTCTGGCTTTTACTATGAGCTTCCCGAAAACTCCGGAACAAAAGAGTGATCTGCTTTTGAACATACGGAGATACACCCACCTTAACATCAGAGGTCAGAATATTCATGGTTACTAAAATATTATTCTCAAGTGTTATCCTGTCCCCTTTGGTGAAAGGGGACGAGCGGAGCGGAGGGGTTAGAAATCAAATAACCCCCGCTCGCGCCGATTTGTAATCGGTGTGTTGTTCGTCAGAACAAGAAAATGCTTGTTTTTTCGTTTCCGGTTTTCCGGGTTCATCTGCTGCATCCCGGTACTGACATTGTGCTTTGTCCGATATCATCACATGAGTATGATTTGCACCGATTACAAAGTTACACTAGCAGGAGTTCATTTCACCCTGCCGCCACAAACCCAGGTTTTGAGGTAATAATTGTCACTCAGATTGCTGACAACAACTCCCTTTGAAGTGGATGCGTGCAAGAATTTATTCTCTTTGAGATAAATGCCCACATGGTTAACATACGATTCAGGCTTACCGGTTGTATCGAAAAAGACCAGATCGCCCTCTTTAAGCTTCTTCTTACGTATTCTTTTGCAGTTGTACCTCAGCATCTCTTCCGAATTACGCTCAAGGATTTTGCCATAAACGGTTTTATAAATAGTATATACCAGAAAAGAGCAGTCTGTCCCTTTGCGGGATGTGCCACCATCCACATGCGGGACATGCAACCAGCCGGCAGCTTCTTTGTAAAGGGCAAAATTATCTTTCCGCCCTTTATTCAGGCCTAAAGCTTCATATACTGCTTTTTTATCCTGCTTTTTTTCAAGATGCCGCGATGTACCGCAACCGAAAAACGCCAACACAAGACACCAAAGAAGGAGATCACGAAGCTTTATCAACTTGTTCATGGACACTCTTATTGTATATGGTTTATAAGTAATCATTCCGGATCGTACAGAAGTAATACGCATGAGGCACCGGGCGTTTTAATCCATCATCTGCCATACTTCTGTTTTTCTCCTATTGTTTTAGTTTTCATGAAGATATCATTGGCATTTTTGATTTGTATTCTCAAACTCAAAACGACATTGAGGTTCTCTTTCTTCAAACACCTTTATAAAAAAAGCATTTCCGGCGTAAACAGAGGCAGCACCCACGGTACAAGCAGGAATGACTGAAATCAGATTCCCCTGCTGGCATAGCTCTGTGACCTTTGCCAGTGAATACCTTTGTCTGTGTAATTTTCCATGGTATATTATTCTAAAACAGTGTCTGAATTACGGTGCTCCCGGATTAAAAAACTCAGCAGCAAATATAGGGCATCTCTTTTGTTTCCGGGTCTTCTGGTTCATCTGCTGCATCTCAGTTCAGACAACATCAACCGGCATAAAACCTCCGGCTCATAACACTATTATGTAAGGATTACAAAAGCGCTGCAACATGGAAGAGCAAATGACTTAAAGTCATCCTGTTATTCTGAAGGTATGGGTAAGTGATGTTGTCTTAAAAAAGAAAGTTTATCCCAGTATCCTCTTTGAAATTTGATCTTGTCGTCAACAACATGAAAGAAACCACAACCTCTTAACCCAAGCGGGTCTTTCCATTCTAAAATACTCCACTCTCCATCTTCGAAAATATTTTCAACAATACAGACCATATCTGCTGCTGCAAATTCGCTTGCAAACATCTCTTTTATGTTTTCTTTCCCTATAATGGGTTCATTTGCTACCTGATAATTTATGGCATCCTCGTGGTATAACGCTGCTAAACCATTAACATCTTTTCGGTTAAATAATTCAACAAACGTTCTGACTATTTCATTTGGTTTCATACCTGTAGGTTAAAAAGTATTATCTGCGTTCAATCTCATTTCTTTTATTTTGTATTTGCGCTTATTCACGCAGTCTGTGAGCTGTGCCAATATAAACCAGCATACAACGGATCAATCGGGAAAGTTGTGTTTTTGTTGATTAAGCATAAATTTTTGTTAGTCTGAAAAGGAAAAAATTCACATCTCTCACGCCTCTGAAAGATGCCCTAAAAGCTTTGATTTTGGCATTGAATGATTCTGCAGAAGCATTTGTACTTCTGTGATTAAAATAATTCAGGATCGTCAAATAATGTGATTGAATGGTTCTGGTGATGCTTCCAAATGACAAAATACCTGAGTTATCAACCCTATCATACCACTGTGCCAGTTTAGCAAAAGCTACTCCTTTGTCTTTTGTTTGATGGTAAATAGCCCCCAATTGCAAGGAAAAATGATATGCTTTCTTTAGGTCAGGATACAGTTCAAAAAGAATTTCAGCTCTTGTTTTCTGAGAATATGTCCATGCTGTGGGTTTCTTAAACAACAAATATCTGCTACGCGCCAGTAGTTGCTTGAGAGTGTCTCCGTTTGCCAGAACCGGTGGATTGTATTTCCTTCCGCAGGCTTTCGCTAATGCCATATCGATCGTTTCCCTGTCCAGTGCATTCCAACGATGTTTAATTCTGAGCTCCTGAACGGCATCATAAGCCAACTGTTGAACATGAAACCTGTCGGTCACTCTACTGGCTTGGGGAAAGCAAATTTTGATCACGTATTCCATATTGGCTGCCATATCCATGGTAACTTCCCGGACTTTCCACCTGACACGCTTTGGCAGCTTGTTGAGAACCGCGACAATATCCTCTGCCTTAGTTCCCCGAACCATAGCCACAATGGTTCCTTTACCTCCTTTTGCCGCTTTGTTGGTGACAATAGTATATAGTTCTCCGTTAGACAAGCTGGTTTCATCTATACTTAAGAAGCGGCCTACATTATCCGGATAAAGCAGCCATTGGTGAGCATGAGATTTTTGATCCCACTGATGATAATCACTCAGATAGTCCTTGTATTGCTCTTGCAACTGCTTGCCATCCAGATAATAATGCACTGCAAGGGATTTAGCACTTATGGGATGAGTATCCAGGTAATTCTTTTAAAAAAGCCGCGAATTCCTGTGTAAATCGCGTTCCTTTTGCCGTAAGTTCCCAATTTCGGCTAACCACTTGGTTTGTATTGGCATTCAACCACCTTCGACACTTAATCTTCAAATCAAATACCTTTCCTCGTATTGGAAAATCATGTATGGTTTGTTCCTGATGAAAGCCATGACAACGAAGAGGTTCTCCTGCATACTCTGAAGGAATATCAGGCTTTTCTTCAAGATAAACCGCATAACCTATCCCAATGTTCCTAACTGATTTTATTTCAAAATACTCCAGAATCCCTTCTGGCAATATTAACTCCAACAACTGATGTTCCGCTGACTTTAATTCTGTCTCTTTTTCCATGAAACAAAATTATCATTTTTTATCCTCTAACACAACTTTTCCGATTGATCCCATACAACCTCCGGTTCATAGAGCAAGCGCCCGACCTCCCCCATCCCCTCCAAAGATATCAAAATTTCAATTCATTACATTCTTATGTTTTTGACACAAATTTATAATTTGCGCTAGCAAGGGATCATTTTCTTTTTAATCTGGATTTTTTATAATAAAATGACTTGGGTGGTTTGTTGTCAATGATTGCAATATTACAATTATTCAAAACTTGTTCAATCAGCTCAGCTTTGCAGTCAAACTGTATTGTCAAGTCAGTAATTGAAACACCTTTCAAATAACGATTTTGAATTGCTGTCTTGTCTGATTCTGTCAGAGTTCTTGCGCGAACATGTGTCGTTGCAGTGTCTGATGTCGTCTGTTCGTTTTGTTGTTTTTCTTTGTTGCCCGGGATTAGATCCTGATATGTGGTAAGCACTTTAAGTAAGTCGCTCAAAAGTGATGGATTTATTTTAATTACTCGTTTGTTATTTATTTCTTCGTCTTGAATTGTCTGCAAAATGCGAATGTATTGTTTGCCACTGTTATGCTTAACTAAGTCAATGAGATATGTACTTTTCTCAAATTCAAGCAAAGTTGTTTTCAGAATTTCTTCCATATTATTTTATTTGAGACTTATTGTCATTGCGTTAAAACAGTTTCAAGTTGGTATTATCACTCTCCGCTCGCGCCGATTTGTAATCGGTGTGTTGTTCGTCAGAACAAGAAAATGCTTGCTTTTCCAAAGCAACACACAAGGTGCAAACTTCCGCGAGCGGGGAAAACCGCTATGTTTTATGACCGCGTGTTGGCAAACGTTATTGTTTTCCATCATATCATCTCGCAGAATTGTAACTTTCAGGAGGCCCTAACTCGCTTGGCTTTACACCCCCGCAATCGATTACTAATTTTTGCAATATCAGCCCTTTGTCAATGACCCAGAATTTTAACGTATGTTCGCCTGTTTTACTGATTTTGTGAACGGATTCGTCAATCCTGACATTATCCATCATTACCTTATCGCTATTATTGTTTTGCCAATGTTCTCCGGGTTTTTTCAAGGTACTGTTAATAATTTGTGGCGTTTGATCATCAAATGCAATGGCGTAATGAAGTCCTTTGCCGCCACTGTAATCAATTGTAGAACCCAGGTATACCTGTACGTTCACTGTGCCGGTATCTTTCAGGAAAACTTTGTATTCAAGATGCGGTGCTGATTCGGTAGCTTCCTGTTTTGGCATGGTAGCTGGAAATAAAGTTATGCCGCTACCTATCTTACCGTAATTGTCTAGTCTGTGCCAGGAATATCCATTGCGGGAAATGGCATTGGAATAATTAACTGCGTTGATCGAAACATAACCATTACTTTCTACAAACCCCTTTCCGGCCAGGGTTTCTTTTGTTTCGGTGTTATTAACGGGAACTGTAACCGGTATTTTACGGTTCCCTGCGCCGGATATTGTCAGGTGAGCTTCATGCTTTCCTTTGGGTGCTTTTTTCCAGTCTATTGTTACCCACAGGCGTTCCTGCTCCACTACATTTCCTGACGAAGGGGACACTATCACCCAGGGAACATCAGACTTTACCGAATAATTAAATGGCGTTTTGCCACGGTTAAAAACTTCAATATAAAATGCAGTATCGTGATACGAATTAAAGGTCGGCAAAACGGCTTCGGTGGAATCATTAGGCCACCACTTGTCGGATCCTTCAATAGCCAGCCCCGTTTGTGCTTCCTTTTTCAAATCAAGGCGTGTTGTTGCCGGAATGGAATCAACGTCGGGTCCACGCCATGAAGTATAATTCACATGGGTTTGATCCATCATGTGGTCCCATTTGCCTTGTTTCAATATATGGTTGTAATAATACGAAAGCAATGAATCTTTTACATAGTACTCTTTAATGATTATCCGCAAAGCGACCTGTAGAAAAAGAGGCCAGAATTACGGTTGAGTTTGTAATAAAAAGTTCTCAATATATTTGTATAATTCATTGAAATACATTATATTTACAGCGTATTCAACAGTAAAAATACACGCTATGAATCTCTTGAATTTCATTCTAAATTTTCCCGATGAGGAATCCTGTATTGCGCATTTTAAGGCGCAACGGGATCAAATCGGTATTGTTTGTCCAAAATGCGGCAGCACAAAACATATTTGGCTTAAAAACAAGCTACGTTACGAGTGTACGCATTGTCATCATCGCCAGTCCATACGAAGGGGTACAGTATTAGAATTTTCTAAACTCCCTTTTCGTTACTGGTATGTTGCCATGCACCTTTTGACCAGTACCAAAAAATCTTTTTCGGCTTCCGAGTTGCAACGGCAACTGGGACATAAACGCTATCAACCCATTTGGGAAATGCACAAGAAATTGAGCGACATAATGGGTAAACGCGACAATGAATATCAGCTTTCGGGACAAATAGAACTTGACAATGCTTTTATTACCACTCTGATAAGTGATGACTGTAAGCAACAGAACTTAAAACGTGGTGCAGGCAGTCAGAATAAGTCTAAAGTCCTTGTAATGACAGAAAGCATTGTGGTTGAAAATCCAAAACCGGGTAAAAAGCCCAAAAAGATAAACCACATTAAAATGCAGGTAGTGCCTGATTTAAGAGCTGACACTGCCGTTGAAATTGTCAAAGAACAAATTGATTCAAAGGCGGAATTAACCACCGATGATTCAAAAACATTTTTTAAGCTACATCAAGCTGTGGAGTCTCAAAAGGCTCAGGTTATTGAACCAGAAGACCTTCAGAAGATACTTCCATGGGTTCATATCAGTATTGCAAACGTGAAACGTTTACTACTTGATATGCACCACCAGCTTAAAAAAGAGTATTTACAATATTATCTCAATGAGTTCTGCTATAAGTTCAACCGAAGATATTTCGGGGAAAAGATGTTCGATAGATTAGTGTTTGCCGCTGCAAATTACAATACCGATTTCAAATCCAGAATTTATAACAGGTCGCTTTGCGGATAATCATATACTCTTTTACCAGGTCTGCCATCTTATTGGTTGATGCCCTGCCTTGACCGGCATACATTTTATTTCGGGCAAGGGCATAAAACAACTCGTATAAATTGGAAACTGCCTGTATGGGATGCAGCACTGTTTCAAAGTAGGCATCTTTATCCTCAGCAGGTAATTCATTATTGATTTTTTCCGCATCATCACGAAGCTTTTTATAATTGGCTACAATAGTTTCAAATTCGCGATAATTAGTCAGGCTGAAACGGTTAAACATCAACATCAGTTCCGGTTTACGTAAGCCGTTATAGTTGCTGTACCGGGTCATCACCTTGCCTATTTGCGCGGCGTACTTCTCACCAAACTGTTGCTGTGCCCAACGAATCGCATATTCTTCCAATTTGTCTGATGTCCAATTATTAGGATTCCAGGCATAATCAAAATAAAAACTGATTGGAAATTCAAGCGGTTTTATATCCCCAACGTTTAGCATCCAGATACGGTCTATGCCATTTCTATAAGCCAGATGAAGCTGCTCCCATGTTTTTGCGATTTGAACCGTATTTATCCATTTATAACTCCACGGCCCTCCGTTAAAATCGAAATGATAGTAAATCCCATAGCCTCCCGCCCTTTTTGGTTCTGTAAGGTTGGGCAGGCGCCGAATATTTCCATAATTATCATCGCTAAATAAAATGGTAATGTCGTCGGGTACGCGCATCCCCATATCATAATATTTTTGCACTTCAGTGTACAAAGCCCAGACTTGTGGAATTTCTTCAGGTTTTTTGCCTGTTACTTCTTTAAGAATTTCCCGTTGATCTTTAATGATTTTTTCCAGCAGGGCAATGTTAGTGCTGTCTCCCATCGGCTTGTCTCCGTCGCCGCGCATCCCCATGGTAACAATTGTTTCAGTTTTTCCCATGTTTACGATTCCCTGGCGCCAGAAATTGCGCAACTCTGCTTCGTTATGTAAATAGTTCCATTCCCCTTTGCCGTAACGCTTCCACTCCTGTTGCGACCTGTCCATGGGTTCGTGGTGCGATGTTCCCATAACAATGCCATATTCATCGGCCAATTTCCTGTTTAACGGGTCATCATCATTAAAGGCATTATTCCACATGGCAGGCCACAGGTAGTTCCCTTTTAAACGCAATATTAATTCAAAAACTTTGGCATATACTTTAGAATTTACCCCGCCAAATTTTTCTTTTGCCCAACCCGTGAAACAAGGAGCTTCATCGTTTATAAAGATTCCCCTGTATTTTACTGCCGGACTGCCATCACTGTATTTTCCGGGTTTAATATATAAATTTTTATTCTTTTTAATAGGCACATCAGCCCACCAATACCAGGGCGATACGCCAATGTGTGATGACACATCATATATCCCGAAAATGGTACCCCGTTTATCGCTTCCTGCAATAATCAAAGCTTTGTCAACACCGGGAAAAGGTTTAATAAGGGTTTGGATTATAAATGCTTCCCATTTGCCTTTAATTTTACTCACATCGAGCTTTTTATTTTCAACCAACTTGTCAATAACAGGGCTTTTGCCCAACGTTCCCACGATTACCATCTCCTTTGGGGCAGGTAAATTGTCAAAAGCGATGTCCGGTTTGGCATCGGTTACTTTGCCGATATCCGTTTTTAAATCGTTTAAGGCGCGCAGTACTCCCGGATAATCTGTGGAATTAACAAATAAGGTAGTTGATTTACCCGATTCGGAAAGAGTAAAGAAATCTTTGCCTTTCGAAGTTGATACGTAATTAGTTCCGTCACTTACCTGTGCAAATGTTGATACAGAAAAAAGAAATGAAAAAACAATACTGTAATATATTTTCAGTCTCATAAATTAATATTTAAATCAAATTCTTTACAATTCAAAAGTAATAAATTGTGGTGTGAATACGGTGTTATATAGTGTTTGCCAACATCTGTGTATACGCCCCTCAATTGTATATACGCCATAGTATGGCGCATACATTTGCCTTATAAGTTTGCTACATTCGCTGTAATTAAGCTCATTATATCTATCTGGTATTTCTGTTTATGGCGTATATCCTTTTGTTGTAATATGCATAATATATCTCAGTTGTCCTGCTACCCGAATGTCCAGGTAAACTTTCTATGCAATCTTTTCCATCCGCTACTGTTTCATTTACTGTATCTGATTCTATCTCTCTGTATTCTATTATTCCGCAAATTCTACAATTCCGTAAATTCTGATTCAGACATTATTTTCCTCCGCTCGCACCGATTTGTAATCGGTGTGTTGTTCGTCAGAACAAGAAAATGCTTGCTTTCCCAAAGCAACACACAAGTTACAAGCTTCTGCGAGATGATCTGACAAAAATCAACACTTTCAACAAGGATGTCTTTATATTCATTTCTTGTAAAAACATCTACGCATGCAAGAACAGCAAAACTTACAAAATATACTCCTTCAGGATTGTGGAACTTATCATTTCTATTCCTGTTCTATACGTTTTTATTGCTCTTGCAGACCAAACCACAGATTATAAATTACGAGTGTTCGGAAGATTATTAAGTATTCAAAATTAGTAATTTCAGTTGCAATAAAGGGGGAAAAACAGACTGTTTTATCTCTGGAATTTCAAAAACGGAAAATAACCCTGATTTATCAACATAATTCACTGTAAGTTGTTGATAAATAATATGTATAACATCGTTTTTGACATATAATTATTTGGTATTTTTGCATCGAAATTAAACGAGTTTAGATGCACCCAAATAAGTCAATTAAAAACATAACAGTAAAAGAACTGTTGAGTGTTATCCCTGATGAGAAAATAAGTACGTTGGCCGCCAATACCCACGTGGATTATTGCACAAAGGTTTTGTATGGACGTTCCATGTTTTACATGATCCTCTATTCCTTATTAGAGTCTGATCGTACCAGTTTGCGTACAATGGAGGATATCTTTAATAGCGTAAAATTTAAATTTTTATTCAATCTGGATCAAAGCAAAACCGTCCGTTATAGTTCTATCTCGGAGCGATTATCAATAATGGACGTTAGCTTCTTTGAAAAACTGTTCGAGCATTTTTATAATCAGCTTAGTCAATTATATTCTCAGCAAGAACTTGATAAATATAATCTTGTCCGGGTTGATTCAACAATGGTTGCTGAAACTTCATCCCGTCTGTCACAAGGAATGAGAGTTGGTAAAATCGGGAACAAGAAAGTTACAAAAAAACAAGCCAAGTTTACAGTTGCATTTGAGGGCATACTTCCCTGTAATGTGGAACTGTTTTTAGATCAAAGTCAACTCAATGAATGCCTTACTATTCCACAGGTTATAAAAGATCATGCACACAAATACAAGCAACAGGTTTATGTATTTGACCGTGGAGTCAATAAACGAAGTGTTTTCGATGAACTCCAAAGTGATACTATTGATTTTGTTACCCGTTTGAATCCAGGTGCTTCGTATCAAAGTGTAGAAGTTCTTGAACAAGGCGACAGATTAATCGGAGATTTGAAATTACTTAAAGATGAAATCGTTTATCTGTATACTCGGGTCAATAATAGAAAAACCAGAGAATTGACCAGGGAAACCTTCAGACTGATAACTACCGAAAACAAGGATGGAGAAACCCTCTTGTTTCTGACCAATCTGAAAGGGGAAACAGCTGAGAATATAACTGCTTTATACCGCAAACGCTGGGATATTGAAGTATTCTTCCGTTTTATAAAACAAGAATTGAACTTCAGCCACTTTATGTCAACCAATGAAAACGGAATAAAGATTATTCTCTATATGACTTTAATTCTATCCATGTTGTTGTTGATTTACAAGCGATTGAATAATGTCGGTTATAAAACAGCCAAAAGACGATTTGGCATTGAACTGGATGAATTGATTATAGCCTTGATTGTCCGTTTTTGTGGCGGTGATCCATCGCTGGTATTCCGTTAAAAAAAGACTGCAATCAGTATCAATCAAAAAAATATATATCAAAGAACGCTTATCACAGCAATATATCAATCTTCCGAACACTCGTAATTATAAATCTGCGGCAGCGGGTGATATCGAACAATAGTTGAATACTTTCTCCGGCAATACTTCACATTTTTGTTTTTCAGATCGCTTTTTCTCTTGTAATGAAGGGAAGTGACTGGACAGAAGATCGTTAAATGGTTAAGTTATTAAATCACGTCACTGCTTCTCCGGTTTTTCAATATATCAATCCTTCCTGTTTTTTTCCATCAATTGCTGCCGGTATTTCCGGTATTCGATGATTGGTTTGTCGCCCATGATCAGTTTTTCATCCATTCTGTATTGCGATTTCTTAGGTCTCTGTGTTATCACTACGCGTTTGTCCTGACGCAGGATAACAATGCTCGTCACTTTACCGATATAACCAATCAGCTCTCTTAGAACCGGTATTTTCGTTAGGCGATGATAATACCTGATGTAAGTAATGCTGTTTTCGTCATCAACGGGCACAAAAGCAGCAAAAGCTCTTATCTTATCCGAAATATAATTTTGCCATATGTTGGGAAAATGAAACTGCAGATGGAACAGCTTTTCATAATCCCTGACCTCATCCGGTTTCAATGGCTTCGTGTGACCATCATCCACCCTGTTATCCACATAAAAAGTGATCATACCGTTTTCAGTTTTTACTACAGGACCGTTTACCAATGTTTTGTTACCCCGTCCGATGGTGGTACGGTGTACAAACGGTAGATGAACCACATCAAGCTGGTTTTCAATAGCTCTTGAATAATGAACTCCCCATGTATCTTTGAAACCGGAATAGGAAAAATGTTCCAATTCTTCAAAAAAGAAGGGTTTTTCTTCCATTTTTTCTTTGTCGCCATACCACATCCAAATCAACCCATAGGCTTCATACATTCCGTATGACTTTACCTGCATGGACTCGGGAACTTTAGCGTTTTTTCCGTTGGCAGGGATCAGGGTTACCTTTCCGTACTTATCATAAAGGAATCCATGAAAAGGACATTCCAGGTTTCCCCGGACAATCTCTGCACAAGAAAAAGAAGCTCCGCGGTGGCAACATTTATCTTCAATACAACACACCTCTCCTTTATCATCTCTCCATAAAATGATCTCTTCGTTCAACCGCTTCAGCTTTAGAGGCTTCCTGGCTTTTAATTCCTTCGATTCGAGTATTACATACCATTGATTGCAGATCATACTTTCTGTGGATTTATGGATTATTGCCTTCTTGTTTCGATGCTTTCCCGTTGCTTCCCAACTTTGCTGTTTAAGCTATAAATGTCTTTTTGTGCCGCTTCTGACCCTGTTTACAGGAACTTTGGCAAAGAGACCACCCTGCGCCAAATCATCAGGCACTATCCTGTTCCCGAAAACATAACCTCCCTGCCCTATTCGTCTCCCTCTATCCATCTCATCCTGTTTGGTCTTTTATTTTTCAGATTACTTTTCCCTTATCATGAAGAGAAGACAATGCTTTGCCACATCATTTTACATAATGATCCCAAACCTGTTTTGCTATGTCCGAAATAATCTTTTCATTTTTTTCCGGGCTCTCTGTTGAGTTGGATACATACACTGTAATGAAAAGAGGCGTTCCATCAGGAAGAAAAATAATCCCTGCATCGTTCAGCGCAGCAGTCATTCCTTTGCCATTCATCCCCGAACTACCCGTTTTATGCGCAATAACGGTTCCCGGAGGTAATTGTCCCTTCAGTTCTTTTGCCCCTGTGGATGTTGCTTTCATCAATCTCCAGAGAAGATCATAACTCTTTGCCGACAACAATCCGTTACGGTTGGTATAGGCACCTACCAGCAGGTTTGTCATGGCAACCGGTGTTGACCAGTTCCTGTATTGTGCGTTCCATTGCTGATGCATTCCCTCCTCATTGGTTTTTATAGAAATATCGTTATATCCATTACGCTGTAAAAATGTTTCCACTGCTTTCGGGCCGCCAATCAGCCGTAACAACACGTCGCATCCCACATTATCGCTTTGTGTGACGGTGTATTCAAGAATTTGTCCGATAGTCAACACTGTTCCCCGGGGAAATTTGTCTTTAATCGGACTCCATGTCTTTGCCGGCAAATCTTTCTCTGTGATGTGTACTTTCTGATTGAGTGTTAATGTGCCTTTATCAATTTTTGAAAGGATTGCCAGTGCAATGGGAAACTTAAAAACGCTTTGCATCGGGAAATGCACGTTGCCATTGATGGTAATGGTGTCCCGGTAATGATTAGCAACAACTGAAACACCTACTGTTGCTTTCTTTGTCTTTATCAAATGCCCGATTTCCGTCTGTAAACCGTTCACTTCTGCTTTTACCGGGATAAGGGGAAAAACGATGCACAACAGGATAACTGTTTTCCGTATCATACGGGATGCTATTTTTATCGGTACCATGAGTTCACTGATCTGTCCTTTGTTTTTTATTTCAACTTATCTATCTCCAACCCCTTAAAAGGGGCTATCTCATCCTTTTTATTTAGCTGATAATCCTTATATTGCCAGATTGAAGTCCCCTTTAGGAGATTTAGGGGTAACTTTCATTCACTTTCTCAACAACTCCCTCACTATATCCCCAAACACAAGCAATGAATCCCTTAGCCAAGTGTTGGTCACTTCCACTTCCTGACCTTTTGAGTCAAGATAAATATGTGTCCATGAACCTGTAGGTAAAGTGGATTGTCTAAAATCACCATTGATTTGTATTTGATTGTTCATCGCTTTCTGCAACGACGAAAAAGAGGATGTGTTGCTGCTGTTGAGATCAATATTAAACTGGGCTACAGTATCCCGAAATGCATAACGGCTAATCACGGCTTTAAGTTCTTCGGGATTATCCGTCGGATACAATTTAAAGTCCAACTGTCCGCCGCCTTCAGTCACATAATGCATTGCATCATAGTATCCTTTTACGTTACTGGAGTCTTGTTGGCATCCTGCAAAGGCCATTATCGCAAACAATAATGGAATCATTGAAATTAGGTATCGTCTTTTCATTTTGTGTAATAATTTTGATTGTATGTTTAATCGGCTCAATCGGTGTCAGCACTATAATTGGAATAATTAAATGATTCCATTGATGTTACTTTCGTCTGCCTGCCTGTTTTTGATCTCAGGGTTGCCTTGGTTGGCCTGTTTGAACTTTTTATTGATAAGTCTTTTTTGTTGCAGGCTTTTAGCTCCAAAATTAATTAATAGTCCCACCTCAAGGTCATAGGCTTCCAGATAATTCTTCGCTTGTGCCAAATGGACATCTTCCAATAAGGTCACAGCTTTTATCTCAAGCGATACAACATCTTCTACCAGGAAATCAACTCTCCGTGTGCCAATCTGTTGTCGTTTGTAATATATCGGCATCTCATGTTCCCTGCTGAACTTTAGTTCTGCATCTTCCATTTCTATTGCCATGGCTCTTTGGTAAATGACTTCCTGAAATGCGGAGCATTCACGAACACCAATAAAAAATAGACACTCAGTGAGTAAAGCCATTCCCTAATGCAGAATGAACTTTCATGGCACATCCGATAATCTTACTTGTAAGTTTGGAATACTGATATTCCTCGTTAATCATTTCCATTATATAATCTTATAAATCTCACCACAGCCATTTTATTTCCACCATAAGATCTTCTCTTCTCCGGCTTTTGTTCAATCGGTGTCGGCACTGTGATTTTTATAATGATAGGATTCAATTGATTTTTTGTGTTATACATAAGAATCCACGATCAGCATCAATGGCTTTTCCCTGTTGTCAAAACACTTATCACCTCCTTTAATCATCCCCATCATTTAATCACATAAATCATGGTGCTGACATTTGTTTCAATCACACAAATCACAGTGCTGACGTTTTCCCTCAATCTTACGAATCTCACCACAGCCATTTTATTTTCACCATAAGATCTTCTCTTCTCCGGCCTTTGTTCAATCGGTGTCGGCACTGTGATTTCTATGATGATAGGATTCCATTGATTTTCCTTATCTCATGCATAACGATTCGTCAATTTAGTGGATTGTAATTTTAAATCCATGTTCTAGTATCGTTTTAAAGTAGCATACAACTTTTGCGGTATGGCCAGTAAGGGATTGCGGAGCGACGTTTCTATCAATCGAGACGAAAAATTGATGCGGGTGATGAGCTTCGCATACCACTGAAACCCTTATTGACTGCTACACTTTGTTGGCACCAGTACTTCTATAAACTCTCAATAAATTCATCAAACATCTTGTCGATCAATAAAGATTGATCAATAGAAAGATCATTGATATCTTGTAAATTGTCCTTAAATTTCTCTTTCGTCTCTTTAGCTAATTTGATAAACTCCTCTGTCGCAATACCGTTATATTTGTCATTTAATATTGTTCTCATATCATTAATGACTTTGTTAAATATCTTTTCCATATTTTTTAATGTTTTAATATAAATAGCATCCATTTTGAAAAATAAAACTCATGAAAAATAATAGTAAAATCTTCCTTCGTTTTTATTGTATTGAATTTGACCATTTTCTTTAGCCCACTTCTTCCAGAATTTTGTAACATTATTAACTCTTCCTTCGGAATCGACATGCTTAAATTCATTAATATTTGTCGAAGAAATAATTGTCTTTTTGTACGTTGTTCTTACTTCTTCTATCATTGATTTTACAATACCTTGTCTAGAGACCTCTGGAATATTCTGATTGTCTATCATATAAATAAGGATTTTTGAGTCCTGTACGAATAATATTTTAAATACAAAATGCTTCCAATGTTTAGAATTCGGTTCAAATATTTTAAAATAAACACCTTGATATTTATCTACGGAAAGTGGTTCTTCTAATACATCGAATGTTTTTTTAATTCCATCTTTGTCAATAGTTTCAATTCTCTTAATCATCGTGAGTGTCGTCAGTTTAATATTAGTGCCAACGGACGGAACTATATATAGTTGGGGATTGTGGGCTGCTTTCCTGTCCACCTACACTGAAGTTAATACGGGGCAGAATGCTTGAATTACCACTGAAACCCTTATTGCATATAGCCTTTGTAGCGGCTTGGTTTTTTATATATCATTTTCAATTTGTTCATATGTCAAAATTCTACTTGCAAGCCTGTCTATAGTGTCGGGCGAAAACCTGTCTTTAACCTGTCTTAAGTGTGAGATTAATGGGTTGATATCACTGTCTTTTTCAACTATCAGATATTTTATGTCGTCAGGTTGAAAGCTTAGTTGTATATGTGCTACTTTTCGGTTGTATTCTGCCTTTTGTTCTGAAGGCCGTATTTTATTAATTGGAACAAAAGCAAGGCAATTCTCAGAAAGAGATGGAACGAATCTCCATTCTCTTTCATTAGCAAAAACGTAATTCTTCTTTATGGGTTTATCTGGTCTGATTAAGTCACCTTTATAATTTTTAATGTACCGCAAAGTGTTAATTGTATTATTATAAGCTGTTTCATATTTGCCTGTTTCATCATTTGAATAAGCTACAAGTTTGAAAAAGTCTTCAATTCCGCTGATAAAGTTTTCAGTAAACAAACTCTCTTTGTTTGCATACATTACAGGATTTAAGCCTTTTCTTACAGCCCATTCTTTCGTCATTCCTATTCCAAATTTTCCATAAGTACCTATGTTTTCTTTAAGTTCAGATAGTCGAAGATCACTAAATGAAACCATAGGAACAGCAAATTCTTTTTCCTTTCTTCCACCTATTATGCGTTCTCTGGCATAAGAAACTTTAAATGTTTCACTAAGAATGGCCTCAAGACTTTGTTTTGTCGTGAAGTGAAATAGTATGTCAGGATATAGTGCCATATTTTATCATTTAATTAATGTTTCGTTGCTATTTGAACTTGCCGCTAACATCTGTGTATACGCCATTGCATGGCGCATATATTTGCCTTATTAAAATCGAATATCTACTGAAATACAACATGTTGAATAATCTGAAGCTATTTGATTGATGGCGTATATCCAAACGTTAACTATTTATATTTCTAACTTGTCCAATGGGTTTTTTATCTGTTCAAATCCCTTGTTTGTTATATCGGTATAAATCCCGATAGCTTTGCTGCTGCGGGGATTTTCCCCAATTTTACAAATCTCACTACAGCCATTTTATTTTCATAATAAGATCTTCTTTTCTCCGGCATTTATTCAATCGGTGTCCGCACTGTGATTTTTATGATGAAGAGATTCTTTTGATTTTTGTATGTTATACATAAGAATCCACGATCAGCATCAATGGCTTTTCCCTGTTGTCAAAACACTTATCACCTCCTTTAATCATCCCCATCATTTAATCACATAAATCAAGGTGCTGACATTTGTTTCAATCATATAAATCAAGGTGCTGACATTTTTTCCAATCTTATAAATCAAGATACAGCCATTTTATTTTCATAATAAGATCTTCTCTTTTCCGGCCTTTGTTCAATCGGTGTCCGCACTGTGATTTTTATGATGATAGGATTCCATTGATTTTTGTGTGTTATACATAATAATGCGTTATTTGCATAAGCTGCTTTTCCTATCGTCGGAATCATCATATTCCGCTTTAATCATCCAAATCATTGAATCATATAAATCATGGTGCTGACATTTTCCCCCCAATCATTGAATCATACAAATTACCGTGCTGACGTTTTCCCTCAATCACACGAATCTCACCACAGCCATTTTATTTCCACCATAAGATCTTCTCTTCTCCGGCTTTTATTCAATCGGTGTCGGCACTGTGATTTTTATGATGATAGGATTCCATTGATTTTTTTGTGTTATACGTAATAATCCACGATCAGCATCAATGGCTTTTCCCTGTTGTCAAAACACTTATCACCTCCTTTAATCATCCCAATCATTGAATCATATAAATCATGGTGCTGACATTTTCCCCAATCTTACGAATCTCACCACAGTCATTTTATTTTCATAATAAGATCTTCTCTTCTCCGGCCTTTGTTCAATCGGTGTCGGCACTGTGACAAAGTGAATTGAAAATCAACGCAACTAATACGGTTCAACCGACGCTTCCTTGCTGGGTCGTCCCGACCGCAGGAAGCCTAAGTATTAGCTGCAGCCATTTTTTCTCTCCGTAAAGTAATTATTCGCAAGTTGTCATCTATATTCACCATACTCAATAAATATGAGTAAAGTTGCAATAATAAATAATCCTAATCCGATACTTATAAAAATCGCTTCCAATAATCTATTGGTCAGCATTCCAATACCAATACCAATTAAAATGGAACCAAAAATTATCAAGACGCAGAGAATGAATTTCAACGATTTATTAAACAGTTTCGTCTCCATTTTGATATTTTTTTAAGTGACGATTATATAGTCTATTTTTTTCTCTCTTTGATAGATTCCCCTTTTTTGTCTCTTCTTTTACTCCTTCCCACTCAAGTTTCAATAAATCTTGAGTAAGGCATATTAGTTTATCTATTTCAACTGTCGTATTTTTGAAATCAGAGTTAAGTACACTATTATAAATAGAATCGACGGAATTAACAATCAGGCTGTCAATCTTGTCATTTTTGTCAAGTTGTAATTTGATTAAATATCTTAGTTGTTGTAATTTGAAAAGTTTCTCTGCTTGGACGCTTTTAGTTGCAATAGTGATAAGATAAGTCAAACTACAATATTCTGCTATTGCATTTCTAATTGTGTCCATCCATTTCGCTCTCAAAGTCGTGACGGAATTTATGAATATTGTTTTTTTAGAATTTTGTACTCCAATGTATATACTTGTTAGTCCAATTATCAATGATACTAAAATTCCTACTAAAGTAATAATTTTGTCAATTGCCATCTCTTTATTTCTTTATGGTTGCAGCTAACGTTGATGGTATGGTGTCGTGCGGGATTACGAAACGATTTCCTATCAGTTTACACTTACTTTTTTTACGAGCCACAAACGCTCGAAAACCTCTGAAACCCGCATGCACTATACCATGTAGTAGTTGTTTTTTTCTTTTATTGTCCACCTGACATAGGCATCAATTTGGTAAATAATTCATCAATTTCATTGTCAAGCCGTTCATTTAATCTTAATTTCAATCTCTTTATCATTCGTGTTGACTTGAACCAAACATATGGATTAATTTTCCAAGCAATATCTCTTATGTCCATTTCTAGGTCATTTAAAGTGTCTTGAAAAAGATCTGGTTTTAAAGTTTCCATAACCTGTTTGACTCCAATCTCTATTTCGTTTTTATCGTTTGGAAATTGCTCTTTCAAATTATCAAACAAGTTTTGGATATTATCAAAAGTCTCAATCACCTTTGTTTTACCATTCAAATAATAAGCAGTTAAAGGGTCAATTGTCGCTAAAGTTTTAATCGAATCTTGATATCCTTCTTGAATTACCTTTAAATCTTTAATCAACTCAGGTTTCAAATAATCAATCAATATCCTAGTATAGATTGATTGCATAATCATTTTCATTTCTGGAGTTTGCTCATTCACAGGAATTTTGGAATGCACCTTATCTGTAATTTTCTGAACGAACTTATCAAAATCACTTCGAATGAATATGAAATAAGTCTCAAGAAGATTGTATAGAACAACTTTTAAATTTTTTTTATCTTCCTGTCTTGTTCTAAACCACTGTCCAACTTGATTAAGCATCCATCCAAAAGCAATTCCAATCACAGAAAAGATGAATCCCCATAATATTTTGTCAAATTCCTTCATGTAGTACGCTTTTTTACAATGAATGCTAACATCTGTGTATACGCCATTGCATGGGCATATATTTGCCTTATAAGAATCGGATAGCTATTGAAATACAACATGTTAAATAATATTCAGCTATTTGATTTATGGCGTATATCCAAACGTTAACTATTTATATTTCTAACTTATCCAATGGGTTTTTTATCTGTTCAAATCTCTTGTTTGTTATATCGGCATAAATCCCGATAGCTTTGCTGCTGCGGGGATTTTTCTCAATCTTATCAATCAAGATACAGCCATTTTATTTTCACCATAAGATCCTCTCTTCTCCGGCCTTTGTTCAATCGGTGTCCGCACTGTGATTTTTATGATGATAGGATTCCATTGATTTTTGTGTGTTATACATAATAATCCATGATCAGTATCAATGGCTTTTCCCTGTTGTCAGAACACTTATCACTTCCTTTAATCATCCTAATCATTGAATCATATAAATCATGGTGCAGACATTTGTTTCAATCATATAAATCACAGTGCTGACATTTGTTTCAATCACACAAATCATGCTGCTGACATTGTTCCCGATTGCTATCAAAGCAACCCTGTAACATACCATATTGTTAAGATAATACGGCCTTAAAGTTCACGATTATTTTTTAGACATCCAAACATTTTTGGCATTATTTTTCGCCTACATTGAATTTTTTTGGCAAAGCGAACAAAAAGAAAGCGAAAATCTACTTTTAGAGAAGACTTCTCTATCATTATCTTGTTTTTTCTTAGTTTCTCAACTTCTTTAACTTCTTACTATTCAGTTATTTTGTAATTCGGTTATTTGATGCTCCAACCCCATCCGCTTCGCTCGTCCCCGGAAAGATTGAAGGATCGAGGGACTGAGTGATTGAGGGTTACAACTTCCTGCTGTTCTTATATCTTCTTTAGCTTCGTGCTGTTCATGTATCTTCTAAGTTTCTGGCTTTCTTTTATTGTCAATTGTCATGATTTAAAGATGTCAGAGCTAACGCTCCTATGTGATGGAATAGAACATTGTATCCTATTAAGATTACAGGACTACGTCCCTTAACCGGTAAAGGATGTTTTGTAAACATATGAATATAGCCATAAAGCAGGAGCGTAGCTCTGGCATCTTCGTAGAAAACGATACCCATCACATCAAAACAGCCGCGTAGCGGTGACATCTTCCATTCATTTATAATTTGAAATCCGGGCACACATGATAATTAAGCAGATTGTTTTCATTGTCCATTGAATGTGTCTTCTTTAACTTCCTACTGTTCTGATTTCTACTAAACCACCAATTTTTATACCATAAAAGCGTGACCTCGAAGCCACGCTTTCACGATGTGCAATCCTATGGATTTTGTTACAGGCAAAATTATGGGAAGCGCTCCCCGTTAAGGAGACACCTCACACCAATCATTGCACAATACGGCTCACCGGTTCGCAAAATGCAGAGGTTCCGTCCTTGGTAACGGCAGCCGAGCGAAAATAATAACGGGTCCCGATGGTGAGGTTTTCGGCAATATATTCCACTTGCGTGGAAACACCTAATGTAACCCAATCTTTTTCGGAAGCCGGCAATGCCCCAACGATTATTTGCCAGATATACGAACGGGATCCTGTAACCGCTTTGCGGCGCAAACGAACCGATCCGGACATTGCACCATCTTCAACCATCAATATGGGCTGTTTACGGGGAGAAGGATCTTTTGAAAGGGTAAAGCCCGCTTGCAAAATAATGGCCTCGTCCCCATCGGCAATCCGCTCCACATACGCTGCCAGTTTCCGGAAGATAGCATCGGTTTCTTCCTCTGTCTGATGCATCAGGGCCGTGTCGGCCGTGCTCCCGTCACGGGCTTTCTGCGCTGCCGTTTCAAATTCATCCAGTTTCTTTTCAGCATCAGCGATTGGCACATCGGGTGTGGGGAAAAGGGTATTATCCTTCATTTTTGCCACCACATTGCGGTAGTAAGCAATCTTTTCCCAAATAGATAAACGAACAAAACTAAGCACTAACTTTGGCTTTCTCATACCATAATAAAATTTAGATATTAAAAAATAGAACATATAATCACCGCCCTATCTGCGGATAGAGTTTCTTTTCCTTATCTCCTTTCTTCCCTGCCTGTGTTGTTTGGGTTTATCGCATCTCAGCCGGACACCCTGTTATTTTTTTGCGGAATGAATAAATAAATTGTGGGCACATCGCATCTTCAGGCGTTTAACTTCCCTTTGCTGACACAGTTTATTCAATAGGCCCGGGATAGAATATCAATGAAAGCCCTTTCCTGACATACTTTACTGAACAGACCCACAGCCCTTCTTTACAAAAGTGCTTTGCAAGCTTACATTGTTATTATGCAGCCTTACATTGTCACTTTGCAAGCTTACATTGTTACTATGTAAGCTTACATTGTTACTTTGCAAGCTTACATTGTTACTATGTGAGCTTACATTGTCACTTTGCAGGCTTACATTGTTACTATGTGAGCTTACATTGTTACTTTGCAAGCTTACATTGTCACTTTGCAGGTTTACATTGTTACTATGTAAGCTTACATTGTTACTTTGCAAGCTTACATTGTCACTATGTAAGCTTACATTGGCGAAATTCACCTTGTAAAATGTTTTTTTTACCCGATATGGAAGAAAAAGAGTGTCAAAGAGCATCAGGAAACAGATCACCTGTCTGATTCCCGACGCAAAGGAAAGGCAGCAACACCTCAAAACCTTTACCATTTGTTAAGGCCACGGGATGCCGGATGTTATTTATGTTTTTTTATAATATATCCTCAGGGGGAATGAAACGATAGATTATTTGCCATGGGAAGTCAATTCCTGAAATCCTTCAAAGCTTTTGTGAATGGGGCAATGATGTGGCGTGGGAATGGTGTGGGGGAAGATTTACGGCGGGCTATTTTCCATCGCGGATGTGCTTATGTCCTTTTCCCGCAGGGACATGGATGCATCTGTTGACCGGATGGGGCAAAAACAGCCGGAAAGGGAACGCAACCTGCTATGTGTCGGTGATGAAGCCCAGACAAAGCAGGATGGAGTGTATAATTTTACCGGGTATAGGCCCATTCGAATGGATCTGTTTCCGGGCAAACTCCTTTATCACACGACTTAGCGAAGGGGGCTCAATGGCGATGTAGGATGCAATTTTGCGTTTGTAAACCGAGGAGAGTAATTGCGGATAACGCTCTGTCACTATCCGGTAGCGTTCGGTGGCATCATTTTGCAACAACAAAAGGTTATGATTGTGACGGTAGGAGTTGTGGCATGCCATGACAATCTGTTCAATACGCATCAGTTCCGGATATTGCTGTTGCAGGCGCTTAAGGTCACAGACCGCTATCCGGTAAAGCAGCCCCTCCTGCACCATTTCCAGATTGTGTTCCGAAGCGCACTTTAACTGCATGCTGAAGTATGAACCGACAAAATCGCCCGGGAAATAGAAACCGGTAGTGGTTGTCTCGTTGCTGCCGTTGGCAGAGCTGCATACTACCCCACTGGCTATCAACCAGACATAACGGGCGCAACTCCCTTCATGTAAAAATAACTCATTCTTCTTAAACCGGCATGGGATAAAATAGGTTGACAGGACATTGGGTACTTTGCGTTCAAAGTCCCGTACCAAGCGGATTAATTGCTCATATTGAGGTGAGAGATAGCTATTGGCGCACTCTTGCAGGTGAAGGTTATGTTCAAGAAATTGTGTCAACATGATAAATACAAAACACAAATTTATGAAATGTAATAAGATCAACAAATGGGTTAAGGGTTAATTAATTACAAATCAATAACAATAGCAAACCTATTATTTGGGAAAAACCTTTCTAAAACCATTTCAACTCATTCAAGATATAATTTCCATTGTCTCCTTGTTCTGTTATTCAGTTATTCAACTTTCGCAAGCTCAATTAACCCGGTTGCTTTAGACTTTTGAGATTTAAACCTTATTTTGTAAGTAGTTGAACCTTAGTAGCAATAGGTCATATGAAGATCAGGCAAACCTTATTCCCTTATTACATGAAACAAGCAGTAAATTTTCACATCCCAGTATAATAATGTTGGGATATGAATCCTTTACATCCTCCTACAAACAAATTATTATCGTATGGAATAAGGGAATAAGGTTAATTCCCAGTGTGGTTATTGGTTTTCCTACTAAGGGTTAAGCTACATCCAAAATAAGGTTCTGAAATGGTTACCTGATCCAAATTATCAGATATGGAATTCAAATTTCATACGGCAACTTTTAAAAACATAAACGTATGAAACTGAACATTGTTCCTATAGCTTTTTCACTTACAGCAATAAAGCCGGTTATCTCTGAAAGTATTGATGTATCTTTGCGTTGCAGCATTTTTTTTAGAATTTGTGTAGCAACTATAACCACTGAAATTTCAGTCAATTTACCAATTTATGATATCGTTCTTTTTAGATATCGGCATGTTTTCATATGTGTGAATGTTGAATAAATAAGATATGGACAAGGAGAAAACAAGATATGGATTCTAAAATAGTAAAAGAAAATACGATTATTGTAGCTGCCCTTTTCTTTTTTGTGGTTTCTACTACTATATATGGCAGTAGAAATAATACGACAAACAAATCAATAAATCATGCAAGTTTGATAAAAAAAGGAAGGTGTGTAAATGTGCCAGATTCTTTTGTATATAGTAACTCTAATGAAGATGTTATATACAAAGGAATGAGAGTATATCCTTCAAAAACAGATAGCAATTCATATGTAAGATCATTGAAAAATGGAGTATTTCTAAGCTTGCAGTCACACGATACATTGTATGTATTAGTAGATGAACAATACGTGTGTGCTAATAATGGAAATGCTTTTTCACCTGCTATTAGTGAAATTACCCTGAAGCATGTTTATCCAAAATATTTTCATATTTCACATGAAGATGATTTGCCTTATTTTATTTATCTAAAAAATCATTCAGACTCTATCGTGATAAATAATAATAAGAGAAAAAACAAATACACTTTGGAGTATGCATTTATACGTGATACATTATTTAGATTTCAATCCATTCAGGTGGGACAAAATAAAAAGACATTCTTTCATTCATTAGGATTAGCAACGCAGAATCTCTATGATATACATTATGTAGTTTTAGCAAATATGTCAGATATTACAGCTTGGTATACTAAATATATGAATACAAAAACAGCAAAGAGGGTTCATTGCCATGATATTATTTATACTATTCTGGTAAGGTTTAAGAATGATAAAGTTTACTATCTTCAATTAGGAAGTTGGATAGAAATGTTTGATAAGTAATTTCTTTTTTCCCTTTTATTGCCTATAAACCGCTATTTACCGTCGCAAATTCATTTTCTAACAATCCGATAATATCTCCCATTTTGCATTTCTGAATTTTATTGTTAATGGCGAGCGATCTGTCTGTTTTTATTATCTTTATGCCACAAAGAGAATATATTTATTTATGTCAACACCATTATCCTTCAGGGAGTTTGAGATCCATTTAAAAGGAAAAACGTACATTTGTATGCTATTCCAAATCATATAACTTCATAGCTATGTCGCTTAAAATCCGTTATGCCCTGTTTATTGTGTTAAGCCTCCTGTGGATGGGAAGTATAAGCCTGCATGCCGAACAGGCAAAGATGCCTCCATTCCGAATTACCCAAACCAATGGACATGTTTTTAATGCCAAAGACCTTCCGGGCGGAAAACCAACGATTCTTATCTATTTCTCTCCCGACTGTGGTGAGTGCCTGGAGTTCATGGATTCTTTTTTCCCGAAAATTCATCATTTTGACACGGCAAACATTGTTATGATTAATGCTATGTCCATGCAGGAGATGATTGCATTTGCTGATCGCTATAATGTGAAGCAATACAGTAATGTAGTTGTCGGAACAGAAGCACCGCGATTAACAATATGGAATTATTTACAGATTTCTGCACTTCCCTATCTTGCATTATATGATAAAGATGGGAATGAAGTATGCTCCTATCAGCAAAGTATCCCTTTAGATGATGTAATAACATTACTCAAAAGGTTGAAATAGACAAGCAGAAGCCGTTGAAAATCAGGAACAGGTCGAAAGTCAAAGATAGAAAGTCAAAAGGTCGAAAGCCGAAGGACTGAGGGTTATAACTTCCGGACTTCTCATCCTCTTTAGCTTCAGATTATCAGATTCCTACTACACTACTTCCTACCATCTACTCTCTACTGGGTTAATATTCTTCTCAACTTCCTGTGGTTGATTCTTTGCTTTCTCTATTCAACAATTATTGTATTATATTTGCAGGCAACAGGATAGTGAGATGGGGCGAAATGTTCTGAAAAAGCCACTTTTCAATTTGGGCTAAGCAAACTGAAACAAAACATGGAAGATAACGTACATATTTGGCATTTTTCCCGCATTGGCGGCGTCAACAGGGTATCTCTCGAAACGGGAAATGATCTGGTTCAATTGGGTCAACTGGATCAAAAGTTATGGACAGCCCTTAGTTGTCCGGTGCATGGACTAGAAATTGATGCCAAGACCCTGGAACTTATCGACAGCGATAAAGACAACCGTATCCGTGTTCCTGAAATTCTGGAAGCTACCCGATGGTTGACTTCACTGATCAAAAATCCCGACGATATACTCAAAGGCAGTGCTGTGTTACCTCTTTCTGCTATCAATGACGAAACGGATGAGGGGAAAAACCTGCTGGCTTCTGCCCGCCAGATCCTGATAAATATCGGAAAAGCCGATGCTACGGAAATTAGTGTGGATGACACTTCGGATACGGTTCGCATCTTTGCGGAAACCATATTCAATGGTGATGGCATTATCACGGAAGAGGCCTCCGATGACGAAGCCATCAGGCAAACTATCCGTAACATCATTGCCTGCACTGGCTCCGTCACCGATAGAAATGGCAAAGAAGGCATTTCTATGGAGCAGATAGAAATGTTTTACCGAAACTGCGAAGATTATGCCCAATGGTACGGACAATATGAAGCTGACCCTGAAAAAATAGCCCCTTTTGGCGAATCAACAGCCGGTGCCTACACAGCTTTCCTGGCAGTAAAATCAAAAATAGATGATTATTTCCTGCGATGCCGTCTGGCACAATATGATACCGACTCTACTGCTATTTTAAATACACCATCAACGCAGTATGACAGCATTAGCACCAAGGATCTCAATTCATGCATGGACGATATTGCCACATTTCCCCTGGCAAAAATTGAAACCAACGGGACACTGTCGCTTGTCCGGAGCATTAATCCCGCATGGGAAAAGGCGTTGGATGATTTCAGGCAACTTGTGGTTGTGCCCGTATGCGGTCATTTTGAAACCCTGACGGAAGAGGACATGGAAACCATCAGCCGGAAATTTGACGATTACAAAAACTGGCAAAATGACAAATGCGGTACTGCAGTCGAATCTTTAGGGATTGCAACCATACACGAAACATTGGCAGGCAACACAAAAGAAACCCTTTGTGCATTGATTGAGCAGGATAAAGCCCTAGAAACCGCTTCGGACAACATTCTTTTGGTTGAGCAACTGGTGAGGTATTACCGCGACCTCTATCTTTTGCTCAAAAACTATGTCACGTTCCATGATTTTTATTCTCCCGGCGCTGAAGCTATCTTCCAGGTGGGTAAATTATATATCGATCAGCGCTGTTGCGACCTATGCCTCAGGGTAAACGATATGGGCAAGCATAATTCATTTGCCGGACTAAGCGGCATTTGCCTGCTCTATTGCAGTTGCTACTCGAAAACACTGAATGAGAAAATGACCATCGTAGCAGCATTGACGGATGGCGATTTTAAAAATATCAGTGTGGGCCGGAATGCCATATTCTATGACAAGAAAGGGAACGACTGGGACGCCACCATCATCAAAGTGATTGACCACCCCATTAGTATCCGGCAAGCTTTCTGGTTACCTTACAGGAGAGTCTCGCAATTTATCTCTTCCCAGATTGAAAAGTTTGCTTCGTCAAAAGACAAAGAGGTTCACTCTGCCACAACAACCCATATTGAGACAACAGCGAAAAAAGCAGATCAGGGTATCGTTGAAAATATTCATAATCCCAACACAACTCCGGCAACACTGGCCACTCCTACCCCCGTTGCTGTCCAGCAGCCTTTTGATATTGGGAAATTTGTTGGAATCTTTGCCGCCATCAGTCTTGCCATAGGCGCTATCGGGTCAGCCATTGCCACACTGCTGACAGGATTCTTCAGTCTTGCCGTGTGGAAGATGCCACTTGCCATTTTCGGATTTTTCCTTGCCTTTTCCGGTCCCTCCATGATCCTTACATGGCTGAAACTCCGCAGAAGAAACCTTGCTCCGCTCCTTGATGCTAATGGATGGGCCATTAATGCCCAGGCCAATATTAATATCGCCTTTGGCCACACATTGACACACCTTGCCAAACTGCCGCCCAATGCAAAACTAAACACGATTGACCCTTTTGCCAGGAAGAAAAATCCGCTCTGGCTTATTCTGGCACTCATCATCATCGCTCTTGGTGTAGCTGCATACCTTGCATGGCATTCGGGACTTTTGAAAACATGGGGAATCATCTGAGGAATAAACATATTCTCCCAAAATCCTAAGGCTTATTGATGCATATTTTTTATTCGGGAAAACCTTATAAGTACTTAGCATTGTTTGCAAAAAACAGGATTCCCCTTATCATTTTGTATACAAGTATGGAGTTAAAGTAAAAGCGAATGAGAAAGAAACGAATGAGTTCACATAACGGACTTTCCCTGTTAGGTTAAACACCTCTCCTTTCTTGCGATTTTCGGCAGGAATATGATATCTTTGAACATTGAACGGACTCATAGGTGTTTTTTCCGAACAGAACCCATCATCATCTTAACCGGAATATCATGATAAAATCGTTACTCAGAGCTATTTTCCTGACCTTTGGCATCGTTGTTATCTCGATTCCGTCCGACGCAATCGCTATCGGGAGCTCAAAGCATCCTGGTTGTGCATCACCAGAGCAGTTATACCAACATCTCTTCTATGCCGTACAGAGCAACGATTCTATTTTCCCCGACAGCAAGACATTTGTCGATTGCATTCCAAAATATCCCATACCTGTAATCCTGCAAAAATACAATGCCCTACCCCACCATACCGGAACCAACGTTCTAAAACAGTTTATCGGACAAAATTTTATCATTCCGGCCACACATTTGCCCTATCAGGCTGATTCCACCAACATCAACCGGCATATTACCCTGCTATGGAACGTGCTAACCCGGAAACCCGACCAGGCAACAAGCGGTACGCTCATTCCGCTGCCTTATCCGTATATTGTTCCCGGAGGACGGTTTCGTGAAATTTATTATTGGGACAGTTATTTCACCATGCTGGGGCTAAAGGCCGATCACCGGTACGATTTAATGGAAGACATGATTAATAACTTTGACTGGCTGATCAGAACCTTCGGTTTTATCCCCAATGGCAACCGCACCTACTATTTAACGCGTTCGCAACCTCCATTCTTCTCCCTGATGGTCGACCTTCTTGCGTCGGTTGAGGGCGATTCGGCCTATCTCAAATATCTACCTGAACTAAAAAAGGAATATACCTTTTGGATGAATGGCGTTAAGCGGCTTTCAGTGGCGCATCCGGCATTCCACCGTGTGGTAAGGTTGCCAGACGGAAGCATTCTCAACCGCTATTGGGACGACAGAGATGCACCACGGGCAGAATCATACCGGCAGGATATTGCCACAGCAAAAGAAGCAAAGAGACACCTGATAAATAGAGACAATCAGGATGTTTACAGGAATCTGCGGGCTGCTGCAGAGTCGGGATGGGACTTTTCGAGCCGATGGCTGAGTAATGTGCAGGGCAAATTTCCTTTGTACACCATACACACCACGCGTATTATTCCGGTTGACCTGAATTGCCTGTTGTATCATCTGGAAATGACGCTTGCCAAAGCCTGCCGGTTGAAAGGAGACACTTTACAGGCAGAACACTATACAAAAAAAGCCGATATCCGGGCTAAAACCATCGTGGCGTTGTGCTGGAACCGTTCGAAAGGCTTTTTCTTTGATTACAACTTCACTACCCGTCGGCAAACAAACATCTGTTCGCTTGCAGGCGTCTATCCCCTTTTCTTCAACATGGCAACAAAACAGCAGGCAAAGGCAGTAGCGAACACGATCCGGTCACGCTTTCTTTTTCCCGGAGGATTAGTGACCACAACCAACCTTACCTCCCAACAATGGGATGCTCCCAATGGCTGGGCTCCCCTGCAATGGATTGTCATAGAGGGTTTGCGACACTATCACGACACAATCCTTGCCGATACCTGCAAAAACAGATGGTTACGGGTAGTCCGGCGAACCTATGATAAGACATACCGGATAAACGAAAAGTATAACGTCATGGATCCCAATAAAAAAGGTGGTGGTGGCGAATATCCCGGACAGGATGGATTTGGTTGGACAAATGGTGTTTACCAGGCATTGTCAAAAGAGAAATAGGTGTACAAAGGCAGGCATTAACCTCTAAAAAAAAACACAACTGCCTTTGATGGAGAAGGTAAAGATGAATGTTTGTTTTCTGTCACCAGTCATTTTATCCTCCTATTGATTGATTATAAACATAAAAAGCTAAAATCCTGATATTATAGAGATTATTTGTAAATTTGGTCAGGTTATAACTACTTTAGAAGGCTTCTACCTGTCAGAAAATGAAAATAGAGGGAGCTCAGCCATGCTGAAAACTCCCTCTTCCTCTACACAAGTGCTCGCCACATATCTTGTTTCAAACCTACAAACCGAATCCGCTTTTTGGTTTTGCTTCATCCTGACCGGATGGCGTATGCTTTTGGGTAACCTGCTTCCCTGCATTGAAATGATAACTGACTTCAAAGAACATAAGGTTCTTAATCAGGTTCAGGCTTGTACTCGACACTTGATAATACTGCCCGGCCTGCGTCAGGTTATGCTGTTCATACTTCAAACCCATCTTGATAGGAGGCATATATAACAAAGTAATGTTCAGCTTGCTCTTCATCAGCGATTTTTGCAAGAAGAAAACGACCAGATCGTTATTGTCCGAGGTATATCCCTGAATGGCAGCATCCCGATACATCTGCTTTTGAAGCACCAGCCCCGTGTTAACGCCAAGTTTTGGATTAACATATACCAGTGTTGAATTGATATTGAAATTATGCTGGGTAGTACCTTCACCATTATAACGGATATGATTACTATAAATATCCATCCAGTTTTGCCAGAAAATAGTTTTAGCCAAAGGAATGGTAAAATTCAACTGAACTCCATAGCGATCGTAATATCCGGCATTTACATTGCTTGAATAATAGTAGTTTCCTTCTTTGGTAATATAGGTCGCAATATGATGATTATCAAAATTATAATAAGGCTCAATAGTTATGGCATTCATGATATGGAACTCCAGTCCTGCGGTATGATAAATGGAGGTTTTGAGTAAAGGATTTCCAAGTGACCACATTAACGAATCCTGAGCAGTCTTGAAAGGTGACAATTGATCAATGCCAGGGTAATTTACAGTAGCGTGATATTTGGCAATGATATTAAATTTCTGGCTTGGAATAAATTGCACATTCAAATAAGGCAGGAAAGCTCCCTGATTATTGCGCGATGCCTGATAACGTTGCGAATACAATTCCAAGATACCTCCAGCTTTCAATCGCCATTGCTTTGCCGGCTGATAATTCAGATAAAGCGAAAAACGATTCCGCATTTCCTTGTAGGTAAACGTGCTATCACTCTGACTACTGACACTATTATTCCCAACATAACCATACCCCAGATCAGTAGAAAAAGTTGGCGTAAACTGATAGGAATATGTACCGTTGAAACGAACATAATTCGTGTTTTTATTGATATGACTCGAACTGAAGAATTGGTCTTGTGCAAATGAGTTGTCTCCAACGTTCGCGTTATGGCTGTAACGCAAATCGGATTCTACAGAACTTTTGTCATTAAATTTTCCATTATAGGTAAGAGTTCCCTGCCATTGATCGGTATTATTCTGACTTGTAGTTGTTGATGAGCTTTGCCCTGTGGTAACACCATTAACGGAATTCGTCAGGTCATACCAGAAATTATTATTTTGGTGTTGCCCGTAATAATTGACCTCGGCAGAAAGCGTATGTCCTTTAGCCAAGGTGTAATCACCACCAAGACTGATACTACTGTTCCTATTACGGATTGAACTGTTCGGATCGCTATAGTCGAAAGGAGGAGTGGTCGAGGTGACCATTCCATATTGTTTGGTATATGTAATTGGAATAGCCATATTACCTCCATATCCCCAACCAGACAGATAAACATCAAAGTTTTTATATGTATAGGTAAAGTTCAAATTGCCGTAGTCTTGAGCAAATGGATATTTGCCATTAGTGTGTACCACATCAAAAAATGACGTGTTATCAATAAAAAAGTCAACCCCTGAATAATCCTTTTTCAAAACGATATTAATCACAGCGCTATAACCATCGGTTGCATATTTCCCCACTGGATCCTTAATCACCTCAATCCGTTCAATTCGATCAGGAGAAAGATTTTTGGCCATATTCTGATCTTTTTCAACCCCATCAATCAGAATCAGGACATTGGTTTTTCCGTCAACACTTATGGATTTATCATAACGGTTGTAATTCACTCCGTTCAGTTTTCCAAGAAGTTCCGAAGAAGTGGTAGTTCCGGCGCGCATCTCTTTGGTGATAGTAAATACATCCCGATCGATCTTATTCTGACGCGCATTCCCTTTTACTGCAACCTCATTCAATTGCTTGGCATCCTCCATCATCAATATGGTTCCCATATTCCGATTTTTAAATGTCACTTCATAATCTTTATACCCCATAAAGCGAATCCGGATTTTAGCAGTTTTCAGAGGTGGAGTAATTTCAAAATATCCTTTCGAATCAGTTATACATCCAAGCAAAAGACTGTCTTTTGTTGAAAGCAGTTCTACGGTAGCAAACTCAATCGGTTGTTTGGTTTGGCTATCTTTTACAGTAGCTGAAACATCAGCCGCACTTTTTGCCGATACCATAAAAGAACAGCTAACCAACAAAATCAGAACAGAAAAGAATACTCTTTTTTTCATAGAATAAAAATTTTGTTTTATAAGTAAGACTTACGGAACATGCATGCTGACGTTATCATTTTTATGGCTGAAAGCACTTGCATAACCGATTCATACGCTCAAATAAAAAATTAAATATGAATGCAACAATTGCATTATGAACATTTCTCAGATTTATAATATTTGTCGATGCAAAGATATATATATAATAAATTACTATGCTATACACACTACCTTTTATTCTGTCTATTTATAAACAATTAACTATTAAATCTGTAATCAATATCATTTAATCTACCTAAAATCGCTAACAAACAATATACTGTATTCAATGTTTTCTCAAATAAACAAATTCGCTCTGCATGATAATAAATAAATATAAGACCTATGTATAGACTTAATAGCGAAAACCAAATGAATTAGTGTACCATTGCATTAATACACTGCAAAGATATGACATATAATTCAGATAAATACCATCTCCCTATGAATTTAATAATATTTAATCAAGAATGAGACACAAGATGGAAATAAAACTCATTTTCAAGGTAATAGATTTTACAAAAAAAAGAGATAAGGGAATAAAAAGGAAATGGGAATAAAAAAAGAGGAAATGATCAGTTATCATTTCCTCTTTTTGTGGGCCCAACAGGGCTTGAACCTGTGACCCCCTGATTATGAGTCAGGTGCTACTAACCAACTGAGCTATGGGCCCTCGTTTGCAAATTTTGCGTACCTTTGCAAAGCGGACACAAAGGTATTATTTTTTTGCAATTTCTGCAACTACAGATTGACATTTTTCATCATGATTGATTTTTCTTCTATTCAGGCCATCTTTTTCGACTTTGGCGGTGTTTTAATTGATTTAGACAAAGAACAATGTATTAATAATTTAAAGCACACAACAGGATACGATTTTTCTACAATGATAGGAAATTATGCGCAAGCTGACATTTTTATGCAACTGGAACGGGGCGTTGCTACAATTGATGATTTTCATCAAGAGATTCGTCGTATCAGTGATTCAAAAGCAAGCGATCAGGAAATTGATGAGGCATGGAATTCATTTTTGCTGGATGTTCCTGTGAGGAAGAAAATGTTGTTACTGGATTTACGTCGTTGCTTCAAAGTATTTTTATTAAGCAATACCAACGTAATTCATGTGGAGAAAAGTCTAAAAACCCAATTCAATGCTAATGGATTAACCACAGACGACTATTTTGACAAATGTTATTTTTCCAACGAAATCCATTTAGTAAAGCCTGAACGCGCATTATTTGAATATGTGCTTCACGACTCAGGTTTTCAAAGCCAGTCTTGTCTTTTTTTAGATGATGGGGAAGCAAACATTGAAATGGCAGCATCACTTGGTTTTCAGACTTATTTGGTTAAGCCAAATGAAGACTTGCGGCCTTTGTTTGCACCGGTTTTGGAGAAAAGAAAACATAACAGTATAAATTGTCGTTGCTGATTCCAATCAAGCTTAAACATCAAACAATGGCTGCACATAACGAATTAGGAAAAGAAGGAGAAGAATATGCTGTCGAATATTTACAGCAGGAAGGCTATCGAATTCGACACACAAATTGGTTCTTCGGCAAAATGGAACTGGACATCGTTGCAGAAAAAGAAGATACTTTGATTGTCGTTGAAGTAAAAACAAGATCAACAGAAACCTTTGAACATCCCGAGGAAGCAATAACGCCTGCAAAAATCAGACGTATTGTAAATGCAGCAGACGCTTACATTCAACAGTTTGAAATAGATATGCCAACCCGCTTTGACGTAGTTTCTGTGATCCCCGACAGGAAAGGATTTCATATTTTACATATTGAAGATGCTTTTATGGCTCCTGTCAATTAAAATCTAAATTATCCTTTAACGGAACAACAATTGTTTGGCCTGCTCCATAGCAGCATCAAGCCCATTACTGTTTTTTCCGCCAGCAGTTGCCAGAAAAGGCTGTCCACCTCCTTTACCATCAATTGCAAGAGCCGCCTGACGAACAATATTTGAAGCATTACAACCTGCATCAACAAGTGGCTGGCTTAACAAGACCGTTAAAGAAGGTTTGCCATCATTGCTTGTTCCAAAAATTGCAGCAAATTTCTCATTTTGAAACCTATTTTTTAAGCGGATTGCTACCGTGCGAACCACATCGGGATGAACATCACCTTTCCATGAAATGACATGTACATCTCCAACGTTATCAATCTGTTGTAAGAGTTCCTTATATAATTGTTCAATTTTTTCTTCTCGGTATTGTCCTATTTGCTTTGTAAGTACTGCATGCTCATCAATCAGTTTCTGCAATCCTTGTAAAATATAGGGAGCTTGATGTAATTTTTCCCGAATAGCTTTAATTAGCTCCTGTTGATTTTTAACAAACAATTCAGCTCCTTCTGCTGTTACAGCCTCAATTCTTCTGATGCCTGCAGCAACAGAGCTTTCTGCAACAATTTTAAAACAGCCTATTTCTCCGGTAGCAGAGACATGTGTCCCGCCGCAGAGTTCAATAGAAGAACCAAATTGAACAACACGTACATCATCACCGTATTTTTCACCAAAAAGAGCCATAGCTCCCATCTCACGAGCCTGTGCAATAGGCAAATGCCTGTATTCATTCAAAGTTCTATTTTCACGAATTACACGGTTAACTTCTTGTTCTACTTGTTGAAGTTCCTCTTCTGTCATTTTTTGAAAATGTGAAAAATCGAAACGAAGTGTATCTGGCGACACAAACGAACCTTTTTGCTCTACATGAGTTCCAAGAACATGACGTAAAGCTTCATGCAATAAGTGAGTAGCAGTATGATTATTCTCTGTTGCCTGCCGTTTATTTACATCAACTTTAGCGATAAAAGTAGCAGACGGATCTTCCGGTAAAGTTGTTACGATATGTACAGCTAAATTATTTTCCCGCTTTGTATCAATAATTGAAATAGAATTAGAATCACTAATCAATAGTCCTTTATCTCCAACTTGCCCTCCCATTTCTGCATAGAACGGAGTACGGTCAAGCACAATTTGATAAAACTGATTGTTTTTTTGTTTGATTTCCCTATAACGTAACATGCGCACTTCGCTCTCCGTCGCATCATATCCCACAAATTCGGTATCCCCCTCACGAATAACAACCCAATCACCGGTTTCCACAGCGGCAGCATTACGAGCCCGCTCCTTTTGCTGTTGCATTTCCTTTTGGAACTCAACAACGTCAAGCGACAGTTCGTGTTCTTTTAAAATCAGTTCAGTTAAATCAAGCGGAAAACCATAGGTATCGTACAATGTAAAAGCATCGTGACCACTAATTACGGTTGTTCCAGAAAGCTTAACCTCTGCAATTACCTTATCCAACAGACGAATACCTGTTTCCAGTGTACGCAAGAATGATTCCTCCTCTTCTTTTATAACTTTGCCAATCAATACTTGCTGAGCTTTCAATTCAGGATAAGCATCTCCCATAGTACGTAATAAAGCAGGCAGTAATGCGTACATAAAAGGTTGTTTCTGATCCAGGAATGTATATCCATACCGTACTGCACGACGCAAAATCCGGCGAATTACATAACCTGCCTTTACATTGGAAGGTAATTGACCGTCAGTGATGGCAAAAGCAATGGTACGAATATGATCAGCCACAACACGCATAGCAATATCCGTTTTATCTTTTTCTCCGTAAGGAATATTACACAACATGGAGATTTCCCTGATAATAGGTTGGAATACATCCGTATCATAATTGGATAATTTCCCCTGAATGGCCATGCACAAACGTTCAAACCCCATGCCTGTATCAATCACTTTCGCAGGAAGTGGTTCAAGTAATCCATCCGCTTTACGATTGTATTGCATAAAGACAAGATTCCAAATTTCAATCACTTGCGGATGACTTTGGTTGACTAAAGTCAAACCATCCATCTTAGTACGTTCATGGTCGGGACGAATATCTATATGTATTTCGGAACAAGGGCCACAAGGTCCGGTATCTCCCATTTCCCAAAAATTATCTTTTCTATTTCCATTGATAATACGTTGGGGATCAATTAATTTTGACCAATAGCCAGCAGCTTCTTCATCCCGTTCCAGGCCTTCTTTTGGAGACCCTTCGAAAACAGTTACATAAAGACGCTCTTTATCAATACCTAAGACTTCAGTCAAATACTCCCATGCCCATTCAATCGCTTCTTTTTTGAAATAATCACCAAATGACCAGTTCCCTAACATTTCAAACATGGTATGATGATAGGTATCGTGTCCGACTTCTTCAAGATCATTATGTTTACCGCTTACACGCAAACATTTTTGGCTATCTGCAACCCGTGAATAAACGACAGGATCATTCCCTAAAATAATGTTTTTGAATTGATTCATCCCTGCATTGGTAAACATCAAAGTAGGGTCGTCCTTAATTACCATTGGCGCTGAAGGCACAATGTGATGTTGTTTAGATGTAAAAAAATCGAGAAAAGATTGACGGATTTCCTGAGAAGTCTTCATATTGTTATGAGAAGAATAAGTTAAGTTGAAACGTTTTTGTTTTACATTTTTGAGTTCAGAATAGCACGAATACGGGCAAATATTTGTTCAATTGTCCCATTACCATTCACATGGAAGTATTTTCCTGCTTGTTTGTAAAAATCGATTACTGGTTCAGTCTGCTGATGATAAACATCCAACCGATGAGCAATCGTCTCAGGGTTATCATCACTACGACCTGCCAACTTACCGCGTAAGACAAGACGCTCAATCAATTCAGGAGTTTCCACTGCAATTTCTATCATCAATAAAATATTCTGATGGAGTTCAGTTACCAATCTATCAAGTGCTTCTGCCTGAGCTACCGTACGGGGAAATCCATCAAGAATAATACCTTTTGAATCATTATCTAATTGCTGCAACGTGTCTTTGAGCATATCAATCATCAATTCGTCCGGCAAAAGTTTCCCCTGTGAAATATACGTTTCAGCCAATTGTCCCAATGATGAATGTTTTGCTATTTCCGCTCGCAGCATATCACCTGTCGACAGATGTTTCAATTGGTAAGTTTCTGCAATCAATGCACTTTGAGTTCCTTTTCCCGATCCGGGAGCGCCAAACAAAATCAAATGATTCATAATAGAAGTATTTTGTTTTATATCACATTAATTTACAGATTACTAGGAATTTAGTACATAAATTTCTCTCAAGTTACGGCCATAGCCATCATAATCTAACCCGTAACCTACAATAAATTGATTAGGAATTTTCAAAGCCACATAATTAAGAGGAACTTCACGTTGCAATGAGTCTGGCTTCAGAAAAAAAGTAGCGACACGAATGTCGGTAGCTCCTTTTTCCTGCAATGAATTAACTATTCTCTCCATCGTAATACCGGTATCAACAATATCCTCTACCACTACAACAGTGCGATTTACAACGCTTTCGTTAAGTCCAAAAATTTCTTTTACAACACCCGTACTTTGAGTCCCTTCATATGATGAAAGCTTGATAAATGTAATCTCGCAAGGAATAGTGACATGGCGCATCAAGTCTGCTGCAAACATGAAAGCTCCGTTTAATACCACCAAAAAAATTGGATTCTTACCTGCCAGGTCCCAATTAATTTGTTCAGCCACATTTTCAACAGCTTGCTGAATCTGATCTGCTGAAATAAAAATAGAAAACTCTTTATCTTTAATAGTAACCGTCTTCATTGTCTTATAAATTAAAAAATTGACAGGAGTGTTACTCCTGTCAATAAAAAGGCAAAGGTACAAAAAATGCAAAAAACTTTACTACTGCCCTGACGAACTTTCAGCAATACGCTTCATCACATTGTAAGCCTGATAAATACCAAGTTCACCAGCTTTACTCAGGTCAGCAACGCCGTCTTTAGTATCATTGATATACAAATAAGCTAAACCTCGATTATAATAAGCTTCTGCAAAATCAGGCTGAAGTTTAATAGCCTGTGTAAAATTATCAATAGCGGTTTGAAAATCTTTCTCTTGCGACAATAAATTCCCTTCATTGAAATAAGAAAAAGCAAATTTTGGCGCCAAATCTATTGTTTTATTATAATCTTCCAGAATGACGTCAAAATCATGT
This sequence comes from Microbacter margulisiae, assembly GCF_014192515.1. NCBI lineage: Bacteria > Pseudomonadati > Bacteroidota > Bacteroidia > Bacteroidales > Porphyromonadaceae > Microbacter > Microbacter margulisiae. The sequence continues at coordinate 948,467 of NZ_JACHYB010000001.1, forward strand.
TTGTAGATTTTATCCAATAATTCCTTATCCTTCGGAGCATTAGGATCTGGATTATTCATCTTGAAATCAAGTAATTTGTATAAAGTATTTGCCCGACAGAAATAAGCCAGCATGAATCTGGGATTCAGTTTAATAGCATGCGAAAAATCATTCAAAGCATTAGCATAATCCTGCACCGTAGCATAATTGATTCCCCTTATAAAATATTCGACAGCATTGGTTGAGTCAGCATCAATTTGGGTTGTCAGGCTTTTAATTGCAGCAAAATGAACCTGAGCCATATCCGAAGTTAAAGCTATTTCGTTATTCGTAATCTTTAGCGGTGCACTTAAATCATTTTGCCGATTGAACATATCCAATCCTTCATAGAAATAATTCAGCCGTTTTAATGGATTTTCTTTGCTATAAAAACTCAAAACAAAATTGGGTTCGTTGGTAATATCAACATTAATATTCTGAATAGCTCCGCGAATTTCTCCTTGAGAGTCATTGGACGATTTTCCGGTACGCGCCAAAACGCTGTTAAAAATAGCAGCTTTTGCTTCAGCAGGTTTATTTGCTGCAATTTTAGCAGAAGTGTTGACATCCGGTTTTTTAGGTTCCTTTGGTTTGTCTTTTTCAAGCTTTTGCGCCATTTCCTGATCCAAATAAGCCCCTTTGTCATCATGCATCAATTGTTTAGCATGGGCTCTTCCCCAATAAGCAGGTGGAAAATCAGGATATCGTTCAATAATTTTTGTAAAATCTTGTATAGCTTGGCTCAAAGCTCCGGTTTGCGTTTCCGCCATTGCCCGTTGATAATAAGCATCATAATTCTGAGGTGCCAATTGAATAACCTTATCAAAATCAAGAATAGCATTATTTAAATCACCAACTTCAGTTCGCAGCATTCCTCTGTTAAAGTGGGCAGTCAGGCTTTGATCATCCAATTCAATTGCTTTGTCATAATCAGCAAAAGCTCCACGATAGTTTTTATTCCAATAATCCAATAATCCACGATTTATGTAATCACCAGCATAGGTTGATTTCAATGCTATTGCCTTATTCAAGTCATGCAAAGCATCGGTATTATCGTGCATTTGCAACCGTAATGTACCAAGGGCACTCCAAACATAGCTTTTCGTACTGTCGATAGTAACAGCCGTTGTAAAACTATGCATTGCACCCAGCGTATCACCTTTCTCCAGTAATATCTGGCCTTTGTCCATCGCTAACTGGCTATCTTCACCTTTATTTTGCTTAATTAGCGTACTTATATCAGTCAATGCTTGATCATATTTTTTCTCCAATTCATACACCCAAATACGAATACGTAACAAATCGGGATTATCAGGGTTATACTCCAGCGATTTTGCCAAATCGGACTCCGCATCTTTCAAATCGTTCAGTTTTACACGAGCAAAAGCCCGGGCATAATAGGCTCCCGGCATAAACGGATTCAACTGCAAAGCTGACGAACAATCTGCTTCTGCTCCAAGATAATCCTCTAGTTGAATCTTTGCAATAGCCCGATAAAAATACGGTTCCGGCAAGTATGGCTTAGCCGCAATAACCTGATTGAAGTATTGAATGGCTAAAACGTAATCCTGAAAATATAAAGCATTCTGACCTATTGCCATCACCCGATCTGTATTGATTTGAGCAGAGACTCCGGAAAATGGAATAATCAACAACAAGAAGCCTAAAAGTTTTATTTTCATTTGCAAATAATTTATTTGTCCCTACAGGGAATTTACTACATGCCAATTTGATTTGCATAAATGCCATTAACCGACAAGTTCGTTTAATATGTTTCTGTAGGTGGCGGCGATTGAGAATTATCAGAGGCTGGTTCTACGCCACCGCAGCCGGCATTCGGATCAAATGAACTTGGAATATTGAATGTTTCATTTTCAGAATACCCCAGAGAAGGATCTGCAAATACCTTTTTCATATATAATGCCCAAATAGGCAGTGCCATACTTGCTCCCTGGCCTTCACTTAAATAATCAAAATGTACGGCACGATCCTCACCACCGACCCAGACTCCAGTTACCAAACTTGGTGTAAATCCTATAAACCAACCATCAGAATTATTCTGTGTCGTTCCTGTTTTACCCCCAAGTTGACCTTTGAAACCATATTGATAACGCAAGCGGCTGGCAGTTCCTCCATCCACCACAGCACGAAGCATAGTCAACATTTTGTATGCCGTTAATTCATTGAAAACTTCAGATGTACGTGGGCTAAACGAAGCAATTACATTCCCATTACTATCCTCAATACGTGTAACATAGATCGGATTGACACGAATACCCTGATTGGCAAACGCTGTGTAAGCACTCACCATTTCCTGAACTGAAACTCCGACTGGGCCAACACAGAGTGACCATACCGGAGGAATATATCCCTGAATTCCAAATGCCCTCATCATATGCACCATAGCCATAGGCGTGAAATTTCTCATCAGGTGAGCAGTAACCCAGTTATTGGATTGTGCAAGACCCCATTTCAGTGAAACCATTTCTCCACGTCGGTTATTGTTATCATTGCGGGGAGTCCAAAATTGTCCATTACCCAACGCGAACGTAATCGTATCATTCATCATTTGACTGCATGGCCAGAATCCTTCTTCCATAGCCAACGAATAAAGGAATGGCTTTACAGTTGATCCAACTTGACGTCGCCCGGCAGTAGCCATATCATATTGGAACATACTGAAATCAGGGCCACCAACATATGCTTTCACGTGACCATTCAATGGATCCATAGAAAGAAACCCACAGCGTAGGAAGTATTTAATATAGCGGATAGAATCCAAAGGACTCATGACCGTATCAATTGTTCCACGATATGAAAAGACCTGCATTGGAATCTTGGTATTAAACGCTTGGTGAATTTCAGCAGATGAATACCCCTCTAGTTTCATTTTCCGATACCTATCAGACAACCTCATAGAACGATTCATAATATCGGTGATTTCTTTTTGTGTCAGCATGTGAGAAAAAGGTGCATAAGGTCTGCCTTTCTTTTCTTTAAAGAATTTAGCCTGTAATGAGGTCATTTGTTCATGTACGGCTTCCTCTGCATAATGTTGCATTCGAGAATCAATAGTCGTGTAAATCTTTAAACCATCGGTATAAAGGTTATAATAAGATCCGTCCGGTTTTTTGTATTTATGACAAAAGCCGTATAGTGGGTTAGTTGCCCATGCAATGGAATCATCAATATATTGTTGATTTTCCCATGATGCATAATCTGATTTGACCGGCTTATCTGCTGTCATAATTTCACGCAAATATTCTCTAAAATATGGCGCTTCGCCTAACTTATGATCTACCCGTTCATATTTTATGCCCAACGGTTGAGCGCTCAAAGACTCCAATTGCGCTCTGGACAACATATTATCCTTGTACATCTGTTGCAACACCGTATTTCGTCGTCCCAGAGCACGCTCTTTATTGCGTAATGGATTAAAAAAAGCTGGATTTTTGCACATTCCCACTAACATTGCCGCCTGGTCAATTGTCAATTTATCCGGAGTAGTATTGAAATAAACATGTGCCGCTGATTTAATTCCTACTGCATTATTCAAAAAATCAAACTGATTGAGGTACATGTTTAAAATTTCCTCTTTAGTGTATAGTCGTTCAAGCTTTACAGCAATCACCCACTCTATCGGTTTTTGCAACGCTCGTGTAAAAATATTGGTTGCCGGAGGAGAATAAAGTTGCTTAGCCAACTGCTGAGTCAAAGTACTGGCTCCACCAGCACTTTTAATCTGAAAAATCCCCCGCAAAATAATGGAACGTGCCAATGCCCAACCATCAATCCCAGAATGTTCATAAAAACGAACATCTTCAGTAGCAACAAGGGCATTAATAATGTTTGGAGAAAGATGTTGATAAGACTCCGCCAAACGATTCCCCTGACTTAATGAAAAGCTTCCTAAAAGTTTCATATCCGATGAATAAATTTCGGAAGCAAATCGATTATTCGGATTTTGCAACTCACTGATTGGAGGCAAATACCCAATCCAACCATTTGCGATAGCTATAAAAATCATCACTATCATAAAAATGAAGCCCACAAAAGTTATCCAAAAGGCTTTTACCCATTTCTTTGTCCCGGATGATATTGCTTTCTTTGCCATAGTTTAGCAATCAATTAAAATAGTAGTCTACGAAATTTTTGAAGCTCTAAAATAGCTCAATTCATGTTATTAATCCAGTTTTAAAACTGCCAGAAAAGCTTTCTGGGGTACTTCGACCGAACCAATTTGTTTCATTTTTTTCTTGCCTTTTTTTTGCTTCTCCAGCAATTTGCGTTTACGCGATATATCGCCACCGTAACATTTGGCCGTCACATCTTTTCGAACAGCCTTGATAGTTTCACGAGCAATAATTTTTGACCCGATAGCTGCCTGAATAGCAATATCAAACTGTTGTCTTGGAATCAGCTCTTTGAGTTTTTCGCACATCCTACGCCCCAACGTGTAGGCATTATCAACATGTGTCAAGGACGAAAGAGCATCCACCGAATCACCATTCAATAAGATATCCAGCTTTACCAGCTTTGACTCACGATAATCATGCAAGTGATAATCAAATGAGGCATATCCTTTTGAAATACTTTTCAGTTTATCATAAAAATCAAACACGATTTCACCGAGCGGCATATCAAAAATAATTTCAACCCGTGTCCCCGATATGAAATCCTGTTTTATTAAAATACCTCGCTTCCCAAGACATAAAGTCATGATGGCACCTAAAAAGTCTGTTTTGGTAATGACGGAAGCACGTATAAAGGGTTCTTCAATGTAATCAATCGAAGTAGGATCCGGCAACCCAGAAGGATTATGAACCTCAATCATTTCTCCCTGCTTGGTATGAACTCGGTAACTCACATTAGGCACTGTGGTGATCACATTCATATCAAACTCCCGATCCAGTCGTTCCTGTATAATCTCCATATGCAGTAACCCCAAGAAGCCACAACGGAAACCAAATCCAAGAGCCAATGAAGATTCAGGTTCAAATGTCAGAGAGGCATCGTTCAACTGCAATTTCTCAATCGACGAGCGCAAATCTTCAAACTCTTCTGTTTCAATAGGGTAAACACCAGCAAACACCATTGGTTTCACTTCTTCAAAACCTGCAATGGCTTTTTCACAAGGATGTTTTACATGCGTAATCGTATCTCCTACTTTAACTTCTCTGGATGTTTTTATGCCTGAAATAATATAACCCACATCTCCGGCACTCAATATATCACGAGGTGACATATTCAATTTCAAAACCCCTATTTCATCAGCCTCATATTCTTTTTCAGTAGCCACAAACTTAACCCAATCACCCTTGCGAATAGTTCCGTTTACAATTTTAAAATAGGCTATAATGCCACGAAATGAATTAAAAACAGAATCAAAAATAAGGCACTGTAAAGGTGCGTCAGAATTTCCAACAGGCGGTGGAACTTTTTCAACAATAGCACTTAAAATTTCATTAACTCCCAATCCGGTTTTCCCGCTTGCTCGGATAATTTCATCACGTTTACATCCCAACAATTCCACAATCTGATCTTCCACTTCATCAGGCATTGCACTGTCCATGTCCATTTTATTCATCACAGGAATAATAGACAGATCATGCTCTATAGCCATATATAAATTTGAGATTGTCTGTGCCTGAATACCTTGCGTCGCATCAACAATTAGCAAGGCACCCTCGCAGGCAGCAATAGAGCGTGAGACTTCATATGAAAAATCGACATGCCCCGGAGTGTCAATCAAATTAAGAATATAATGTTCTCCTTTATATTGGTATTCCATTTGAATGGCATGACTTTTGATTGTTATGCCACGCTCGCGTTCCAAATCCATATTGTCCAATACCTGAGCTTGCAAATCTTTAGCAGCAATAGTTTGGGTGACTTCAAGTAAACGATCGGCTAGTGTACTTTTACCATGATCAATATGAGCAATAATACAGAAGTTTCGTATATGATTCATGCAGTGATAATTATCTTCGTTTTTCGGAGAATTCCAATAGAGCTACAAATGTAGCGATAAAATTGTTGGCGAACAATAGGGAGAAAACTCCACAAAATCAACATTTTTCATTCATTTAGAGTTTTTGTTAGATAAGCTCTTTTGAAGTTTGTAATTCCTATGAATTTATATTTAATGACATTGATTCAGATAATCTATTTCATAAAACACAACATATCAATAGCTTAATGCAAAAACAATATCACAATTTTCAAATTGATGCTTTCTACGGACAACAATCTGAAGTTTAAGGACATTAAAAGCGAACATTGAGACACAAGATAGTGTATCAAAATTTTAAGTACCTTTGTCTTTCCCTAAGTTTGCTATATGCGTTTACTTAAACGAATTGATTATTACACACTTGTACAGTTTGTAAAACTGTTTCTAGCCACATTTTTTGTCTCTTTGTTCGTCTTCCTGATGCAATTTCTTTGGAAATATGTTGACGATATGGTAGGTAAAGGACTAGGAATTAAAATATTGAGCGAATTCTTCTTTTACGCAGCCGTTTCGCTGGTTCCTTTAGCATTGCCAATGTCCATCATGTTAGCTTCACTAATGACATTTGGTAACATGGGAGAACAACTGGAGCTTTTGGCCATGAAGTCAGCTGGAATCTCATTATTCCGTATCATGCGGGCACTAATGATTCTAATGTTTGTTGCTGTTATCGGTGCTTTTTTCTTTTCCAATGACATATTGCCCAAAAGTCAAACCAATATGTGGGCTCTGCTAATATCAATGCGACAGAAATCACCTGAACTGGAAATTCCTTCAGGTGAATTCTATAAAGGTATCAGCGGGTACTCTATTTATGTAAGTCAGAAAAATGATAAAACGCAAATTCTGAAACATGTCATTGTATATGACTTTACCGGAGGATTTAGCAATGCAGCCGTGATGTTAGCTGATTCGGCAAGATTAGATATAAGTTCTGATAAAAAGTTTTTGGTTTTTACGCTTTATAATGGAGAATCATTTGAAAATCTTCAACAGCAAAACACCTACGCAACTGCTTCTAAGATACCTTACCGACGAGAAACGTTCAAATTCAAACAAGTAATTATTGATTTTAATACCAATTTCAACCGCTTCAGTACTTCTCTATTGAAAAACGAGAATGTGAGTAAAAATGTCAAAGAACTAAGAGCCACCATTGATTCATTGAGCAAGCAACTCGTTATTATGCGTAAAGGCATCAAAGGGATGTATATGCCGGAGCGATTTTTCGGAAGGCTGACATCTGTCCATTCGATTCCAGCCAACACAACAAAAGTGACATTACAACACTACTCCACCGACAGCTTATTCGACAAACTACCTGAGTCACAAAAGAAAATGGCTGTTGCCGCAGCTTTATCGTCCCTTAATCAAACTAAAGGTGAAATGAGTTTTAATAATATACAAATCAAGGAAACAGAAGATACTATCAGACGCCATGCCATTGATTTACACCGCAAATTTGCGCTTTCCTTTGCCTGCCTTGTGTTCTTTTTCATTGGAGCACCTTTAGGAGCCATCATCCGGAAAGGAGGATTCGGAACACCTGTTGTCCTTTCTATTTTCATGTTTATCATCTATTATATTGTTGATAATACTGGTACAAAAATGGCAAGAGAAGGGATCTGGCCTGTCTGGGAAGGCATGTGGTTAAGTTCGGCAGTATTGCTTCCTATTGGATTATTCTTAACATATAAAGCTGTCAAAGATTCAACCATTATGAACTCAGACTCGTATTCTGAAGTTTTCAAAAGAGGCAGAAAAGCTATTGTTCAATACACAAAAAAACTCATCAACAAAATTCGTTCAAAACGGAACGCTATTTGATGACATCTTTCCACAAGCAATAATAAAAACAAAAAATATGAACTCTATTCAATTAAACACTATCGACGAAGCCATAGAAGAGATAAGGCAAGGAAACTTCGTAATTGTTGTTGATGATGAAGATCGTGAAAATGAAGGCGATTTTATCACATCTGCCGAGCTGATAACACCTGAAAAAGTTAATTTCATGGTCACACACGGCAGAGGTCTCGTTTGTGCACCTTTAACGGAGGAACGTTGTGACACTCTGGAACTTGAAATGCAGACCAACACAAATACCTCAATACATGAAACTCCTTTTACGGTATCTGTTGATTTACTTGGTCACAATTGCACAACCGGAATATCAGCTTTCGATAGAGCTGCAACGATTAAAGCGTTATGCGATCCTGCAACACAGCCAACCGATCTTGGCCGACCAGGGCATATATTCCCCTTACGTGCGCGATCAAAAGGGGTTTTGCGTCGTGCGGGACACACTGAGGCAGCAGTAGACCTCGCCCGTTTGGCAGGGTTGTATCCAGCAGGTGTTTTGGTGGAAATTATGAATAATGACGGTAGTATGGCCAGATTGCCTGAATTAATGCAAATTGCAAAAAAATTCAACATGAAGGTTATTTCCGTGAAAGATCTTATTGCACATCGTATTCAACGGGAATCGTTAGTTGATAAAGGAGTTGAAGTAGCCATGCCTACTGCTTATGGATCATTCAGGCTAATCCCCTTCAGACAAAAATCGAATGGATTGGAACACGTGGTTTTAATCAAAGGACAATGGGAACCGGACGAACCTATTTTAGTACGTGTTCATTCTTCATGCGTCACCGGCGATATTTTTGGCTCCATGCGCTGTGATTGCGGAGATCAACTTCACAAAGCTATGGAAATGATAGAAAAAGAAGGCAAAGGGGCTCTCGTTTATATGAATCAAGAAGGTCGTGGTATTGGGCTGATGAATAAAATCAAAGCCTATCATCTGCAAGAGAACGGATTAGACACTGTTGAGGCCAATATACATCTTGGATTTGAAGCCGATGAACGTGATTACGGAGTAGGTGCGCAAATCTTACGGGAAATTGGTGTAACAAACATGCGTTTGATGACCAATAATCCAGTGAAACGTATAGGATTAGAATCTTATGGTTTAAAAATAGTAGAAATCGTTCCAATTGAAATTCAGCCAAATCAATACAATCAATTTTATCTGCAAACAAAGAAAGAAAGAATGGGACATATACTAAGAAACATAAAATAGTCGTTTCTCCTTATTTAGGTTTCTTTTTAGTAGACGAGGCGCTTGTTTAGTTTATTTTGTCAAGAAAAAGAGTTAATTTTGCGACGTCTTTTTACCAGCCATAGAATGTATTAACAAATTATGTTTCAGGCGAAAACAAGCCACGATTGCTTACTCCTAAATATATTTTACTCTTTCAATAGGCAATCATACAATATTTGTGGTATTGGCATTATATGGTTTGGACTCAAGGACTTTTCTATATTACAAACACGAATCTACTCATATTTTTAACACTCTAATTTGTTCTGCATGAAAATGAACGACAAAAGCCCGTTACAAATTGAACGTGCTCTTTATCAACCAAAACTTCCGGAAGCCATGAAAGGCCCTGTTGCCTTAAAAGAAGGAGCTAAAACAACTTCCGTAGCTGATCAGGAAACTATCAAAAAATTATTTCCAAACACTTATGGACAATCTGTCATTACATTAGAAAAAACCAACAATCAATCAGCAACACCTGTTGTCAGCGTTGGTGTAATCCTCTCTGGAGGACAAGCACCTGGCGGACATAATGTCATCGCAGGCCTTTTTGATGGATTAAAAAAATTGCACCCTGACAATAAATTATATGGTTTCTTAGGTGGTCCAAGTGGTTTAGTTGAACATAAATACATTGAATTAACTCACGAAATCATTGATGAATATCGTAATACAGGCGGATTTGATATTATTGGTTCTGGTCGCACCAAACTGGAAGATCCTGAACAATTTGATAAAGGAGCTGCTATTTGTCATCAATTAGGTATCAATGCTATCGTGATTATCGGAGGCGACGATTCCAACACAAACGCCTGTATTCTTGCTGAATATTATGCACAAAACAATACCGGTATCCAAGTAATCGGTTGCCCCAAAACCATTGACGGTGATTTAAAAAATGAAATGATCGAAACCTCATTTGGCTTTGATACCGCTTGCAAAGTATACTCTGAATTGATTGGAAATATCCAACGCGATGCCAATTCCTCGAAAAAATATTATCACTTCATCCGATTAATGGGACGATCTGCATCTCACATAGCTTTGGAATGCGCTTTGCAAACTCATCCAAACATGTGTATTATTTCCGAAGAAGTAGAAGAAAAAAAGATGACTTTGCGTGATATTATCAATCAGATCGCCAAGTTGATTGCTGCACGTGCTAAAGAGGGATACAATTTCGGCTCAATTTTAGTTCCGGAAGGTCTTATCGAATTTATTCCTGAAGTTAAGGTATTAATAAACGAATTGAATGATTTATTAGCTCACAACGGAGTATTCAATGCAATTCCAAATGACGAAGGACGCCGCGAATATGTGCTACAAAGCCTGACACCTCAAAGTGCTGTTGTATTTGAAAGCTTACCATTATCGATCGGGAAACAACTTATGCTCGATCGTGATCCTCATGGTAATGTTCAGGTGTCGTTAATTGAAACAGAAAAGTTGCTGATAGAAATGACGAAATATCGTCTGGCAGAGATGAAAGCCCGTGGTGAATATAAGGGTAAATTTCAGGCTGTTAACCATTTTTTTGGATACGAAGGGCGTTGCGCTACACCATCCAATTTTGATGCAGATTATTGCTATTCTTTGGGTAACGTAGCGTCATCACTGATTTCTGCTGGAAAAACTGGCTATATTACCTCCATACGCAATCTAATTAAACCTGCATCTGAGTGGATAGCTGGTGGAGTACCAATTACAATGATGATGAACATCGAACGCCGCCACGGCAAAGAGAAACCAGTTATTAGGAAAGCATTGGTAGATCTAAAAGGCAAACCATTTCAATTTTTTGCACAACACCGTGATGAATGGGCTAAAGGCAACAAACATTACATCTTTCCTGGACCAATTCAATATGGAGGCTCAGCAATTGTTTGTGACCAACCGACTAAAACCTTGTTGTTAGAGTACGAAGATTAAAAATCGTTGATATTACAATAAACAACTAGTCTGTAGTATAGGAAGTATCTTTGCTACAGACTATTTTTTTCAAAAGAATTAACTTCAATGGCTACTTGTTTCTTAAGTCTCGGCTCAAATCTGGGAGATCGGAATGCGATGTTATCATTTGCAGAAGAAGAACTAACCATCTATGGTACTATAATCAACAAATCATCCATTTACACTACCGAACCCTGGGGCTATGAAAGTCAACATTCTTTTTTAAATAAGGTAATTCAATACGAAACAACAATACCTCCACAAGTGCTTTTGTCTATATTTAAAACTCTGGAGCAAAGAGCCGGACGTCTACAACATGTTGAAAATGAATACCAAGATAGACTACTTGATATTGATCTTTTACTCTATGATCAACTTATTATAAATAATGAAACATTGACTCTGCCTCATCCAAAAATGTATCTTAGAAAATTCGTGCTTGTTCCTTTAACTGAAATTGCGCCAACATTACGCCATCCTTTATTTAGCCAAACCATGACAGAATTACTTGAAGTTTGCCCCGATCGGACATCTGTAGTACGACAAAAATCATAATTCTCATTTGTTCATTACACATTAATATATTTTATCCAAATTGAGCAAGAAAAAACCAGCTTCTTAATACATACTCAAACAAAAAAGAGTAACTTTGTCCTCCGTTTTCGACAGTAAAAATATGGCAAAACCAAATAAAGAAACTCCTGTATTAAAAGGGATTGATGCTATCAATTTCATCAACGAAATGAAAGAAGCAGATATTAACAAAGCGCCGCGAGCAGAAAAAGATCGAACTTTCAATCATTTTGCTACGATGGCTGCTATTGCTAATTTCAAATAATTATGGATTTTTCCTCTTACAAACTTAACCGTCTTTCTGACGATTTACTCATAAAACCTTTTGATTGCGGGCGAACTGATGTAAATGTTTATCTGCTCGATAGTGCAAAATCCTATGATAAACAATTTTTGTCTGTAACATATACATTAGAAAGTACCACACACACTATTGCTTTCATTGCACTAACGAATGACCGGATCACCATTGAATCTACACCTATTACAGGTCGCTGGAAAAAATATTTTTATGAATATCTTCCCATCGGGAAAAAATACATTAGTTACCCAGCTGTCAAGATAGTTCAGTTAGGAGTTGACAAATCCTTTCAGCGTCAAAACGTCGGAACAGCTCTAATAGACTTCGTAAAAAAATGGCTTATTAACAACCGGTATACCGGTTGCCGTTTTTTAACTGTAGAGGGGATAAAAGAGTCATTACCGTTTTACGAAAAAAACGGATTTTATTATATGACCAACGATGACGTCGATTCTACAACGCGCATTATGTATTATGACCTAAGACGGCTTGAAGATTAAAATTCAACATATTGTGATACATAAAAAAGAGTGCTTGTTGGCACTCTTTTTTATTACCATAGATTTTGAAATTTAATTTCTTCTCCCACCCATAAAGATCATAATGTAATAAAATAACGTTGCCAAAGAACTTAACGCTGCAACTACATATGTATAAGCTGCTGTTTTCAGAGCATCTTTTGCTGGCGCATAAGTTTCATCATTGGTAATTCCTGAGTCATTCAACCATGCCAATGCTCGCATACTGGCATTTATTTCAACAGGCAATGTAATAAAGCTGAAAAGAGTTGTCAAGGCAAAGATAATAATACCAAAAAGCAATAATGCTGGGAATACATTAATCAAAAAAATGCCAGCCAACAACACCCACATAATCCAATTAGAAGTATAACTGACAATAGGAACCAAGGCTGTCCTCATCTTTAATGGAGCATACGCCGTAGCATGCTGTACTGCATGTCCGCATTCGTGAGCGGCAATAGCTGCAGCAGCAACACTATTGCTTGAATAAACGCCTTCACTTAAATTGACGGTTTTTTCGACTGGATTATAATGATCAGTCAACTGGCCCTCAACAGAAATGACAGATACGTCATATATACCATTTTCATGCAACATTTTCAAAGCAACATCACGACCTGTCATCCCATTTGAAAGAGGAATCTGCGAATACTTTTTAAATTTTGTCTGCAAGCTATGTTGAACCATCCAACTAAGCAGAGCAAATACACCAAAAATAAGGTAAATCATCATAACGTTTCAATTTGAAGTAATACAACAAATATAACAAATTGCCTGCCAATTGTAATTTTGTCAGACATAAAAAAACAAAAAGGATAATATCACTTTAACTAACCCATCCATGCTTTAGGAGCACTGCATACATCACTTGTTGAATTTTCTGCGCTTCAAAAGCGGCCGCCTTATAAAACAAATTACTATCTGAAGCGTATAAAATCTGGCGGGAAGAATTCACCAATATACCACATTGATCGTTAATAGCAAGCTCACCAACCTTTTCCAAATCTCCTCCTTGAGCACCAACTCCGGGAATCAACAAAAAATGATTTGGTACAATTTCACGTATTTTTTCAAAGTATGCCTCTTTTGTGGCACCCACAACATACATCATTCGGTCAGATGTAGCCCAGTTCATAGAACGATGTAAAACTTTCTCAAATAATTTTTCACCATTCGCATCTTCTGTAAGCTGAAAGTCAAAAGCTCCTTTATTTGATGTCAATGCTAATAAGATCACCCATTTATCAGGATATTTCAAAAAAGGCGACACAGAATCCTCTCCCATATAAGGTGCTACTGTAACGGCATCAAAATTAAATTGCTCAAAAAAAGTATGAGCGTACATTTCAGAAGTATTTCCGATATCACCACGCTTAGCATCAGCAATTAAGAACTGATCAGGATAATGATGACGAATATAATCAACCGTCTCCTCTAAGGCCTGCCACCCTTCAACTCCCAAACTCTCATAAAACGCAATGTTTAGCTTATAGGCCACACAGAAATCAGCCGTTGCATCAACAATAGCTTTATTAAATTCGAAAATCGGCTTTTTTTCAGACAATAAATGCTTGGGAATTTTCTTTATATCAGTATCCAACCCTATGCAAAGGAATGATTTTTTACGACAAATATTTTTAAACAGTTGATTAGCAGTCATAAAATGTTTTTTTTCTATTCTTTCTTTCAATCACAAATGTACGCATTTCAACATAAAGAATCATCAAATAAGCTCATTTTAAGTTAGTCCCAAAAATTGCGTACTTTTGCAGACAAAACATATTCAAATGACTATCCTCTACGAAGACAACCACCTTATTGTTGTCAACAAAACATCGTCAGAAATTGTACAAGGTGACAAAACAGGTGACCAACCATTATCTGAGACATTAAAATTTTATCTAAAAGAAAAATATCAAAAACCCGGAAACGTTTTTGTTGGAGTCATTCATCGTTTGGATCGCCCCGTTAGTGGAGTCGTTGTTTTTGCCAAAACCAGCAAAGCATTAACTCGTATGAATGAAGCATTAAAAAATCATGATATCAAAAAAAGCTATTGGGCAATTGTCAAAAAAGCAGATATAGAACCAGTGTCAACATTAACTCATTATCTTGTACGGAATGAGAGACAAAACAAATCGTATGCGTACGATAAAGAACAAAAAAACAGTCAATTATCCATTCTTCACTATAAACTAATGGCAACATCCGATCGTTACTCTCTTTTAGAAATTGATTTGGAAACAGGCAGGCACCACCAAATTCGCTGCCAATTGGCAAAAATTGGATGTCCCATTAAAGGAGACTTAAAATATGGATTCCCACGTTCAAATGAAGATGGAGGAATTTCATTGCACGCTCGCAACATTTCCTTTATTCATCCGGTGACCAAAGAGCCTGTATCAATTACCGCACCCGTTCCAGAAGAAAACCTATGGAAGATGTTTGAAGCAAATCTCAATGAAAATAATTAACATTTACAACATAAAAAATTGATTTAATTCAAGTTAGGATTCTGCGGAAAATCTGCCCAGTGACGATATTTGCCACCTAAAGCTTTCATAAACTGCATCCACATAAGCTCTGCATTTTCGACAAACAGCACAGATTCATCAGCCACAGGACCCACGATCCAAGATTGATGTTTGATTTCCTGGTCCAGTTGCTCGCTCTCCCACCCTGAATATCCTAAAAAGAAACGTACTTTGCCACTAACCCCTAATCCTTGATTTATGTTATCAATTAACTGGTCAAAATCTCCTCCTAAAAAAAGATGTTGAGTAATAGGAAAGCTATGAGGCAAGTCCTCCATATTATGCAAATAAAAAAGGGATTTTGAGCCTACAGGGCCTCCACAAAACAGACGAATATTTTCCTCTATGCCCATGCCTTCAATGACTTCGTGAAGATATATGTCCAAAGGTTTATTCAAAACCAAACCCATGCTTCCTTCATTATCAGAATGTTGCGTCAATAACACTACTGATCGACCAAAATAAGGTTCATTCATAAATGGTTCTGCCAGCATCAACCGGCCTTTAGCCGGTTTTGCTCCCTGATCAATCCGAAAGAAAGAATTATCAAAAACCATACTTGTTACATTAAGCTCATGTCCATAAAACGAACAAAGACAAGCTTTTGTATTTTATGCTTATCTTTTGCTATATTTACAAACCACATTTGATATGAAACAAATATAGTATACAAAAGAACAAATTATCCTTTTTTTGTCGATTTTTTCTTTGTCATTGACTTTTTAGCTGGTTTAGAGCTGCTTTGAATAATTTCTAAACAAGCTTCATAAGTCAATTCCGCAGGATTTGTTGTCTTTGGAATCTTGAAATTTTGCTTCTTATAAGATATATAGGGTCCAAATCTTCCATTTAAAATCTGTAAATCAGCATCTTGTTCAAACGATTTTATGAGCTTATTTTTATCAGCTTCTCGCTTTGCTTCAATTAATTCTACCGCAGCATCAGCAGATATTGATAATGGATCTTCTGTTTTGGGTAATGAGTAAAAAGCACCATCATAGCGCACGTAAGCACCAAAGCGTCCAATGCCAACCACCAGTTCCTTGTCTTGCCATTTCCCTAAAGAACGAGGCAATTTGAATAAATCCAATGCTTCTTCAAACGTTATAGTTTCAAGCAGTTGTCCTTTTTTTAACGAAGCAAACTGTAGTTTATCATCATCATCTTTATTTCCCAATTGCACAATAGGGCCAAATCTGCCAATACGCACCGAAACTTGTTTTCCTGTCTTTGGATCAATTCCTAAAACTCTTTCTCCAGATCGACGCTCGGAATTAGCCATCGTTTCAATCACTTTGGGGTGAAATTTTTCGTAGAAACTTTTAAGCGCTTCCTGCCAATCTAATTGTCCTTCAGCAATATCATCAAATTCTTTTTCAACGTTAGCCGTGAAATTATAATCCAAAATATTAGGAAAATAATCCATCAGAAAATCATTGACAACCATACCAATATCCGTTGGCAAAAGTTTTCCTTTATCGGCTCCATATCGCTCTGTTTTATTCTCTTCTTTAATTTTTTCCTCCTTCAATGTTAATACGGTAAAGGTACGTACCTCCCCTTCCAAATTGCTTTTTTCAACATAGTTACGTTTCTGTATGGTGGAAATAGTAGGTGCATACGTAGAAGGACGCCCAATACCCAGTTCCTCTAGTTTTCGAACCAACGCAGCTTCCGAATAACGCGGCGGACGTTGTGTAAATCTTTCTGTAGCTGTAATTTGACTCATATTCAACAGTTGAGCCACCTTCAAAGGAGGTAATAGTGGTTCAGCTTCCTGATCTGAATCTTCATCAGTCGATTCCATATAAACCTTTAGAAACCCATCAAACTTAATGATTTCTCCCGTAGCCAGAAATTTTTCCGAAGAATTATTCATCCCGATAGTGATGTTCGTTCGTTCTAATTCTGCATCACTCATTTGCGAAGCAATTGTCCGCTTCCAAATCAATGCATACAAGTTCTTTTCTTGTGCCGTCCCGTTAATTTCATGCTTATTTAAATATGTGGGACGAATGGCTTCATGAGCTTCTTGTGCCCCTTTTGTACGGGTTTGAAATCGCCGAAATTGCCAGTAGCGTTCTCCGGCCATCGAAAAAATCTCCGCTTTTGCGGCCCCTAATGCCAAATCAGACAAATTAACTGAATCTGTCCGCATGTATGTAATCTGACCAGCCTCGTATAGCTTCTGAGCAATCATCATGGTCTGAGACACAGAATAGCCCAACTTACGGGCAGCTTCTTGTTGTAATGTTGAAGTAGTAAAAGGAGGCGCCGGTGATCGTTTAGAAGGTTTCTTTACAATATCTTCTATCGTAAACTTACTTGCCTTACAGGCTTCAAGAAAAGCATAAGCATCTTCCTTTTTAGCAAACCGATGTTGCAATTCTGCTTTAAGTTCTACAGGATTTTCATCTTCATCCATGACGGTGAACAAAGCCACGACACGATATGAAGATTCAGACACAAATCCTTGTATTTCACGTTCTCGCTCAACGATGAGACGCACCGCAACAGATTGAACACGTCCGGCTGAAAGCGAGGATTTCACTTTACGCCAAAGAACAGGAGACAATTCAAATCCGACTATTCTGTCAAGAATACGCCGAGCTTGCTGAGCATTAACCAAATCAATATCAATTTCTCGCGGATGTTCAATAGCCTGTAAGATGGCGGGTTTTGTAATTTCATGAAAAACAATCCGACGTGTTTTCTCCCGTTTAAGTTTCAAAACTTCTGATAAATGCCAGGCTATAGCTTCTCCTTCACGGTCTTCATCAGATGCCAACCATACGGTATCCACTGTATCTGATGCTTTCTTTAACTCAGACACCAGCTTCTTTTTATCTGGTGAAATTTCATAAATCGGGTTAAATCCGTGTTCTATATCCACGCCAAAAGCATGTTCACTCAAATCACGAATATGCCCAAAGCTTGACAGCACAGCATATTCACTCCCCAAAAATTTCTCAATCGTTTTGGCTTTCGCCGGCGACTCTACAATCACCAAGTTTTTCGACATAAACTACTTTTTTTGAAGTATTCGGTTGATCCATCATTCACCACAAATCAACGCAATAGACAATCACATAGCCATCTATACTAAAAAAAGACAGAAAGCTTTGACATTGTTAAACGAGTACAAAGTAACAAAATGAATTCCTTAACTGCCAATTTTTCAGTGCTTTTTTGGGAAAAGAAATTCTTTCTATAAAACAAAAAAGCCTAATTTCAAAAAACAAATTACACATAACTAGTTAATTATCTAATACATATACCAAAGAACAGTACCATTAAATATTTCATTAGCTACTCCAAAATACCATAAGAACCTTCATTTTGCCCTAAAATCACAACTAATTCAACTCAATAACTTGTTATAAAGCTAATTGGCATTCATGAGGATCATTCTTCTTTTGCTTTCTTTTTTTTGTAATATTTTCTCTTTGAATGATTTGAATGATTTTTCTTTGAACAATTCAATTTTTGTTTGATTGCCCAAACCGGAGGTTCGCCTAATTCTGTCGGTAATTCAATCCTGTTTATTTTCTGTTCAATTAATTCTTCTATTTGAGCCATTCGCTTCATATCTTTTTCATTCACTAAAGTAAAGGCTTCTCCTTCATTATTCGCCCGCGCTGTTCTGCCAATTCGATGTACATAATCTTCTGCGTCATGCGGCACATCAAAGTTAACAACCAAATTAATCTCCTTAATATCAATACCTCTGCTAATTACATCCGTAGCAACCAAAATGCGCAACCTTTTGGAACGAAATTCGCGCAACACTTCTTCTCTCTTGTCCTGATCTAAATCGGACGAAATGCCACGAGCGCTGTATCCGAATCGTTTTAACGAAGAAACAATATCATGCACTTTATTCTTGGCAGAAGTGAAAATCAAAACTGAATCATAATTCAGCCGCTGTTCCAGGAAGAAATGAATCATAGGAATCTTCTGTTGATCATACGCAAGACAAACATGTTGTATGACATTTTCAGCAGGTTTTGAAACAGCTAATGAAATTTCTTCGGGATGCTTCAATATCTTGTTGGCCAGTTGACGTATTTTCAACGGCATGGTTGCACTAAACATTAAAGTTTGACGATTTTTTGGCAAATGAGTGATAATCTTCTCAATATCGTCAAGAAATCCCATATCAAGCATTTTATCCGCCTCATCCAGAATTAAATGTTTCAATTGAGAAAAATCGCCGTGCCCCATCGCCAAATGAGAAATTAAGCGTCCTGGAGTGGCAACGACTATATCGACTTTATTACTCAAAGAATTAACCTGCTGGGCATACTCTCCGCCATCCCCACCCCCATAAATAGCTACAGTGCCAATCGAGGCGAAATAAGCAAATCCTTGAATCTCCTGATTAATCTGAATAGCCAGCTCACGAGTCGGGACAATAATCAAAGTGTCTGTACCATGAGAAGGCTTTTGAATCAATTTATGCAGAACAGGTAAAACAAATGCGGCTGTCTTTCCGGTTCCAGTTTGGGCACATGCCAGCACATCATGTTGTTGCAATATGGCTGGAATAGCGAATTCCTGAATAGGAGTCGCTTGCTCAAATCCCATATATGAAATGGCTTCAATCAAACTTCCATTCAAATCAAACTCAGAAAAATTCATATAATATATTTTATTGGTTTATTGATTAGTAGCAACCTGTGTTTTGAGTCACATTTTCAAAGCACAAGAGGCATCAATTAAAAGTTCAAAAATAAAAAAAATAAGCCAAAACAAAAAATCAAAATTACAACACCAGCTTACATCTAATTGCAAATAAACCATTTACAATTTATCTTCGTTATTCAACAAACTTTCCGTAAATTTGCTGTTCAAAAATTACAAGCAGATTATACAAAATTCAAAAGAAAGAAGTTCATACTATTTGACACTGAAACAAGCAATTATGGAATACAATTTCAGGGAAATCGATAACAAATGGCAAAATTTTTGGAGAGAACATCATATTTATAACGTCGAGACAGCTCCAAATCGTCCTAAATATTATGTGTTGGATATGTTTCCATATCCATCGGGAGCAGGCTTGCATGTAGGACACCCACTTGGTTACATCGCTTCCGATATCTTCAGCCGGTTTAAAAGATTACAAGGATATAATGTGTTACACCCAATGGGATATGACGCATATGGATTACCTGCGGAGCAATATGCCATTCAAACAGGACAACATCCCGCTATCACAACTGAAAAAAATATTCGTCGCTACCGGGAACAACTAGAAAAAATAGGGTTTTCATTTGATTGGAACAGAGAAGTGCGCACTTGTGATCCGGGATATTACAAATGGACACAATGGGCATTTATCCAAATGTTCAATCATTATTATGACAATCATAGCCAAAAAGCCCAACCCATTGAAGACCTAATTCAAGCTTTTAAAACAAGTGGAACCAATGGCATTGACGCTGCCTGCTCTGAAAAAATGCATTTCACTGCTGACGAATGGAATGCAAAAAGCGAGAAAGTGCAACGTGATATCCTGATGAACTACCGCATTGCTTACAAAGCCGACACGATGGTGAACTGGTGTTCTGCTTTGGGAACTGTGCTTGCAAACGACGAAGTGAGCGAAGGGGTTTCTATCCGCGGCGGACATCCGGTAGAACAAAAGGTGATGAGCCAATGGAGTCTTCGGGTTTCAGCGTATGCCCAACGACTTCTCGATGGACTTGAAACCATCGACTGGACGGACTCGTTGAAAGAGACTCAACGTAACTGGATCGGTCGAAGTGAAGGTGCTGAAATGAATTTTAAAGTAAAAGATTCCGATCTGGAGTTTACTATATTTACCACCCGTGCCGATACAATCTTCGGCGTAACGTTTATGGTGCTGGCTCCTGAAAGTCCTCTTGTGGCCAAGCTGGTTACTTCCGACCAGAAAGAGGCTGTCAATGCATATCTGATTGCTACAAAAAAACGAACCGAACGAGAACGTATCGCAGATAAGCGGATTACCGGCGTCTTTTCCGGTTCGTATGCCATCAATCCGCTGACGGAAGAGGCAATTCCGGTATGGATCAGCGACTATGTTCTGGCAGGTTATGGAACGGGAGCCATCATGGCGGTTCCTGCACATGACTCTCGTGACTACGCATTTGCCAAATATTTCAATCTTCCCATCGTTCCACTCATCGATGGTTGCGATGTGAGTGAAGAAAGCTTTGACGCAAAAGAAGGAATTGTAATGAATTCGCCAAAAGCCGGACACGAAATAGCGGGTGGTCTCGTTTTAAACGGTCTGACCGTGAAAGAAGCCATTGCTAAAACCAAACAACATATTACGGAGAGAGAACTTGGGCGGGTAAAAATAAATTTCCGTCTGCGCGATGCAATCTTCAGCCGCCAACGCTATTGGGGCGAACCATTCCCTGTTTACTACAAAGACGGACAACCTTACATGCTTGACGAAAGCAAGCTGCCGCTCGAATTGCCCGAAGTGGATAAATATCTGCCAACTGAAAAAGGTGAACCTCCTCTCGGACGTGCTAAAAACTGGCAAACGGAAGACGGTTATCCATTGGAACTAAATACGATGCCTGGGTTTGCAGGCTCTTCGGCCTATTATCTCCGCTACATGGATCCCTATAATGACATGGCTTTGGTTTCAAAAGAAGCTAACCAATACTGGCGAAATGTTGATTTATATATTGGTGGGACAGAACATGCTACAGGCCATTTAATTTACAGTCGGTTTTGGAATAAGTTTCTCTTCGATTTGGAATTGATTTGCGAAGAAGAGCCATTTAAAAAACTGATCAACCAGGGAATGATTCAGGGGCGAAGCAATTTTGTATATCGTATTAAAAATAGCAACACATTCGTATCATTTAATCTGAAAAATGATTATGAGACAACCCCTATCCACGTAGATGTAAACATCGTTCATAATGATATTCTCGATGCCGAAGCTTTCAAAAACTGGAATCCCGAATATAAGACGGCAGAATTTATAATGGAAGATGATGGGAAATACCATTGCGGGTGGGCTGTTGAAAAGATGTCAAAATCAATGTTTAATGTGGTCAATCCCGATGACATTGTCGAAAGATACGGAGCCGACACGCTTCGCCTGTATGAAATGTTCCTTGGCCCTCTGGAACAGTCAAAACCATGGGATACCAATGGTATAGATGGTGTTCACCGGTTTTTGAAAAAACTATGGAATCTTTTCTGGAGAGAAGATCAGTTCGCAGTATCAGAGGCTGCGCCGACGTCAGAAGAATTCAAGGCGCTCCACAAGTTACTCAAGAAAGTAAAATATGATATTGAAAACTTTTCGTTCAATACATCTGTCAGCGCTTTCATGATTTGCATCAATGAACTAACAACATTGAAATGCAATAAACGAGATATCCTGCAACCATTACTCATAGCCCTGAATCCGTTTGCTCCGCATATTACGGAAGAATTGTGGCATCAAATGGGACACACCAGCTCTATTTGCGATGCAACATGGGTGGAAGCTGAGGAACAGTATTTGCAGGAGGATATCGTTACCTATGCGATCTCATTTAATGGGAAAGTCCGTTTTCAAATACAGTTGCCAGCTGATTTACAGGTTGAGCAGGTCGAAACAACAGTATTAGCTAATGATCAGACAAAAAAATGGCTTGAAAACAAAACGCCTAAAAAGGTAATTGTGGTACAGAAGAAAATCGTGAATATCGTATTTTGACAATCGAGAGGTTGGGAAAAATAGGAGGATTACTATTTTATTCTCAACCTCTCATCCCTCCCGCATGCTATTCCTTTATTATATGATAGCACCTTATCTATAATGTAATCTTGTGGTAATAATCCAACAAATGCGGATAGTCTGCCTTACTAGGTGCATAAGCTAATAAGACTTGATCTTTTTTATTGAGATTTTTCTCAATGACACTTTTTCATAGAGGCATTTCTTATACACAACTCTTTTGCCATCGTTTGATGAAACTGTATTAGTTGTGAAATTCTAAATCTGCACATTCAATGGTAGATATTATTACTCACTCGAAAAATGATATTTTTCCCTCAACGCTGAATGGATGATGTCTATCGTTAAATATTCTTGTACGATTTGTTTTCTCAATTCGTCTTGGATGTTTCCTTTTTTCTTTAACCCTATTTCAGGACTCAAAAGATTTTTAACAACCGAAAAAGTTAAAGATTATCAAAGAATAAAATTCTACCGCTTTTATTAATACTTTAGCAGCGCCTATAAATAAAGATGTATTATGATCTCAATAAATTAAATGATTATTGTATGAGGAAAATTTTTGGCATTTTCATTGCATGTCTTCTTGTTTTGCCAGTGGCAGGAAAGCCATTAGCAACAAACAACAGTAGCGAGACGGTACTCCGTCACACACTAAAGAACGGGTTGCAGGTTGTGATTATCAGAAATCCACTTGCGCCGGTAGTGACAACCGAGATGAATTATCTTGTGGGCTCTGATGAAGCGCCGGAAGGATTCCCTGGCATGGCACATGCGCAGGAACACATGATGTTCCGCGGTTGCCCGGGACTCTCTGCCGACCAATTAGCGGATATTACCGCGGCTATGGGAGGTGATTTCGATGCAGATACACAGCAAATGGTTACGCAGTACTATTTCACAGTTCCCGCAGAAGACCTGGATGTCGCACTGCACATTGAAGCCATCCGCATGAAAGGCGTAATGGATAGTCAGGAACTGTGGAGCAAAGAGCGCGGAGCCATTGAACAGGAAGTGGCCAGCGACCTGTCGAATCCACAGTATGTATTTTACAAAAAACTCCTGGCAGAGATGTTTAAAGGAACGCCCTATGCCCATGACGCATTGGGAACCCGTCCTTCCTTTGACAAAACGACAGGGGCCATGCTCCAGAAGTTCCATAACGACTGGTATGCTCCCAACAACGCTATTCTAGTGATTGTGGGGAGGGTTGACCCAGAGAAAACACTTGCCGAAGTGGAACAGTTGTATGGAGATATTCCTTCCAAAACACTCCCGTCGCGCCCGGTATATAATTTTCAACCATTAAAAGCAGACACACTCCACCTGACAACAGATTTACCCTACGGACTTGACATTATATCATACAGGATGCCGGGCATTGATAGTCCTGACTATGCAGCAGCCCAGGTTTTATCGGATGTATTGTCGAATCATCGCAGCAGCCTGTATTCCCTGATTCCTGAAGGAAAAGCGCTCTACACAGGCTTTTCGATGAACGGATTGCGTAAAGCAGGGATCGGATTCAGTCTGGCGGTTTTCCCAAAAGGCGCCGATTCAAATAAATTACTTTCAGAAGTCTCTTCCGTACTGGCTTCGGAACTCAAAAACGGCGTAGATCCTGATTTAGTTGCCGCTGCAAAGCGGGATGAGATTTCTTCGTTCGAATTTCAGAAAAACTCCGTATCGGGGCTGGCATCCGTATGGTCGCAGGCTCTTGCAATCGAAGGACATCAATCGCCTGCCGAAGATTTGGACGCTATCAAGAAAGTTACGGTTGACGATGTGAATCGTGTTGCCCGGGAATACCTGAATCCCGATCATGCCATTTTTGTGATTTTGACGCCTCAGTCTTCCGGGAAACCAATTTCCCAAAAAGGATTCGGCGGGAAAGAATCTTTTGCCCCCAAAAATCCTAAAGCAGTGGAACTCCCCGTTTGGGCTGAAAACGCGATGGGCAGACTTTCCATACCAAAATCCCTTGTAAACCCGGTGGTATCTACCTTGCCCAACGGCATCAAACTGATTGTTCAACCGGAACAAATAAGCAACACGGTGAGCATTTACGGCAGCATCAAAAGCAAACCCGACCTGCAAACCCCCAAAGGAAAAGAAGGTGTAGATGACGTGCTCAACCAGTTGTTTGAATATGGATCAACAACGTTAAACCGGATTGAATTCCAGAAAGCCCTTGATGATATCGGTGCCGACGAATCGGCCGGGAGCAGTTTCTCGCTCGACGTCTTAGCCGATCATTTCGACAAGGGAGTTCAGTTATTAGCCGACAATGAGTTACATCCTGCCTTCCCCGAGCAAGCCTTTATGATTGTTCAGCATCAAACAGCCGCTACAGTTGCCGGCCAGTTGCAAAGCCCCGATTATCTCTTTGGAAGAGCCATCCGCAAATCTTTATTACCCAAAGAAGATCCGGCTCTTCGCGAAGAAACACCAACGTCTGTCATGTCTCTTAGCATGCATGACATCACGGATTACTATCAGCATGTTTTCCGTCCCGACATGACCACTATCGTTGTGATCGGCAATATTAATCCCGAGAAAGCCAAAGAAGTAATTGAAAAATATTTCGGTGAATGGAAGGCAACAGGACCAAAACCCAATGTAGAATTCTCTCCTGTACCTTTAAATAAAACAGCAGTAGTGAATGTTCCGGATGCAAGCCGCGTACAAGACAAAGTGATTCTTGCGGAAAATCTTGCTATTACACGTTCAAATCCTGACCGTTATGCACTCGACGTTGCCAATCACGTACTGGGAGGCGCTTTCTATGCTACTCGCCTCTATCGTGATCTCCGCGAGAATGCAGGATTGGTCTATTATGTAGGTTCATCGTTTGATATTGGGAAACATCGTTCAGACTATGAAGTAAACTTTGCCTGCGATCCGCCCAATGTTTCCAAAGCCAAGGTGATCATTACAAAAGATTTGAAGCAAATGCAACAGTCCAATGTGACCCCGAAAGAATTGCGTCAGGCAAAATCGTTGCTTTTACGTGAAATCACACTTTCGGAATCAAGCATGAATGCTATCGCACGGGGGTTGCTCAACCGTTCCCTCGAAGACTTACCATTGAATGAACCTACCATTGCGGCTCAGCACTACGTATCGCTATCGGCAGATCAGGTCAGGGCGGCCTGTGCAAAATGGATCAATACGGCTAACCTGATTCAGGTCTCTGAAGGACCAACCCCAAAGTAAACCATTAAAAGAAGAGGCTGTTTCGCAGAGAGACAGCCTCTTCTTTATGAGAAGGAATGAAGGACTGAAGGCAAACAACAAGTCTAAAATCTAAAGGCAAACAACAGGTCAAAAGTCAAATGTCAATCTGTTATTCAGTCATTCGCGCCCTACCCCTAAATCCCCTGAATGAGCCTAAAAGGACCTGAAATGAAAAAAGTTAGCTAAAACAACAGATTGAAAATTCTTTCCGAAGTATGAGATAAATCTACTTAATTGAGCAAGAGAAACAGCCCAAGGGGGTTGGAAGTAATAAATTGAAGGTTTAAGGGCTCCAGCTTTCCTGACTTCTCAGTTTCTTTAACTTCAGTTATTCTGTCATTTATTTGTCCATTTCGTCATCTATTGCTATTTTTGTCTGTTGTGCGGCAAAGAATGCACATTTAAAAAAAACATACCATTTCAAGCTATGGCAAAAACAAAATCCGTTTATGTTTGTCAGGAATGCGGAGCGGAAGCAGCAAAATGGATTGGCCGTTGTCCAGCCTGCGGAGCATGGAACAGTTATGTAGAACAGGTTATACATAAAGAACCCGCATCCAAACAAGCAGGATATATTTCACACGAGTCATCTCCCTCCAAACCAGTACGCATCGAATCGGTCGAGATGACCCACGAAGAACGGATTGACACCAAATCAGATGAATTTAACCGTGTGCTTGGTGGAGGTTTAGTACCCGGATCCCTTGTGCTTATCGGAGGAGAACCCGGTATCGGGAAATCCACGCTTGCCCTTCAGGTAGCCTTGTCAATGGCGGACAAACGCATCTTATACGTTTCCGGTGAAGAAAGCGTCAAACAATTGAAGTTACGATCGGATCGGCTTGACAAACCTTCATCGGATTGTTTTGTTGTTAGCGAAACATCACTGGAGCAAATTTTTGTGCATATCCGAAACATAGAGCCAGAAGTCGTCATTATTGATTCCATACAGACCATTTCCACGGAATGGGCAGAATCATCTCCCGGCAGCATCACGCAAGTACGCGAATGTGCGGCAGCATTGCTGCGGTTTGCAAAAGAATCGACCATCCCGGTTTTACTCATCGGGCATATTACCAAAGAAGGCACCATAGCCGGGCCCAAAGTATTGGAACATATCGTCGATACGGTTTTACAGTTTGAAGGAGACCAGCATTATATGTACCGCATCCTGCGGGCAAACAAAAACCGCTTCGGAAGCACTTCCGAGCTCGGGATCTTCGAAATGCAACATAACGGATTGCGCGAAGTCTCCAATCCATCTGAATTGCTATTGTCTCAACATCATGAAGGATTAAGCGGTGTAGCCATTGCTGGTGCTATAGAAGGAATACGCCCTTTCCTGATTGAAGTGCAGGCACTGGTAAGCACAGCGGCTTACGGGACTCCACAACGATCGGCTACCGGATTTGATGTACGGAGGATGAACATGTTGCTTGCTGTCCTGGAAAAGCGGGCGGGATTCCGGTTAGCACAGAAAGATGTATTTCTCAACATTGCCGGCGGACTGAAAGTAAATGATCCGGCCATTGACCTGGCCCTGATGGCAGCTGTGTTATCATCCAACCTGGACATAGCAATCGAAAAAGGCATTTGTATGGCTGGCGAAGTAGGTCTCTCTGGAGAGATCCGCCCGGTTACCCGTCTTGAACAACGTATTATGGAAGCAGAAAAACTTGGCTTCCACCAGATCCTTATTCCTGATTTTCATCCCAAACGGGGAGAACGCCGCCTGACCAACATACAAATCACCTCTGTCAGGAAAGTAGAAGATGCCTTTCGGGTTTTATTCGGACAATAAAACCCGAATTAGGGCTCAGAACTTCACTGCAGCATGCATGATTAGCATTCATAATTTGAAAAACATTAAAGGCCACTTTCTTTTTGCATGTTAAATCTTTATAAATCAACACTATAATATAAATACGACAAATCTATTGAAGATTATCCAAACAGAATCATATCAAACATAACTATTTTAGCATGTAACAAACAAACTTTTAAATCGGGATACGAATATTTAAAATGCTTTTGACTAAGTACTTATAGACGAACAAATAAAAATTACTCTTAACAGCTTTCTGTTATACCAATATTCAATTATTCGCCTCCTTAATATTCAACAAAGGATCGTGACAGGATTCAATCACCCATAACCCTCTTTTTATTCATTCACAACATTATACACCGACATAACACAGAAAAGACAAAAAAAATCAGGTTTTTTTCAAATTCTCTTCTAACTGACATAAAAAAAATTGCTATATTTGCATCGCAAAAAACGGGGCTTACATGGCGTTGCAAAGTGCGACAACAAGCAGGTTTAAGCATAATGAAAGGATGATTGCGGAAATAGCTCAGTTGGTAGAGCACGACCTTGCCAAGGTCGGGGTCGCGGGTTCGAGTCCCGTTTTCCGCTCAAAAGCTGCCCGAATGGTGGAATCGGTAGACACGCAGGACTTAAAATCCTGTGGCCATTGCGGCTGTGTGGGTTCAAGTCCCACTTCGGGTACTTTATCGAAGGGTTTACATGGATATGTAAGCCCTTTTTTTGATGCTTTTGTTTCACGTAAAATTTAATTTCTAATTATATTGTATTAACTTTGAACTTTCTTATTCAGAACGACAATCTGCAATAAATCAGCGAAAAAGTATCCTTGAAATAAAATTTATAAACATCATTCCCTATGCCGTTAGGACAGAATTACAAAGTATTTTCGGGGACAAACAGTAGGTATCTTGCCGAAAAAATTTGTCAAAGTTTAAATTGTGACTTAGGTAAAATGACTACTACCCGTTTTGCGGATGGTGAATTTGCTGTCTCCTTCGAAGAATCCATTCGAGGATCGTACGTGTTTTTAGTACAATCCACATTTCCACCTTCCGACAATTTAATGGAATTATTACTTATGATTGATGCAGCCAAGCGTGCTTCGGCGTACAAAATCATTGCTGTAATTCCTTATTTTGGCTGGGCGCGTCAAGATCGTAAAGATAAGCCACGCGTTTCGATCGGAGCAAAACTGATTGCAGATCTCCTCAGTGTAGCCGGAGTTGACCGGGTGATTACCATGGATTTGCATGCAGATCAAATCCAGGGCTTTTTTAATGTTCCTGTCGACCACCTTTATGCTTCAACCATTTTTGTTCCTTACATTAAATCGCTGAATATCGATAATCTTGCCATTGCGTCTCCTGATGTCGGCGGATCAAAACGTGCCGGATCTTATTCAAAACATCTTGAAGTTCCTATGGTATTATGTTATAAACTGAGAGAAAAGGCTAACGAGGTAAGCGAAATGAAAATCATAGGAAAAGTAAACGGCAAGAATGTTATTATTGTAGATGATATGGTAGACACTGCCGGGACACTAACGAAAGCTGCCAGCTTAATGATGGAGTATGGAGCAAAGTCTGTAAGAGCTTTGGTTACACATGCCATTATGTCTCCTCCGGCGACACAGCGTATCACCGAATCCGTACTTTCAGAAATTATTAGTACAGACTCTATTCCCAATATACATGAATGTCCTAAAGTACAGATTCTTTCCATCGCGGATCTATTTGCAGACACTATTCTAAAAGTCTTTAATAACGAATCTATTAGTAGTCAATATTTGCTCTAAATAATCATTATTTTTTACAGAAATAGATTAAATAGATTTCCAAAAAGAAGGCCAGCTCAAATAAAAAAGCTAATTTTACTACCAAAAGTACGATAAATAAACACTTAATATTACGATATATACTATGGACACTAACGATGACGAATTACTTGAATTTGATGATGAACAAGCTATTGCTTACATCTTAAATTACATTCCTCAGGATCTGAAATCCAAACTGAGTGAAGACGATATCTCATATTTTTTGGACGTAATTTATGAATATTACGATTCAAACGGATATATCGACGAAAATTCTGTAGAAGAAACGACCATTGATGAAGAGGCGATGATGGATTTTATCATGAAAACTATTCGAAAAGAAAAAATCATCTCCCTGACAGAAGACGAAGTTCAACTTCTATTGGAAGCCGAATATCAGTATGGTAAATCAATTGGTATATACGACGAAGAATAACAGGTTTTTATCGCACATCATCATCTTTTAATCAACTTTTTTATATGCAAACAACTTCATTACAAAATCGAACTGCAAATAATATTCGAATTTTAGCTGCCAGCATGGTAGAAAAAGCAAAGTCAGGACACCCAGGTGGAGCTATGGGTGGAGCCGATTTTATCAACATTTTATTTAGTGAATTTCTTGTTTTTGATCCAGCAGATCCGCAATGGGAAACCCGTGACCGCTTTTTCCTTGATCCAGGACACATGTCTCCGATGCTTTACAGTGTTCTCGCGTTGACAGGGAAATACACCATGGATGATTTAAAACAATTTCGTCAATGGGGCAGTATAACTCCTGGTCATCCCGAAAAAGATGTTATGCGCGGAGTTGAAAATACATCGGGACCATTAGGACAAGGACATACCATGGCAATCGGAGCCGCTATTGCAGAACGCTTTTTGGCAACTCGTTTTGGAGAATGGATGAGTCATAAAATTTATGCCTTTATTTCGGATGGTGGCGTACAGGAAGAGATATCGCAAGGAGCCGGACGCGTAGCCGGGACATTGGGACTGCATAACTTAATCATGTTTTACGACTCAAATAATATTCAATTATCCAGTAGTGTAAACGTGGTAAGTGCTGAAGACACCGCAAAAAAATATGAAGCCTGGGGATGGAATGTTATTAAAATTGATGGTAACGACGCAGATCAAATCCGTAAGGCATTAAAATCTGCCCAACAAGAAACTCAAAGGCCAACCATTATCGTTGGGGCTACCATTATGGGGAAAGGTGCACTTACAGCTGATGGTAAAAATTATGAAAATCAATGTGCTACACATGGCATGCCATTAGGAGAAGCAGGTGCTTCCTTCGAAAATACAATTAAAAATTTAGGTGGAGATCCTGAAAATCCGTTTACTATATTTCCTGAAACTGCCGAATTATATGCACAACGCATGAAAGAACTGGCTCAAATTGCAGCTCAGCGCAAAACAGCTCAGGCAGAATGGGAAAAAGCAAATCCGGCATTAGCACAAAAATATAAATCATTCTTCTCGAATGAAGCTCCTACAGTTGATTATGCAGCTATTGTCCAAAAACAAGATCAGGCGACACGTGCCGCGTCGTCAACAGTGTTAGCTACTTTGGCTACAACTGTTGAAAACATGATCGTGGCCTCTGCTGACCTTTCCAATTCCGATAAAACGGATGGATTTTTGAAAAAGACAAAAGCTTTTGCAAAAGGAGATTTTTCAGGATCTTTTTTCCAGGCTGGCGTGAGTGAATTAACCATGGCTGCCATCATGAACGGTATGGCATTGCATGGCGGGGTCATTCCTGCATGTGGAACTTTCTTCGTTTTTTCCGACTATATGAAACCTGCCGTTAGAATGGCAGGCTTGATGGAACTTCCTGTGATCTTTATCTGGACACACGATGCATTTCGTGTCGGAGAAGATGGGCCAACACATCAACCTGTTGAACAGGAAGCTCAAATCCGTTTGATGGAACAATTGAAAAACCATAATGGGAAAAACAGTATGTTGGTATTACGTCCGGCAGACGCTGACGAGACAACTGTTGCATGGAAACTTGCTTTAGAAAACCGTCATTCACCCACCGGATTGATTCTTTCACGACAAAATATTAAAAATATCGTCACCGAAAATGGATATCAAAACGCTCTTCAGGAAGCACGTGGTGCTTATGTAGTACGGACAGCAAAAAACAATCCTACTGTTGTGTTAATTGCAAATGGATCGGAAGTAGCAACACTGTTAGCTGCAGTTCCTTTGCTCGAAGAAAAAGGGATTGACCCACAAGTAGTTTCAGCACCTTCCGAAGGTCTATTCTTTCAACAGGATGCCGCTTATCGCCAAGCTGTAATTCCGTCAAACATACCTGCATTCGGACTGACAGCGGGACTGCCATCCACTCTGCAAAGACTGGTTGGAGCAAATGGTGTGGTTTTTGGATTGGATCATTTTGGATTTTCAGCTCCTTTCAAAGTATTGGATGAAAAATTTGGGTTTACATCTCAAAATGTAGTTGAACAAGTCGTCAAATTACTTGAAAAATAGGATGTTTGGCTATTCTAATGTCATTAAGGTATTGAAAAACAAATAAGATTATAATCATAAAATTCATTCATCACCGTAAAATATAGCATTCAATATGAGTACCATGAAGACATTATTCATTCGTAACTCATAAACTCAATAAATCATTATGTTCAAAGCTAAATCTATAACAAACGATATTTATTATGTTGGCGTCAACGATCGACAAAAGTTGATGTTTGAGAACCAAATTCCGCTTCCTTTTGGCGTTTCTTATAACTCGTATGTCATTGTAGATGAAAAAATAGCTCTCATCGATACGGTAGAAATTCCATTTGCTGAAATTTATATCGACAAATTATTAGATGTTTTGCGAGGGCGCAGTGTGGATTATTTGATAATCAATCATATGGAACCGGATCATTCAGGATCAATCCGTGCTATCAAAAGATTATTCCCTGATGTGAAGATAATTGGCAATGCCCGCACGTTTAAAATGTTAGCCGGGTATTACGGCATTGAAGACGGTCTAATGGAAGTCACGGATGGTTCTACAATATCATTAGGAAAACATGAATTGAAATTTTTTCTGACACCAATGATCCATTGGCCGGAAACGATGATGACCTATGATGCAAGTGATAAAGCGATCTTTACCGGCGATGCATTTGGAGCTTTCGGAGCATTGGATGGAGGTGTTGTCGATGCTGATTTAATGGTTAATAAATATCTGGATGAATTTGATCGTTATTTTTCGAATATAGCAGGAAAATATGGATCTCCTGTGCAAAAGGCATTAGAAAAGATGCATTCAGTGCAGATTGATTATATCTGCCCGACACATGGACCAGTTTGGCGTGAACAGATTCCGAAAATTATTGATATGACCAATAGTCTCAGTCGTTATGAAGGAAAACGCGGAGTCGTCATTGTCTATGCAAGCATGTATGGTAATACCGAACAGATGGCTGAAGCTATTGCAGAAGGGCTTTCAGAATCAGGAGAAAAAAATATCATGATTTATGATGTCGCTAAAACAGATGCATCCTTCATTCTGACGGATATTTTCAGATACGACAGGCTTGTAATGGGTAGTCCCACATACAATAACGGACTATTCCCTGAAATGGCATCTTTCCTTCTCAAAATTGAAAATAGAGATATCAAACATCGTAAATTTTCCTATTTTGGATCTTCCACGTGGTCAAACGCGACTATGCGTATTTTTGCAGCATTTGCTGAAAAGATGAAATGGGAGGTCATTGGAACTGCTGTGGAAGAGCAACAAAGCCTTAAAGAAAATGCATACAAAGCTTGTATTGCATTAGGCAAAGAACTTGCCAAGGCATGAAAATAATATAACCTTCAAAATCTCGAGAAATATGAGACTAATCATTGAACAGGACTATTTACAAATGTCGCAATGGGCAGCTAATTATATTGTTTCAAAAATCAAAGAAGCAAATCCTACGGCTGAAAAACCTTTTGTATTGGGTTTGCCAACCGGATCAACGCCCATAGGCACCTATCAGGCACTAATCGACCATTATAAAGCAGGAAGAATTTCTTTTCAGCATGTGATCACTTTCAATATGGATGAATATATTGGACTTTCGGCAGATCATCCGCAAAGTTATCATACTTTTATGTGGACAAATTTTTTTAGCCACATTAATATCCAATCCCAAAATGTCAATATTTTAAATGGTATGGCATCTGATATTGCGGCAGAATGTCAACGCTATGAAGATAAAATAAAAGCAGTTGGAGGCATTGATTTGTTTCTGGGAGGGATTGGCGCTGATGGACATATTGCTTTCAATGAGCCCTGCTCGTCGCTCTATTCACGCACACGCGACAAAGAGTTGACAATGGACACCATGATTGCAAATTCCAGGTTTTTCAACAATGATGTCAATCAGGTACCTAAGGCAGCCCTTACAGTAGGTGTTGGTACTATTATGGACGCGAAAGAAGTGCTGATTCTGGTTAACGGTCATAACAAGGCAAGAGCTTTAAATCATGCTGTTGAAGAAGGAGTGAATCATAAATGGACAATCAGCATGTTGCAGCTTCACCCTAAAGGAATAATTGTATGCGATAAAGCAGCATGCGATGAACTGACGGTTGGAACCTACAATTATTTTTTGGATATTGAGAGTAAAAACCTTGATCCCGCTTCTTTATTGAACAACTAATAGCTGAAACATTATTTTGTTTTCAAAATCAATAAAGGGAATTCGTGGAAATGTTTCTGCTAATTCCCTTTATTATTTGATATAATGCAAAATTTCACCGGGGGTATGAACAAATGAAACGGCTCCAAGCGCTTCCAGTTCAGATTGCGGACGGAATCCCCATAAAACGCCCACAAAAGATAATCCGGCATGTTTAGCGGTTAACACATCTACGCCTGAATCGCCAACATATAAAGTATTAACTTTTGAAACAGCAGTTTGCTCCATAATAGATAGTAAAATAGACGGATCAGGTTTAACAGGGAAACCTTCTCTTTGTCCCAAAACAGCTGCAAAATGAACAGATGGGAAAAAGTGATTGACAACACGCTCCGTCGCAAGCTGCACCTTATTAGAAGCTACAGCAAGCTGAATTCCTTTTTGTTGCAACGTATATAATACTTCAGGAATGCCTTGGTATGGTCTGGTTAAATCCTCTGAGTGAGGAATATAATGAATCATAAAATCCTGTCTAACCCGCTGAATTATTTCAACATTCTTCTGGTCATCAGGCAATGATCGTTCAATCAACTTTGTAATACCATTGCCCACAAAATAACGATAAGTTTCTATATCGTGTAATGGGAATCCATTTTTCTGTAAAGCATAATTCACACTATTCCCTAAATCATGAATGGTATCGAGTAATGTTCCATCCAAATCAAAAATCACCAATTCTGTCATATATTTAATAGCAAACTTTATTTTATGAATTCATTTCCGCCAACATAATTGTAAAGCATCATTCACGGTAATAGTACCATCATCCTGTAAATATCGAAGTACCTGTTGAATCTTCTCTTCCTGTAACTTAGTTTTAGTCAAGATTTCCTGAACAGTTGACGGCGCATTCTTTAATATCCGCCCAAGAGTCTCTTTATATATTTCGAAATCATCCTCCGAAAAGGTTGACTTTTTCTTTTTCAAGCACACATCACATTGATTACAAACCTTTTGATAGAGTTGTCCAAAGTATGACAATAACTGCTGGCTTCGGCAAATATTCTCCTCTTCAGCATAGGACAACATAGCCTTGATGCGACCTTCAAACTGTAAAAGCCGATCCTCATAAACTTCTTTCGAAATAGTAATATAGCGCTCATCTTCGCGAGATTGTGTAAATGAAACAAAGGGGGATTTTCGGGCAGGAATATAATTGACAATATTTTCTTTTGTTAGTTGCGAAAACGCTATATAAACCTCTTCGCGCGTTGTTCCTGCCCGCTGGGCAATAATCTCTTCGCTAATATGGGCATAATCGGAGAACAGACCGGTATACGATCGCAAAGTAACTTGCAAGATCGTATCCCAGAGATCATTTTTGTGTCTTAAGAGATACAAGTCTTCCTTAGTCACCGTAATCATTAGCCGGGAAGGATTATCCAGTTCATCCGTAAGTTCTATGTAACCAGCCTGTTCTAAAATTTTAAATGCATGATAGGTACTATTTAGTGGCAAATGATAAGTGACACAAAACTTCGTTAAATCGAAAGGAACCACGAATCCAAATCCTGAACCAATCGCAATCTGATAAAAATTGCACAAACAGTTATATGTATGGATAATACGCTCTTTTGGTGGGAAAGCATCGGAAATGCGACGCTTTAAAACTGCACCATCTGTTTTGCTATAAATCAGGATTGCATATGCTTTCTTCCCATCCCGTCCTGCCCTACCCGCTTCCTGAAAATAGGCCTCAATGGAATCTGGTAAATCCAGATGAATGACTACGCTGACGTCAGACTTATCGATTCCCATCCCGAATGCATTCGTCGCAACCATCACTCGCACTTTGTTTCCTTTCCAAGCCGACTGTTTGGCATCCTTTGTTTCCCGGGGTAATCCTGCATGAAAATAATCTGCTGAAACAGAATTCTTATTCAAAAAATCTGCGACTTCTTTTGTCTTGGTTCTGGCTCTGACATAAATGATTGCACTTCCAGAAACCCGGGATAAGATATGGATAATATGAGGTAGCTTATCATCGACACGGCGTACCACATAGGCCAGATTAGGTCTCTCAAAACTTACGCTAAAAATATTGGATTCTTTAAAAAGCAGTTTTTGCTGAATATCATCAATGACAGCTTTAGTTGCGGTTGCCGTAAGCGCCAGCAAAGGCACAGCCGGCAGATATGATCTGATGTCAGCTATTTTCAAATAAGAAGGACGAAAATCGTAGCCCCATTGAGAAATGCAATGAGCCTCATCAACGGTAATTAAATTAATATCTAAATGAGATAATCGATTGATAAATATGTCTGTAGATAAACGTTCCGGAGAAACGTACAGAAATTTATAATTTCCAAAAGTACAATTATCAAGAGTGGTCAGAATTTCAGTTCTTGACATTCCCGTACAAATCATTGCAGCTTTAATGCCACGTGATTGTAAATTATCAACTTGATCACGCATTAGTGCTATCAACGGAGTTACCACCAAACAAAGACCTTCCTGCGCTAAAGCAGGTACTTGAAAAGTAAGAGATTTCCCCCCCCCTGTTGGCATCAAACCCAACGTATCGTGCCCGGAAGCAATACTTTGAATAATTTCACTTTGCAACGGACGGAACTCATCATACCCCCAATATTGTTTTAAAATAGCAAGATATGGTTCTATTGATGCTGTTTTCATACCCACAAAATTACACTTTTTCAACCAAGATTCAAGTTCACTTAACATGATTACCCACTATCTTTGCCAAGAATTTTTATACCTGACTGCTTTTATTTGTTGATTGTAAAACGCTAATGAAAAAGATATTGGTGATATTGTTGCCGTTTATCATGGTATCAGCCTATGGTCAACAGACGAATTACGACCAGTGGCTGAATGATCTTCAGCGGAAGCAACAAATATACAACGATTTATGTTATACTCTCCATTTGCCTTCCAAAAGCAAGGTATGTGCATATGAAATTGATGGGAAAGATACACTGTTTCTTTACACCATGAATGATGTATACTGTTTCCCCCCATTGAAATTTAAAAATAAGCGGGAAGAAAGATTTTACTGGAAAACTGTGTACGATGTAAAACGCGTACTCCCCTATGCACGAATGGCATCCCGTTTACTACTAACAGTAGATCAACATTTGGCAACACTGCAAACAGAACAAGAAAAAAAAGCATATATCAAACAAGTGCAAAAAACCTTATTCAAGCAATATGACAAAGATCTTCGTTCCATGACCATTAACCAAGGGAAGTTATTAGTCAGAATGATCGACCGGGAATGTAACCAAACTGCGTATTCCATTATTCAGGAGTTCAAAGGTCCTGTCACAGCTTGGTTTTGGCAGGGAATTGCAAAATTATTCGGATCAAATTTAAAAGCTCAATATGATCCTGAAAACAGAGACCGCATTATCGAACGTGTTATTATACTGGTAGAAGCTGGAGAACTATAAAAAAATCTACCCCAGTCAATGCATTAATTTTCAGACATTTATATAAAAAGCACCATACATTCGATTGTTTTCGTAAGTCATCAAAAATCAATATCTTTGCTTATAATTTTTAACAACTAAAATCATGGCAACGATACGACCTTTTTGTGGTTTACGCCCACCAAAACAATGGGTTAAACAAATCGCATCTCGTCCTTATGACGTACTAAATTCTGATGAAGCACGTAACGAAGCAGCTGGAAACGACAAATCACTGTATCACATTATCAAACCTGAAATTGATTTTCCTACCGGAACAGATGAACACGATCCCCGTGTGTATGAAAAAGCAGCAGAGAATTTTCATCTCTTTCAAGAAAAAGGCTGGCTTGTTAAAGATACCACTGCAAATTATTATATTTATGCTCAGGTAATGAACGGAAAAACTCAGTACGGCCTATGTGTTGCCGCTTCTGTAGAAGATTATATGAATGGGGCTATAAAAAAACATGAGCTGACACGCCGAGACAAAGAAGAAGATCGAATGAAACATGTTCGCATCACCAACGCTAATATGGAACCGGTTTTTCTTGCATATCCCCATCATCAGGAACTGGATGAAATAGTAAGCCAAATCGTGCTGCAACAACCGGAATACAAATTCATAGCTTCTGATGGCATTGAGCATTTGTTTTGGATTGTTGACAATGCCGCAACGATTAATTATATTACAGAAATTTTTTCAGAGATTCCCTCCCTTTACATAGCAGACGGTCACCATCGTTCAGCTGCTGCAGCGTTAGTTGGCCATGAAAAAAAGCTACAAAATCCAGGTCATAAAGGGGATGAAGAATATAATTTCTTTATGGCCGTATGTTTCCCTGATAATCAGCTTGCTATTATGGATTACAACCGTTTAGTCAAAGATCTGAATGGCTTAACAGATTCGGAATTCTTATCAAGGTTATCAGACTCGTTTATAATCAATGAAAAGG
This sequence comes from Microbacter margulisiae, assembly GCF_014192515.1. Classification (NCBI taxonomy): domain Bacteria; kingdom Pseudomonadati; phylum Bacteroidota; class Bacteroidia; order Bacteroidales; family Porphyromonadaceae; genus Microbacter; species Microbacter margulisiae. The sequence continues at coordinate 987,210 of NZ_JACHYB010000001.1, forward strand.
GGTCATCTCCGTTCAAACCTAATGCTCTACATCATTTTTCATTGTATCTTTCAGGAAGATGGTACGAGTTGCAAGCCAAACCTGCAACATACAATGACAACGATCCGATTGAAGTACTGGATGTAACCATATCTTCACGATTTATTTTAGACGAAATTCTAGACATTAAAGATTTAAGAAGCGACAAACGGATTGATTTCGTAGGAGGAATTCGTGGATTGAACGCGTTACAGCAACGGGTTGACAGTGGTGAAATGAAGTTAGCATTAGCATTGTATCCTGTTTCTATGCAACAACTCATAGCAATTGCAGATACGGGAAATATCATGCCCCCAAAAACAACATGGTTTGAGCCAAAATTACGATCAGGACTTGTTATTCATACATTGGAATAATAACTCTTTCAACAAACAAAAAGCCGCTACTAATAAACAGTAAACGGCTTTTTGCTGATAATAACCCTCAACTATCGAATTACAATTTTTTGTGTCTGATCTCCAATGCGCACAATATAATAACCCACCGGTAAATCCAAGGCAAATTCCTGATGATTATATACCACTCTTTTTTCAGCAACTTTCGTTCCTACTAAACTAAAAATCTCAAGTATCGAATTTGCCGGAGCATTGGTGACAGTCATTACATGATCTTCATTCACCACAACAGTCATTCGCTGCGAAGCACTTATGGACATTGAATTTTGTCGTTGATTTTGTGCTTGAAGATTTGTTGTGATGAATAAAGTAAGAATAAAAGAAATGTAGAGTAAAGATTGTTTCATGCGCCTCGGATTTTATCACAAAAATAATCTTTCTTTTTGGAAAATGTACTATTCTATAATGAAATTTATGCTCCGGCAAGTAGCTGCTTAGCGTTATCAATCGCAGCCTGGGTTACGGAAGCTCCGCTCAGCATTGTCGCAATTTCGGCAACTCTTTCTGTTTCAGATAATTTTTGAATTGTTGTTTCTGATATTGCATTATGAATTGTTTTAGAAACGCGATAATGAAACATTCCTTTAGCTGCAATCTGAGGCAAATGAGTAATTGCAATTACTTGCATAACACCACCCAATTGTTTCATTATTAATGACATGGCATTTGCTATTTCACCTGAAATACCCATATCGATTTCATCAAAAATAATAGTTGGCAATGATTTCGTATTAGCAATTAAGGATTTAAGGCTTAGCATTACACGTGAAATTTCTCCTCCGGATGCAATTTGGGCTACCGGCTGCGGTTTGACCTGCATGTTCGAAGAAAATAAAAATTGTATTTCATCGTGTCCTATCAATGTCCAGTCGGTCAGTTGTTTTCGCTCAACCTGAAAAACAACGTGTTTCATCCCCAATTGTCTAAGTTGTTTTTCAACATGTTGAACTATTACAGAAAAAGATTTTTCTCTTTCAACAGATAATTGCTCACCTAAAACAACAACTTCCTGGAGCAAATGAGCAGTTTCTTTTTCAAGTGTCAAAATATCCTCATCAAATTCTTCAATATGTTTTAATTCCGTCGCAAACTTATCACGCAAATCAATTAACGCTGAAAGTGTAGTCACACGATGCTTTTGCTCCAGGCTATAAAGTTCATCCAGCCGCTGTTGTACTTGTAGCAAACGATCCGGCTCCACATCAATTGACATTTCATGCTTGCCTAGCTCTCCGGTAATATCTTTTAGTTCTATCTGTATAGAATCAATACGTCGTTCATACTCTTCCATGGCAGGAAAGAGTTGTTGGGCGTGGCGCATCATTCCCATGGCTTCTTTTAAAGAAGATAATACAGCATTGTCGTGACCATCAATTATATGTAACGTTTTTTGCAAATAATCTTTGATCTCTCCTGCATGTTGCAAAATATTTAGTTCTTCTTCGAGCATTTCTTGCTCGTCATCAACTAATTTTGCATCAAGTAGTTGCTGCCATTGAAACAATAAATAATCCCGCTCGGCCTGTTTTTGTAAAGACAGACTACGTAAATCGACTAATTGTTTTTGCTTTATTTGATAGGAAGCAAAAGCATTCTGGTATTCTTTTAAAAGGAGTCTGGTATTTGCAACTATATCAACAACATTCAATTGGAAAGCACTATGTTGAAGTAATAGATTCTGGTGTTGAGAATGAATATCGATTAATTTTTCTCCCAATTCCTTCAATTGTAGCAGCCCAACCGGTGAGTCGTTTATAAAGGCCCGTGATTTGCCTGAAGCATAAATTTCGCGCCGAATAATGGTTTCATCTGCATATTCCAATTCATTAGTTGCAAAGAAAGGCTGCAAGTCATATGATACAATAGTAAAAGTTCCTTCTATCACACACTTTGACGCCCCTTCCCGAATTGCCTTTGAATCCGTTCGCTGTCCTAAAATTAAACCTAAGGCCCCTAAAATAATAGATTTTCCAGCACCTGTTTCACCAGTTATAACCGAAAAGCCTTGGCCAAAATCTATGGAAAGGCGTTCTATCAGAACATAATTTTCAATGTATAAAGAACATAACATATCTATGCATCTTTCTTAATTGTTATTTTGTATTTTATCAAAACGGTTAGCTAATGCTGGGGCAACTTGCATTAGGACAGAATAGACTCCATTTCGTTCACTGGTAGTTCCTTGAGTAAAAATATCGGCAATTTCGTCAATTTTTGAGTTTAGAAATATTGAGATCACAATATTTGAGGGAGCATTATTATTGGCCTGTTTTAATAAAGTTAGAGCCTGAGCAATGGTTGCCCGACCATTATCCGGATTATCAGCCATCATGTCTAAGCCGAGACGATTATATTCATAATTCAAAGTTCGTATTGAAGCTAATTTTGGATCTAAAATGCCATTAATCAATGCATATCGATTTTGATCACTTTCAAAAGCTTTCCATCCTGATTCGGTAGATGATTGCATTGAGTTGACAATAGAATTTGCGCGTTGAAAAAATGAGGTTCCCCCTTTTAAAGCAAATGAATCGGCATCTTCGCCTAAAATAATGTATCCATAAAACATCATGACTGCCAACAAATTATTATCGACCTGATTTTCATTGATTTCCATGGATTGTCCTTCCACATAATTGAAGTTTACATTCTTATCCTGAAAATTAAAAAGAGATGTCTCATAAGAAGAATTAAAGACGGGACGACGTGATTGAACCTGTAACTCAGTAGTAAAATAATTATTAGAATATGCTTTAACCGTAAAAATAAAATTACAATCAATCTTCTCGACAGGTGAATAATCGAGGTTGGTCCACTGACGACTATTCATCCAATCATTCAGAGCTTTCTCGAGAGTAGAAAAAGCACGCGTATTGGTACCTTGTATCATGCTGGCGTTTATCTGCACATGACAATTCAGCTCCTGAGCAGAAAGGCGTAACAATATGTTACTTAAAAGAAACAATAACACCAATTTTTTCATACTCCAACACAAACGATAATAGCAATTTTTGTAATTGACATCAAATACAGAATCAACTCAAAGACAAAATTACGACAATAATTTCAAATCTCAGTTGTACATTAATCAACCATCAGCAAGTAAAATTACTATTCCGAACTTCTGCAAGGGCATAATCATTAGATACTCAAATATTTTATATTATTTAACTCGATCATCTTATTGTAATTAATACATCTTATAACCTAGTCTCATTGTATTGAAAAACATCTTGTTTTATCACATGTCTTAATGTAAAATATACATTCTACAAAATTCTTATTATCAGTTTTTTATGCCAATAATATTGTGAATAAGAAAATAAATGAGTTTATTTGCATAAGAATATTACAGGTTCATATTTTTAATCTTCGTCTTATGCCAGAATCAACACTATACCCTCATGTATCAGTCGATTGCGTTATTTTTGGCTTTACCGGTGAAAAGCTCAACATCCTGTTGATTTCAAGGAGTGGAATCAACGAAGAAGAGTGTTATAATGACATGAAGTTACCGGGAAGTGTGATTTATGAAAATGAAGATCTTGACGATGCTGCTTATCGTGTTCTTCATGAATTAACCGGGATCAAAAATATCTATCTTCAGCAGTTCCATAGTTTTGGTTCTCCTGAAAGAACTAAGAATCCACAGGATATAGTTTGGCTGGAAAATGCCATTCATATGAAAATAGGCAGAATCGTTACTATCGGGTATGTGGCACTTATCAAGATAGGACAAAAACTACAAAACTTTTCCGACAAATATGAGGCGCATTGGTGCGATATAAATAACATTGGACAACTGGCGTTCGATCATAATATCATTGTAGAAAAAGCGCTTGACTACGTAAGGCTAAAACTCGAAGATGATCCTATTGGACTTTACGAATTGCTTCCAAAGCGTTTTACTGAAGCGGAATTGCGTAATTTGCACGAGATCATTTTTGGCACAAAAGTGGATATTCGCAACTTTCATAAAAAATTTCTGTCCTTGCACTATGTTGTGCCACTTGACGAAAAGCAAGAGAATGTGGCACATCGCGCTGCCCGTTATTATCGTTTTGATAAAATCATTTATAATCAGATACATCGCTAATTTTTTCAATCTAAACAAAAAACACTTATATGTATTTATTAGGCTACGATATTGGCAGCTCATCCATAAAAGCAAGTTTAGTTAATGCCGAAACAGGGAAATGTGTAGCAGAAGATTTTTCGCCGAAACAGGAAATGTCTATAACTGCTTTACGGGCCGGATGGGCAGAACAACATCCAGATCAATGGTGGAATAATCTCAAAATAGCCACATTGTCCATACTAAATACGTCAAAAGTATCTCCGGCAGATATTAAAGCCATTGGCATTTCTTATCAAATGCACGGATTGGTCATAATAGACAAGCAACAGCAGGTGCTTCGACCGTCTATTATTTGGTGCGATAGTCGTGCGGTTCCTTATGGCGAAAATGCTTTCAAAACTATTGGAAAAACAACATGTTTAGAACATTTGCTAAATTCTCCCGGTAATTTTACAGCGGCAAAACTTGCATGGATAAAACAACATGAACCGGAATTATATGACAAGATAGACAAGATTATGTTGCCCGGAGACTATATTGCCATGCGCATGACAGGTAAAGCGGTGACAACTATATCAGGATTATCGGAAGGTATATTTTGGGATTTCAAAAAGAACTATATATCCAAACCTTTACTTGATTATTTCGGATTCTCATCTAATATCTTGCCTGATATTGTACCAACTTTTGGCATACAAGGAGAGCTTATGCCTCATATTGCCAAAGAACTAGGATTGGCAGCAGGAATTCCGGTAACATACCGGGCAGGTGATCAGCCTAACAATGCTTTATCGCTTAATGTATTTAATCCAGGAGAAATAGCAGCCACAGCTGGAACTTCAGGCGTAGTGTACGGTGTTAATGCCCAAATAAATTACGATCCATTATCACGTGTCAACATGTTTGCCCATGTGAACCATTCTGTCGATCAACCTCGTTTAGGAGTATTGCTATGCATCAACGGTACAAGTATTCTCAACACATGGATTAAAAATAATGTGGCACCGGAGAATCTTAGTTACAAAGAAATTGATCAATTAGCCGCAACCGTTCCTGTCGGAGCGGCTGGATTATCCGTGCTTCCTTTTGGGAATGGGGCGGAAAGAGTTTTGAGCAATAAAGAAACCGGCTGTTCAATAAACGGAATCAATTTCAACATTCACAGCAAAGCCCATGTCATACGTGCTGCACAAGAGGGAATTGCGTTCTCGTTCAAATATGGCATTGATATAATGAACAATTTGGGCATGGAAATCAAAGTAATTCGTGCCGGCAAAGCGAATATGTTCCTCAGTTCTTTGTTCCGTGAGACGCTTTCAACCATTACGGGAGCTACAATAGAACTTTATGATACTGACGGAGCTATAGGAGCAGCCAAGGGAGCAGGTATTGGCGTAGGAATCTTCAAAAATAATGAAGAAGCTTTTGCTTCGCTTACAAAAATGGAAACGATCACCCCAAACAGAAAACAAGAAGAAGCTGTTCATATTGCTTATGACAAATGGGAGAACACATTAAATACTGTTTTATCATCTTCGTGTACAGAAAAATAAATCAAAAATACACACAAAGACAATTTATAAATCACATTAATCAAAAACTATCATGAGTATTTTATTAGGGGATAAAGAATTTTTCCCAGGCATTGGCCAAATTAAATTTGAAGGAAAAGAAAGCAAAAATCCATTTGCATTTCGTTATTATGATGCTGAAAAAGTAGTTCTTGGACGCAAAATGAAAGATTGGTTGCGATTCTCGATGGCCTATTGGCATACATTATGTGGAACAGGAGGCGATCCATTTGGACCAGGCACCAAAGTATTTCCGTGGGACGCAAAATCAAACGCCGTGGAAAGGGCTAAGGACAAAATGGATGCTGCATTTGAGTTCATGACCAAAATAGGCATAAACTACTATTGCTTTCATGACATTGACTTAGTCGATTCATCTTCATTCAATGAGTATGAAAAGAATCTGCATGCAATTGTTGATTATGCAAAACAAAAGCAAGCTGCTTCGGGAGTTAAACTGCTTTGGGGTACAGCAAATGTCTTCAGTAATCCTCGTTTTATGAATGGAGCCGCCACAAATCCTGATTTTCAAGCAGTAGCATGCGCCGGATTTCAAATCAAAAATGCATTAGACGCTACTATCGCTTTAGGAGGTGAAAATTATGTGTTCTGGGGTGGACGTGAAGGTTATATGAGTTTGCTCAACACCAACATGAAGCTGGAAAAAGAAAATTTGGCCAGAATGCTCACCATGGCACGAGACTATGCAAGGGGACAAGGTTTCAAGGGGACTTTCTTTATAGAACCAAAACCAATGGAACCAACGAAACATCAATATGATGTAGATTCGGAAACTGTCATCGGATTCCTGCGAGCACATGGCCTTGACAAAGATTTCAAATTAAATATTGAAGTAAATCATGCCACTTTGGCCGGGCATTCATTTGAACATGAATTGCAGGCAGCAGTGGATGCAGGTATGCTTGGTTCGATAGATGCCAACCGCGGCGATGCTCAAAACGGATGGGATACTGATCAGTTTCCAATTGATATTTATGAACTAACACAGGCCTGGTTAATCATTCTTGAAGCAGGTGGATTAGTTGGGGGGACAAACTTTGATGCAAAGACACGTCGGAATTCGACAGATCTTGACGACATTTTCATTGCTCATATTGCAGGGATGGATGTGTTTGCCCGTGCATTAGAAACAGCAGCTACTATTCTTGAACAATCTGATTACAAGAAAATGCGTGCAGAACGTTATGCTTCTTTTAACAATGGAGAAGGAAAATTGTTTACTCAAAGCCAATTAACTCTGGAAGATTTGCATAAAATTGCACTTCGCGACGGAGAACCCAAACAAATCAGTGGTAAACAAGAATTGTACGAAGCTCTAATTAATATGTATATCTAATTGATCGCTCTAAATCTGCCGGTTTTAAATTGCCGGCAGATTATCTTTGCCTTAATTCAAAAACCGGAAACTATTAAATTCATTTACAATGTCATTCATAGACACATCATCGAAAAACACCGTAAGCTCTTACAATAAAGGGAATCCGGTCTATATTATGTTGCTGACTTTAGTAGCAACTTTGGGAGGTTTATTATTTGGATATGACACGGCTGTAGTTAATGGAGCAGAAAAATCATTGGTAGAATTTTATATTTACAAAACGACAGCCACTGGATATAATTATGTATCAGATATTGTTTCAGTTATTAGCCAATATCGTCTGATGATGGTTATTGTATTATATCTTGTCTTTTTTATCATAAGTGGACAATTAATCAAACTGATGGGATTAAAGAAAGGAGGTATTGTCGGTATCCTGATTATTGCGATTTTTACCATATGGGCAGTAAATTTTCTTACCAAAGCAATTCCGACTAATCCGGCTGACATCAAAGATACGGCAGACGCTGTGAAGGGATTTGTCGTTGCCAGCGCGCTAATCGGATGTATTATCGGAGGTGCTTTAGCAGGTTTTATCTCACGTGCTATTGGACGTAAAAACGGATTAATCATTGCAGCAGTAGCATTTTTCATTTCAGCCATCGGAGCCTGGCATCCTGAAAGTTTCAATATTTTCGGAACTTTAGACGTTTATGCTTTCGTGATCTTTCGGATTATTGGTGGCATTGGAGTTGGTATTGCATCTATGATTTCGCCTATGTATATTGCAGAGATAGCACCTGCTAATAGTCGAGGAAAATTAGTATCATTCAACCAATTCGCCATCATTTTTGGCATGTTGGTTATCTATTTTGTCAATTATTTCATAGCCAAACAAGGAAATGAACAATGGTTGGTTGCTACCGGATGGAGATGGATGTTTTTCTCAGGAGCTATCCCAGCTGGATTGTTCTTAATTCTTTTATTCTTTGTACCGGAAACACCCCGTTATCTTGCATTAAAAGGGAAAGATAGCCAAGCATTAAAAGTATTGGAAAAGATTGCTGGCAAAGACAGTGCCCCCACTGTACTGGAAGAAATCAAAAGTACGTTGCACGAAGTTAATGCTCCGTGGCTTTCATACGGGTTTCTGGTGATTTTTATTGGCATCATGCTCTCTGTGTTTCAACAATTTGTAGGCATTAATGTCGTACTTTATTATGCAGGAAATATCTTCCGAAATATGGGTGCTTCTACAGATTCATCCCTTTTGCAAACTATTATCGTTGGCATTGTCAATCTGACATTCACAGTTGTTGCTATACTGACAGTAGATAAGTTTGGCCGTAAACCATTAATGATCATTGGCTCTATCGGCATGGCTATTAGCATGATCGCTCTTGGATTCACATTCTTCTCAGGACATGTTGGACTGTTAGCTTTGATCTTTATGCTTCTTTACACAGCAGCCTTTGCAATGAGTTGGGGTCCTGTTTGCTGGGTTTTACTGGCAGAAATTTTTCCGAATTCCATCAGGGGAGCAATGTCTATTGCAGTCGCTGCGCAATGGATTGCCAACTGGATAGTATCGCTAACATTCCCTATGATGAATGACAACACTTGGCTCACAAATCAATTCCATCATGGATTTTCATATTGGATATATGGAATCATGGGAATTCTATCCGCTATATTTATGTGGAAGTTTGTCCCTGAAACAAAAGGGAAAAAGTTGGAAGAGATGGAGAGCCTTTGGAAAAAGAAAAACAAATAAACACTCGTTTTTATTCATGCATGGTTTAGCCGTATTCAACAATTATTTTGGGTACGGCTTTTCTTTTCATTAAATCTTCTTTGTCTGCCAATTGCCTCGCTTCAAATAAACATAACTCATCGATCCGAGACCAACCCAATAGATTACTTCCGACAGCCAAGCGACAGCAACAGGTGCATGAAATATAAAATTGACTGAATAGATAAACACCAGATAAACAATCATAACTATCAATTCAAACAACAAAGCTACCCGTGTATTGCCTGTCCCGGAAACAGCATTGAAATAAATATTGCCAAAAGAAAATACGACCAGAATTAAACAAAAAACATGTAACACTGGGACAGTGGCCAGCCTTAACACTAAATCATTGGTATAGATTGATGCAAACAATTGAGGGAAAAATGCAGTCAGTAAAACAACTGGGATGCTGATAAGGATGGTTAGCCTCTCTACACGACGTACCATGGGTAACACCTGAGAAACCCTACCTTCTCCCATTAAATTGCTGACCAACGTACTAACGGTAATACCAAATGTTATTACAGGAAGACCTAAAAGCGAATATAAACTCCGGATAATATTCGAAACGGCAAGAGGTTGTTCTCCTGATTTTTCGATAAATACAAAGAAGAGAAACCAGGTTGAAATAGATATAAATGACTGCAACATCATAAAAAGGGAAACGTCTAAGATCTCCCTAATCACATGAATTCGAATTTGATTAAATCGGAATAGTTTATAAATATCAATATGCACAAATGACACGGTATATCCAACAAAAAAGAGCATCGTAATAGCTTCTGAAAGTACAGAAGCCAATGCTGCCCCGGCAATTCCCATTCGTGCAAAACCAAAATGGCCGAATACCAGCGTATAGCTTAACAAAACATTGACGCCCATAGTAATAAAACCACTGATTGTAAGAATACCTGTACGCATGACACCTACATAAAAAGCTCGAAACATCAAATTCACAAAAGCAAAGAAGAAGCCAAAAACACGATAATCCAAATAGATAACCGTGGCTGCATATATCTCTTTTGAGTGGATAAACATCCTCAATAAAGGCGATGTAAACCAATAAGATAAACTAAACACGACCAGTGAAAGGATGAAGGAAAATAAAACTCCCTGATTGAATATATCTCCCAAAGGAATAAAATTCTTTTCCCCATTACGTCTTCCCATAAGGATCTGCGCTCCGTTAGCAAATCCCATCCCGACGACAAAGATTGCCATATAGAAAACGCCACCTAAAGCTGACGCCCCAAGTTCCACTTCTCCAATGCGTCCTAAAAAAGCAGAATCAGTAACATTCACCACGCTTTGTGCAAGCAAAGTCAAAAAGATAGGATATGAAAGCGAGAAAATGTTTTTATTGCTATACATACAAGAAAGGCATCGTTATCTGAGTTATCTAACAGGACGATAAATAAAAAACCTAACAAACATATGTATTTGTTAGGTTGAAATACAACTGAAAAATCACTCCTAAAAATGTATTTCAGAAATTCGATATAATACTACTATTGACCAGCTTGTACCAATAACCAAGCACCAGGAAATCTGCCTTGAAGGCCTAATTTCTCTTGAGTAGCCTTAGCATAGTCATTAAACGAATCGTAGATCACCCGGAACATTCCATTCTTATTCACCACAATTGCTGGATCCTTCCCCTCTGCTTTTAGCGTAGCTGACAATCTTTGTGCATTTGATTGATTTTCAAAACTACCTACCACCACATTGTATTTCATGTGAATTGGATTTTGATTCGTTTCAGAAGGTGCCAGCGTAAATGATTCTGTTCTAACATTTTCGTTGGTAGTAGCCACAGGATTAGCAGGAGCCGGATTCTGAGAGGCAGTTGACGTTGTTGTTGAAGACGAAACCGTAGGAGACGTAATCTCTGTTGCAGGTTGACTTTGGGATACTGCCGGAGCTTTCTCATAGATTCCTGCCGGATGAAGCGTCTTACATGAACCCAACATTAAAGCAACAGGAATAATCAATAAATAAGCTGTTTTTTTCATTGTCAAAGTATTTTTAAAAGTAAAGGCTAGCTCTATTTAATGCTACAAATATGAGAATTTTAAACCAAAAGAGCAAATCAAAAATTAATATCCGAGAATTTTCAGCATCGACTTGTAACTCTGCTCCTTAGCAAATAATTTCGTTACATATTCTCCTTGTTCATCAACATCAATTACTACAACTTTCGGAGCAGGGATCAAGCAATGCTGAATGCCACCAAAACCACTAAGAGCTTCCTGATAAGCACCCATATGAAAAAAACCTATGTATTGTTCATTGTTTTCAGAAATGGTTGGCAAAAACACAGCATTGGAATGAGCTTCCGCATTATAAAAATCTTCACTGTCGCAAGTCAGCCCCCCCAGATGAACCCGTTGATATTCCAGATCCCAATTATTGATTGCCAAAAAAACGTACCGCTGATCTATAGCCCATGTATCAGGAAGTGTAGTCATAAATGAGCTATCAATCATGTTCCATAATTCACGGTCGTTTTGTTGCTTCTGGTTGACAATGGAATAAAGCATTGCTCCGCTTTCACCTACGGTATAAGAACCAAACTCGGTAAAAATATGAGGTTCGGGCACTTCATTTTGAGTGCAAGTATTTTTAATTTGCGCCACAATTTCTTCTGCCATATAATCATAATCATAAGGAAAATCCAAATGTGTTTGAATGGGAAACCCTCCTCCAATATTCAAACTATCTAATTGCGGACAAATTTTCTTCAATTCACAATATAAATTGACAGCTTTATTTAATTCATTCCAATAGTAGGCAGTGTCTTTGATACCAGTATTGATAAAAAAATGCAGCATTTTCAGCTCAACCTGAGGATTATTTTGGATCTTATCAACAAAATATGGAATAATATCATTATAACGAATACCCAATCGTGAAGTATAAAAATCAAACTTGGGTTCTTCTTCTGAAGCGATCCGAATGCCTACTTTCACCGGCTGGTCAAAGTCCTTCAGTAAAAGATCCAGCTCAAACTTATTATCCAGAACAGGAATTACATTCTCAAATCCAACATTAATCAAGTTTTGAATATTCTCTATATATTGAGGCCTCTTAAACCCATTACATATGACATAAGTATCTGGTTTAAGATGACCAGTTTCAAATAAAGACTCCAATATATTAATGTCAAATGCAGATGAAGTTTCTACATGAACACCATGTTTTAAAACCTCCTCCATAACAAAAGAAAAATGTGAGCTTTTCGTACAATAGCAGTAATGATATTCAGCATTATAATCAACTTTGGCCATTGCCACATTGAACATCCTTCGCGCACGTTGTATATTTTTTGCGATTTTAGGCAAATAACTTATTCTCAACGGAGTACCATATTGTTTTATAATATCCATCAAAGGGATATTAAACCAATACAATTCATTATCCACTAGAGAAAACTCTTCATTCGGAAACTCAAAAGATTGTTCAATTAAATCAATATACTTATTTTTCATGTCGTATATATATGAAATAGCTAAGTTAGATATTCAAATATTGCGCGATCTAATTCATTCACATTGACATAAAACAAACAAAGCAAACATTCCTATGCTTCAATTTAATTTCATACCAAGAAATTTGAGAGCGCAAAATTAAACATATTAATTGAAATGCAATCGACAAAAATGAAAAAGCAATTCTTATAATAATCTAATAAGAAATGGCTTATTATTGCGAAATTGGATTGATCGAAAAGAAGAATAAGAGACTTGCTTGAATGCTTAGTGATATCCCAATACCTGATTATATATATTTCGTACTTTCTGTCCGGCATATTCCCATTTAATCGTGTTGATTTCTTTCAGTCCTTCTTCGTGTAAATGCCTGTACATTGCCGGGTATTTGACAATTGAATACATGGCGTCGGACATTGCTTCTACATCCCAATAGTCAATTTTAATTGCATTAGTGAGAATTTCCGCACAACCGGATTGTTTGGATATAATGGTAGGAGTCCCCACTTGCATGGCTTCTAATGGAGATATTCCAAAGGGTTCCGAAACAGATGGCATTACATAAGCATCGCTTTGAGCAAGCAATTCATATACATCCCGGCCTTTCAAAAAGCCTGTAAAATGGAATCTGTCAGCAATACCACGTTCAGCAACCAAGCGTATCATAGCATTCATCATATCGCCACTGCCTGCCATAACAAACTGAACATGTTTGGTTTTTTGCAAAACTCGTGCAGCAGATTCAACAAAATATTCAGGTCCTTTTTGCATAGTAATGCGCCCTAGAAATGTAATAATCTTATTCTTATGTGGTAGTTTTTTAAAGGTATCAACGTCTGACAAAGGTTCAACTGCATTATGCACCGTCGTCACCTTTCTCGGATCAATATGATATTTATCAATTACAATATTGCGAGTCAGATCACTCACTGTAATAATATGATCAGCAGCATCCATTCCCCGTTTTTCTATATTATAAACAATAGGATTGACATTCCCCCTACTCCGGTCAAAGTCTGTTGCATGTACATGAATCACCAGAGGTTTGCCTGTAATCTGTTTGGCAAATATTCCGGCCGGATAAGTCAACCAATCGTGAGAATGAATAATATCGAATGAATATGTATGTGCAATTACGCTTGCCGCAGCCTCATAATTAGAAATTTCTTCCAATAGGTTATCCGGATACCGTCCGGAAAAAGAGATGCATCCCAGCTCATTGGTTCCTATGCGTCTATAATCATAAAAAATATGATCACGCAAGTGATAAAATTCATCAGGTGACATAAATTGACCCAATTGCTCTTGCACAAAATTCCAATCTACATCTTTCCAGACAACGGGGATAAAACAAGCACCAATAATTTTCAAATAACGCTGATTTTCATCTCCATACGCTTTTGGAATTACGAATGTTATTTCCATATCCTGCTGCAAAGACATTCCTTTGGTTAAGCCATAACTAGCTGTACCTAAACCGCCTAAAATATGAGGAGGAAATTCCCATCCGAACATCAGTGCTTTCATATATTCGTGTATTAAATTGCTAGAAAAACGGGGTAATTAAAATTTTGAAGTAAGTGAGGCATAACAACCTCGAACATCGCTTAAGTTAGCTGAATTTGCTTATTTTAAATTATCTTTCTTCTCCATTCTATAGCTGAATTTGATCAATATAAACGATACGATAAATACGCAAAATTTCGGCAACACTCATTGCAAACGACATTGCCCCATGACCTAAAAAAGGAGGATTTCCGTCATGCAATTCCGAAAGTGTTCCGACGCATAATTCTTTCATCTCTGATTCAAAACCGATTAAAAGTCTTTCAATAAACGAAAATCCACTACGTTTATAAATCTTCAGGTAAGCATCAGCAAAAGCCCCCGCCAACCATGGCCAAACCGGACCATTATGGTAATTACGATCCCGTTGCAATTGACTTCCCACATAAAATGGTCTATAAAGTGAACTTTTAGGACTTAATGTCCTCAATCCTTTAGGAGTCAATAGTTCTCTGGTTATCAAATCAAGTACCGATTTTTGTTGTTCTTTATCTAAGGGAGAATAAGGTAATGCAACAGCCATAACCATATTAGGCCTGACCTCAACATTAGCATTTTGTCCATCAACAAAATCATACAAGTATGTACCATTCCAAAAAACATCAACAAAAGATTGCTTAGTAACTTCTGACTGATAATCAAGCAAATCAGCATTATATTCATCTTTTTGTTCTGTCGCAATTTGAACAGAAAATTTCAAAGCATTATACCATAATGCATTAATTTCAACTATATACCCACTACGTTGAATTATAGGAATTCCATTTTCAGTAGCATTCATCCACGTTGCAGCTTTTTGATTTCCGTTGGTATAGAGAAGTCCATTTTCATGCAAAAATAGATTTGGATGTTTCTGCTTCCGAATGAAGTTTATAATAGAAAGAATCAAATCTCCATATTTTGCAGTTGTATCTTTTATTCCATAAAAATCAGCATAATACTGTATAGCACGAATAGCCCACAACAGAACATCAGGAGCTTCTAACTCATATAGATTCTTTTCAATAAGGTTACCCTCTAAAAAAGAAAGAATGGTAACAGAAGCCGTTTGCATAATTTTCTCAAACATATCCCTGTCATCAATCACCAGGGTAGCTCCTGCAAGCGCAATAAATTCATCTCGCGCCCTTACTTTAAACCACGGATAACCTGCCAGCAAATAATAATTATCACCAGATTTCAAATAAAACTGCTGAGCCGCATTCTTCAAAGTGTGAAAAAAATCACTCCTTATGGTACGCTTAGCTACTTCATCATCATATAATTTAAAAAGAGTCCTCGGTTCTACAGAGCTGGTCCCTGCCGAAAAAACAAGTGCTTCTCCTTTTTTTATTGCACATTCAAAATAACCTGGGACATACAAGTCTTCTTTGTAATCATATCCCCGTTCCTGTTCTTTGAAATATTTAATTCCATTATACCAATGAGGATCAGATACAAATTGATTACTTTTTGAAAATTGCATATACAAAGCTGGATAACCCTGGTATAAACACATCGATATGCCATTCGCTACATCATTTATACTATCATTCAGCACATCATTTTCAATGCAAAGCTCGTGTACACTACGAAAAGCCAGAAAAGGCCGAAAACGAAGCGTTGTAGGAGAATGAGCATCAAGAAGGGTATAGCGAATCACAAAACGATTTTCATGAGAAATAAAAATGCGCTCTTTCGACAAAATAACGCCACCTACACGATAAATGGTTTTTGAAACTGTTTCAAGATGAAATTCCCGGATATATTTCTGCCCATTAGGACTATAAAAATTATTTTCGTATTCATGCACACCTAAATTAAACTCAGCTCCATGTTGTATAACAGTCTCATCTAAAGATGATAACAGGACATGATTACTATCACTTAATTCAGGGACTGGAACAACTAATAAGCCATGATATTTACGCGTATTGCAATCAACCAATGTAGTAGCACTATAGGCTCCTGATTTATTAGTTCTCAGAATTTCCTTACGTAAAGACTTTTCTAAATTAGTCAAACTGCTTTTATCAAATTTCAAATACGACATAACACCTTTGTTTTTAAGCGTTGCTATTTTACGGTAAAAAACCAGTGCAAGATACTCTTTTTTTCTAAATCATCTTCATTCGTAGCTGATTTTTGTTCAAAAAAAGACACACTACAAACAAAAATTTTGCCTATTTTTGCTTATAGATTCCAGTTAGAGCTAAATAGCAAAATAGCAATATGTCCCTGGCGGTTAAAATAGGAGGCTCTACATTTATTCTCTCATGGCAATAATAGAAAATATTATCAGCGTTTGCATAATCACCTATAATCAGGAACATTATATCCAACGCACTATTGAAAGTGTTCTTGCACAAAAAATAGATGCTGGTATAGAGATAATAATCAGCGACGATGGATCTACCGATCGAACAGCTCAGATATGTACAAACTTCCAGACAAACTATCCTGCTCTTATCCGGTTCATCCGTTCGTCAATTAACCGAGGAGTCCTGTCAAACTGGTATCAGGCGATAAAAGCGGCATCTGCGCCTTATATTGCTATTTTAGAAGGAGATGATTACTGGATTGATCCAGAAAAGTTGAGCAAACAACTGGCTATCCTGAAGAAAGATCAGGTGGGATTTGTATACACCGATTTTTATTATTCCGATGAACAACACCACACCCTGATTCAAGGAATGAAACACTACAAACCCTCGAATAATTTATTCGAAGAAACATTATTTGATCAGGCGATCACGTCATCTACCATCATGTTTCGTAGAGAAATATTCGATTTCGCATTATTCCAACGATTCATTGAAAATCATTTCTTAACTCCTGACTTACCTCTATTTCTGCAATTTAGCCTTACATCAACAGGAACATTTCTATCAGACGTCACAACAGTTTATACCTGGAAAGCCGGAAGTGTACGCCGTCCAATATTACAACATGATGAACTTCAATTTCGTGAGTCTATTTATCGTATTCGTCTCTTTTTTATCCAAAAAGCAAGAGAAAATCAAAAATCCAGTTTGCTAAAAAATGAATATATCCACAAAAGCGATCAATTGCTAATCGCTTGGAAACATAATGATTTTGACTATGCTTGTCGTGTTGCAAAAACATTTCCTTTTGTACTAACATGGCGGAAAGATCGAAAATTTGCATTGGTCACCCTTTTTAGCAGAGCAAAATTCATCTTTCACTTTTTGCAACCCTATATAACCCGTAAACGAACACTTCAATGACTATGAATAAACCATTGCACATAGTACAGCTCCCCTCCTATTTCATGCCATTCGGAGGTGGTGAGTTTTGTATGGAACAGAGTGTTGCATTAAAAAAATCAGGAATCGACCCGGTCATTATCGCACATGTCATATTACCTTTTCAAGCTGCATTCAATATCAGATATTCTCCCTTTGAGCACATGACAGAAGAAAACGGCATTCCTATATATCGCACATACCAACGCAACATCCCAAAAACAAACAAAATAAATTTAGAACGATGGATCAAAGGAACAGTAAATAGGGTATCGGCATACATTAAAAAAAATGGTAAACCTGATTTAATTCACGCTCATGGTTGGCAATGCGCTGGATACGCCTGTTCCATCATCAAAGAAAAATATCAAATTCCTTATATTATCACCGAACATTCCGGCAAACTGAATCCAAACTCTGATTTTATTGATAAAATGAAATCGGATGATTGGATTAATCATAAAATACGAACAGCATACAATCATGCTGATGCTATTATCGGAGTTTCAAACGAAGTTTTGGATGGTATTCGACAGTTTCTCCAGACTGATGTCCCCCTATTTTGTGTCTCCAACCTCTTGGATGTTGATTTTTTTAGTTTACGCCAATTGAAACTCACTAAACACGATAATTTTATTTTTGCTGCTGCGAATTCTAATGTACCAGCCAAAGCATATCATATCTTATTTCAAGCATTTGACATACTTTGTGAACATAATCCCAATGTACAGTTACATATAGCAGGAAATGGATTTAATACAAAATTAGGGAAACAATTAATGCGCGCAACCATCCATCACGATAAAATTGAATTATTGGGATGGCAATCACCGGAAGGAATCAGAAGTTTATTGTACAATGCCGATGCTTTCGTATTATCAAGCTGTGAAGAGTCACAATCTATTGCCACTCTGGAAGCAATGTGCATAGGCTTACCTGTCGTGGGAACAGCAGTCATCCCCGAAGTTATGCTGACTTCAAATGTCGGATATCGTGTTCCTGTTAATGATCCTCCAATGCTTGCTAAAGCTATGTTGAAAATGATTGAACATTATCAGGAGTTCGACATAAAAAAAATAAGAGGAACTGCACTTGCTTTGGCACATCCGGATATAGTTGCAAAACAAATTTTGAAAATATACCAAATGGTGATAGCCTAAAAATTTGAAGAGTATTTATTTCCTGAATTTCATCAACAAATCAACTAGGAGATTCGTTTTTTTTATTTCAAAATAGGACAACCTGCTACTGGCAAATTGCACATAAGAATCTGCTACGGACTCTATCATGCTACCTTCCAGATCAAAAGCAATTGTTTTATCCGAAAGATATTGAATAGCGCTCCAAATTAACAAGCTGAGCGCTCCCGAACCTTTGTAACTTTCATCAATGGCATATGTCAAGCAATATGCGCTTCGTTTATCCCAAACCACAAAAAGTGCAGCATGCAATTTATTCTGATCGTCATGAGCAGCCATTATTATTCCCTGATTTCTTTCCAAAGCAGTAGTCGCCACTCGACAAAAAAATTCCCAAGAATATGAGAGCTTCTTTTTCCGCTGAGCCCAAACCATCTGGGTAAATTCATAAAATGCATTCGGATTCAGATCAAAAGAAATCATTAAGGATGCTTCAGCTTTACGGATATCTCGCTTTTTCCGATTGCTAAAAGCTTCAAAAACCAGTTTTGGATTAGAAATATCCTCTATAACGAATGAATAGCGTGTAGTTTGTCCAAATCCTTTCCAATAAAAAGGTAACCCATTGGTAAAAGAAGGATGAAATGTCTGCAAATAATACACAAAACCGAATCTATAAAGTTCTTCTATAAAATATGTAACAATTTTTTTCTCAAGCTCATATTGATTCCTCAACAGAAAAGGCTGATTAGGTTTTATCCAAATGCCGCTGTAAGGAGTTAACTGAGGTTCAATAATAAATTTCAATCCAAATTTTTTACGAAAATGGAAAGGCATAGCAGCCACAATATCATTATTCACTTTATAAAGAAACAGATCCCAGTCACCTTTGATGCATACAGTATCCATCCACCATGCCTGTTGAAACAATGGAATATCTTCCCGCTCACATAAATGTTTGTAAATATCTTTCACTAGCAATGAATCAATATCTTATCAACCTATCATAAACACATTTCAAGGCAAAGATAAATATTAATCACAACAAAACAGGATATTACGATATATGGATAAAATTTATCTTCGAATGAGGATAAATTTGTTTTACTCATCATGACTCATTCAAACAAAAAACTATTGTTTAGCAGTCATGAGGCATAAAACAACTGTTTTCATTTGCCTTAGTAATACCGCCAATACAACATTTATGTTTTTTTATATTAAAATCAACGCAAAAAGGAAGATTTTTTCGCCCAACCTGCACCAAATGACAAAAATAGACTATCTTTGCAACGGATTATGGTTGATAGCGATTTCTTAAGTAAGGTTGTTCTCAATAGCATAATTTAGTATTCATATTTTTTAATCATTTATCAAATGAACATTTACATTTCGCATCTCAGCTATGGAGTTGATGACAACGGCTTAAGAGAAGTTTTTGAAGCTTATGGGCAAGTAGATTCTGCTAAGGTAATTACTGACAAGTTTACAGGAAAATCCAGAGGATTTGGATTTGTTGAAATGCCTGATGACAATCAAGCAAATAAAGCTATTGAGGCGCTCAATCAATCAGAAGTCAATGGAATGACTATTAACGTTAATGTAGCAAAACCTCGTGAAGAACGTCCTCGTAGAGAATTTAGCAACAGAAATAGCGGTGGTTATGGGAACGAACGCCGCAACAACAGATGGTAATCTATTGTAAATAAAATATATAAATAAAAAAACGTCTCTATCATAAAAATAGAGACGTTTTTTTATGGCGTAAACCAATAGATTTATATAGTCATAATTTCTTTCTCCTTAGCCAGAAGCATCTCATCCACTTTCTTTATAAATTTGTCATGAATCTTTTGTGCTTCATTTTCAGCATCTTTCACTTCATCTTCAGGCATACCATCTTTAGTTGCTCTTTTAACTAAATCAATAGCATCTCGTCTTGCAGTCCGAATGCTGACTTTAGCTTCTTCAGCTTCATGTTTAGCCTGTTTTACTAATTGCTTACGTCTTTCTTCAGTTACAATAGGTATGGATAAACGAATGACTTCTCCGTTATTAATTGGAGTGATCCCTATTTCAGATGCCATAATAACTTTTTCGATTACACTTATCATAGCCTTTTCCCATGGTTGAATCGTAATCGTTTTAGCATCAGGTGTTGTAATCGTAGCTACCGCACTAATAGGTACATGGTTGCCATAATACTCCACATGTAAGCCATCTAATATTCTGGGATTGGCTTTACCAGCCCGAATATGTGCAAACGTTTCATCTAAAAAACTTATAGAAGCGGCCATTTTAGTTTCAGCCGACTTCAGAACTTGTTTCACATCTGTCATAACTTCTAATTTTAGGAGTTGTTTATAGGTAGATATCAATAAATAGCAGCGACACGCAATTCCATTGCCAATATCAGCATTTAATACTTAACTGGTTTAATACAGTACGAATCTTTTCAAATGTTGTAATGGTCGTCGGTACCAAAGGAAGACGCAATTTATTTTCAATCATACCCATTACAGACAACATACTTTTAACACCAGCAGGATTTCCATCGACAAATAATAGCGCAATCAACTCAGTAAAACGATGATGGATCTCACGTGCAGCATCATATTGTCCATTTAAAGCTAACCTTACCATACGGCTGAATTCATATGGGAATGCGTTACCAATAACCGAAATTACCCCTACAGCGCCCAAGGTAATTAACGGGAAAGTAATTCCATCATCACCTGATATAACTACAAAATTATCTGGTTTGTTTTTTATAATATCATCAATTTGAGAAAAAATTCCCGACGCTTCTTTAACGGCAATAATATTTTTATAATCGTTTGCTAAACGCAATGTAGTAGTAGCAGACATATTGACGCCAGTTCTCCCTGGAACGTTATATAAAATAATTGGCAAGGAAGATGCCAGAGCTATAGATCTGAAATGTTGATACAAACCTTCCTGTGACGGTTTATTATAATATGGAGTCACTGACAAAATAGCATCAATGCCTTCTAGGTTCTGATGTTGTATTTTATCAATAACAGCCCTTGTGTTATTGCCACCAATACCAAGAACAATAGGTAATCTCCCGGCATTCACTGAAACGACAAAGCGGGTAACAGCCTCTTTTTCTTCATCCGTTAATGTTGCTGTTTCAGCTGTAGTTCCACAAACGACTAAATAATCAGTACCATTTTTAATTTGATACTCAACCAAACGTTGTAAAGCATCAAAGTCAACAGATTCATCGTTCTTAAAAGGAGTAATAAGGGCTACGCCCATCCCGGTGAATGTACTTTTCGTCATACTTTTATATCAAAACAAAGTGCAAATGTACACTTTTTTTTGACTATCTAGCTTTCCAAATACAATATTTAAAGCTCTTATTCATGCAAACTGGAAGAGTATTCCTCTGTTTAATTGAGATTTTTCTCTGAAACAATAACTTCTTTGAAATTATTTGAAGGTCAAAGCAAAGCTACTACAGACACAGCCTTAGTTTCAGTAATGAAAATAATTGTACCTTTGTTGTTAAATTAATTGATACAGACTTTTGCTCATTTGAATTAAATGAATTCGTCTTGACTTTTACAAGCTTTAAATACTAAAAAAAGGGAAGAGCCGTTTTATGAAAAGCAAAACTATAAAACACCACTCTTCCCCATGTACTTAGTACTCGACAAAGATACAATAAATAAAGAAATAGTGCCATTCATCCCTGTACCCAAGAGAGGGTTCAGGACAAAGTGTGATATCGCCGAGATTGTTAACTGCATATTGTACAAATTAAAAACAGGTTGTCAATGGCATATGTTGCCCGTTAAAAGTTTATTTTCTAATGTCGTATTGCATTATAAGACTGTTTTCGGTTATTTTCGTACATGGTGTAAATCAGGAGTGTTACAACAAATCTGGTTTGGTTTATTGAATAAATACAGAGCCTCATTGGACATGTCCAGTGTTGATTTGGATGGCAGCCATACCCCCGCATTACGTGGAGGAGAACAGGTTGCTTATCAGGGTCGGAAGAAAAGGAAGACTACCAATGCTCTTTATCTTACAGACAGACAAGGTATCCCATTGGCCATATCAGACCCGATAGAAGGGAATCACAATGATTTACATCAAATTAAAGAACGTTTTACCGACATTATTGATTCGCTGAATAACTCCGATATAAGAGTTGATGGTCTTTTTCTTAATGCCGATGCAGGTTTTGACTCTGCGGAGTTCAGAGAATTCTGTTCTTCCCATGAAATAATACCCAACATCGCTATTAACTGGCGTAACGCAGCACATACGGATGATATATTCTTCGATGAATTGCTCTATCAGCAACGCTATTGCATAGAAAGAACCAATGCATGGATGGATAGTTTCAGATCTCTATTGAACAGATTTGATGTTACTTGCTCCAGTTGGCAAAGCTTTAACCTTATCGCTTTTATCGTGATACTACTTAAGAAAATTACTAAACAGAAAAAGTCAAGATGACTTCAATAAGAAGATCATCAAAGTAAACTTCAAACAAAACAAACATTTATTTCACATGTAATAAAGACAGCTCATATGGAAGATAGGTTTTTTATTTATAACACTTTAGGAAGAGAAAAACAACTTTTCCACCCTATGCATTCTCCCCATGTTGGATTATACGTCTGCGGCCCAACAGTTTATGGCGATGCTCATTTAGGACATGCTCGTCCAGCTATTACTTTTGATGTGTTATTTCGTTATCTTAGATACTTAGGCTACAAAGTAAGGTATGTAAGAAACATAACAGATGTGGGACATTTGGAGAATGATGCAGATGAAGGCGAGGATAAAATTGGGAAAAAAGCCCGTCTACAACAATTAGAGCCCATGGAAGTAGTTCAGTATTATACCAATAGATATCATGTGGCAATGAGTGCACTTAATGTGCTTCCTCCAAGCATTGAACCTCATGCATCAGGGCATATTATAGAACAAATAGAATTTGTAAAGAAAATCTTAGCCAGTGGACTAGCTTACGAAAGCGCAGGATCTGTCTATTTCGATGTTGAAAAATACAACCAGAAATATCATTATGGGAAACTATCGGGAAGAAACATTGACGAACTGATGGATGCAACCCGCAATCTTGACGGGCAACAGGAAAAACGTCGCGCAATTGACTTTGCTCTTTGGAAAAAAGCCAGTCCAGAACATTTAATGCATTGGCCATCTCCCTGGAGTGAGGGTTTCCCCGGTTGGCATCTGGAATGTTCTGCCATGGGAACTAAATATTTAGGTGAGACTTTTGACATTCATGGAGGCGGAATGGATCTAATGTTTCCTCACCATGAATGCGAAATAGCCCAATCGACAGCTGCTTTAGGACATGAGTCAGTTCATTATTGGATGCACAACAATATGATAACTATTAATGGTCAAAAAATGGGAAAATCGCTCGGGAATTTCATTACTTTAGAAGAGCTATTTTCCGGCTCGCATCCTCTTTTAAATCAAGCATTTTCGCCAATGAGTATTCGTTTCTTCATTTTGCAGGCGCATTACCGAAGCACGCTTGACTTCAGCAATGAAGCACTCCTGGCAAGCAGTAAAGGATTTTCACGTTTGATGGATGGCTACAAAAGATTACACAAACTTGAAGCCTCAGTAACTTCAACTGTTGATGTAAAAGGATTACAACAGCGATGCGAAGAAGCTATGAATGATGATTTAAATAGCCCTGTTGCCATTGCTCACTTATTTGAAGCTGTAAAAGCAATTAATTCCATATATGATGGTCATGCCTCGATCTCTCTAAATGATTTGGTAGAATTAAAAGCCACAATGAAAACATTCGTAGAAGATATTTTTGGCTTAACCTCTGATGATCTTTCCGCCGACGAATCAACAGAAGCTTATCATAAAGCAGTAGATTTGTTATTAACCCTACGATTGGAAGCAAAAGCAAAAAAAGATTGGCAAACAGCTGATAATATCCGTAATAAACTCATAGAACTTGGATTTGAAGTTAAGGATACAAAAGACGGCTTTGAATGGAAGCGCTAACTAATAAACTCCAGTATGCTAATCGACAAAAGGTCAATTGTAATGAATTCTACAAATTTGAATCAATAGAGGAATGAGTTTGTGATATTATGTTAAATAATTCTCGAAAAGAAATTGTATCTCACGGCATAGCAAGATAATTGCTACTTTTGTATCAATTTTTTGATTTGAATCCTTGTGCAAAGTGGAACAAAAAAGTTAGCAGAACTGAAAAACACAGTATAAATGGTTCAAAAAACAATTGTTTTTCTGATAGTTTTATTTACAGGCCAACTCACTGTAGCGCAAGCTTTTGAACCAACCATTGAAATTGGGCCGACTGTTGGGTCATCCTTCTATCTTGGAGATGCTAATGGCACATGGTTTAGAAACGATAAGCCTGCATGGGGTGGAGTCATACGATTCCCCTTAAATACACGCGTTGCAATAAGTTTTGAAGGGTTACGCAGTAGTATAACTGGACAATATATAAATCAATCAAATAAGACAGAACAATCATTTAAAAATTCGTATTTCTTCTCAAGTGCTCACATTGAATTTAATTTTTTTTCTTATGACCGATACAATCTAACCCTTGAAAGTTCAACCATTGATCCTTACATACTGGGTGGTGTGGGAATTGTTTCTTATTCTTACCAATCAGCCACATCAGTGTTAACTGGCGGTCTAGGAGTTAAATTCAAACTAAATAGTCGTTGGGATTTAAATTGTCAATGGACCATGAATAAAACTTTTGCAGATGATTTTGAAGGAGTAGCTCCATTAAACAATCCATATACCCTGAACAAATCTCTGTTTTTAAATAACGATTATTTTTCTGTATTATCTGTATCACTCACATTTGCCTTCTATACGAAACGTTGTTCATGCAGAACAGGATTATTAAAAGGTTTTTAGTCATTCAGAATGGAAAACTCGACACTTTATCAAATAGACAAAACCAGATTGCCGCATCATGTAGCTGTAATTATGGATGGAAATGGAAGATGGGCAACCCAAAAAGGTTTCAGTCGTATCTATGGGCATCAGCAAGCTTCTATTTCGGTAAGGGATGTAGTCGAAATCGCCTCTGAATTAGGTATCCAGTACTTAACTCTTTATACATTTTCAACTGAAAACTGGGGAAGGCCAAGTAGTGAGGTTGATGCATTAATGGAATTGCTTGCGACCTTGATAGAGCAAGAAACGCCGGCGTTACATAAAAATAACGTAAGGCTTTTAATGATCGGAGATAAAACGCGTCTATCCGAAACAGTTTGGAAAAAACTGGATGAATCCATGTCATTAACAGCAAATAACCAAGGATTAACTTTAGTATTGGCTCTCAACTATTCAGCCCGTTGGGAAATTGTGAGTGCCACTAAACAATTATGTCAGGAAGCTTTAGCAGGATCCCTATCGCCAGACTTAATAAACGATAAAGTATTTTCAAATCATTTGACTACAAAAAATATTCCTGATCCTGACTTATTGATTCGCACTAGTGGAGAGTTAAGAATAAGCAACTTTTTACTGTGGCAATTAGCCTATACTGAATTGTATTTTACAAAAACCTTATGGCCAGACTTTAGAAAGGAAGATTTCTGTAAAGCCATTTATGATTACCAAAACAGAGAGCGCAGATTTGGTAAAACCGGAGAGCAACTAAAAAATCAATGACCTCAAAAGAGATCAACAAACGCCCATTCATCTAAAAACATCTTATGTCAAAACGCACTTTTTTTACGTTACTTACTTTGTTTGTAAATATCATTGTCTTTGGCCAAACACAAGATTCAATTCCGGCTATAAAATCTGACACTGCAAAAATCAATTCCGCTCCAGTGATTCGTTATACACAGAATCCGAAAGAATACGAAATCGCAGGAATCAATGTTACAGGCTCTACAACTTATGAAAGCTATGTCATTATAGGATTTTCCGGATTAACTGTAGGCGAAAGGATTAAAATTCCGGGTGATGAAATTACGAATGCAGTCAAACGCTTCTGGAAGCAGGGTTTTTTCTCGGATGTAAAAATATTAGCATCAAAAATTGAAGGAGATAAAATATGGCTAACTATTGAATTAAAACAATTACCCCGTATTTCTCAGGTTACCTATACAGGATTGTCCAAGTCATATTTTGATGATATATCTTCAAAAATTGGCATTACGAAAGGAAATCAAATGACTCCAGATGCGCGTGACAAAGCCATAGAGATCATCAAAAAATATCTACTGGATAAAGGATTCCGATATGCAAGTGTCAACGTTGTGGAAAAAGATGATCCAGACCAAAAAGGGATGGTGCGGGTAAGCATTAACGTGGATAAAGGACCGGTTATCAAAGTCCACAAAATATACCTAGAAGGAAATAATGCGCTAACATATCACGAAGTAGTTGGGGCAATGAAAAAAACAAACGAGCCTACTCTTTTGAATCTTTTCAAAACAAAGAAATTTGTTGATGCTAATTTTGAAGCCGATAAAAAGCTTATAGTGAAACGATATAATGACAAAGGATTTCGCGACGCTGCTGTTGTCTGGGATAGCATAGCAAATGTCGGCAACAATAAAGTAGACGTTTATATTAAGGTACATGAAGGGCAACGCTATTATATCCGTTCCATTTCATGGGTTGGAAATACAGTATATCCTTCCGAATATTTAAGCATGGTGCTTGGCATAAAGCCAGGCGATATCTACAATGCTAAATTATTGGATGATCGTTTGAATACTGATGACGACGCAATTGCCAAACTATACAAAAACAAAGGATATTTGTTTATGAGCGTAGATCCTATTGAAGTAAATACCTCGAATGACTCAATTGACTTTGAAATGCACATATACGAAGGAAAGCCGGCTACTGTAAATAATGTGACAATTAGCGGCAATACCCATGTGTATGAAAATGTAATTCGGCGTGAAATGTTTGTTCGTCCTGGTCAATTATATAATGAATCCGATATTACCCGAACAATGAGACAATTAGCACAAATGGGTAATTTTGAACAAGAAAAGCTAACTCCTGATATTCAGCCTAATCCAGACGATGGAACTGTTGATATCAGTTGGCCTTTGGTGTCAAAATCCAACGATCAAATTGAATTTTCGGCTGGATGGGGACAAACGGGGATTGTCGGAAGCTTATCATTGAAATTCAGCAATTTCGCTATTCAAAATTTATTTAAGCCATCCACTTATCGATTTGTACCGGAAGGAGAAGGTCAAACATTTGCTATCTCAGCACAAACAAATGGAAGCTATTATCAAGCATATAGCGTTAATTTTGTAGAACCTTGGTTAGGAGGCAAGCGACCAAATTCACTTTCAGTTTCAGCATATTACTCAATTCAAACAGGAGTAAGTAGCAACTATTCAAATTATCTAAATAGCTATTATAACAGTTATTATGCAAGTTCGATGTATGGAGGAAGTCCTTATAGCTCAAGCGCTTTGAGCTATCAAGCAGATCCGACAAAATACATTCACACATTTGGGTTATCCGCCAGTTGGGGCAAACGTTTAAAATGGCCGGATGATTATTTCCAACTAAATCTTGGCCTCGAGTACCAACATTATTCACTGAGTAATTGGGATTATTTCATAATGCAAAATGGAACGTCAAATTTGGCTAGTCTTGATGTCGTTTTAAGCCGCAATTCAATAGACAATCCTATTTACACACGTTCCGGCTCCACATTTTCATTATCCGGACAGTTCACTCCACCCTATTCTTTGTTTTCACCACACAAAGATTATGCAAATATGACGGATGCACAGGCTTATAAATGGGTTGAGTTTTATAAAATCAAATTTGCCTCTAAAGTATTCGTTCCGCTGACAGCTTCAGAACATCCTTTTGTTCTTATGGCACGCGCTGAATATGGCTTTTTGGGATATTACAATAAAAACTTACAGTCTCCATTCGAAACATTCTATATGGGAGGAGATGGAATGAGCGGATACACGACTTATGGAACAGAAACCATTGGGTTGAGAGGTTATGAAAATGGCTCATTGACCCCCATCTCTACCTATAGAGGGCAAACCGGACAAATGGGTTATGTATATTCCCGTGTCGGTGCTGAAATACACTATCCGCTTCTTTTGCAACAATCGACCAATATTTATGCCTTGGCATTTTTCGATGCAGGAAACTGCTGGAGCTCATTTAATCAGTTTAATCCATTCGATTTGAAACGTTCTGCAGGCGTAGGGGTTAGAATATTCTTGCCTATGTTTGGCCTTTTGGGTATTGACTGGGGATATGGGTTTGATCCGATTAATGGGAGCAAACAATATAGTGGAAGTCATTTTCACTTTGTCATCGGTCAAGAATTTTAGAGATGAAAACCATAATCAGAACAACAGTTATTTTTTTGGGGCTGTGTATTGTATCCATTGGAACAACTCAGGCACAAAAATTTGCTGTAGTTGATATGGAATATATAATGAAGCATATACCTGCATATGAAGCAGCAAATGATCAATTAAATGCACTTTCGAAGCAATGGCAGGCAGAAATAGACACGGCAAATCAAAATGCTCAGAATAAGTATAAAACCTTTCAGGCAGAGATTGTATTTCTATCGCCAGAAATGAAAACAAAACGCGAAAATGAAATTGCTTCCGAAGAAAAAATGGTACAAGATTTGAAAATACACTTCTTTGGCCCAAACGGAGAACTATTTCAAAAACGAGAAAGTTTAATCAAACCAATTCAGGATGAAATTTATAATGCAATTCAGGCAATTTCTTCCGATCGTGGTTATCAATTAATTCTGGATAAATCATCGGCGACCAATATTATCTTTGTCTCTCCAAAGCTTGATATTAGCGACGATATATTAGCTAAACTTGGATATTCAAAATAAATACGTACATTTGTCACTCAGTTTTTAATCCCTAAAAAATCAATTCGTCATGTTTAAGAAAATTTTAGTGTTGGCTTTACTTTTTGCCCCCATCACGTTATTTGCACAATACAAATTTGGGCATTTGGACACACAAGAGATCTTCAATGCTATGCCTGAAGCAGCAACTGTAAATAAGACGTTGCAAGATCTGGCAACTACTTATCAGAAACAGCTTACCGAAATGCAAAATGAATACAATCGGCAAGTAAAACAATTTGTTGATCAAAGGGATAGTTTACCTGCAGCAATTCAACAAGCCCGTCAAAGTGAAATCGCTGACATGGAACAACGTATTAACACTTTGAATCAAACAGCTAAAAATGATATACAAAAGAAACAACAGGAACTGATTCAACCTATTGTTGATAAAATTAAAAAGGCTATCGAAGAAGTAGGAAAAGAAAATGGATTCACCTATATTTTCGACATGCAAGTCCCTTCTATTGTCTATCAATCCGATCAAAGTATTGATGTAACTCCATTAGTTCTAAAACAATTAGGAATTACCCCTGGAGCCACATCCGCTGCAGCTCCTGCACCTGCAACAGCTCCAGCGACAAAGAAGAAAACAAAATAAAGTGGTTGTCACAACACAATAAAAAAGGCGTTGGAAAATTCCAACGCCTTTTTTATTGTGTGCTTTTGTCTCGTCCTGAAATAGCGTTACACAAAAAGCGTAAAATAATGGGAGGAATTAAGAATCAGTATGTAAAGCGCACTCAAAAGGATTATAGCATGTCCTTAAAATTATCGATTATTTCAGAGATAGAACGAGGAGACATCTCAGTCACATCAGCTACGAAGAAATATGGTATACAGGGAAGATCCACAGTAGTTGGTTGGCTCAGAAAATATGGTACCTTTGATTGGGAAAATCAAACGCCGGGTAATATACCAAAAAGTAAAGATCAAAAGATCAAGGTGTTAGAAAAGCAAAAAGCATTTTTAGAAAAACAGGCAGAGCAAGTATTAGCTATGGTTCGTTCCATACGGAAGAATATGCCCCGAATAGGATTCAGGAAGTTATATTATCTTCTTTATGACCGACTTAAAGATCTACATGTTGGCCGTGACAAGTTTCTATCTATACTAAAGGCTAATCAGATGTTGATTAAACCAAAGAGAAATTATCGTATAACCACAGACTCCCACCATCGTTTTAGAAAGCACAAGAATTTGGTGGCAGATATAGAACTGACCCATCCCGAACAGGTTTGGGTATCGGATATAACTTACATCGGGGGCAGGAATAGGAACTGCTATCTGGCATTAGTTACAGATGCATATTCCAAAAAGATCATGGGTTATGATGTTTCTAATAGCTTGTCCACAGAAAGTTTTTTAAGAGCTTTAAACATGGCCATTAGACAAAAGAGATATAAAAACAAACTGATCCACCATTCGGATAGAGGATTACAGTATTGCAGTAACGATTATCAAAATGTATTGAAAAAGAAAAAGATTATACCAAGTATGACTGAGCATTATGACCCTTATGCCAATGCGATAGCTGAAAGGGTAAATGGGATATTAAAACAGGAGTTTTTTCTGGAGGATTATCCGGTAGATATCAAAACAATGAAATTGTTGGTAGAAGATGCTGTTCATATTTACAATACACAAAGGCCACACTGGTCTTGTTACATGAAAACACCTGAACGGATGCACTGCCAAAAAGAGATAAAAATTAGAAATTATAAAAAGCAAAACCTTATCAAGGCTAGCCTTGATAAGGTTTGATAAAAAGAGTATTTTTGTTCATTAAACCTGTAACGGTTTTTTAGGACTAGTCACTTTATTTTACCGAAATAGTAGAACGAATCTGCTTAAAAAAATCATTCCCTTTATCATCAACCAAAATAAATGCAGGAAAATCGACAACTTCTATTTTCCAAATGGCTTCCATTCCCAATTCAGGATATTCAAGGCATTCTATATGTTTAATATTTTCCTTAGCAAGAATGGCAGCAGGGCCTCCAATAGAACCTAAATAAAAACCACCATGTTTTTTGCAGGCATCCGTCACTTCCTGACTACGGTTTCCCTTGGCAATCATGATCATACTACCGCCCTTTTTCTGAAATAAATCAACATATCCATCCATCCTTCCGGCTGTCGTAGGCCCCATGGACCCACATGCCATACCCGCCGGAGTTTTAGCCGGGCCAGCGTAATACACTGGATGTTCTTTTAAATATTGAGGCAAATCTTCGCCTCGGTCTAAACGCTCTTTTAATTTTGCATGTGCAATATCACGTGCCACTACAATGGTTCCGGTCAAGGACAAGAAGGTGGAAACTGGATAACCTGAAAGTTCTGCTAAAACTTCTTTCATTGGACGATTTAAATTAATTGGCACGCCTTGAAGCTTGCTATCTCCACTTCGAAAAGCTTCAGAAATCAATCTTCCTGGGTTTGCATCCATTTCTTCCAACCAAATTCCATCTTTATTGATTTTGGCTTTAATGTTACGATCTGCACTACAAGAGACCCCCATACCTACAGGACAGGATGCGCCATGGCGCGGCAACCGAACAACCCGAATATCGTGAGCATAATATTTACCTCCAAACTGAGCTCCCAATCCAATACGTTGAGCGGCTTTAAGAAGTTTAGCCTCTAATTCAAGATCTCTGAAAGCCTGGCCATATTCATTACCTTGCATAGGTAGTTCATCCAAATATTTTGCAGAAGCCAGTTTGACAGTTTTCAAACAAGTCTCAGCAGACGTGCCCCCAATCACAAAAGCTATATGATAAGGAGGGCAAGCAGCAGTCCCTAAAGTTTTCATTTTTTCGATTAGAAAATTTTCCAAAGTAGCCGGATTCAACAAAGCTTTTGTTTCCTGATATAAATAAGTTTTATTAGCTGATCCACCTCCTTTTGCCATAAATAAAAATGAGTATTCCATACCTTTAGTGGCATAAATATCAATCTGAGCAGGCAAATTACATCCACTGTTTTTTTCAGTATACATATCCAACGCAACTGTCTGAGAATAGCGCAAATTCTCTTTGGTATAAGTCTCGTAAATTCCCTTCGACAAAGCTTCTTCGTCTTTACAGCCTGTCCATATCTGCTGGCCTTTTTTGGCAATTACAATTGCAGTGCCGGTATCTTGGCAAAATGGGAGTTGGCCTTCAGCAGCAACTTCAGCATTCAAAAGCATTGTCAAAGCTACAGCCCTATCATTCTGACTTGCCTCAGGATCCGAGAGAATTGCCTGAACTTGCTCATTATGTGCAGGTCTTAATTTAAACGACACTTCCCGCAATGCTGTTCTAGCCAATAAAGTAAGCGCGTCCGGTTCTATTTTCAACATCTCATGCCCTTCAAAATTACTAACGGACACATGTTCTTTGGTCAACAAAGTGTATTGGGTTTTATCCTTCCCCAATGGAAACGGTTCTTGATAGAAAAAATCTGGATTCGACATAATAAATTGATGTATAATAATTTATTCAAAAAACAGAGCAATTATACGAGCCTCTTTTAACGCTTCAAAGATAAAAAACTTTTACCACAAAAACCCCTGATTAATGAAAAAAATATTTAATAGAGAAACGGCGTATAATATCAATTTGAAACATTGGGTAAACCATAGATATACGCATCGTCCTTCTTACAATATAAAATCAAATCAGTAGTTGATAAGCAATTCATTTACATAAAGGTCTAACAAATTAGGCACTAAAGTCTCAAAATCGTCCTAAAAAAACACGATTTATTATCCAACTTTAGAAAAATGAATATACATTTGCTTTATAATAGATGAAAATATGAATAGCAGAGTAAAAATATCGATCCAGGGACTTATCAGTAGTAAAACAACCGTTAGAACGTTTGCCTTACTTTTGGGTGAAGAAACGGGAACACGTCGTGTTACCATCATCATCGGACCTATGGAAGCAGAATCGATCGCTTTAAAACTTCAGGAGATTACTCCACCACGACCATTGACACACGACTTGATGCTCAATGCTTTAGAAATGTTTAACATTCAGCTTTCCGAAGTATATATTCATCGCTTTGAAAATGGCATTTTTTATTCCGAGCTTCTGCTATTAGGAAACGAACACTCTGAAGTGGTAGATGCACGAACTTCTGATGCAATTGCCTTGGCAGTAAGAACTGGTTGCCCGATTTATATGGACAAAGCTATTTTTGATGAATTCGCCATTGAGATGGAAGAAACAACAGTTGAGAACGAGGAAAACGACAAAGAGGACAACGAAAATCCGCCTACATTAGAAGAACTACAAGAGCAACTCAAACAAGCAATTGAAAACGAACAATATGAAGAAGCAGCACGCTTACGCGATTTAATCAGTTCTCGCTCTACAAACAAATAGTTTTTCGGATTTGTAGTAAACTACACTCTGAAACGTATAGGCCTATAATCTGTGCGTACCTCAATAAAAACCATACCCTCCCCGACTTTTATATTTACAGCTTTTTTTATCAATAATCCATTTGATCAAAATAGTTTTTCTATCTTTGTCTATAAAATAAGGGGGCTATTAAATAATTGTTTTTCATGCAAGATGCAGTTTGTTTAGCCAGTGCATTATATTGTGTTAATGGATAATGCTCGAAAATCCCGAGAAAATCATCTGCCTTTTTCAAAGGAAATGTAACGTGATCTTTTTATAAAAACAGAAAAACAAACAACAACCCTGAAAGAAGACATATTTGTGAATGAAATTTTCTTGGAAAATAATCGGAATTATAATAGGCTGTTTAGCAGTTACTTCGTATATTATTGCTATAACGGTAATTTTTTCAGGAAAATCAGCTAAAGAAATTTGTCGTGGAGTAAATATTGTTGTAACTGACAGTGCTTCTGCAAATTTCGTAACATCTTATGAAATCAGGCAATTATTGAAAGAAAGCGGAATTTCTATGAAAGGTGTTATCATGGACAGGCTACATTTATCACAGATCAACCGTTTACTTTCAAACAATTCTTATATTAATCAAGTAGAATGTTACAAAACTCTTGACAACAAAATAAATATAAGAGTATCCCAACGCGAACCTATTGCTGAAGTTATGGGGATAACAAATTATTATATTGATAATAAATTAAATAAGCTGCCTGTTTTGAGAGGTAAACCAGCATTTGTTCCAATCATTTCGGGAGCTGTAAGTGATACATTTTTGCAACGGGATCTGTTCCCTTTTATACAATTCATACATCAACATACATTTTGGAATGCACAAATAGAACAAATTTATCTTCCAAGTGATTCTATTGTTCAATTAGTTCCACGTCTGGGTGATTGTATTATAAACTTAGGCACAATTGACCGATATGAGCAAAAAATGAACAAGTTAATGGCTTTGTATCAACATGCATTAAATCAAGTAGGGTGGAACCGATATTCATATATTGATTTACAATATACGAATCGGGTTATATGCACCAAACGTAACCTAGAACAACAGAGCAAATAAGCTCTAAAATTACACATTAGGACTCTCACAAACTGATAAACTGATTATTCACAATGGACGCGACAAACACATATATAGCTCTATCCATAGGAAGTGCATACATCACTGCAGTAGCGGCACAAGTCAATGACGAAAGTCAAATCCGTATCCTAGCATCTGAAAGAAGACCTTCTGAAGGCATTCGTCATGGAGAGATTCTTAATCCCAGTGCCACAGGTTTTGTAGTCAAAAACACGCTTGAATTATTGGAGAATCGGATTAAAGAAAAGATTGCACGCGTTTATGTCGGTATTAATGGACGTTCCCTGAAAACTTTCAATACAACTCTTGAACGTGAATTTCCACAACAAAAAAATATTCAAGCGTTTGTACTTGAAGATATGTATCAGGAAATTAATCAGGCTCAACTTGAAGAAGGAAAGATTTACGACATTTTTCAACAAGAAACTCTTATTGACGGAGAACCAGAAATGAATCCTGTCGGATGCAATTGTTTATCTATTGCTTCAAACTTTCGCGTAGTTGTTGGGAAGCCCGAATTAGGAGAAAACGTCAATAGATGTTTTGACCGAACAGGGTATACAACAGTGGAGACTCCTCTGCAAATTATAAAAACCGCACAGGCGATGCTTTCCCCTATTGAGCGCGAACAAGGATGTGTGTTGGTGGATTTTGGAGCAAGCTGCACATCCATCGTTGTATATCACCATAACCTGATGCGTTATTTATGGGTGCTCCCTTTGGGTGGAAATAACCTTACCCGGGATCTCATGTCATTGGGCGTATCAGAAGAAATCGCCGAAGAATTGAAAATACGTTTTGGAAATGCTATTTCAAAATCTGTTAATGCGACACAACGTGTAAATGTACGTTCAGAAGCCGATGAAACGACCATTCTGAAACTCCCTCTTCAAACCATAGCCATGGTAACCGAAGCACGCGCAACAGAAATAGTAGATGCAGTCTGGAAAGCCATTCAACGTTCCGGAGTTTCAAATGATTTAGGAGCTGGCATTATACTTGCCGGCAATGCAGCCAAGTTACAAAACTTAGATCAATTGTTGCAACAACAAACCAATTTACCTGTTCGATTTGGATCCCACAGTCGTTTTCTGGCTGATGGTACACATCCGCAATATCATGACATTTCATATGCACCGATTATTGGGTTATTGCTTACTGCCAATCAGGATTGCCTCTACAAAGTTACTACACAAGAATCATCTGAAGTAAATGAACCAAAAATTAAACGGAAAAATCCATTTTCCAAAATTGGGAATAAGTTGGCAGATAGTTTAGTAGATCTTTTCAAAAACGAATCATAAAGAATTTAATATAAATAACAT
Source organism: Microbacter margulisiae (assembly GCF_014192515.1). Taxonomy (NCBI): domain Bacteria; kingdom Pseudomonadati; phylum Bacteroidota; class Bacteroidia; order Bacteroidales; family Porphyromonadaceae; genus Microbacter; species Microbacter margulisiae. The sequence continues at coordinate 1,023,610 of NZ_JACHYB010000001.1, forward strand.
AAAGTCTTCCAACGATGAATTATCCAAGCATTACAACACATTGACAAAAGGAGACACGAACAATAACAAAACAAAGAGCTAGAAATTAACAAATTATTTTTCGATTGAAATACTATGGGACCAGACAACGAATTTATCGACTTCGTTCTTCCGATGGAAAGCACATCTATCATAAAAGTAATTGGCGTAGGTGGAGGCGGAAGCAATGCAGTAAATCATATGTTTCATCGTGGTATCACTGATGTCACATTTGTGGTATGTAACACAGACAATCAAGCATTACAAAAATCACCAGTTCCAATTAAAATTCAATTAGGTGCCCAAACCACAGAAGGATTAGGAGCCGGTGGCCGCCCTGAACGCGCTCGAGAAGCTGCGTTAGAATCAATTGAAGAAATTGAACAAGTGCTTAAAGCAAATACCAAGATGGTATTTATTACTGCTGGTATGGGTGGTGGTACAGGAACCGGTGCTGCACCTGTAGTAGCAAAAGTCGCTAAAGAATTGGGCATTCTCACAGTTGGGATTGTTACCATTCCTTTTGCGTTTGAAGGAAAGAAAAAAATAGCACAAGCGCTGGATGGTGTCGACGAAATGGCAAAATATGTAGATGCATTATTGGTCATCAACAATGAAAAGCTCAGTCTCATCTACCCTGACCTTGAACTTCCAAATGCTTTTGCTCGAGCTGACGATGTTTTAACTAATGCGGCCAAAGGCATTGCAGAAATCATAACGGTTCCCGGCTACATCAATGTTGACTTTGCCGATGTTTATACCATTATGAAAGATGGTGGTGTTGCTATTATGAACACAGGATATGCAGAAGGTGAAAACAGGGTAACTAAGGCGATTGAAGATGCTTTACATTCTCCATTATTGAATAACAGCGACATTCAAGGAGCCAAGAAAATTTTGTTAAATGTCTACTGCTCAACAACCGATCCTGTAAAAATGGAAGAAGTGTCTGAAATCAACCGGTTTATGGAAACAACTGGTTCTGACATTGAAGTAATTTGGGGGGCAAGTTTCGAAGATGGACTAGAAGAAAAAGTAAAAATAACCATCATTGCAACAGGATTCGATATTGATCAAATACCCGATATGATTGGTGACAAAAACATTGAAGAGCTGAAGATTACCAAGAAGTCTCCAGCAAGGCAACCCCTCATAACCGAAGTCGATCAGGATATTACCTTCACCATTGAATCACCACAGCCAATAACATCTAAACCGGCTAGTCCAACGCAAACAGTAGCACAACAACCGGTAATCGAAAAATTTTATGGAAATAAAACTTTTTCGCAACGTAAGCCTCAACTTAGTTTTCAATTAGAAGACATGGATGATGATGAAACACTTTCAAAGATCGAAAATATTCCGGCTTACAAACGCAAACAAGAAAAATAAATTCATCAGCTACAATAACACAATCAAAAACAATATATTATGGGCATGTTTGAAACCATAAGCGAAGATATTAAAGCCGCTATGCTGGCTAAGGAAAAAGTACGCCTCGAAGCGTTGCGTGGGGTAAAAAAAGAATTCATTGAGGCAAAAACCGCAAAAGGATCCGATGGCGAATTGCATGACGATGTTGCCTTGAAGATTTTGCAAAAAATGGTCAAGCAACGGAAAGATAGCGCTACAATTTATATAGAACAAAATCGTCCAGAATTGGCTGAAAACGAATTAGCCGAAGCAGCAATCATTGAGACATATCTTCCTAAATCTCTCAGTGACGAAGAATTAGACGTAGCAATCCGTGCCCTAATTACTGAGATTGGAGCCAGTGGACCAAAAGACATGGGAAAAGTAATGGGTGCTGCTAACAAACAGTTAGGCGGTAAAGCTGAAGGGAAGGTAATTGCAGAAAAAGTAAAATCCATACTTAATTCACTATAAATCAAAATAATAATTGCATTGACGAAATAAAGTTGATGCAATTATTTTTATTTATAAATATTTTCCATTGGAAAATATTGAAATGAGAAAACATTGTCGTACCTTTGCAAAACATTACTGTAAAATAAATAGTTTAACAACTAATATACTCTTCGCGTGAACTGCATTTGTACTTTGAGAAATATCTATAAAGCCGTTAATCAGTGCGAAAAGGAATTTGCGAGCAAGTACGGACTTACACTTAACGAAGCCATGATATTGTGTTCTTTAGAGACCAAAAGTCTTTGTGCGTCTGAATTAGCAGAAGTAAGTGATTTACAATGTTCTCAAACATCAAAGATTTTGAAATCATTAGAAGATAAAGAATTAATACAACGAACCTTAGGCAAAACTGACAAAAGAAACATGTTTTTTGGACTCTCAGAAAAAGGAGAAGCCATGTTGAAGGCTGTGAATGCTTTTCAGCAAAACATCCCAGAATTATTAAAACCATTATTATAGAACTTCGACAGGCAATTAATCAAAACAATTATACAAAAACCGCTTTATGAAAAATTGGATTACAAAGTTTTTGAAAAATAACTATTTGAATATCATAGGTATTGTCTTAGGCGCTATTGGTGGTTTTTTTTATTGGCATTTTGTAGGATGTACTTCCGGGCACTGCCCTATTACAGGATCACCTTATTATAGCACCCTGTATGGCGCTATTCTTGGCTGGCTGCTTTTCAGCATGTTCAAGCCAAATAAGAAAAAACAAAAGCATATCGAAGAAAACAACGATTAAACAACCATCAATATGAATCATCTCAAAAAATGGGTTTTTCTAAGCTTGGCTTTACCTTTGTTGTTTTTGTCGTGCAACAATAAAAAAGAAGCAAATAACAATACTAAACAAGTAAATAAAATGGGAACAATTGAATTAACAAAAGCCGATTTTCTGGCAAAAGTAATGAATTACGAAAAAAACCCACAACAATGGGTTTTTGAAGGGAAAAGACCTTGTATTATAGATTTCTATGCCAACTGGTGCGGCCCTTGCAAAATGTTATCTCCGATTATGGAGGAATTGGCAGAATCACCTGAGTATGCTGGTAAAGTAGATTTCTATAAAGTGAATACAGAAGACGAACCAGAATTAGCGGCTGTTTTTGGCATTCAAAGTATTCCCTCAATTTTGTTTTGTCCATTAAACGATAAGCCACAAATGGCACAAGGAGCACTTCCCAAAGAAACATTAAAACAAGCTATCAATGAAATTTTGCTGCAAGAAGCTCCGGCAAAACAATGAACCAAGTATGATCAGGTATGTCCCAATCAAAAAACATGATACAAAAAAGCTTTATATCACATAAAGAACTATTTAGGACAATCTCTTGATCCAGAAGATACGTTTCATATTGCAAAAAAAAATCCCTACTTTTGTACACTAAAAAGCAGGGATTTTTTATTTTTATAACAATACTCAGTCTTCATCTTCGCGAAGTGATTAAACACAAAAGTATAAACGTAATATTCAAAATCCGAACTTTCAAAAACAAAATTATCATTAAAATAAAGCCAAATGCGAGCAGATATTATTAAACATGCCATGCAATATGGCCTTTATCTTGGCCTCATTCTAGGTGCAAAATTCTTTTTGGCCATGACCCAAAGTGCGTTTCTAAGTTTCTTTGCAATGATTATGTGGCTGGCTATTCCATTCTTCATTTATTTAATCGTAAAAAAATATCGCGATGAACAATTAGGGGGATTTATATCTTTTCATGAGGGGTGGTCACTTAGTTTTTGGATTATATTTTTCGGAGGAATGATCCTGGAAGTTATACAATTCGTTTATTTTCAATTCATCAACACAACATATTTGCCTGACATATTGCAGCAAACCACGCAAATGATGGATAAGATGAACTTGTCTATGCCACATCAGAATCTTGATATCATGGAAAAAATCATGACACATCCGAATTTATATGTGTTAACCGACTTTATCATGTATACTTTAATTAGCGGGGCAATCCTTTCGCTTATTATAGCAGCATTTGTCAAACGAAAAGCGAATCCATATCAATAATTTTCAGAGCTTTACCTATGGATATTTCCATCATCATACCACTGTTCAATGAAGAAGAATCTCTTCCAGAATTATTTTTCTGGATCACGACAGTCATGGAAAAAAATCATTATAGTTACGAAATCATTTTTATCAATGACGGAAGTACAGATCATTCCTGGAACGTAATAGAAGAACTGCATCAAAAGGCACCTAACGTCGTAAAAGGCATTAAGTTTCGTCGAAATTACGGGAAATCTCCGGCTCTTTTTTCTGGATTTGCAAAAGCTCAGGGAAATGTGGTTATCACAATGGATGCTGATTTGCAAGATAGTCCTGAAGAAATTCCCGGATTGTATGATATGATTGGTCATCAGGGATATGATTTGGTATCTGGCTGGAAGAAAAAACGACATGATGGCACTTTTAGCAAAAATCTACCATCAAAAATATACAATGCAACAGCAAGAAAAGTTACCGGACTAAAACTACACGATATGAATTGCGGCCTAAAAGCTTACCGCAATGAAGTAGTTAAAAATATCGAAGTATATGGTGAAATGCATCGGTATATTCCCTACTTAGCTAAAGTTGCTGGATTTACAAAAATCGGAGAAAAAGTAGTGACACATCAGGCTCGTCGCTTCGGAAAATCCAAGTTTGGACTCAATCGTTTTATAAATGGCTATTTGGATTTATTTTCTCTTTGGTTTCTAGCTCGTTTCGGGAAAAGACCCATGCATTTTTTTGGCTTTTGGGGTAGCGTTATGTTTTTACTGGGATTTATTGCTGTACTTGTCGTAGGAATTATGAAATGGCATGCTTTAATCACTCACACAAGAGCTCCATTAGTAACTTCGACTCCTTATTTTTATTTGTCACTCACGATGATGATTGTTGGGACACAATTGTTTTTATCAGGATTTGTTGGCGAATTAATTTCAAGAAATTCGGTTGAAAGAAACAGATATAATATCGAAAAGGAAATATAAAATCATAACGCTAATTACTTATCCATAATGGAAATTGCATTAAACATATTACAATATACGCTTCCAGCCTTATTTGTATTGATTGCAATTTATTTCACTCAAAAGCAGCTCTTAAAAGGTGAAGCAGAACGACGTCGCACAGAGTTATTACGTGTTTATTCGTCATCGTTAACCCCAGTACGCTTACAAGCTTACGAACGATTAACGCTCTTTCTGGAGCGTATAGTTCCCGACCAATTAGTCACCAGAATCCCTTGTAACCAACTAAATGCAAATCAACTACATACCAGCTTATTAGAAACTATTCGAAAGGAAAACGAACATAATCTTTCTCAACAACTTTATGTAGGCAATGATGTTTGGATTATGGTTCAACATGCCAAAGAAAGCATGGTACAACTTGTGAATACATGTGCAGCTCAACTTACACCGCAAGATAGCGGAATACAATTAGCGAGTTTGATTCTTGATACATATCATGCAGTTGACGAAACACCAGTTCAGATAGCTATCGATTTATTAAAAAAAGAGATGAACGAACGCTTTGGATAATACAAAGTAAAAATTAAACGCAAACTATTAACAAGAACAATATGAACTTTTTAGAATTAGCCTCCAAGCGTACCTCGGTACGAAAATTTCAACAAAAGCTTGTTGAACAGGAAAAATTGGATTATATATTGCAAGCTATGCAGATAGCTCCAACAGCCGTCAATTTTCAACCACTGAAATTTATTGTCTTACAAGGTAAAAAACTCCAAGAAATTCAGCCTTGCTATCCACGCAATTGGTTTGAAACAGCTCCATTGTGCATCGTAGCTTGTGGAGATCATAACCGCTCATGGAAACGATCAAGTGACGAAAAAGATTATTGTGACATAGATGTAGCGATTGCAACAACGCACTTAATGCTAGCTGCCACGGAACAAGGGCTGGGAACATGTTGGATTAGTAACTTCGACGCCAAACAATGTAAAATCATTTTGTCATTGCCTAAAAATATAGAGCCACTGGCACTCATTCCAATCGGATATTCTGATGAAAAAGAAGAAGATTTAGATGAAAAAGTGCGTAAACCATTAAGTGAATTGGTTGAATATCGCTAGCCAACTACCATGAAATCTAAATTACTTTTGGTTTTTACCGGAATAATTCTTTCCTTGTTGCTAATCAATTGTTCCAATGCCGGAGGTTGCCATCAAAATCTTTATGTGGTAATGACAGCAAATTTGGATACTATACAAAATGATACCGTTAAAACAATGACATTGGATAGTGTTTGGGTTGCAGGCGTTAGAAATGACTCCGTATTGTACGATAACACAGCATCAGTATCGCAGCTAAGCTTACCTTTGCAGGAAAACAAAAACATTACCCAGTTTGTTATTCGTAGTAATAGCGTATACGACACCCTGACCTGCTATCATACCAACATTCAACAATATATTTCTCTTGAATGTGGATGTGAAATAAATTTTCAGTTGGATTCAGTGAAAACAACTACACATCGAATAAAATCGGTTCAAATCGTTCAGAAAAATGTTACCAGTCAAGCCACAGAAAATATTCAAATCTTCTATTAGCCTATTGATAGCTTTCTTTCTGATTCAACCATGTTTTGGCCAAAAAGAGCAATCCAAACAAGATAAAACAGAGAAGAAATCAGAAGTAAAGCAGCCTTTTTTTCGAGCTTGGAGTGTTCAACTGGATCTTGCTTCTCCCATTTCCGGTAAATTTTTCACACCAGATATTTTTTCGTCCGAAGCATCGCTAAATGTAAATATACGTAACACCTGGTTTCCTGTGTGGGAATTTGGCTATGCTAATATAAACCATACTGACGGAGATGGTGCCCAATTTACGACCAAAGCAATATTTAACCGAATTGGGTTTAATATAAGTATCCTCAATAATAAAAATATCATCAAACCTGTAAAATCAATTTTTTATGCCGGGTTACGTCTAGGACATTCTTCTTTTAATTATAACATTAACAACATAACAATCACAGATAATTACTGGAAAACGACACAGGCGATATCAAGCGATAATAACAACGCTTCAGCTACCTGGGGAGAATTCGTTGCAGGAGTACAGGTAAACGTAATCAAAAATATCACTTTAGGATGGACAGCCCGGCTCAAAACAGGGTTATCGATAACAAAAAAGACATTCTCACCCTGGTATGTTCCTGGCTTTGGTATTGTAAATGGTTCAGGATGGGGATTTACTTATAGTATAGGATATATAATTCCTTCAAAATAAGCGTATTGAAACTTGTGAAATGAAAAAAACAGTGCATATTATAGGGTTTTCGTTGTTCTACGTTATCGTTTGGATTTTATCCTGGGCTCCATTATCTTTGTTATACTTTATTTCAGATTTTGTCCTATATCCATTAGTACATTATATAGTTCGATATCGGGTCAGAGTAGTACAAACAAACTTACAAAACTCGTTTCCAGACAAAAACAAACAAGAATTACAAAAACTTCAAAAACAGTTTTATCATCATTTTTGTGACTACGGGGTAGAATTAATCAAGCTTATGCATATATCACAAAAAGAATTGGATAAACGCATGACATTGCCCAATATTGAACTCTTTTATGAGCAGCTGAATCAGGGGCGTAATGTCATTCTTGTGATGGGACACTATGCCAACTGGGATTGGCTCAATGTTTTACAACGAAAGTTACATGCAGGAACAACAATGGCAGTTGTATATCAACCTTTAAGTAATATTCACTTTGACCAATTCTTTCTGGGCATCCGCGATCGGTTCAACATATATAATATAAAAAAAAACAACACATTACGCGAGATTATCCGATTAAAACAACAAAATAATCCATTCATTGTAGCAATGGTCTCCGATCAATCGCCATCACGCAATAAACTCGATTATTGGACAACTTTTTTACATCAGGACACAGCAGTCATTACCGGCATGTCGCATATAGCCAAACAAATGCATTTTTCAATTTATTATATTGACATGCAGCAGGTAAAACGTGGCTATTACACCAGTACACTGTCAATACTGGCAGAAGATGCATCTGTATGGACGGAAGAAGCACTGAGTGAGCAATTTATTCGTAATGTAGAAAAAACTATTATGGCTAATCCATCCTTATACCTATGGACACACAAACGGTGGAAACATAAGCGAAATCAAGAGAAAACTGCATAATCAAAACGACTATCAATGAAAGTAAGCATTGTCATCCTAAATTATAATGGGCAAAAATTGTTAGAACAATTTTTGCCTTCTGTGCTTACAAATTCATTATATAACAATGATTACGAAGTTATTATAGCAGACAATGGATCAACAGATAATTCCATTGAATTTTTAAAACATAGCTATCCTGCAATTCGTCTTATTTTGCTGGATAAAAATTATGGATTTGCAGGTGGATACAATCATGCCTTGACACAAATTGATGCCGAATATTTCATCTTACTCAATTCTGATGTACAGGTTACAGAAAACTGGATATTGCCATTGATAAACTACATGGACGAACATCCTAATGTAGCAGCCTGCCAGCCTAAAATTCTTTCATATGCAGAACCATCCCGATTTGAACATGCAGGTGCCTGTGGAGGATATATCGATAAATATGGATATCCATTTTGTAGAGGACGGATGTTTACAACATTGGAAGAAGATCTTGGTCAATATGATACCATTGCCGACGTTTTCTGGGCAAGCGGTGCTTGTCTGGTAATTCGTTCAGTCTTATTTGCTCAAATGGGTGGTTTTGACGATACCTTTTTTGCACACATGGAAGAAATTGACCTTTGCTGGCGGTTAAAAAACAGAGGATATCAAATCGTATGTATCCCTCAAAGTGCTATTTATCACGTTGGTGGAGGAAGTCTGGATGCAAAAAATGTGAGAAAAACATATCTGAATTTTCGAAATAACTGGTTGATGCTATATAAAAATCTGACTGATGAGGAGCTTCTCCCTATTTATTTCTTCCGCTTCTTTTTTGATTATGTCGCAGCGTTACAAATGGTGCTTACATTTCAGCGTGGTCATGCCTATCATGTTTGGAAAGCAAGGCATGATTTCAAATCAATGCGCAATTTATACGCCAACCAAAGAATTGAAAATCAAAAAAATAAAATTATTACCAAACCGTCAGGAATTCTTAATCGAAGTTTAGTATTGGCATATCATTTATACCGCAAAAAGCATTTTAGTCAATTGAAAGAGCTAATCTCGTTCAACCAACATGATAAGTTGTAGCAACTATTTTCGTTTCTTAGAATGGGATGATAGCGTATTACGCTCCCAAAACACGCCATCCTCGTAACCCTGTATGGAAGTTTCATAATCAGCTATTTGCAAGCGCTTTTGTGCCACACAACAATAGGTTTCATCCATTTCAACGCCACAAAAATGACGATTCAATTTTTTTGCTACCACAGCTGTCGTTCCCGAACCAAGAAAAGGATCGAACACTACATCTCCTTCTTGTGAACTAGCCAAAATTAACTTTGCTATCAGTTTTTCAGGCTTTTGAGTAGGATGCTCTGTATTCTCACGCATTGACCAATAAGGAATCGTAATATCATCCCAGAAATTAGATGGATGTGTAATCCGAAAATTACCATCATCCGTTTCAATCCAGTCTTTGGGTTTACCATCCTTTCGATAGGGAGCAATCACTTTACGTTTCATTTTAACCACATCAACATTAAAGTAATAATGTTTTGGATCTTTCACCCCAAACCAGATATCTTCCATTCCGTTTTTCCAGTTATTTGCAGCTCCCCGACCCTTTTCTCTTTGCCAGGTAATGCGATTCAGTAATGTAACATACTCACCCATTACCATCTGGATAGCAGAACTTGATTGCCAGTCACCACAGACATAAATTGAGCCATTCGGCTTTAGACAAGCAACTAATGAAGAAAACCAGCGTTGAAGATAGGACACATAATCAGCAAACGAAGTTTTCGCAAAAACCTGGTCGCCAAACTTTCTCGTAAGATTATACGGGGGATCAACAATAATCAGATCAGCAAAGGCCTGTGGTAATTTTGGCAAAACAGCTATAGTATCACCGCATATAATCCTATTGTCAATTTGGTTCAAAGCAACAACAGGAATAGATTCAGAAAAGTCGATTAACAGCTCTTTTAATAGCGACCTCTCTTCTTCTGTCACAAGAAGCGTTCTATTACGTGGAGCAAGGGTAACAGGCATTTGAGATTACTGTATATAAATTTCTAATAATTCTGCCTGAGGCATAGGATGCAATGTAACCTCTGATAACAAAGCCGGCAGTAAAACAGTTTCACCTTTCATAACAGTTGTCTTGCCACCGGAATATTCAATTACAAAAGAACCTTCGATACAGAGATAAATCACGAAAGAATCCAATAAATAATAATCCCGTGATAATGCATGAGTCAATTTCACCAGATTAGTCGTAAAATAATTGCATGAAGCAAGCTCGCAAGGTACATCTGGTGTAACAGCCGGATGTTGTTTAGCATCAGAAATATATTGAAAATCAATTGCATCTAATGCCAATTCAGTATGCAATTCCCGTTGATGCCCTTGATCGTCCTTTCGATTATAATCAAAAAGACGATAAGTAATATCTGACGTTTGCTGAATCTCAGCAATAAAGCATCCTTTCCCAATAGCATGGACGCGACCCGCAGGAATAAAAAAGACATCCCCCTTTGCTACCGGGAAATGTTCCATAATGCTATCCAGTGTCCCATTTTGTAAATGGTTCAGATATATAGCTTTATCCATATTCGGCATAAAACCGGAAATTAGTTCTGCATCAGGCTTACCATCAAGTACATACCACATCTCCGTTTTACCAAAAGAATTATGACGTTCCTGAGCTAAAGCATCATCTGGATGCACCTGAATGGAAAGATCATCATTCGCATCGATAAACTTAATAAGCAAAGGAAATTGAGTACCAAATTGATCAAACACTTTCTTACCTACCATTTCATCCATATAGACTTCAATGACTTCAGATAAACTATTATCAGCTAAGAACCCTTCTGAGATCACCGATTCATTTCCTTCAACTCCAGATAATTCCCAGCTTTCTCCGATACATTCGTTGCCTGCAACAGGTTTCCCTAATTCTCTAAGCCGCTGTCCACCCCAAATTCGAGACATAAGAATGGGTTTAAATTTTAACGGATAAAGTGATGTACTCATGTTTTGAATTTAAGTCTAATTAGTTATGTATCAAAATGGCCAATACCATGGTTTGTGTTTGACAATTTTTTTAGGTATTATTTTAGGTGTAGGATATGAGATATGGACGAATCGGATGCTATCCACGTCAGCATGTTGTTTGCCTTTGGCTAAAGTACAATCCAAAATTGCCCCTTCCACATATTTTACTTTTTGTGTAGATGACAAAGGAAAGATGAGTGAATATTTCCGCCATTTCCCGTCATTTTTAATATAAGACACCAAACTATCGGTTTTATCTGGGAAATAATGAACTTTAATCCACATGCGTTGCTTCGTTGCCTTGTCAGCAGAAGAAACATTCAACAAGAAAGTCATTAATAATTTATCACCTAAATTCAATTGGCTTCCTTCTATTCGAAAAGGAATTTTATTCCGGGACTGGTTCTTGAGTAGAGGCACTTTAGAAGGTTTGATATGAAAATCGCGGGGCATAGACCACAAATTTATTGTATCAATCTTGGTACGCACAACCTCTTTATCTTTAAATTTTTCAGCATTTAAATCCTTTTGCAGCACCTGGAATTTCGTAATCACAAGTGTATAAACATGTTCATATTTCACTGTATGTTGTGAATACCATACTGCTGACGAATCAAATTCCGCTGGTGAAACATGATATTTCTGAAGCACATATTCAAAATTCTTTTTTTTAAGGCTGTCATTGTGAGGCATATAACCTCTTGTCATCATGCAATTACTGGCTAATGTAACATCATAAATGATGTTTGCCATTTTTTGCTCTGACAATATACCTCTCGGTTGCTCGCTGCAACTTAGCAACAACGCAGCCAACCCTAAAAAAAACATTAATCGCTTCATTCTTTCATTTTAGTCTCATTATTACTTGTCTCCGTTGTGTCTGACAAATATCGACGATAAAAGAGCAGAATAATAAAAACGCCAACTGTGACAGCACTATCAGCCAGATTAAAAATAGGACGGAAAAAGATAAAATCTTCCCCACCCCAGAATGGCACCCACGAAGGAAGCTGTCCATGAATTAACGGGAAATATAACATATCCACTACCCTTCCATAAAACAAAGGTGCATATCCGCCTCCTATTGGCAATAACTGGGCAATGCCAGCTGCACTATCAGAAAAAAGCACTCCATAAAACATACTATCAAGCAAATTCCCTATTGCACCTGCTAAAATGAGTGAGATCGCAATTACATAACCTGCAGGATAATTACGTTTAATGATTTTAACAATATAATAGATCAAAAATACGCTCGCAGCAATACGGAAAAGGCTCAAAAATAATTTACCAAAAAGTTCCATGCCAAAAGCCATCCCGTTATTTTCTATAAAATAGATGTGAAACCAGCTAAAAATAGGATGATCATACCCCAGAGGATAATGTAACTTGATGAAAAATTTCAAACTTTGATCAGCCACCAGAACGAAAAAAACGGTCAAAATGGACTTTTTTGCTAAAGATGACATGAAAAATTGAGTTAAATGGATTGTTTATCCGTAAATAATATGTCCGTTTTCGTCTTTGAACTCGTTTTCAAAGCTCTTATTATATTGATTCATGGCTTTTAAGCTCATCCCCATAGAAGCAAAACCACCATCATGATACAAGTTTTGCATGGTTACCTTACGGGTCAAATCTGAGAACATGACGATACAATAATTTGCACATTCATCAGCCGTAGCATTTCCAAGAGGAGCCATTCGATCTGCAAAATCCATCAGGCCATCAAAACCTTTGATGCCGCTACCAGCAGTTGTAAGAGTTGGTGACTGCGAGATTGTATTCACGCGCACATTCTTTTCACGACCATAAATGTAACCAAAACTACGCGCTATTGATTCCAACATAGCTTTGGCATCTGCCATATCGTTATATCCAAACAAAGTGCGTTGAGCTGCAACATAAGAAAGAGCAACAATAGACCCCCATTCGTTGATTGCATCCATCTTTTTTGCAACCTGCATCATCTTGTGAAAAGAGATAGCTGAAATATCAAGGGTACTTTGCAACAGATTATAGTCCAAATCATCATAAGCACGTTTTTTACGTACATTAGGCGACATGCCGATCGAATGTAATACAAAATCGATTTTTCCACCTAAAATATCCTGCGACTGGGCAAATACCATTTCCAAATCTTCAACTTTGGTTGCATCAGCAGGAATGATCTCTGCATTCAAGTTCTTTCCTAATTCAGCTACAGTTCCCATCCGAACAGCTAAAGCTGTGTTAGACAAAGTGATTATCGCCCCTTCTTCAACTGCACGCTCTGCAACTTTCCATGCAATTGACATGTCATTTAAAGCTCCAAAAATAATTCCGCGCTTACCGGATAATAAGTTATTTCCCATACTTTCAAAATTAAAATAAATCTAATAGTTCGACAAAACACTAAATACGAATCAACAAGGACTAACCTCATTGCATCTAAAAGGACAGCCAAACTCGCTGCAAAGTTAGCAAAAAAACGTATCTTTGCAGCAAAATCCTTCATAGCAGCATGACTGACAAAATTCTTATTCTTGATTTCGGGTCTCAATATACCCAATTAATTGGTCGGCGCATTCGTGAAATGAATGTGTATTGTGAAATCCACCCTTACAATCATTTCCCGGCGATTGACCAAACGGTAAAAGGTGTAATCCTCTCCGGAAGTCCATATTCCGTCCATCAACCGGATGCATTAATCCCGGATTTAGAAAAAATAGAAGGCCATGTACCGGTACTTGGTATTTGTTACGGAGCGCAATATTTATGCTACAGCCAAAAAGGGAAAGTGGAGGCTTCAGAAACCCGCGAGTATGGACGTGCCATGTTAAATGTTGGATTCTCCCAATCCCCTTTATTTGAAGGAATCAGTGAACGAACACAGGTCTGGATGTCGCACGGGGATACAATAACCTTGCTTCCAGATCATTTTGAGTGTATTGCGTCAACAGACACCGTAAAAAATGCGGCTTTCAAGATAAAAAATGAACCAACATACGGTATCCAGTTTCATCCTGAAGTTTACCATACAACCGAGGGCTCTCAGCTTCTAAAAAACTTTGTCGTCAATATTTGCCAGTGCCAACAAAATTGGACACCAGAATCATTCATTACAACAACCATTAATGAGCTAAAAGCAAAACTTGGAAATGATAAAGTTGTATTGGGCCTTTCCGGAGGTGTAGATTCTACCGTAGCAGGCGTTTTAATGCATCATGCCATCGGTAGTAACTTAACCTGCATTTTTGTCAATAATGGGTTGCTTCGCAAAAATGAATTTGAGAATGTATTGGAACAATATAAGCACATGCAACTCAATGTTATTGGAGTGGATGCTTCCGATCGTTTTCTGAATGATCTGAAGGGTATTTCCGACCCTGAAAAGAAGCGGAAGATCATTGGACGGGATTTCATTGAAGTCTTCAATGCAGAAGCAAAGAAATTGACGGATGTGCAATGGTTAGGACAGGGTACCATTTATCCTGACGTTATTGAATCAGTATCAGTCAACGGCCCTTCTGCCACCATTAAATCGCATCATAATGTGGGTGGACTTCCCAAAGAAATGCATCTGAAAGTGGTAGAACCATTGCGGTTGCTCTTCAAGGACGAAGTTCGTCGTGTAGGGTCGGCATTAGGCATTTCGCAAAAACTATTGGGACGTCATCCTTTCCCTGGCCCTGGATTGGGCGTTCGCATTCTGGGAGAAGTGACCTCCGAACGGGTTCGAATTTTGCAGGATGCTGATGCTATTTTTATTGATTCCTTGATCGAAAGCGGTTTATATGATTCCATCTGGCAAGCTGGAACCATTCTATTGCCTGTCAAATCAGTCGGAGTCATGGGAGACGAACGGACGTATGAAAATACTGTTGCATTGCGTGCAGTTCATTCCACCGATGGAATGACAGCAGATTGGGTACATCTTCCGTATGATTTTCTGGCGAAAGTATCCAACGATATTATAAATAAAGTGCGAGGCGTCAACCGAGTTGTGTATGACATCAGCTCCAAGCCGCCTGCAACAATTGAATGGGAATAAACCACAACTTACTTATATACATGCCAATGAATTAATTTGTCAATAACCCAAAGACTATTTAGCTCATTGGCATTTTTGCATTACAAATTATTGACAAGCCGAACACATGCTTATTGATACCCATTCTCACATATACCTTCCCGAGTTTGATGATGACAGGTTGGATGTTATAGCCCGCGCCAAAGCGACTGATATCCGGCATATTATTCTTCCCAATGTCGACAAAGAAACACTGGAGCCCATGTGGAATCTCGAAGTAATGGATCAGGCTTATTTTCATGCAGCTATCGGATTGCATCCCACCAGTGTCAATGCTAATTACCGCGCCGAACTTAAATGGGTCAAAAGTGAACTCGATCGCCGGTATTATTGTGCAATCGGAGAAGTGGGCATTGATCTCTATTGGGATAAAACTTTTCGGGATGAACAAATTATGGCATTCGAACAACAACTTCAATGGGCAATCGATTACCAACTGCCGGTCATTATTCATCAACGCAATGCTTTTGAAGAAGCAATCTCATCAGTTGAAAAATATCATCACACAGGATTATCCGGTATTTTCCATAGTTTTGGCGGAAGCGAAGAAGAAGCCAACCGTATACTGGCATTAGACAATTTCTTTCTGGGCATCAATGGTGTGGTTACATTCAAAAATTCTCATCTGGCTGATACATTAACGCAAGTGCCGCTGAATCGGCTGGTACTTGAGACAGATGCCCCGTACCTTACGCCAGTTCCCTATCGCGGGAAACGAAATGAAAGTAGCTATCTTACATTCATTGCCAAAACAATAAGCGAAATATACCATACCACGACAGAGGAAGTTGAAGAAATTACGTCCCGTAATGCTTTAAGTCTATTCAGTTTATAAACAGGAGATCCCTCAACGCAAGAATTCACCCAAGTCAAAATATTCGTGCCATTTGAGTTTTTCTGAAAATCATATTTGTAATCAACCAATTTTTCTTAACTTTGCACGCCTAATTCAAGGGAGAGATGCTCGAGTGGTTGAAGAGGCACGCCTGGAAAGCGTGTAAACTCCTAAAGGGTTTCACGAGTTCGAATCTCGTTCTCTCCGCAAATTGAATATCAGAAAATAACAAAAGTCTGTAAAATCAATGATTTTCAGGCTTTTTTTTAGCATCATTATTGTCCCATTAAAATTGGGGCGAAATTAAAAATCAAATAAACTTGGCTCATTAAGCCTAAAACGATCTTTGTCATTTTGAAATTTAGTTCTCTCGAAGAGGTCCCGAAGATGAGTTTTATCGGTTAAAGATATACTCAGGATCTGCAAGACCTCATAGGTACTTCTATCAAGTTGTATGTCTTTTTGGACAATTGCCACCAGACAGTAAGTACATATAGCCACGTAGATTTGAATCCGAACTGCGTTCTCAGTTGTACCCCAGAATTTCTTTATTTTCAGATGTTGTTTCAACCATTTGAAGAACAGCTCGACTTGCCAGCGGTTCTTGTAAAGTTCGGCAACTTGAAGTGCCGAAATATGCACTGCATTGGTTAAGAAGACAAACTCACGTTCTTGTTCTTGATCCCAATATCTGACCAAACGAAGAGTTCTTGGATAGTATTGACTTGGATAAAATCCGGTCAATTCAATCATCACATCTGAAAGCACATTTTCAGGTAACCTGCGTTTCCATTTGAGGGATTTGTATTGCAGGTTCTTCTTGGCTCTAACAACAAAGAAAGCTTCTATCTGATGAATCTTATACAGCATTTTGAAGCTGTTGTAGGCTCTGTCAAATATATAATAAGATCCTGGTTCATAAGGAATTTCTTTCATCGCTTTAGAGTCGTGTACCGACGCCTCGGTAATATGAAAGAAAGCCGGAACCTGTGTTTCTACATCATACAATGTATGCACTTTGATTCCGCCTTTTTTCTTGCGAAACTTCGCCCACCAGAATACGGAAAGGCACAAGTCAATCGTTGTTGAATCGAAAGCGTAGACATTACCACCAAGTTGGAAGATATCAGAAACTCGTTTCTCTCTGGCTTGTATTATCAGGTAGTAAGCATACTCTTCAAAAATGTGATAATCTCTGTCTTGATTGGCTCTTGCCAGAGATGATTTTGAAACATTTTTGCTAAAACCCAAATGATAAGATTTGGAGTGATGAGCATCAAGTGCGACAATCAAATCTCTCAGACTTTCTCGGTTGGACAGTTGTCCGAACATCAGAGCAAGTAATTGATTCCAGCACGTGAAATGCTTCACGTATTTGTCGCCATCGAACTTGTGAACAATGTAGTTGAACTTATTCCGATCCAAGAAAGAGGCTAACTAAGCGAAAACGTATTTTTCCTTATGCATTTGCAAATCTGTTTAAGTATTGCAAAAGTGCAAATTGAAATCCGTTTAATCGAAAAACCCCAGTAACTAACTAAATTTCAAATATTTCAAAGAGCTTCCTTAGACTTTAATGGGACAGCAATGTCCGGAAATAGTAAAATAAAAATCCCGTCCTGAATAGATATCTACTGTCAGGACGGGATGGTTTTTTTAGTTAGCGTGGTAATGATATGGAATTACATTTTACTATTTCTGAAATTTGCAAGCTTGTGTCGGTAATAAGCCTCCACATCTTTCCAATGATAATAAGGTGCGAGATCTGATTTCACAGGCAAACTCATTTCATGCTCGTTGAGCAACGCTTTGACCAGAACATCCTTACTTCCCTGTTTACGAAAGAAAACCAACTGGATATTACTACCCATTGCAACGACTTTATAGGTACGCCACTCATTGGCCAATTGATCGGGATTGCTGATTTCCTTCGCACAATTACCAAGTTCCATCAATGACTCCAAAGGAACAATACAAACATCATGACCAAACCGTAAGGTTGCACCGTTCCCTTTTTTTAAGATGCAGGTATCTGCAGTATTAAGAATATTGTTCAGTAAATTGGCTTCCACATAAGGCATTTTTCCTTCAGTTAACGGCGAAGGACCGAAATCAATATACCACCTGAAATTGTCAACCTGCCATAAATCGTAACATTCCTGTTTCGTAAATATGTGGTATAAATCCATGTTAGTTTGGTATTTGTGACTCTGCATATTCGCAGCAAGATTGAACAACTCTTTCATTAGGATATCGGGATTGACATTTTCTTTTACATAATTTTCATCCGTAAAAAGAGTTTTCATCAGACGTTCAGGATGTGTGTGTTCATTTCTAAACTTCAGGTATGCGGCCTTGACTTCCGGCAATTCACGCAGCTTGTCCAATGTTTTATCATCATAATTCATATAATACATGTCGTGCATGCTGGCATCATTCTTTATGTTTATTTCCGGATTCATCCCTTTCAGTTGCAGGCATTCATCCATCATGGAGAGAATGCAACGTATCACAACCGTGGAACGGGCATCTACATAGGCATGCCCACTGAACACTTGTGGAAAATTATTAAACATCCTCCTGGCTATACCTTCATGCTGTATAGCACCCAGGGGAGTTAATTCTCCAAGACGTCCACGGGACATTCGCGCCATGCTATCTACCACAGCCATTACTTCTTTACCAAGCGGAGTAAGTTTTCCAGCCTGATCAGCCTTCTGCAATATTGCCAACGGTTTGGTATAATCTCCTTCATCAATCAGGAAACGTGAACCATGACGGGCATAGGTACTGATATAAAAAGGTTTGTATCCAGCCGGAGGAGGAGTTTGTTTTGCATTTTCCGGTCCGGGATAAGCATAATAATTACCACCGGAACGTTGCACATTCGCATAAATTTCTTCTTTTGCCGTTTGGGCATTCAGTCCAAAAATGCACGAGAATAATAAACCAAATAATAAGATCTTTTTCATATTCAAATAAACTGATGGTTATCTTTTGATTACTGGGATTCGGATAGAAACACATGAATCCATGGCAAATGTACAAAGAGTCAATGGAAATAATCCGTTACACTATCAGCTATTTTCTTGCGTGACTACAATCTTATTATTTTTGTAACAATGTAGCGTGCTCCATATTTTCTTGCTTTCTGCTGGACGATCTTTGATTTAATAAATGTAAGAAGCAAACCAAACAGGAGAAATTATCTTTTAACCGTATCATTACGGTAGAAAGCAGTTTTTCATCCCGTAATTGTTAAGTTGCATCTCATTTTACCATGTATCCTCAATTATAATGATTATTATGTATCAAAATCACTGTTTTTAAGTATTGTACCCCAAAAAGCTTCTTGTTACCTTTGAAAGCTGAAACAACGCAGTGATGCGTTACCAACAGATTCCTGTCTTTAGACTGTTTGTCTTTACATTTTAGACTCTTAGTTTTTTTACTCAATATTCAATCTAATGATTACATCAGAACAAAAGTTATATACCAGGGCTTATCAGCTAAGCTTGTTTACTATTGTTTATAATATTTTCGAAGGAGTTGTTTCCATGTTTTTTGGGTACCATGACGGTACACTGGCACTGTTTGGTTTCGGCATAGATAGTTTTATTGAAGTAATGTCGGGCATCGGTATTGCTGTGATGATCGTCCGCATCCGACGCAATGCAGGAAATGTCAAAAGCAAATTCGAGACAACAGCCTTGAGGATTACAGGTGTGTCATTCTATTTACTTTCAGCCGGATTACTGGCAGGCATCATATCGGATCTTGTTACCCGGCATAAGCCTCAGACAACGATTTGGGGAATAATCATTTCCTCTGTTTCCATCCTGACAATGATATGGCTTACCTATGCAAAAAAGAGCATCGGGAAAAAACTACATTCCGAACCTATTATTGCTGATGCCAATTGCACAAGGATTTGTGTTTATATGTCAGTAGTACTGCTTGCTTCCAGTTTAATTTATGCGCTTACCCGTTTTGCTTATGCTGATCTGTTGGGAGTGGCAGGTCTTATCTATTTTTCTGTTTCTGAAGGAAAAGAAGCATTTGAAAAAATAGAAGGCAAAGAGTGCTCCTGCGGGAAATGCCGGAATGAACATCCAGCCTAAAACAGGATAACGCTGTTTCTCTGTTCTTTGCTTATCTGATTCAATTTGTGCAGATAAAATGCACTGGCTGATATACAATAAACAAACAGTATAAGATTTTGGGAAAGGCATCCAACTGCAGTAACCTTATGTCGAAAAATAAGGCAACACAAAATGATGCGAAACAAAGGAATATCAATACTTTCAGAGATAAACTGCTTTTTTTCTTCAAGTGAAAAACAATAGGAACAATCTCCATTCTCATAACAGATTGCCTTTAGACTTTGGACCTGTTGCTGGCTCTTGGTCCTTGGTTCACGGCTCATTTCATGTAATAAGGGAATAAGGTTTGCCTGATTTTAATATGACCGATTGCTACTAAGGTTCAGTTCCTTCTAAAATAAGGCTTTAATCTAACTTAACCGGGTTAATTGAAACGTGCGAAAGCTGAATGACCTTATTTTATCTTCCACTCATCCGGTGAATTCAAACTCTCCAAATAAATTCCTTATTTTGTTGTCTGTCTATTTGCCAAAGCAATATTTTGAAAAATAAAAAATATATTTGCACAATAAAGCAGAAAAGCCATTTATGTATACATATAAGGCTAGTTAACCGGTATGATAAAAAAAAATACTTTACCTAATAGCTATTTTGATGATTGCTTCGTGCAAAAAAGATGACATAGAATCAATTTCAAGTCCGGGATTTTTTGGAGAATATTTAACCAATAATTCTCAAATCATTGTTTCTCCAATAAGCGAGCCCAATGTTTCTCCATCTACAACTAATTTTGGAATATATAGGGGCTATTATTTCATTCCATCCAAAGACATAAAAATAACTGCTATAGGAGCCAAAATACCCGAAAAAGGAACTTATAAAATTATTGTAACAAGTGGAGTATTAAATGATTTTGTAGACAGTAACTACATGCTTCTTGACAGCATTACGATAAATAACCCAAGCGAGTTTCAATACAAAAATATAAGCCAAGCCTTAATTTTATCAGCAAGCACCAAATACCTGATTGCCTATTTTAATAGCAATAACCTTTCCGTATATCAGGCCCAATTCCCGCATTATATTAGTATTCCATTAACTATCAAAGGTATTAAAATAGAATCTCTTTTTTATTGTTCTGGAACCTTCTATAATGGCATGTACTGCCTGGAGGGTGGAAATATTCTCCAGGGTAGTGTCAATTGTATATATGGATTAGTTGATTTCAAATATGACGTGATCCAATAAACCAATGCAACAAATAGTATAAAACATTGGAGTTCTTAGGTTATGCAAGGTTGTGGTTCACATTAGGCAAAGTCTTTTTTGATAGATATTTGCTCTGAATTCTCCAACAAGAGTAAACCATTGACTATAAATCAAGATAGATAACATGAAGAAACTGTTAATATTTACATTCCTGCTATGCTCCGTTACAGCATATGCTCAAATTGACACATCCGGATTTTACATGGCTAAGGTATTGTATGAAAAAAAGGATTTACATGGCGCAGAAACAATATTAAAACGCATTGAGAAGTCTGCGCCGGATTATGCCCCTTGTTTGTATTACCTTGGATTAGTATTTCAAGATGAAAATAATTTTAATGACGCCGAAAAATATTATTTATTAGCAGGCGAAAAAGGCAAGAATTATGGAGAGCCTTATTCGGATTTATCTGCATTAATGTTTGAGGAACACAAATACAATGATGCAGTTCAATATGCCAAAGTTTCAATTGACAGGGACTCAACCAATGAAAAGGCATACATCAATTTAGCCTCTGCTTTATATCAGATTAAAAAATATGACGAATCCAGGGAAGACTTCATCAAAGCTGCAGAAATTAATCCTTTTGAAGTGCTAAATCTTGGCGTTGTCCAGCTAAAGCAATATAACAATCCAAATGGTGCTATTTATTACTTTACCATTGTATATAAGTTATATCCAACATTCCCCTCTGTTATATTGAATCTTGGGAACACCTATAGAATGATTGGAAACACAACGATTGCCACCCAAATTTTTGAAAATGGTTATCATGCAATAAATCCAACGGATAAAATGTTTGAATTGATTTATGTCAACTACTTCAGACTCCTTTTAGACAACAAGCAATATAGGCAAATCATCAAGACTGCATTCAATAAGGTACCTGGTAATCACGCGTATGCTTACTTTTATTCTGCCTTATCCAATTATGCACTTGGAAACAAAGCTATATTTATCCGGCAAGCTAATCGATACTTCAAATTATCCGGGAAAAAAACGCCAACTGACATGGAGAATTGGGCAAAAGCAGAAATAAAATAAAAGATACGGTTACTGCTTTATTCCTGTTCTGTTTTGTGGGATAAATGATAAACAAACACAACGCATTTGTAGTTAAAAATCCATATATTCAGCGCAATAGTTAGTCTTAGTCCTGCATAATAATAACAAATAACCTTATAGTCTTATGAGAAAATTAATCATTCTGTTGCTGTTTTTTAATCCTATCTTGCTGTCAGCGCAAGAAAATAATTTGAACATCGAATCTCATTGGATCAGCATAACAAAACAAAACGGAAAATATGTTCTCTATGAACCTTGTGATGCTGAAATCAGTCAGATAGTGATTGATAAAGGAAACCATGAAATGATCATGCATTATGGACAGGAAAATGAAGTATTTAAAATTCTGGCTTCAAAACATATTTCAGTCAATGAATTGGATCTTACTATCCTATATACAGTTTTTGAAAAGCCGCGGACAACTATGGTGAAAGTGCAGTTTCTTGATCTGTCCAAAAGGATTGCCCGATGGTCATTTACATTATCGGATGATGACGGTTCAACGATTCCCAATGAATATATAATGGTTCCCATGCAAAAATCCAAAAACTACAAAGTAGTAAAGGAACCTATGCGAGATTGTTGGCCGACAGACGAGAATGATACTACCAGAACCAAATAAAACAGGAAAACCAATGATAAAGGTCACAGGACTAACGGCCCATTTTGTAAGAGAACAGAAATATCATCATTGACCTACAGGAGCTTACATTTTAATTCAATTATAACCATCAGTGAAAAAATCCCCGGCAGATTGAAGGAACATAGCTTTGCCCTCTTCGCAGGATAATGACAACCAATAATCAGGTAGGAGCGTTAGCTCTGATATCTTCATCCATCTTCTATTGATTCCTAAGTTGAGTCTATTCAATAGAATGTTTCAGAAAAGACAAAAGAATATTTGCAATGTTCAGGGCAAAAAGCACTCATTCCACGGGTGTATATATCATACCCGATTGCCACAGCATATATCTTCCGTTTAAAGCAATGTTTCTGCAGAAATAAGCACATAACACAGAAAATGGTATATTTGCACCCTATATTCTGTAATATACCAAATAACAATACTATGGAACTGCCGCATAAAGGGGTATATACCCGGTTACAACGCTCAGAGATACATGGAATCGGGGTTTTTGCCATTGTTGATATTCCCGGGGAGACCGATCTGTTTAGTGAAGTCGAGTCGGAAATGGTATGGCTGAAAGAGGAAGAACTCAAACTGGAGCAACTTCCCGAGGCCATACGGAAACTATATGAAGATTTTTGCGTAGTCAAAGAAAAGGATGGAGAAACCCTGTACGGATGTCCGGATAACTTTTCTAACCTGAAAATATCCTGGTACCTCAACCATTCCCAAACCCCCAACGTGTATTGCGATGAAGATTATAATTTCATTACCCTGAGAGATATCCGCGCAGGCGAAGAACTGACTGTAGATTACGATACTTACAGTCTGTAGTGATGTTGCATGCAACGCCTTTATACAGAAACAGGGATATTTCACCCATAACATTAGCCGTACATTATTATGAAACATGAATCAGTTGAAATCATAAGC
The DNA here is from genome assembly GCF_014192515.1 of Microbacter margulisiae. Taxonomy (NCBI): domain Bacteria; kingdom Pseudomonadati; phylum Bacteroidota; class Bacteroidia; order Bacteroidales; family Porphyromonadaceae; genus Microbacter; species Microbacter margulisiae. The sequence goes on from NZ_JACHYB010000001.1 coordinate 1,047,698, forward strand.
ACTTACAATGCGGAACATTATACATGGGGAGACCGTTGTAGCGGATGGTATTATTTAAATTCCGAAAATATAGCGATTATCCGGGAATGCATGCCTCCCGCAACAAAGGAAACGCTTCATTATCACCGGAAGTCGCACCAGTTCTTTTATATCCTGAGCGGAGTTGCCACTTTTGAGATCGACGGAATGATGTATAATCTCGAAGACGGAGAAGGAGTCCTGATCAACCCCGGAATCAAACACCGGATCATAAATAACACCAATTCGGATCTGAAGTTTCTGGTCATTTCCGAACCTCCATCGCATGGCGACAGAGTGAATCCCCACAACCCTGACGAAATAAAATCCAAACCCATCAAAATGCCGATCCGTTTCCTTTCGGCGAAGAAAAACAAAGGGAAATAAGTCACGATAATAAAGCACTCAGTTCTGATAAAAATCTTCAATACGGCATAAAGAGCCTTATTATGAGGCATTCTGATAATCCCAGTATAACATTAATTATATTTCCGATAGTAACGCCTTCACTCCAAGTGAAGGCTTTTCTTTTCTACAACATTTTTACCTGCTTTGCAGGCTATGCAACCTCAATTCTGGAGAAAACAAGCTTACATTGTTACTTTGCAAGCTTACATTATCACTATGTAAGGTTACATTGTCACTTTGCAGGCTTACATTGTTACTATGTAAGGTTACATTGTTACTATGTAAGGTTACATTATCACTTTGCAAGCTTACATTATCACTATGCAAGCTTACATTGTCACTTTGCAGGCTTACATTATTACTATGTAAGGTTACATTGTTACTTTGCAAGCTTACATTGTCACTTTGCAAGCTTACATTGTCACTATGTAAGGTTACATTGGCGAAAATCACCTTGCAAAATGGAAAATTAGCCTCACAGTGGACGTGAGGGAGTCAAAAGGCAACAGGAAACGGATCTATTGCCTGATGTGCAATACGAAGCAGAGCTAGCATTGCCTCAAATTCCGTTTCATCAAATTATACATCTGATGGTACGTTTCGAATATTTATCTTTTTCTTCTTTGTGTTTCGATTATTTGCCATTACATTTGCACAGAAAAATAACCAAGATCGAAAATCAAATACCGGACATTACAGGCAACCAACTGAAATTAATAGAGATAAAGGAAGTTTCGAAGGAATAAAAATGCACTATTTAGCAGATAGCAGCCAAAAAAGAAAGAAACCATAAAGTTTTGATTATTACGGTTGACATTCATGGGATTTTCTTCCCCTTCTTCCATCTTCATTTTCAGCTTTTTAGTGATTGAAAACAACAAGATTGCAGTGATTTTCAGAAAAAACATAAAGAAAATTTCCAGTACCTTTGCCCCGGATAATTTTATAAGTATGCGTTGAAGAGCATAAAACCATGCCCAACAGTAATTTGCATATCACTACGCGGTTAATTATTCTGCTTTTAGTCTTTCAGGTAATTAATCTCAGTTTTAGTTCCGCTTCTTTTTATATATCCTATCAAAAAGAAGCCAATGTGGACGATCCTGATTATATTGACTCCATGATTGAGTTTGTGGTAGAAAATATATTGGGATTCCCCAAAAACACATTTCATGACAAATCCAATGGGAACAGCATGGCAAAAATTCTGCAAAGCAACATGCACTTCGACTGGGATACCCATTGGAATGAAATTAAAATCGCAGACCTGGGAATCATAGACCTTATTAAACAGTATGTCGTTCCGGGCAATGAATTCTTCATTCTGGAATACTACAAAACGGTTATCCCGAAACCTCCCCAATTCTTCACGGTTTGATTGCCCGGCAATCAAATCATCCTTTTATCATTTCCTGTTATCATGTTTTTGCCAACAAAGCGCTTTTGTTTGGCAGGGACAAGGTGTGCCATTTTGAGTATGCCATAAAGTTATAGTCCTCTCTTTTCTCCACACATTGAAAGTCAGGGCGGCATCAATCATAAATTTCTTAATTCAAAAGACATATGCAATCCAAGATAAAAACAATCGTGATTGTTTTGCTCCTCTCTTTTGCGATAAAAGGGCAGGCACAAACCATATCACAACCCATCATGCAGGCAGATACAATCCATTTGACGCTTGACAGCATCGAAACGATATTCCTGCATAAAAACCTTTTGCTGCTGGCACAACACTATAATATTTCTGCTCACCAGGCTTTAGTGTTGCAGGCAAAAATGTTTCCCAATCCTACGATCAACATCAATACGCCCATATACGAAACAGACACAAAACAGTTTTTCCCTTTTGGGAGTACCGGCGAACTCTCCGGCGGAATATCCCAGATCATTTTGTTGGCTAACAAGCACAATAAGCAAATCCGAATAGCAGAAACCAACACAGCACTGGCAAAATACCAGTTCTATGATTTGCTGCGAACGCTCAACCACACACTAAGGGTAGACTTTTTTAATTTACACTATTTGATGGAGTCGGCACAGGTTTATACTACGGAGATCAATGCCCTGCAAAAGTTATCACAGGCATTTAACGAACAAAAACGCAGGGGATATGTATCTGAAAAGGAGGCAATCCGTATTCAGGCTCAGCTATACAGTCTTGAAAATGAATATAATGATCTGCACAATCAGTTTCTTGATCTTCAAAGCGAATTGCAGGTGATGTTGCAACTGAAGAACAATGTGATTATTCTCCCGACAGTCAATAAGAGAGGGATTATCCGGTTAAATCCGTTTCAATATTCGGCTTCCGTGCTGATTGATTCGGCTTATGCCTCGCGTCCCGATCTGAAAATCGCAAAGCTGAATGTTGTACTCAGTAACCAGAATTATGATTTGCAAAAAGCCATGGCAGTGCCCGATATCACGTTGCAATTCGGATATGACCAGCAAGGCAGTTACATTCACAATCTGACAACGGTGGGCATCAGCATGGATCTTCCATTTCTCGACCGGAATCAGGGAAATATTAAATCCGCGAAAGCTTTAATCGGATATAATCAGCTTTCCTATGATGACATGAGGCTAAGCGTTCAGGCGGAAATATACAACGCCCTGCAAAAAGCAATTGGAGAATATCAACTCATTGAGCAACGGGACAAGACATTTGATCAAAATTTCAGCCAGTTATTGACAGGCATTTTACAGAACTACCAAAAGCGGAATATTTCATTGCTGGATTTCCTTGACTTTTACGATTCATACAAGGAAAATGCCATCGAATATAACGCACTGAAGTTTAACCTCGTCAATGCATGCGAAGACTTGAATTTTTATACAGGCAATACTTTTTTCAACAAATAATATAACACAACATGAAGTCAATCCAATTTATTTCATATCCGGCTTTCATCATGATCATTCTGGTTGTTCTGCTGGGACAATCATGTAAAAGCCATCCAGTGGCGACAGATACATCGGCCTATATATTGCCGGACTCCATAGCAAAAATATTAAAGTATGACACGATAAAAGACTGTCCTTTGGTCAGGACAATATCACTTAGCGGCAAGGTCTCTTTCAATGAAGATAATGTAGTGAAAGTATATTCGGTAGTCAGTGGTAATTGCGAAAACATCAGGGTAATGCTGGGCGATTATGTGCATGCAGGCGAAATGCTGGGTAAAATCAAAAGCTCTGAAATGGCCGGATTCAGAAACGACCTGAATAATGCAAAAACCAACATGCAGGTTGCGAAAGAAAATCTGGATGCCACGCAAGGTATGTACAAGAGCGGTCTGGCGTCCCGTAAAGATATTATTATTGCCCAGGCAGCCTATGCACAAGCCGGGTCGGAATTGAACCATGCAAGGAGTGTGTTGAGTATCAATGGGGGGAATATGAATAATGACTACATCATTCGCTCTCCGATTGATGGATTTATTGTTGAAAAAAATATTACAAATGATATGGCTATCCGGGCAGATGATAATACAAACCTGTTTACCATTTCCGATCTTAAAAATGTATGGATTATCGCCAATGTTTATGAATCGAACATTAGCCAGATACATTTAAATGACAGCGTAAGGATTACTACGCTTGCCTATCCGGACAAAGTTTTCAAAGGGACAATCAATAAAATAATGAACGTATTGGATCCGACAAATAAAGTAATGAAGATCATTATCAAGTTGCCTAATCCGGGCTATTTATTGAAACCCGAAATGTTTGCCAATGTGGTTGTGATTAATCACGAACAACAGGAAGCACTGTGTGTGTCATCCTCTACAATTGTGTTTGACCACAGCCAGAATTATGTGTTGGTCTATCACAACAATGCCAATATCGAAACGGTTCCCGTTCAGGTGATCAACACACTGGGAGACAAAACATATATCACAGGTAATTTAAAACCCGGAGACCGATTGATTGCATCTCAAACCATTTTAATTTACCAGGCACTAAACAGCTAGCCAACGGTAAATGACAACAGTAATGCCATGTGCATTACCCTACAGAGATGTTGAGTCAATAACCATTTATTTTATTCACAGATGAACAAATTATTAAGCAAAATCATATCGTTTTCGCTGAAGAACAAATATGTTATCTTTTTTGCCACGGGATTGCTTATTGTTGTAGGGGTGATTACCTTTAAAAATATGCCGATTGAAGCATTCCCCGACGTGACCAACACTGAGATAACGATTATCACTCAATGGCCGGGACGAAGCGCAGAAGAAGTAGAGAAATTTGTTACCGTTCCGATTGAAATCGCAATGAATCCCGTTCAGAAAAAAGTAAGCATGCGGTCTACAAGTATTTTCGGATTGTCCGTCATTGATATGATATTCGAAGATGGCGTAACAGATCAATTTGCACGAACCCAGGTGTATGATTTATTGGCTAATGCCGATCTGCCTGATGGAGTAGAACCTTCGGTACAACCACCAACAGGTCCTACGGGAGAAATTTTCCGCTATACCCTACACAGTTCCGTCCGAAGTCCACGCGAACTAAAGACAATGCAGGACTGGATCATCGACCGGCAATTAAGAGCAGTTCCGGGAGTAGGCGATGTGGTCAGTTTTGGTGGCATGGTCAAGACATATGAAATACAGGCAGACCCCGGGAAACTCAGTACGCTTGGAATTACGCCTTTGGATCTGTACAATGCGGTAAGCAGAAGCAATATCAATATTGGAGGGGATATCATTACTAAAAACGATCAGGCTTACGTAGTGCGCGGCATCGGAGTGCTAAAAGATATAAACTCTATAAAAAACATTGTAGTTGAGAATAATAACGGTATTCCGGTTTTAGTGAAAGATGTTGCGGATGTCACAGAATCAAATCTTCCCCGTTTAGGACTGGTAGCCCGTTCGGATGCTGTGTATGATAAAAATGGCAAACGATCGGTAGTCGATCAGGGAGACGTAGTCGAAGCTATTGTGGTGATGCGGAAAGGGGAAAATCCCACCAAGGTGATCAAGGCCGTCGAAGCCAAGGTAGATTATCTGAACAAGTATGTTTTACCCCATGATACAAAGATTGTCCCCTACTACAACCGGCAAGACCTTATTAATTATGCCACACATACCGTATTGCATAATATGGTGGAAGGTATCCTGCTGGTGACTTTACTGGTATCGCTATTCATGTTTAACTGGCGTACAACACTCATTGTCTCCATCATCATTCCACTGTCCCTCCTCTTTGCCTTCATTTGTTTAAACCTCATGGGGATGAGTGCGAATCTGCTGTCTCTGGGAGCAGTAGACTTTGGTATTATTATTGATGCCGCAGTCATCATGGTCGAGGGGGTCTTTGTGGCATTAAGCAACAAAGCGGAAGAAGTTGGCATGGCTCAATTTAACAAGATGACCAAGACTGGATTGATAAAGCAGCATAGCATACGACTGGCAAAAGCCATTTTCTTCTCTAAACTTATTATCATAAGCGCATTAATCCCTATTTTCTCTTTTCAGAAAGTGGAAGGTAAAATGTTTTCTCCGTTGGCCTATACACTCGGATTTGCTTTATTGGGAGCATTAATCATCACATTGACACTGGTCCCGGTTTTAATACGCCTGTTATTGAAGAAAAATGTCAGGGAAAGGCATAATCCTGTTGTCCATTTTTTGACAGAGAAAATGATGAAAGGCTTTGAATATACCTACCACCATAGAAAAGCAACCCTTTCAATTGCTACCCTTCTGATTGTTGTTGGTTTATTGTCATTTAAACTTTTAGGATCAGAGTTTATACCCGAGTTAAACGAAGGAGCCATTTGGTTACGGGCTCAGTTGCCTTATTCGGCCTCCTTAAACAAATCGGTAGAAGTATCTACACAGATACGTTCCATTGTAATGCAGTTTCCCCAGGTGAAAAGCGTTGTTTCGCAAACGGGGCGTCCTGATGATGGTACCGATGTCACAGGGTTTTACAACAATGAGTTTGATATCCAACTTTATCCCGAATCGGATTGGAAACCCAAAATAAGCAAGGATAAACTGATAGACGAAATGAATAAACGACTTGCTGTAATCCCGGGTGTGGATTTCAATTTCTCGCAACCCATATCCGATAATGTCGAAGAAGCAGTGTCAGGAGTGAAAGGAGCCAACTGTGTGAAAATTTTCGGAGACTCTTTGGATTATATGGAAAATGAAGCAGACAAGATATGTGACATACTGAAAACCGTCAGGGGCATTTCCGACCTGGGAGTTATTAAAAACATAGGACAACCCGAATTGGATATTAAACTCGATCAACAAAAAATGGCATTTTATGGAGTGTCGCCAGCCGATGCCAATGCTGTGATTGAAATGGCTATTGGCGGGAAAGCGGCAACGCAATTATATGAAGGAATCGAAAAGTTCGATGTCAGAATACGATTTCCGGAGGAAGATAGAAATACGGTAAACAAAATCGGGAATCTTATGGTGCCAACATTAAGTGGCTCTAAAGTACCCATAAAAGAAATTGCCGACATTTCCATGAAAACTGGCCCCTGTTTAATTTTCAGGGATGGCAATGAACGTTATTCTGCCGTCAAGTTCTCCGTTCGCGACAGGGACTTGGGTAGCGCAGTCAATGAAGCCAGGGCTAAGGTAAATAAGGCAATCAAACTGAAAAAAGGATATTCAATGGTTTGGCAGGGAGATTTTCAGAATCAACAACGTGCGGAGAAGCGGCTGGCCGAAGTTGTTCCTATAAGCCTGCTTTTGATCTTCCTGTTGTTGTTTATCATGTTTGGCAACCTGAAAGACTCCGGTCTGGTATTTCTTAATGTTCCCTTTGCAATCGTCGGAGGTATTACCGTTCTTCTGTTGACACATACGAACTTCAGTATTTCAGCAGGAATAGGATTTATTGCTCTGTTTGGCATTTGTATTCTCAGCGGGGTATTGTTGATTACGGCCTTTAAAAACAACCTTGAAAGATTCAGGGGAGAGAAAGACGCCCTGTATCTCTCTGTTAAAACAGGGGTAAGAACAATGACACGTCCCGTCATGATGACTGCTTTAATGGCCGCCATCGGATTGTTACCTGCCGCCATTTCACATGGCATTGGATCGGAAAGTTCACGTCCCCTGGCAAGAGTTGTAATCGGAGGCATTTTATTTGCAATGATATTTTCATTACTGGTCTTTCCGCTCATTTTTGCTAAAGCATATAAAAATGCAGGACGGAAACGCCGCCATGCATCTGAAAATTGATGGATAAACCCAACACAGTCGTTTCAAAAAGGCGTATCTTTGCGGATACGCTTTTTTTTTGAACTGAATGATGACCCAATGACTACTATAGGAGTACTTTCTGACACACATAATTATCTTGATCCACGGGTATTTACCCATTTTGCGGCCTGTGATGAAATCTGGCACGCAGGAGATATTGGTTCGTTACACATTGTGGATGAACTGATGGCATTCAAGCCACTCCGTGCTGTTCATGGCAACATCGACGGATACGATATACGCCATGTATGCCCCATGTTTTTACGTTTTACATGCGAAAAGGTCAACGTGCTCCTGACACACATCGGGGGATATCCCAATCACTACAGCCCTGAAGCCAAAGCCCTGCTACGCACTGAAATACCCGACATGTTCGTATGTGGGCATTCTCACATTCTCAAGGTACAATATGACCAGCATCTTAAAATGCTTACGGTTAATCCGGGAGCTGCCGGAAGGTATGGCTTTCATAAAGTACAAACACTCCTTCGCTTTGTGATCGATGGCAAAGATATCCGTGATATGGAAGTAATCGAATTGTCATTGCATGTTCAGGAAACGAAATAAACCGGAAGGAATTAACCCGTTTCTTTGACATTTGCCGCTTTTACACTACCTTTGTGGTAACAAATTAAAAGGTATGGAACAAAACATGCACAAACAATTGACCATTGCGCTTGTGGCTCATGACAGACGCAAAGCAGACATGGTAGAATGGGCAACGTATAATGCTGCCACTCTTGCCCAGCACAAAATTATTTGTACCGGCACTACCGGAGGGTTAATTCAAAAGGCATTCAAAGATAAAGGCATTGAAGCAGACGTTACCAGGGTCAATTCAGGTCCAATGGGCGGAGATGCTGAAATTGCAGCACTTGTGGCTCAGAAAAAGATCGATTTGGCTATTTTCCTGATTGATGACCTTTTTGCCCAGCCTCATGAAGCTGATATCCAGATGTTACTTCGCCAGTGCCGTATACACAATGTACCTATAGCATGTAATCGATACAGTGCTGATCTCATGATTACCAGTCCACTATGGGATGATGAGAATTATAAACCGGTTGAAGCACAATATGTGCCGTTCAGCCGTAAGCCCTCTAAGAAAAAGAAATCATAAACATATAGCTCTTTTTTGAAAGAACCCATTTAACTAGACCAGTCATTATGCAATTGAACATCGCTGTACTGCCCGGTGACGGCATCGGGCCTGAAATTACTCAAACTGCGTTAGAAGTAACCAAAGTCGTAGCTAATAAATTCGGACATCAACTTACATATGAATTCGGATTGGTAGGAGCATGCGCCATCGACAAAACAGGAAATCCTTATCCACCTGAGACGCACACTTTATGTATGAATTCCGATGCAGTACTCTTTGGCGCTATTGGTGATCCCCGTTTTGACAACAATCCTTCGGCTAAGGTTCGCCCGGAACAAGGATTGCTCGCAATGCGTAAACAACTGGGTTTGTATGCTAATATACGCCCCGTCACCACATTCCCTTCTTTATTGCATAAATCGCCATTACGTTCTGATTTAATTCAGGATGCCGATTTGATGTGCATCCGTGAACTTACCGGTGGAATCTATTTCGGGAAACCGCAAGGAAGATCGGAAGATGGCAACAGTGCCGTAGACACATGCACCTATTCGCGCGAAGAGATAGAACGCATTGTCCGGCTGGCATTTCAATATGCACAAAAACGACGTAAAAAACTAACCATCGTGGATAAAGCCAACGTGTTGGAAACATCACGGCTTTGGAGAGAAACATCGCAACGGCTCGAAAAGGATTATCCCGATGTAACGACTGAATATATGTTCGTGGACAATGCCGCCATGCAGCTTATTCAATGGCCAAAACGATTTGATGTGCTGGTAACGGAAAACATGTTCGGTGATATTCTTACCGACGAGGCCTCTGTTATCACCGGATCGTTAGGTATGCTACCATCCGCTTCCATAGGAATTCATACTTCGGTATTCGAGCCAATTCATGGTTCATATCCGCAAGCTGCAGGAAAAAACATTGCCAATCCGTTAGCAACCATCCTTTCGGCTGCACTTATGTTTGAATATGCATTCAACCTGATGGAAGAAGGAGCTTTGATACGTAAAGCCGTTGACGCTTCGCTGGAAGCAGGCTATGTAACAGAAGATATTTGCACAAACGGACAACCCCGTTCCACCTCGGATGTAGGAGAATGGATTGTCAGGTATATTCAATCACAAACTGAGTGACGTATTTTGATCATCATTCCTGTAAAAATGGGGATACTCCTTTTTTACAGGAAAATGAACATGCACATTTTCCAAGGGTTATCGTTTGCTTTCTGATTGTCAATAGCATGATGCTTCATGCCCAGACAAAAAAAAATGATACCATTCCGCATGTGACTCTTAAGTCGCCCTGGGAAAATGTGATTCACTTTAACGGATATATTCAGAAACGTCCGCAAACGTTGACGTTTAGTGACAGTTTGAAGTTTAACGGATATAAAACTGTTAAGAGGCTTACTGTCAATGAATTTATGAAGTTTACACAACCGGCTTCCGATAAATACCGGAAGGAAATGGAAGCCATTTACAAGCCTTTGTTACGGGTTCAGGCAGAAATTAATAAAAACCATGTAAACAAAGGGCTTTTCAGGTATAATCCGAATATTGGTTATTTTGATACGTGGAAAGAACCGATAGAACTGATGAATCCGAATACAGAGAAAGATCGTGATCCTGATTGGGACGGTAAATAACACTTATTGATAACAAAACGAATGCAAACAAAATAAGGAATCGAGGGGATGAGCTATGGTTGAGCAATTTGTACGCGAAATGCAAGCCAAACTGGCAAGTAAAGATGATCAAAAAACAGCGTTTTCGTCGTTTTTCAGGACATTTCTGGCCTCTTTTCAACCTGGTACCACCGTCATTTCCATCGATCAACCAGCAACGCCTTCCTTACCTGCCTGGCAGGTAAAATACAATAATCAGCTGATTGGCTACATTGATATCCTTCTCTCGAAACCTGCTTGTCCGGAATCAGAAGAAGACCTTTCTGTCAGGGAATACATTGCTACATTCGACAATCTGCTACTTCTGAACTCGCACGAGTTCAGGTTATACCGGCAAGGAAAAATGTTCATGCAGGCAGATATATCTGTTTCGCTGTTTGATGCACTACCGGAAGAGGCAAACTCAGGATTGCATCAATTGCCGGAAAAAGTGTTGTCCGATTTTTTCCGTTTTAGGACAAAGCAGGCTGCATCGGCCACAGAATTGGCAACAGCTGCTGCCAAATGGGCACAACGGCTTTCAAAATATATCCAACGAATTTTTGCCAACAATATACAGGAGGATACACCATTTGCCTCGCTATTGGAAACGATTCAAAAAAAGATTGATCCTACCCTTACATCCCAACAGTTCGCCGATCAGTATGCACAGGCTTTCATCCTGCATACGTTACAACCTACTGCATTTATCAATCCTCCCGCGCCGGGTATCCATCATGACAATGCCGGCAATCAATGGGATGAAGTAGAGCAAAGTTTCCAGGATCAAACATGCTATGCTTTACATATTGTAGAAGATGAGATCAAGCCTTTGATCGGGAATGATTCACTTAAGGCATGGTGGGATAAAACCGTTGCAACACAAAGGACATCAGAACGATTTATTGATTTTTACAGGATGTTCCGCAGCAGTTTTGATGATGCATTTACGTTTCGTAATGGTATTGATGAAACAACTTATCCATTGGCAAATTATATTACAAAAGCAGTGCATCAGCTGGTTAAAACCCAGCTTTTATGCTACAATGGACTGGCTGATGAACGCATTCGTGTGATTCATCCGGCAAGCTCATTCTGCAATCTGATGAATGAGCTAATGAAACTAACCGCACGGACATATATTAATCAATTTGGATTCCGTCGCCAGCCACAACTTTTTGAACAACACATACAACCTCACTTTATAGCCTTCGAACATCGCCTTGATGCATTTGCATGGGGCGCTGTCAATACCCATTTTGTAGCAGCAGATACTCCTTTTATTGTGCCTGATCAGCCTTTTCAGCATTTTTTGTTGTCTCCTTTTTTTCAGGAAACCAAATTCTGGCATGAAGCACCATCAGATTCTGAATATGCGTCAACATTTGCTGCAATCTCGGAACAACCATTGCCAATCATCATTTGTAATACATTCCAATTGTACGAAACGCCACTTTTCAACAAACAACTGGCAATGATGATGCAGAAAAATCCATTGAACCTGCCACGTTTTTCTGAAGTGGAAGGCAAACAATTTCCGACATTACAACCCGGATCGCTACAGGAATCAATGGTAGCCATGATTTGGATCAGCCAATATTTCATGACGCAACACGGACAAGGCGTATCAGCATTAATTGTTCCACAGAAATTGTTGCACCATCCTGACTTCCGGGGTGTACGGTCTAGCCTAATGCAAACCATGAATGAAATCTATATTCTGGATTTACACGGTAGCGCAATGCACGATGAACATGTACCCGATGGAAGCCATGATGAACATGTCTTTGATGACGATCAGGGAGTTGCAGTCCTCTTTTTAGTAAAACGTATCCAGCAATCAACCTGTAAAATATATCATGCTGATTTGCTAGGATCACGCTATGTAAAAGAGAATTGGTTGAAACATACGGATTTCGAATTATATACTTATCAGCCAATCAATCCTTCATCACCACACTATGTTTTTTCTCCCTATGATATTCATGCCAAACAATCGTACCAGGCATGGAAATCGTTGAATGAGATCATGCCAGCATACGAAACATTACCTATGCTTACCGAAAACATTTGGATTGATGAGGATAAAACACAACTTATCGAAAGATTGCTCGACCGGCAAGCAAAGCAACAGCGTTTTATGCGCTATTCAACTGCTTCAAAAGAGGAAAAAACAGCAAAGGATTTTGAAAAACAAATCATTTCGATCCAGACAGGCCTTTTCGAGGAAAAGTTTGTATATATACCAGATGATGCCACGTCGGAAGAATATAATCGGATAGCCCATCATTTTGAGCATGCCAATAAAGCATTAGTGGTATCACAAAATGTAATCCCGGGGAAAGGAGATCTGATTTTTTCAGTCTTTGCCGTCAATCATTTTGTGACACATCCGTTTTTATCAACACGTCCTATCATTGGAGAATATCTTTTCCCTTTACATTTGTACCAAACCACAAATGCAACAGAAACACAACCTGTTCAAACTGTTCTTTCGTTGTTTGAACAGGAGGAGAATTATGTGCAAAGCACCTTCAACTTTGACAAAAACTTACTCAAACAATTAGCTACAGGCTATAGCAAAAAAGTGGATGCCGGCATGCTTTTTGATTATCTTTATGCCATTCTGTGGAGCAATCATTATAAAGCTATTGCGGCACAACACCAAACCAATTCTATCCCCAGAATACCATTTCCTATGGATCGTGCCATTTTTGACCAATTGGCATTAAAAGGACGACAATGTATGCAACTGCATCTTCAAAATTCATTTTCAGGGATAAAAAATCACGCACCACAATACAATGCCAGCTCAGATAATAACAGAATCGAACGCATGTTTTTTGTTGAAAAAGAGTCGGCAGTATATATCAATTCGACCAACTATTTTGCACCAGTTTCAGTGAAACAATGGCAATTCGCCATTGGAGATAACCTGTTGTTGCATCAGGTATTATCAGGAAAAGCCATTCTGACCGAACCGTTAATACAACAATTTTGTGCTACAGCATCGTACATTACAGATAATCTTCACCTTATAGATCAAATCGATGGATTGTTTGACGAAGCAATCATAACCACGTTCAGCTTTAATGGCTGAAAAATTTTCTTGAACTGAACCTTACACAATTCTGATATTCATTAAAATATGATATTTCATGTTAGCTAAATTCCTTACCAAATCAGTGTTTACCTCTTTAGATGATTTTCTGAAGAATTTTCATATTAACGTACCGGATAATTTCAATTTCGCCTATGATGTAATGGACGAATGGGCAAAAATTGCACCTGAAAAAAGGGCGCTTTGCTGGACAAACGATAAGGGGGAACATATCGATTTCACCTTTGCCCAACTCAAGCACTACAGCGACATAACGGCAACCTTTTTTCAACAATTAGGCATTGGGAAAGGCGATATGGTGATGCTGATCCTGAAACGCCGGTATGAATTCTGGTTTTCTATTTTGGCACTGCATAAACTGGGAGCAGTCTGCATTCCGGCAACTCATCTCTTAACACAAAAAGATATTATATATCGTGCAAATGCAGCTGATATTAAGATGATTGTTGCTGTAGGAGAACCGAATGTTATACAGCATGTCAATGAAGCGCTTCCGCAAGCCCCAACAATAAAACATGTCGTTTCGGTAGGCGATATTTATCCTGAAAACTGGTTGAATTTTCAGGAAGGAATTCGCCGTGCCAAGCCCTTCGAACGACCAGCACACGTGAATGACAACAATGATATCTCACTGCTCTATTTTACTTCGGGGACAACAGGAAATCCCAAAATGGTAATTCATAATTTTACCTATCCATTGGGACATATCGTTACTGCATCATTTTGGCACAACCTGAACGAAAGTAGTCTGCATTGCACATTAGCCGACACAGGATGGGCCAAAGCGGTTTGGGGAAAAATCTACGGCCAATGGATTGCAGGATCAGCCGTCTTTGTTTATGATCACGAGAAATTTGTACCAAGCGAGCTTTTAGAAATGCTTTCAAAATATAAAGTTACTTCGTTTTGTGCTCCTCCTACCGTCTTCCGGTTTTTAATCCGTGAAGATCTGTCAAAGATTGACCTATCTTCCCTGAAATATTGCACTATAGCAGGAGAACCGCTTAATCCGGTTGTTTTTGAGACATTCTATAACATGACAGGCATAAAATTGATGGAAGGATTCGGACAAACGGAAACATCCCTGACTATTGCTAACTATCCATGGATGGAACCCAAACCAGGATCAATGGGAATCCCAAATCCCGCATATGATATGGATCTCATCACTGCTGACGGACGTTCCGCAGAAGATGGAGAACAGGGAGAAATTGTCCTTCGAACCGACCGCTGGATGCCTGTTGGACTCTTCTTAGGCTATTATCGGGATGAAGCTCTGACCAAAAGCGTATATCAAAACCATTTATATCATACAGGCGATGTTGCCTGGCGCGATCAGGACGGATATTACTGGTTTGTAGGAAGAACGGACGATGTAATCAAAAGTTCGGGCTACCGTATCGGCCCGTTTGAAGTGGAAAGTGCCCTGATGACACATCCGGCTGTAGTAGAATGTGCTATTACTGGCGTTCCTGATGAAATCCGGGGGCAAGTGGTGAAAGCAACGATTGTGTTAGCGCCTGAATATCGAAAAAAGGCAAACGACGAACTTGTAAAAGAGATTCAGGATCATGTCAAAAAAGTTACGGCACCTTATAAATACCCGCGTGTAATCGAATTTGTAGAGGAGCTTCCCAAAACTATCAGTGGAAAAATTCGCCGTGTTGAAATCCGTAATACGGATAGCGGAGAAAAATAAAATCTTCATTATGCGAGGACATTGCGTAGACAGTATCCTCGTTTATAATTTTATTTTCAGATTGTTATTGCTTTTCCGTCATGTATTTCCAATAACGTCGCGGCAAAAGCTGACAATGTAGCTTTGGATTAATTCGATCCTTGATAGTCGTGGATTTGAAATAGGCTTTCCACAACTGCTGGAACTTTTTCTCATCCTCCGCCATTAAGGCTTCATTCAGTTTTCCCCCGGGAAAAAGGGAAGTTGTTTCAAGTGTCATCTCCGTGACAGTTTTAAGATCATAATAAAACCCGTAATCTCTTTTGATGTCGTAAATAATCCATTTTTGGTCAGCAAAACGTGCCTTGAAATGCTGAATGATTAATGGGAGGCAGTTATAATCAGGAGAAATAGGTGCGAAGAAGATATCATCTGCCGCTTTCTGAAAACGAACAAATTCAATCATTCGAAGCCGTTCCTTATTTACTTTTTGCGCCAGATTCCGAACTTGCAGGATATCATCATCAATCAAATTCAGTTCAATGGATACCTCGCTGTCAAATACCTTCCTGATGTATTGAAAGATAAGCCTGTCGCTCTCTTCTAATTCCGAAAGCCATACATAAGTCAGCATATTGCAGGCATTCGAAGAAAGTTTCTTTTTCAATGCTTTCCAAACACGCTCTGCTTTATCTTTTTGAGTAACAACAGTGTAATTCTCATCTACAAACAAAGGGTCAATCTCCTCCAATCCCAATAGTTTATCTGGAAAAGTTTTCCGAAAATAGGCATCAAAAACAGCAGACAACAAGCCTTCGAACGTTTTATCATAATGAAAAATAACCATAGAAATTCAACAAGGAGGATTAAGGAAAGTTCAAGGACAGTTGTTGGGTGACAAATCGTTTGGACGAGCTCACACTACTGTCAGTCAGTGTTTTTCGAACATACTCGGGAGAAATTTCATTTACGCTATGCACAGGAAGTTCCTTGCATGTAATGAAATATTGAGCTTTTTTCATGACCACTCCCATTTTTTTGAGCGTATCCCCAGTAATGCGACCGTAACGACGTGAAACAACAATAAGTTTTGCAGATTTCACACCAATGCCAGGAACACGTAAGATCAACTGATAATCCGCTTTATTAACATCAACCGGAAACATTTCAGGATGACGTAATGCCCACGACAGCTTTGGGTCGATCTCCAAGTCGAGATCAGGATATTGGTCATTCACAATTTCATCTACCTTAAACTCATAAAAACGCATCAGCCAATCGGCTTGATACAAACGATTTTCACGAACTAATGGAGGTTGCTTAAGAACAGGAAGTCTCTTGTCGTAACTATTGACAGGCACAAAACCGGAATAATAAACCCGCTTCATGCTTGGACGCTGATACAATGCCTCAGAAGTTTGTAAAATCTTCATGTCATTTTCATTCGTCGCTCCAATAATCATTTGCGTACTCTGTCCGGCAGGAGCAAAGCGCGGAGCAAATCGATGTTTTTGCCGCTCTTCTTTGCTTTCCAATACGCCTTGTTGAATATAAAGCATGGGTTGGTAAACACTCGCATGATCTTTTTCAGGAGCAAGCATCTTCAGATTCTGTTCGATAGGAATTTCAATGTTCACACTTAAACGGTCAGCATATAAACCGGCTTCGTGCACCAGATGTTCGCTTGCCCCCGGAATGCTCTTCATATGAATGTAACCATTAAATTTCCACACAGTACGTAAATCTTTCACCACACGAACCATACGCTCCATCGTATAATCCGGATTACGAACTACACCCGAACTAAGAAATAATCCTTCGATGTAATTGCGACGATAAAACTCGATCGTCAACTCCACCAGTTCCGATACGCTAAACGTGGCGCGAGGCAAATCATTGCTCCTTCGGTTGATGCAATAAGCACAATCGTAAATACAATAATTGGTAAGCATAATCTTAAGCAAAGATATGCATCGTCCATCTTCGGTAAAGCTATGACATATACCCCAGCCTGCAGTATTCCCTATTCCTCCCGGAATATTCTTTCGGGAAGTTCCACTGGAAGCACATGAAACATCGTATTTCGCCGATTCTGCCAGTATTTTTAGTTTTTCAAGAATGTTATCCGTCATATATGCAAAGTAAGACATTCTGGAGGAAAAAATCAGAGTAGAAATCATAAAAAAAAGAACTGTTGAAAACTTTCGAATGAAAAGATTTTAGAGAGTTCAAATGCCTCCTATAAAACAAAAATGAGAATATTCCCGGAAGGACATTCTCATTCTCATCTTCAATGCAACGCAGATATTTATCAAAATCCAAAACTCTGGACTTCAATGTTTTTCTCTTTTTCTTTAGGTGGCTTCTTAGCCCACTGCTGGTCGTAATTGGCATGAACTACAATTGCTTTCGGTCGTGCAGGACATGCATATTCGCAACCACCACATCCTATACAAATTTCAGGCGTTACCTCGGGAATTCGTAATCCATCTTTATAATCGACCATTTTTACAGCCTGAGTAGGACAATGTTCGGAACAAGAACCACAATCGGTATGATTTTTATAAACGACACAATCCTCAAGTGTAAATGCAACGCGTCCCACTTGTGTTAATTGTTTTTCTTTCAATGTTAAAGGGGTTAATGCGCCTGCAGGACAAACATCCATGCAAATGGTACAGTTAGGCTGGCAAAAACCTTTATCATAGTACATCCGCGGTTGCATCAATCCCATTATACCATAATCAAATACAGCAGGAATCAAAACATTTGAGGGGCATTGCGTAACACAAGCATGACAGGCAGTACACCTCATATTAAAATGCTCTCTTTTCCCGGCACCTGGAGGCATAATCGGTAATTGTTGAGTTGCAAGTTTTTTTGATTGTGATTGCGCCATTGCGAATGGAGCAGTCATCATTGCAGTGGTGCTCAAAGCTAAAAATTCACGTCTTCTTGTATTGACCGTTTTTTCTACAGTAGGAACGGCTTTGTGGGACTTGCTAAACCCGGCAAATCGATAACCAATAGCATTCTGCGTACAGGAAGTCAAGCAATTAAAACATGTTACACAGCGAGAAGTATCGATAATGCTTTCTTTAGAATCAATGCACTGCGATTTACAACTACGTGAACAAACATTGCAATGGGTGCAAGCTGATTCATTAATCACAACACGAAACAAGGAAAACCGGGATACTAATCCTAAAAAGGTTCCGACAGGGCAAATAGTGTTACAATAAAGCCTGCCCCGCAATAAAGACATGACGGCAATGGTAATCAAAAACAACGACGACACAACAATGGCGACCATGGAAATGCCTGACGCGCTAACAGGTAAAAAAGAATAAATTCCCATTGCAAAAGCTTTGTTCACAACAAAAGCATTTAAAGGAATTAAGGCTGGACGTACCAAATCTGCCAAAACCCGACCCATATTACTATATGGGTCAAGCAATACAATTAAAGCACTGCTTCCGAGCATAAAAGATCCTACAGTCAAAGCAAGGATGGTATATCGTAGCCAATTTTTAGGCTTGGCATACTTTAGAACGCGACGTTGCCTGCGTTTCTTTTTTCCTGCAGAAAAACGACTAAAAAAGTCTTGTAAAATACCGGCAGGACAAATCACAGAACAATAAATGCGACCAAATAATAATGTCAATAATAAAATAACTATCACGATTCCCCACATGCTGTCCAGTATTGCAGGCACCAACTGCACATGAAGGATAACATCCCATTTAATAGGGAGCAGATGAAATACATCTATAAAAAAAAGAACTGTCGGAATAAAAATCAACAATGCCAATACTACCCGAAGCCACTTCAATCCATTTGTTTTCATAAGTTGATAATACAGGCATTAAATTTTAATCCTATCAATACGTAACTTATTCAGATCATCTGTCCCCAAATGTAAAGCCTGCCCCATCCCGATATGTTCGACTTCGCTAATATCCATCTTTTGCACCTGATTGAAGAATCTTACAGATGCAGCATCAGCAGCAATAATATCAGGAGACACTATCAATGTTTTGAGTAATGCCGTATCAGCAACAGATTTTCCTTGAGGTCCGTTTTTAAACATAATACGATATGCATCTACAATATTCAAAGCGGGCCTTTTATGAAAAGTACAGATGTCTGCAATACATTGTTGCAGATCTGTTTTATGGAAATGTTCCCGATCCCACACAACACCCATATAATTCTTCATGGAGATAGTCATTTTTGCACCTCCATGATTTTTAAGAATAGGCATATTAAACCACACATCACAATCAAGTAACGATTTATGAATAGCAGTTTGCTTAAGTTTTTTCCCTTGAGGAATTGACACAGTCCGGAAAAAACTTTGATCATTAGCAGGAACCATAATGCCACCCGCAGCTTCAACGGCACCTTTAATTCCACTATCAACATAACATCTATCCCATTGGTTACAAGTATGATCAAACACTTCAACCCGCTTAGCACCAGCAGAATAACACTGATGCACCATCGCTCCAACCAAAGCAGGATTAGTATTTGCAGCTAATTCGGGAGTCTTATCCCAGCCAATGTTAGGCTTCAAAACAACAGTTTGTCCTTTTTTGACAAATGCGCTAATGCCACCAAATTTAGCTAATGCCCGATCCAACATGATAGCTGGTTCCCCACCCATAACAGCCACCAAGTCAGGTGTAGAACTAACAGCTATTCGATTATTTTTCAATGCAGCTTCCAGTTTATCAAAGCGCAATGTCGAAGCTACTCCTGTCATAGCTGCCGTTAAAAGAAAATCACGTCGCTTCATTGTAGTATATTTTGTTGTTAATTAATAGTCAAACAAATATATCTTTCTTGCCGATTAAGCAAAGCAGAAATACAACATTACAAAAATACGATAATAAAGTTACATGACATAAGACAAAGTAAAAATAAATGCTCTTAAAAGAAAATAAATAGCCGCAATGTATTTATCCCTTATGTCCTGAAATAATAATCTATTTACGGAATTAAAGTAAATCAAACGTTCTGCTTTTTTGAACAGGGGAGTGAGGTTGTTATGGAAAAAAAAAGAGAGCCTCATTTGTTATCAAATGAAGCTCTCTTAAAAAGTGGCGGCTACCTACTCTCCCACCTTGTGGGCAGTACCATCGGCGTGGTTGGGCTTAACTTCTCTGTTCGGAATGGGAAGAGGTGGATCCCCAGCGCTATAGCCACCTAAATCTTCTGGCCCTCCGGCTTATCTTTACCTGAGGCTGCCAATATATTTTGTATGACTTACCAAAAAACAAGAAAGAAAATACCCTAAAGTTGGCAACGGCTCCAATAGCACTACTGAACCTTACACCTTGCTACCTGACTGGGTAGCTACAAACTTACAAAAAGTTTCGGGCAATTAGTACTGCTTGGCTTTGACATTACTGCCTTTACACCTGCAGCCTATCTACGTCGTCGTCTTCAACGGCCCTCATGGAGATCTTATCTTGAGGTTGGTTTCGCGCTTAGATGCTTTCAGCGCTTATCCTGCCCGAACGCGGATACCCGGCAGTGCCCCTGGCGGAACAACCGGTAAACCGTAGGTTCGTCCAACACGGTCCTCTCGTACTAGTGCCGGATCCTCGCAAATCTCCTACGCCCACAACAGATAGGGACCGAACTGTCTCACGACGTTCTGAACCCAGCTCGCGTGCCACTTTAATGGGCGAACAGCCCAACCCTTGGGACCTTCTCCAGCCCCGGGATGTGACGAGCCGACATCGAGGTGCCAAACCATTCCGTCGATTTGAGCTCTTGGGAATGATCAGCCTGTTATCCCCGGAGTACCTTTTATCCTTTGAGCGATGGCCCTTCCATACGGAACCACCGGATCACTATGCCCTAGTTTCCTACCTGGTCGACTTGTCGGTCTCTCAGTCAAGCGCGCTTGTGCCATTACACTCTTCGTCCGGTTACCAATCGGACTGAGCGCACCTTTGGAAGCCTCCGTTACGCTTTTGGAGGCGACCACCCCAGTCAAACTACCCACCATACACTGTCTCCCCTTAACAGGGAATTAGAACTCAAATAATCAAAGGGCCGTATTTCAACGTCGACTCCTCAAACACTAGCGTGCCTGACTCACAGTCTCCGGCCTATCCTACACATTAATTACCCAAATTCAATGTAAAGTTGCAGTAAAGGTTCACGGGGTCTTTCCGTCCCGTTGCGGGTAATCGGCATCTTCACCGATACTACAATTTCACCGAGCTCACAGCTGAGACAGTACCCAGATCGTTACACCATTCGTGCAGGTCGGAACTTACCCGACAAGGAATTTCGCTACCTTAGGACCGTTATAGTTACGGCCGCCGTTTACTGGGGCTTCAATTCAAAGCTTCGCCTTGCGGTTGACTTCTCCTCTTAACCTTCCAGCACCGGGCAGGTGTCAGGCCTTATACTTCATCTCTCGATTTTGCAAAGCCCTTTGTTTTTGTTAAACAGTCGCCTGGGCCATTTCTCTGCGGCCACCTTATTCAGATGGCGTCCCTTTTCCCGAAGTTACGGGACTATTTTGCCTAGTTCCTTAGCTGTGATTCACTCGAGCGCCTCAGTATGCTCTACTTGACCACGTGTGTCCGTTTAGAGTACGGGTACCTTATAAATTAACGATAGCGGCTTTTCTTGGAAGCCTGTTTACATCCTTTTCAGATCACCCGAAGGCTCTCTGTACTGTCAGGTTCGACTCAAATGACGGATTTGCCTGCCATTCTCAACATCTACCCCCTTTAACGCCCTATTCCGTCAGGACGCCGGATTGTCACTTCTCCGTCCCCACTTCTCTCTATAAGGTAGTACCGGAATATTAACCGGTTCTTCCATCGGCTCCCCTCTTAAAAAGGTACACCTTAGGCCCCGACTGACCCTGATCCGATTAACGTTGTTCAGGAACCCTCAGTCTTTCGGCGAGAGAGTTTCTCACTCTCTTTATCGTTACTTATACCTACATCTGCTTTTCCTGGCGCTCCAACACCCCTTACGGAATATCTTCAACGCTGTCCAGGAATGCTCCCCTACCTCTCATATGTTTACCATATGAGACCATCGCTTCGGTAAGATGCTTTATGCCCGATTATTATCCATGCCTGACCGCTCGACTAGTGAGCTGTTACGCACTCTTTAAATGAATGGCTGCTTCCAAGCCAACATCCTAGCTGTCTCTGCGGTCTGACTTCGTTAGTTCAACTTAGCATCTATTTGGGGACCTTAGCGGTTGGTCCGGATTCTTCTCCTCTCGGATGTGGACCTTAGCACCCACACCCTCACTCCTGAAAATCATTTATAAGCATTCGGAGTTTATCTGGACTTGATAGGCGGTGAAACCCTCGCATCCAATCAGTCGCTCTACCTCTTATAAACTTTCTCAAGGCTGCACCTAAATGCATTTCGGGGAGTACGAGCTATCTCCAAGTTTGATTAGCCTTTCACCCCTACCCTCAAGTCATCCGAAAGCTTTTCAACGCTCACCGGTGCGGTCCTCCATCTCGTGTTACCGGGACTTCAACCTGCTCAAGGGTAGATCACTTGGTTTCGCGTCTACTCCCACCGACTTAACGCCCTTTTCAGACTCGCTTTCGCTTCGGCTCCCCCCGTGACGGGGTTAACCTTGCCGGTGAAAGTAACTCGTAGGTTCATTATGCAATAGGCACGCCGTCACATATTATATATGCTCCGACCGCTTGTAAGCGCACGGTTTCAGGTTCTTTTTCACTCCTCTATTCGAGGTGCTTTTCACCTTTCCTTCACAGTACTTGTTCGCTATCGGTCTCTCGGGAGTATTTAGCCTTAGCGGATGGTCCCGCCTAATTCACACAGGATTTCTCGTGTCCCGCGCTACTCAGGATACCCCTAACTCTTATAAACTTTACTCATACGGGACTTTCACCCCCTCTGGTCCAATTTTCCATTACGGTTCTGATTCTGTTTATAATTATATATCGAGGTCCTATTACCCCAAAAATGCCAAAACACTCTTGGTTTGGGCTCCTGCGCGTTCGCTCGCCACTACTTGCGCAATCACTTTTGTTTTCTCCTCCTACAGGTACTAAGATGTTTCAGTTCCCTGCGTTCGCCCCCGGCTTTTCGCCGAGTATCCCGCCTTCAACGGGATGGGTTGCCCCATTCGGACATCTGCGGATCACCGGTTATTTGCACCTCCCCGCAGCTTTTCGCAGCTTATCACGTCCTTCTTCGCCTCCGAGAGCCAAGGCATCCACCCTGCGCTCTTGCTTACTTTTTGTCTAAAACGTATCTCCCTGTTGCCAGAAAAATACATCTCATTTGTTTCTTTTGCGTTAAGCTCAGTATCACTACTTTCACCCTTCGCCTTACTTTACTCGTTTCTCTCTTGTTTTTCAATATGTCAAAGACCTTACGGCGTTGCCTTCTGGCTCTACGCCTTGCGTGGAGTGATACGGATTCGAACCGTGCGCACTGCTCAAACCCGCTCTGGGTTTATTACCGTGCAGACCCCTTGTGGTCATGTTACTCCTTCTTTCATCTTTTGTCCCTTGTCTCTTCCGCTTCCCGCGCTCGGGTTGCTTGCTCTTTACCGGGAGGATTCCAGCATGCTCCTGCTTTTTCTTAATTGCTCATCAATCCTGTGCCTGCCATACTGGCTTTGCATTGCTCCCTGCCCATGCCAAACAACCTCCCCTGGTTGTCCCCTTTTTGTGGAGAATAACGGATTCGAACCGTTGACCCTCTGCGTGCAAGGCAGATGCTCTAGCCAGCTGAGCTAATCCCCCTTATGCTATACAATTCATAATTGATAATTGACAATTATACCTGACTGTTTATGCTCCTGACTATTTGACTCGTCCTTCGCCAATTGTCACTGTCCATTGCCAATTGTTTTTTTGTAGTCCCAGGCAGAGTTGAACTGCCGACCTCTACATTATCAGTGTAGCGCTCTAACCAACTGAGCTATAGGACTGTTCTTTCCCCCTGCCTTGAGGATCCGTGCTGCATCTTTTCTCTTTCCGCAGCTTTTATCATGAAAAACAACTTTTGCAGTACACAAGTCAGGCTGTCTTGACCTAACCTTTGTCTTGTGCCTCTTTCAAGGGTTTCAGAGACATCTCTCCAGAAAGGAGGTGTTCCAGCCACACCTTCCGGTACGGCTACCTTGTTACGACTTAGCCCCAGTCACTGGTTTTGCCCTTAATCGTTCCTTGCGGTCACAATCTTTAGGCACCCCCAACTCCCATGGCTTGACGGGCGGTGTGTACAAGGCCCGGGAACGTATTCACCGCGCCATGGCTGATGCGCGATTACTAGCGAATCCAGCTTCACGGAGTCGAGTTGCAGACTCCGATCCGAACTACGAATGGTTTTTGAGATTGGCATCTTATCACTAAGTAGCTCCCCTCTGTACCATCCATTGTAACACGTGTGTCGCCCCGGACGTAAGGGCCGTGCTGATTTGACGTCATCCCCACCTTCCTCGCACCTTACGGTGGCAGTCTCAATAGAGTCCTCAGCTTTACCTGCTAGTAACTATCAATAAGGGTTGCGCTCGTTATGGCACTTAAGCCGACACCTCACGGCACGAGCTGACGACAACCATGCAGCACCTACATACCCGCCATTGCTGGCTAAACTGTTTCCAGTCTATTCGGGTACATTTCAAGCCCGGGTAAGGTTCCTCGCGTATCATCGAATTAAACCACATGTTCCTCCGCTTGTGCGGGCCCCCGTCAATTCCTTTGAGTTTCAACCTTGCGGTCGTACTCCCCAGGTGGATTACTTATCGCTTTCGCTTAGCCACTAACATTCTATCGCTAACAGCTAGTAATCATCGTTTACTGCGTGGACTACCAGGGTATCTAATCCTGTTTGATCCCCACGCTTTCGTGCATCAGCGTCAGTTACATCCCAGTAAGCTGCCTTCGCAATTGGTGTTCTGTGTCATATCTATGCATTTCACCGCTACACAACACATTCCGCCTACCTCATTTGTACTCAAGTCTGCCAGTTTCAATGGCAATGTCTACGTTAAGCGCAAACCTTTCACCACTGACTTAACAAACCGCCTACGCACCCTTTAAACCCAATAAATCCGGATAACGCTCGGATCCTCCGTATTACCGCGGCTGCTGGCACGGAGTTAGCCGATCCTTATTCGCAGGATACCTACAAAGGGATAACTCGTATCCCACTTTATTCTCCTGCAAAAGAAGTTTACAATCCATAAGACATTCTTCCTTCACGCGACTTGGCTGGTTCAGGTTCTCACCCATTGACCAATATTCCTCACTGCTGCCTCCCGTAGGAGTCCGGACCGTGTCTCAGTTCCGGTGTGGGGGACCTTCCTCTCAGAACCCCTACTGATCGTTGACTTGGTAGGCCGTTACCCTCCCAACTATCTAATCAGACGCATGCCCATCTATAAGCTATGAATATTTAACAAAAAAACCATGCGGTTTCTTTGTCTTATGCGGTGTTAATCTTCCTTTCAGAAGGCTATCCCCCTCTTATAGGCAGGTTGCATACGCGTTACGCACCCGTGCGCCGGTCGCCACCCAGTATTGCTACCTGTGCTGCCCCTCGACTTGCATGTGTTAAGCCTGTCGCTAGCGTTCATCCTGAGCCAGGATCAAACTCTTCATTGTATTAATCTCTTTTGTTCTTTCTGTCTTTTCTGCTCGCGCTGAAAAAACTTGTTCTGCTCAGGATGTCTCCTTTTTATTTTGCCTGTACCCCGGTCTCTAACCGAAATACAAACCCCCTGTTTTGGCTCTTGACGGTTAGCTCTTTTCTAACCTTTCCTTGTATACTACATTTGTTGTTCATTCTTCCAAAGATCGCTCGCCCGCCTGCCCTGGCGAAACGGACTGCAAAGATACTGCTTTTTTTCGGTCTGCAAAATATCTTGTGCTCTTTTTTTCCGCCCCCCTGATCAGGAACTCTCATGTCCCCTGGCAAAGCGGCTGCAAAGATAAGCCCTTTTTTATTCCCATTCCAAATTTATCCCCCTTTTTTATCCTATTTTCCCTCAAAAAACATACAACAAACTGAAATATAAGAATATATTTTTCCCCCATTTATCCACCGGACTCTGCCCTAAATGAAAAAATAAGGCCAAAATACATCCAAAATACCCTCCCATATCATGATTATCCATCCTGAATAATCAAATTCCTCTCTCAAAAAATAGAAAAAAAACCAATGTCTTGTCCTCAGCATTCCCTTTTTCCCCCCTTTTCGCTAAAATCTTTATGGAAAGCCTGCAAAAAATATACGTTAAAACAAATTACACCTGAGTTGTGTATAATAAATCCAACAATAGATCATGGAAGGCGCAAAGCACCATAGACGGGTTAACCACAAGGTTTATTAGCTGATAACAAAAAGGGGGAAATAGAGTTCGAAGAGAGACAATTAACCTTTGGAATCTTGTATATCAAACCTGAATAGCCGTTTTTGTCAAAAAACAATTATTAGCGGGTTTCATTCACAAGTTGTCCCCAGTTGGGATGAAAAAAATATAGTTTTTGGGTTTAAATGTGGAAATGTGTTATTGACAGGGGGTTTCTTCATTCATTTGATTCAAAACCACATGGAAATCAGAAAAATGAGGGAGAGTACTTTTTCGCTTAAGTCTTCGTCAATCTTCCGGAGCAGGGCTTCTTTAAGGGTATCCATAAATTTGGATGGATTGGTACGGATTTTGATTTCAAGAAAGGTGCGGTAAATATCTGTAAGACGGGTATTAAAGACTTGCTCAAACAGTGCGGAAAGCTCCCTTATCTCGCAATGACCGTTATTGATACACCCTGCTGAGCAGATGGCATAGATGAGTTCTATTAATGATGTTTTACTATCCGTCCATTGTAAAACGCTATTACAAGCGCTCCCAACTTGTCCCCAATTTGGATTTGAGGCTTTCAGTGACAAGACTTCCAATTCAGTATTGAGGTATGCTTCGAGCCGGTCATTTGCAATGATTTTTGCCACCATGTAATCATGGCTGGTTGAAAATTCAGGATCGGCATAAAACATCAAGCTATCCTGGTAAAGATGGAGATTTTCTTTACCGCGAAGGAAGTATTTGTCATCGAGTAAGGTGGATCTCATCCTGTAGTATTGGTAAAACTCGAGATGTTCGTTGAAAAAGAGAGTGAGTTTTTCAAGCTCCTGACATATGTAGTTATGTTGTAACTCAAAGACTCCCATTGGTCGGCGGCTTTCGATATTGAAAATTTCAACATAATAAATCAGCTTGCTGAATATATCGGGTTTTATCTCTTTGAAAAAAAGAATTTCATCATCGTTATTTTTAAACTTATAGTCAACAATAAAGGATTTTAGGCGACTAAGTGCTTCTTTAATACACGTAATGGATTTTTGTGATTTTCTGATGATATTAGGTTCTTCCAAATCAATGGCTTGCAATTGAGCATTCAGATTCTTACTGATCCGGGTTGTTGTATTTATCATTTCAAATAAAGGCTACTTAACTACTAATTTCAATTTATTTAATTAATCTGGTTAGCTGTAAATCAACAGCTTAATTATCACAAGGCATTAACTCTTCCTTTCTTTCAATAATTGATAATATCAGATACAAAAAATTAAATTGAACCTACAAAAATACAACTTATAAAATAAGAAGTAGTATGAAATTTAGATAATCATGTTATACAGCATAATGTTAATCACATATTTTTTTATTTTTAGATATACTGACATTTTTAGATTGCCATATCTGTTAAATTGAAGTTGATCCATAAGCAATAAAAAAGGATTTCCGGGAGCAACCTGAAAATCCTTTTCTAGGAGTAGATGAAGAATTATTACTAATTTATCCAAGTTTCTTTTTTCTATCCGATAAGCTTTTATTCTCAAATTTAGCTTTCAATATTTGCATGTCATTGCTGACTTTCAGATCCAAAATCTTGGCGTAATGCTGGGTTGTCTTGAGGTTTTTGTGCCCTAACATTTTAGAGACGCTTTCGATCGGAACGCCATTAGAGAGGGTAACTGTGGTGGCGAATGTGTGCCTGGCAATGTGAAATGTCAATTCTTTGTTGATACCGCACAAATCGGCTATTTCTTTGAGATAAGCATTCATTTTCTGATTACTCAATATGGGCAACAGTTTACCTTTGATGATTACTTGCGGATGTTCCCGGTATTTTTCCAGAATGGCTGAAGCTATGGGTAATATGGGTATATTAGACCGGGTGTCGGTTTTGGTACGGTTGATAAAGATCCAGCGTTCCCCATCGATTCCTATCCCGATATTTTTGTAGGATAGCTTTTTAACATCGGCATATGCCAATCCGGTAAAGCAACTGAAGAGAAATATGTCTTTGACCTGATTTAACCGCTCCGTGGCGAATTCTTTATTCAACATGATGTCAATCTCATCCGGGGATAAAAATACCCGTTCTACTTCAACGATTTTGCTTTTGAAGTTGATAAAGGGATTGCGTTGAATCCAACCATTGGATAAACAAATGCGTATGATTTTCCCAAAGTTCTTAATATACCTTGAAGTGGTATTTTGACAGCATTTGCATTCTGACTTGAGATAGAATTCATAGCCTGTAATAAACTCGTGATCTATCTTGCGAATATCTATATCGGATACTTTGTATTTCCACTGGAGATATTCAACGATATGTTTTAAGGCTGTTTCATATCGAACATGAGTAGCTGAAGCATAATTTTTTCCAATCAAGGCTTTAACTCCGTCGTTGTGTTGTTTGAAAATCGGCACCAGCATGTGTTTGCGCTTATCTATCCCTAATATCTTGTTACGCATGTTTTCTGCATTCACCTCCTCATCTTCTCGGATAAGTTGTTGCTGATAATCATATACTTTGGCCTTTAGGGTGTCAAGATAAGCATTAACGGCTTTGGCTTCTGCCGTAGTGCCTTTCATACGGTTGCCTTCGACAGACCATTTGTCGGGATGGGTGTAACGTTTGGTTGACAGTTCGATACGCTCGCCATCAACTGTAACTCTTAGATAAATGGGGATTAATCCTTCTGTTGTTGTTTTTGCTCTCTTTGCATAAAAGAGAATGGAAAGCTTGGCATTCATTAGTGGTAACCTTTTAGAATGTTCAAAAATAGTTGTTCTTTAACTCTTATACAAGATGTTCAATGATTGAACTACTTGATTATGAATAATTTTTGAATAAATCGGTTACCCGGAACTTGTAAATCTTGGATCAATCGGAAAAGTTGTGTTAGAGGATAAAAAATGATAATTTTGTTTCATGGAAAAAGAGACAGAATTAAAGTCAGCGGAACATCAGTTGTTGGAGTTAATATTGCCAGAAGGGATTCTGGAGTATTTTGAAATAAAATCAGTTAGGAACATTGGGATAGGTTATGCGGTTTATCTTGAAGAAAAGCCTGATATTCCTTCAGAGTATGCAGGAGAACCTCTTCGTTGTCATGGCTTTCATCAGGAACAAACCATACATGATTTTCCAATACGAGGAAAGGTATTTGATTTGAAGATTAAGTGTCGAAGGTGGTTGAATGCCAATACAAACCAAGTGGTTAGCCGAAATTGGGAACTTACGGCAAAAGGAACGCGATTTACACAGGAATTCGCGGCTTTTTTAAAAGAATTACCTGGATACTCATCCCATAAGTGCTAAATCCCTTGCAGTGCATTATTATCTGGATGGCAAGCAGTTGCAAGAGCAATACAAGGACTATCTGAGTGATTATCATCAGTGGGATCAAAAATCTCATGCTCACCAATGGCTGCTTTATCCGGATAATGTAGGCCGCTTCTTAAGTATAGATGAAACCAGCTTGTCTAACGGAGAACTATATACTATTGTCACCAACAAAGCGGCAAAAGGAGGTAAAGGAACCATTGTGGCTATGGTTCGGGGAACTAAGGCAGAGGATATTGTCGCGGTTCTCAACAAGCTGCCAAAGCGTGTCAGGTGGAAAGTCCGGGAAGTTACCATGGATATGGCAGCCAATATGGAATACGTGATCAAAATTTGCTTTCCCCAAGCCAGTAGAGTGACCGACAGGTTTCATGTTCAACAGTTGGCTTATGATGCCGTTCAGGAGCTCAGAATTAAACATCGTTGGAATGCACTGGACAGGGAAACGATCGATATGGCATTAGCGAAAGCCTGCGGAAGGAAATACAATCCACCGGTTCTGGCAAACGGAGACACTCTCAAGCAACTACTGGCGCGTAGCAGATATTTGTTGTTTAAGAAACCCACAGCATGGACATATTCTCAGAAAACAAGAGCTGAAATTCTTTTTGAACTGTATCCTGACCTAAAGAAAGCATATCATTTTTCCTTGCAATTGGGGGCTATTTACCATCAAACAAAAGACAAAGGAGTAGCTTTTGCTAAACTGGCACAGTGGTATGATAGGGTTGATAACTCAGGTATTTTGTCATTTGGAAGCATCACCAGAACCATTCAATCACATTATTTGACAATCCTGAATTATTTTAATCACAGAAGTACAAATGCTTCTGCAGAATCATTCAATGCCAAAATCAAAGCTTTTAGGGCATCTTTCAGAGGCGTGAGAGATGTGAATTTTTTCCTTTTCAGACTAACAAAAATTTATGCTTAATCAACAAAAACACAACTTTCCCGATTGATCCTAAATCTTTGGGTACCCGAATGGATCTCCTAAAGATTGATGAAAATTGAATATTTTGACTATTCCCGAAAAACAAAATAGCTCGTAAATCATTGATTTTACGAGCTTTTACTATATTTGTATATTCAATTTGCGGAGAGAAAGGGATTCGAACCCCTGGTACCTTTCAGTACAACGGTTTTCAAGACCGCCGCAATCGACCACTCTGCCATCTCTCCAAAAGCGATGCAAAGATAACGTTCTTTTTGGAATTTATTGTTAGTAGAGATTGACAATGAAACTCCGCTGCTTTGCAACTTTATATTCTAAAAATGAAGTCAAATGACAAGATTATCATTTGACTTTGTACCCAGAGCCGGGATCGAACCGGCATGGAAGTGAATCCACTGGTGTTTGAGACCAGCGCGTCTACCAATTCCGCCATCTGGGCTTTTTGCGAATGCAAAGGTAGTTGATTTTTTGATATTGGCAAATAGAAAAACTAATTTTTTTAGCATTATCACTTTTATCCGCTTTGGAGAGGTGACAGCTAATCTTCAATAAAAAATGCTGACTTCATTATTTTAGAAACCAGCATTTTATCGAAAAAAATTCATGCGGGTTCTTTTGCTGCGATGGTTTCTATTTCCACCAGAGCTCCTAATGGAAGTCCTTTTACAGCAAAAGCTGAGCGTGCCGGGAAATCGGATGTATAAAACATCTTGTAAAGAGAATTCACTTCGGCAAAATATTGCATGTCGGCAAGATATACGGTTGATTTCACGACGTCATTTACTGTATAGCCTGCTGCATCAAGGATTGCTTTGATATTTTTGAATACTTGCTGGGTTTGTTCAATAATTCCACCTTCAACAATAGAGCCTGTGTTAGGGTCAACAGGTATCTGTCCTGATAAATAAAGAGTATTATTTATTTCGATGGCCTGACTGTAAGGCCCTATTGCCGCCGGGGCGTTTGGTGTTGATATAATACGTTTCATAAATTCAGGTTTTACTTTTAGCAATAAAGAATGAATACTCCTTTACTTATTAAGCTGGAATGTAGTGTCTTCTTTTGTAAAGAATGCCACGATTTGTCTTGCTGCAGCTAACCCGGCATTAATATTTGCTTCGGCTGTTTCAGCTCCCATTTTCTTTGCTGTCGAAAAATAGCGTGTCCCAAATTTTGCAGCTAACTCAGCGTGAGAACCGGGCATAATATCGGTTATGTATTTCAAATCAGGACGTTCTTCAAGAGCTTTCATTAAATCGGCTTCATGAATTACTTCCTTGCGTGCAGTATTGACGAGACATCCTCCTTTAGGCATTTTTGTTAGTAGTTCAAAATTAATTGATTCTTTGGTTTCAGGAGTTGCCGGAATATGCAATGAAATGTAATTGCAGGTGCTATATAATTCTTCGACGGAAGATGCCACATGCACTCCATCTTTTTCCATAACAGAAGCAGGGACAAACGGATCAAAAGCATAAACTTCCATACCAAAACTTTTAGCCAATGGTGCCACTAATTTTCCGACATTACCATATGCCTGAATTCCCAATTTTTTTCCTTTCAATTCCGATCCGGTACCTGGTTGAAAATTATTTCTTGCCATGAAAATCATCATGCCAATGGCTAATTCTGCTACTGCATTGGAATTTTGCCCCGGAGTATTCATAGCCACAATATTTCGTCCAGAACAAGCTTTCAAATCCAAGTTATCATATCCGGCACCTGCACGAACTACAATCTTCAGATTTTTAGCAGCATTAATCACTTCTTGTGTCACTTTATCGGAACGTACAATTAATGCATCTACATCAGTTACAGCTTTGTAAAGATCATTCACATCAGTGTATTTTTCCAATAACACCAATTCATAACCAGCTTCATCAGCAATTTTTTTGATGCCATCCGTTGCTGCTTTGGCAAACGGCTTTTCAGTTGCTACAAGAATTTTCATTGCAGTATTATATTAATGTTTATATACGTCAAATACCGCAAATAACCTTGAATACAAGAATTTACGGCTAACGACCTATGATGTTTATAAAATAAATTGAATGTGAAGAATGCAAAGAATGCGTAAATTCATATAGTACGCATAGAAGATTTTGCCTTTTTATCATTGGTGAACAATGACAAAGAGGCAAAATTTTGAACGATCAGTGTGCTTTTTCAAATTCTTTCATAGCATCGATTAATGCTATGACGCTGGCTTTTGGTAAAGCATTATAGGTTGACGCACGGAAACCTCCGACGGACCGATGCCCTTTGATGCCTATCAAACCTTTTGCAGCGGCAAACTTCCCAAATTCTTCTTCTAAGGATTTGTATTCGTCGTTCATCACAAAGCAAATGTTCATCAATGATCGGTCTTCGATTGCGGCAGTGCCTTTGAAAAGCTTGTTACGATCAATCTCATCATATAATAATGCTGCTTTCTCCTTGTTTATTTTTTCCAAAACCGAAATACCTCCTAACTCTTTCATCCATTTCAAGGTTTGCAAAGCGGCATAAACAGGGACAACAGGTGGAGTGTTGAACATAGAACCTTCTTTGATGTGTGTGCGATAGTCAAGCATGGTAGGAATTGCACGTGAAACCTTCCCCAATACAGAGTCTTTTACAATAACAAAAGCAAGACCAGCAGGAGCAAGATTTTTTTGAGCTCCGCCATAAATTAATGCGTATTTAGAAACATCAATAGGACGAGAGAAAATGTCAGAAGACATGTCGGCAACCAAAGGTACCGGGGAGTCAATGTCCTCATGCAGTTCCGTACCGAAAATGGTGTTATTGGTGGTAATGTGAAAGTAATCTGCATCAGACGGAATAGTGTATTGTTTTGGAATGTAATTAAAATTGGCTTCTTTAGAAGAAGCAACTTCAATCACTTCGCCAAACAATTTTGCTTCTTTTAGGGCTTTGGATGCCCAGGTTCCGGTATTCAAATATGCAGCCTTTTTTTCAAATAAATTGAATGGTACCATGGCAAACTGCATACTGGCACCTCCTCCGAGAAAAAGAACAGAGTAACCTTCAGAAATAGCAAGCAATTCTTTGAACAAAGCAGTTGCTTCATCCATCACTGCTTGAAATTCTTTCGAACGATGGCTGATCTCCATAATTGATAGTCCTATACCGTCAAAATCGAGAATAGCTTTAGCAGTATTTTCAATGGTGCTCTGAGGCAAAATTGATGGCCCTGCATTGAAATTGTGTTTCTTCATAAAAATATCAATTTGATTTAGTGAATAATTTCTCTTTTTCTCTTCCTTTTTTTGGAATATGGGTAAAGAAAGTTGCCTTATCGTATTGTTTAATAGTTGATTATAATGTACGGGATAAATTCTGTTTGTTTATTCAAAGGTACATTTTTTATTTTGTACCCTGTGTGATATTTGTTATTTTTTTATGGGGTAGCAATAATTCTAAAAAAGAGATTGTCAGCATCTTGGTTTTGTGCAAAAAACCCTTTCAACAGGAAGACTGAAAGGGTTGTATTGTTATAAATTTCGATCCAAAAAATTAATCATGCGCTGAAAGAGGTGATAACGCGTATTACCGCCGATAAGATTATGATTCCTATTGGTATATATCTGCATTTCAAACTGTTTATTGGCTTGAACCAAACGTTCGGTAAATTCGAATGTGTTCTGAGGATGAACATTGTCATCGGCTAGCCCATGGATAATCAATAATTTTCCATGTAAATTTGCTGCATGTTCCAAAGGAGAACTTTTTTTATATCCATCAGGATTTTCCTGTGGCGTTTTCATGTAACGTTCGGTGTATGCTGCGTCATAATACTTCCAATCTGTTACAGGAGCAACGGCGATTCCCGCTTTGAACACATGGCTCCCGTTTGTCATACACATCAACGTCATATATCCTCCGTAGCTCCATCCCCAAATCCCTATGCGATGGCTATCCACATAAGGCAAGGTTCCCAAATATTTGGCAACAGCTACCTGATCATCCGATTCTTTTACGCCTAAATGTTCATAGGTACATTTTCGGAAGGCAACTCCGCGGGCTGCAGTACCCCGGCCATCCACGCATGCTACGATATAACCTTTAGCAGCCAAGACATATTCCCAATCAAATGTCCAGAAATCTCCGGCTTCTTGTGAATCTGGTCCGCTATATTGAACCATTAAGACCGGATATTTTTTTGAGCTTGAAAAATTGACAGGTTTCAGCATCCATCCATTGAGTAAGGTTCCGTCAGCTCCATGGCAGGTGAAGAACTCTTTTTTTGGCAATCCCAAAGCGTTAATTTTGGCAATGAGAGCCTCATTCATTTCCAAAGGACGTTCCATTTTCTCATTTGTTGAACGAAGGATATATTGATCGGGAGTGTTTAGTGAAGATGTGTGGTCAATGAAAAATGCAAAATTGTTACTAAACGTCGCTGAATGCGTGCCTTGACCCTCTGTGAGCCTTTTCTCTATTCCTTTGGCATTCATCGAATATACGTTACGTTCCAATGGAGAAATTTCGGCTGCCTGAAAATAACTGATTCGTTTTGCTGCATCATAACCATAGAAATCGGTGATATCCCAATTGCCTTTCGTAAGGTCTTTTTCTAAAATGCCGGTTGTTGTGTATAGATAGGCATGACGATAGCCATCTTTTTCACTTACATATACAAAATGTTTTCCATCAGGGGTAAACGATAAATATTGTAGATTGCGGTAATCTACATACGTATTGCTTTGGTCTGTTAGGACAAGATGTGAAACGGTTGACCGGGGATTGGCAAAATAAAGCTGCATTTTCGTTTGGTCACGATCGAATTTTGCGATGGCTAACTCATTTATGTTTCGGGTCCATTCGATTTTTGGTATGTAAACGTCGGAGTCATTGCCAATATTGACTTGCCGGGTTGTTTTGTAGTATGTATTGTAAATCTGTACTGTTGCTTGAGGAATTGCCGTCCCTGCTTTAGGATATTTGAAAGATACAACTGTCGGGTAAGTTGCAGAGGAAGGAAAGGATGGATCTTCACCTTCGTATCGTATATAACTGTATGGCTTTACATTGGTGTCATTAATCTTGACGAAGGCAACTAACTTGCTATCCGGCGACCAAACAAACATTCTGATGCAGTCAAATTCTTCTTCATACATCCAGTCTGGCATGCCATTGACTATTTCTCCGGCTTCTCCATCCGTTGTAATAGGAACTTCCGTATCATAATCCAACTTATTTATATATAGATTATTGTTGCGTGCAAATACGACCATCCGTCCGTCGGGCGAAAACGCGGGTGATTCCTGAGGCCCTCCATCGGAAAGAGGTTTCATGTTTTTGCGCATTACATCGTAAACATAATAATTAGCCGAAAAAATTCTACGGTAAGTGCGTTTCGCATTTACATAAACCAGCATTCTGTCTTCAGCTGAATCTAACTGGTATCCTTCAATAGATTTTAACGGGCAATGGAATACCGTGCGGATATTAAATAATGTATCAACGGCTTTCCCTGTTCTGTAACTGAATTTTACAACGGCTTTGCCCGAATCACAGAGCTGGGTGAAATAATCCCCGTTTTCCATTGATTGTAACGCTTTTATTTGTTTTGGCTGAAAATCCCCATTAATGATTTGATGAAGTAAAGTGTCATTTGTTGGGGTTTGTGCATGCATCACCTGTGATGTAATGGTTAGAAAAAGTGTAGATAGGAAGAAAGTTAGCAGTTTCATACGATAATAACTTTTATTTTTAAATGTCGCATGAAATTCGCATGTTAATCATTATCATATCCTTGGATATATAATTTACATGCTCGTTTCATAGTAAAAATTGCTCCAGCAAAGATACGGAAATTTGCGATTTCTATTGATCTGGCGTGTTTCAAAACATTAATTCTGTCTGGGGATCTAACAATCGAAAAGATTTCCTGTGATGTGGACTGATTCCATATTGTACAATAGCAGAACGATGTTCTTTGGTTGGGTATCCTTTATTTTTTATCCAATGATATTCAGGAAATTGCTTGTCTAAATCCAACATGTAATCATCGCGGTAGGTTTTTGCTAATACTGATGCGGCGGCAATAGAAAGAAACCGCCCGTCGCCTTTGATAAAGCAGTGATGTGGAATCTGTTGATAGGGCTTGAATCTGTTCCCGTCTATGATAAGATGTTGTGGTGTAACGGAAAGTTTTTCAATAGCATGATGCATTGCCAAAATGGAAGCATTCAGAATATTGATTTGATCGATCTCTTCTGCTGATACTACGCCAATTGCCCAGGCTATAGCATTCTGTTCAATGATAGGGCGCAATTGGTAGCGTTGTCTCTCTGTCAGTTGTTTCGAGTCATTTAATGAAGAACATTGAAAGTCATTTGGTAAGATCACGGCTGCAGCAAATACTGGACCGACCAAGCATCCCCGTCCGGCTTCGTCACAACCGGCTTCGGGAATGTCTTTCCAAATATTCCCCGCTAAGGGTTCTGAGTGATTGAGTCGGTTTCGCATGGTTTTCCTTCACTGACAGGTATTTCGTCTTTCAATAATAATCGTAACGACTGGTCATAGGTGAGGTAACTCCACAACCAGTTGAAAAATGTGAATAACCGGTTTTTTACGCCAACAATGGATCTGAGGTGAACAAACAACCACAACAACCACGCCCAAAAGCCATAAAACTTAGCTAATGGCAATTCTGCCACGGCTGTATTACGGCCTATGGTTGCCAAAGAACCTTTGTCGTTGTATTTGAATGGCTTAAATGCACCGTTCTCTTTTGCCATTCGATTTAAATTATTGACCAGATTTTCTGCTTGTTGAATAGCTGGTTGTGCCACCTGGGGATGACCATTAGGCCATTCCGGTGTAGTCATTAAGGCTGTGTCTCCTACAGCAAAAACATTTTTAAATCCGTTGATTTGATTAAATTCATTGACAATCAATCTATTTCCGCGTCCATACAACTGTTTGTCAAAACCATCCAAGCTATTGGCCTTTACGCCGGCTACCCAAAATAAATTTTTTGTCGGAACCTGCTCTCCGTTGCTTAGCGTAACAATTTCATTTTCGTAAGAGTTAACCGTAGCTCCAAGGGTAATATTAACATGCATTTTCGACAAATAATCGTATGCAATCTTTGATGTCTTTTCTGAAAAGGCCCCTAAAAGACGATTAGCTCCATCAATCAGATAAATTTGCATTCGTTGCACCTTGAAGTCAGGGTAATCTTTCGGTAAAATGAATTTTCGCATTTCAGCCAAGGCTCCTGCTAATTCGACTCCGGTAGCA
The DNA here is from genome assembly GCF_014192515.1 of Microbacter margulisiae. NCBI lineage: Bacteria > Pseudomonadati > Bacteroidota > Bacteroidia > Bacteroidales > Porphyromonadaceae > Microbacter > Microbacter margulisiae. The sequence goes on from NZ_JACHYB010000001.1 coordinate 1,085,825, forward strand.
CCTCCTCCAACGATTACAAAATTAAGTAATTTCTGACGTTCCTCCTTATTATCTGTACTGGTGGCACATTCCAAAGTGTATATGATTTGATTGCGCATGGTCATTGCTTCCGTGGTTGATTTCAAAGGAAGCGTAGCCTCTTTGAGCGCCTGATTGCCAAAAAAATTTGTATCACATCCTGTGGCAATCACTAAATAATCATATCGAATCCTTCCAATAGAAGTTTCAACATAATTGAGTTCGGTGTTGATAGTTTCTGCTGAACAAAGACGAAAATGGAGCTCTTTTTTCTGTTGAAAGATTTTTCGAAATGGGAATGAGATTGTGCTTGGCTCTAACCCGGATGTTGCTACCTGATAAAACAGTGGTTGAAACTGGTGGTAGTTCCTTTTGTCGAGTAGTACGGTTTGATAATATCTGGAATCCAACAGTGTTGCCAGTTTTAACCCTGCAAAGCCACCTCCAATGATGACGACACGTTTTTTATCTTTAGTAGAAGGAATATTACAAATGGTTGTCATATTGAATCGGTTTTATGTTGAAAGTTTCAATGAACAAAATCTTTCAGTAATGGAAGATTATAAAAAAAGACAAAGCACCTGTGAGGTGTTTTTCACAAGTGCCTTAAGGTAGCGACTCGGGGACTTGAACCCCGGACCTCATGATTATGAATCATGCGCTCTAACCAGCTGAGCTAAATCGCCGTTTTTTTGCGTTGCAAAAGTACAATTTTTTTACTATTCTCAAAATAGCAAGACAAAGAAAATAACCTGATTAATGCGTTTTGATTCTAAGTATATAATAAATAGATGGTTATGTATTGATTTTGTTGCTGATTTATTTGATGAGTCTCATTTTGTCTTATGATTGCTATCAAATTTCATTCTTCAAAATAAAAAAGTCATCGAAAAAAAATCTTATGATGTCTTCTCAATTTTCCCTCAATGTATTTATTTTGGTTGCATCACTACTTCGAGTCGGTTCATTTTTGTAATGAGTTGTTTTGCTAAATCCTGGATTGTTTTTCCTGTAATGTTGTCAACAATTGTGTTGTAATTGTTTACATAATTGATATGGGGAATGTAATATGAATTCAACGTAGAGATCCACCAGTTATTATCTTCCAATTCTTCAGCATGTTTTTTTAGCAGGTTATCTTTCACTTTGGTCAGATCTTCAGCAGCGGGACCATTGTCGGCAATCTTTTGTAATTCCTGATGAATAATTCCCAGCATCTTAGCATCGAGTTTCGGATCCGTGTCAAATTGCATATAAAGCAATGTCTGTGGGAAAGGTAACCGGGATACCGTTCCCAATACACCTACCGAATAGGCTCCTCCATTTTTTTCACGGATGCTTTGTGTGTAGCGGATGGTCAGAATATTACCCAATATTTTGGCTGCTAAAATATCAGGAAGCGTATATTTTGCCTTATCGTGATAGAAAATGAAATTAGAAGTCTTAGGTGTTTCCATTTCGCGTTTGAATACAGATTCAATTTTTCCATTGGGGAACCGGATATTCTGATCCTTCCAGGTTTCTGTTTTTTTAGATGTGGTCAGTCCGCCCAAATAGGTTAGAACTGTTGTTTTAATAGTGTCTGGATTGATATTTCCAACCAGGAAAAAAGTGAAATTTGCCGGATTGGCAAATCGTTCCCTGTAAATATTCATAATCTGCTCCAGACTTATTTTATCAAGTGTTGAAAGATGGAAAACAAATTTTCGCGGAGAATGATTATAAAGCATTGTCACCACGGAATCATTAAATGCCTGATTTGGGTTGTTGGCTGCATTAGCCAGATTTGTACGCATGTTGTTCATAAACACCTTGTAGGCATTGAAATCTTTCCTTGGCGCCACAAAGTATAGATAAAGCATTTGCATCATGGTGGAAAAATCTTTCACAGAAGAATATCCTGAAAAACTTTCTTCATAGTCGTTCATAGCCGGTGATACATTGGCAATTTTTCCTGCCAGAAGTTTATTCAAATCAATCGGAGAGAAATCTCCTAATCCTGTACTGTTAATAACATCACATGTTACTGAAGCTGAGGGAAGCTGATCAGTGGGGACAAGTGATAACCCACCATAAGCAACAGCTCCGAGACGAATCTCATCTGTCTTGAAATTTGTAGGTTTAAGCATCACTTTTATGCCATTGGATAGAATCCATTCGGTAGTCCCCATCTCTTTGTTTTCGATGGTTTTTACAATACTCCCCGGTTTAGGAATCGTGGAAAGCAATGGCTTATGAATCGTTGAATCTTTATACGGCTCCAGTTTTGCTGTCTTAACTGCATTCATCATATCCAGCACCTGTCCGGTAGTAGGAAGCTTAGATTTTTCATTTTCAGGAGCCTGGATAGAGACTAAGATATTACTATTTGTAATATACTTTTCAGCCTGTTGACTGAGGATTTCTAAAGGCAACTTGGGTAACAGGGCCTGTGTCATTTTATATTCCCATGCAATACCTGGAATTGGGTCAAAATTCAAAAAATTTGCAATATATTCATTGACATAGGTTTGAGTTTCCTGTTTGTCTCTGTTATTGTATTGATTCTGCAATTGAGTCAGCATTTCAGCCTTAGCGCGTTCATATTCGGAAGCGGTAAAGCCATACCTTTTGATTTTCTCAATTTCGTTCATTAACACCCGAAATGCCTCTTTATATTGTCCTTCGCGGGGAATCATGTAAAACATGAATGCATCTTTCGATTTGGTAATATCTCCGTATTCGTTTAATGCAAAAGTAAACGGAGCGTTGGGCTGCTGCGCCAGATCCTGAAAACGGTTATTGATCATAATAGAAATCAGTGAGTTTCTTACTTGGGCAACATACCCTAAGATTGTTTTTTTCAATGAATCAGGCATTGGATCATGTTTGTACCGAATGATGATGGCAGAACTTGTTGCTTCGGGATCGGTTACAATAGCCACGATAGGTTTCTCATTATCGGGAATGGCATAAACAATTCTTTTGGCTTGATTAGCCGGATTGGGTATAGAACCAAACAATTGCTTAATTTCAGCTTCCGTTTTATCCACATCAATATCTCCAACGACAATAATACCCTGAAGATCCGGTCTATACCATTTTTTATAGTAATCACGAAGTGCCTGATAAGGACAATGCAGAATAACAGCTGTATCACCAATAACATCCCGTTTTGCATATTGAGATCCGGCATAAATAATGCTGTTAATCTCTTTCCACATTCTACGGCTGGCACTGGCTCGGGTTCTCCACTCTTCCATAATCACACGACGTTCATTATCAATAGCATTTCCCTTCAGCAATACAAAATGAGACCAGTCATGCAAAACCAATAATGAACTGTCAATGGTTCCCTGATGAAGCGTTGGCACATTGGTAAGATTATACACAGTTTCATCCAACGATGTATATGCATTCACATTTTCTCCAAAACGAACTCCATGTTGTTCAAAAAAATTAATGATCCCTTTCCCCGGAAAATTCTCTGTTCCATCAAAAGACATATGTTCCAGAAAATGAGCAAGACCATTTTGATTGTCATTTTCAAGGATAGCTCCCACTTTTTGTACAATGTAAAAATCTGCCCGGTTTTTAGGAAGATTATTGTGCCGAATGTAATAAGTAAGCCCGTTATCAAGTTTACCAATACGAACCTGAGGATCTGTCGGTACCAGTGATAATTGTTGGGCAATGCCAATGCTTACAGAAAAAGCAAGCATGACTGAAAGAGTGTATATAAATTTATTCATGTTATGTTGATTAAAAAAATAATGGCATCTGAAGACCGGGAATCTTTAGATGCCAAAATTAGCAATAATAATTTTGAAATTTAATCTTTCTAGTTTTAAATTGATCTTATCGTTATTCGTTGTTCTTCGCACTTGCCACTAATGCTTTTCTAATGCTGAGAAGCTCTTTTCTAATGTTTGTGAGACGTTCTACAATCTCTTGTTTCTTTGATATTTCGTCTTTCGAAGATTTTAGTCGTTGACGTGCACCTTCCAGAGTGAGATGCTGTTCTCTTACCAGATATTGAATTTCTTTAATGAGTTTAATATCTTCTGTGGTATAAAAACGACTCCCTTTGGCATTTTTCCTTGGCTTGAGTTGTGGAAATTCTTTTTCCCAGAAACGTAACAAAGAAGGATTTACGTTCAACTCTTCAGCAACTTCTGTGATTGAATAATAAAGACGTTCCATCATTGAATAAATAATATAGTAACCTTCAAAAATAATATTCGCTTTCTTTACAAAAAGCCATTTTGTATTTCCGAATTTCCACTTAGTAAATCACCAACCGGGTACCTTTTCTTAATGTCTTAGTTCGCAGATGATTCCATCGTTTTAATTCACGTGTAGTCACGTGATATCTTCTGGCAATTTCCCACAGTGATTCTCCATTTCGAACACGATGAATCCGTCGATGTCTATAAGCACTTTTGGCTTTAACAGGCTCGACTACCAAACGGTTCGGAAAAAGTTCATCCGCTTTATATGCCGCAATTTTACTCTCATTCGCCAAAAAAATACTTGTAGCTTCCAGTGGCAGACGTAAAGGACAAGGTTCAATATTTCCCGGAACGATATCTTGTCGATATTCAGGATTGAGGGTGCGAAGTTCTTCAATCGGGATATGCAACAAATCTGAAAGTTGTATAAAATGAATCTTATCATGCACCATAACTGTATCTGACAATGGCATATAAATCGGGGCTATGGATAAATTGCAATCTTTGTAATAGTTCATTACGTAGTTGGCAGCAATGAAAATCGGGACATAACTGCGGGTTTCCATTGGCAGGTATGGATAAATTTGCCAGTAATCATGTTTACCCCCTGATCGCCGGATAGCTTTATTGATTGTCCCCGGTCCGCAATTATATGCGGCAATAACAAGATCCCAATCACCATAGATATGATATAGATCTTTCAGATAATGTACTGCAGCTTTCGTTGATTTCACAGGATCCATCCGCTCATCGATCAAACTATTGACCTGTAATCCATAAATTCTTGCAGTAGAAACAACTAATTGCCATAATCCTGCTGCTCCGGCACGCGAATAAGCGGTAGGGTTTAATGCTGATTCAATAATCGGAAGGTATTTAAGCTCATCAGGAAGTTTATTAGCCAATATTACTTGCTCAAACAGCGGCATATAATATTTTGCTAATGCCAACATATAGGAAACCTGCTTGCGTCTTTTGTTGGTATAAAAATTGATACAGGTGCGAACATATTCATTGAAGGGCATTTCGATAATATCAGGCAAACGGGAGAGCCTGGAAATAATAGTGCTGTCCGAAACATATGGATTAATCGTATCAGATGGCGCTATAGACGGTATGTTTTTTTTCGCATACCATTGATTTAAGAGGCCATCAAAACTCATATCCATGCCTTCCGGAATTACTAATGGTACCATAGGAGACGCCGGATCCGTATTTTGAGAGGTATCAGCAATTGGTTTAACATCATTGGGAAGTTGCGCACGAAGATTGTTTCCTGGTACAATCATCAATACAAAAATCATCAAAGGCAGGAATCTACGCATAAAAATTAAAATGTAATGTGCAGCTTCACACCGTACGAAGTAGAAGCTCCTAATTGTTGTTCTTGGATAATAGATGGCCCCACTCTCAGCGATAGATTGGGGGAAATGTCAAATTGAGACATTTGGGCGTCAACATAAGCATCAATTAAAGAAATTCCATACAAACCTATAGCTGCAATAATACTTAAATCACGGTATCGGCGAAAAACATTAACTTCCTGTTGCAGAGCAGTCTGAAGCCAAGCTTTATCAATCTGGGCAGGATTGGTAATCGTTCCTTTAGGAAAAACATTTAAATAACTGTTGGTATTTGGGTTATTGTCCATCAAATCGAGATACGCCTGTTTATAGGTATTATACATTCTGTTATTCCATGAAATTGCATATGCCAGTCCGACAAAGCCACCATAAATAATTGGCAGTTTCCAATACTTGTGGTTGTAAATTTGACCCAACCCGGGACATATGGCACCTAACCATAAAGCACGAGACGGATTAGGTGTGAATACCGGTTTTTTTATTGTATCAGTCAGCATTTTGTGATTTGCCGCCGAACCATTTGCCAATGGCAACACAATGGTATCCCTTGCCGCTTTGACTGGTGTGAACTGAGCGTTAACATGCCATCCAATCACTAAGAAGCACCCTGATAATATGAGAATAAATCGTTTCAATTGTCTTCGTTAGTGTAGTTTGTCGAATAACTCCATCAATTTTTCCAGTTCTTCATCCGAGCGGAATGAAAGGGTAATTTTCCCCTTCCCTTTATCGTTGCAAATGAATTTCACGGGAACGCCGAAGTGTTCTTTCAATTGTTTCTCAATCTGGACATGCTCTTTTGGAATCGGATGTTGATTTTTTGTCTCATTATCGCGTACTTCGTCAATATTACGTACCAGTTCCTCAACTTTCCGAACAGACAAATGGTTTTTAATAATTTGCTCATAAATACCTAACTGTCTTGCAGGATCATCTATCGTGATAATAGCACGCGCATGTCCCATATCAATTTGCTTATCCTTGATAGCCATTTGAATTTCGGCCGGTAATCTTAAAAGCCGCAGGTAATTGGCTACAGTTGCACGCTTTTTGCCAACCCTTTCGCTGAGGCGCTCCTGTGTCATTTTATATTCTTCCTGCAATCGTTGGAACGTGAGCGCAATTTCGATAGCGTTTAAATCTTCGCGCTGAAGATTCTCGATCAGAGCCATTTCCACAACCAGATCGTCATCAGCCGTTTTGATATATGCAGGAATTGTTGTTAATCCTACCCGTTTTGAAGCCCGGTAGCGTCGTTCTCCTGCAATAATTTCGTAGTTATCCTCGTCAATTTTACGTAGGGTAATCGGCTGAATAATACCAATCTCTTTAATGGAAGCTGCCAATTCGGCTAAGGCTTCTTCATCAAAATGCGTACGGGGTTGGTGCGGATTCGGATGAATTTTGTGAATCTCGATTTCATTAATTGACGAAGAGCCGCTTGTGGAAATCGGCTCTGCATCAATGAGTGCGCTTAATCCACGACCCAAAGCATGTTTTTGTACCATAGTATTTTTTATTTTTTACTTTCTGTTGATGGTATTGGGTTTTTGCTAATCAATTCCTTCGCTAAATCCATATAATTTTGTGTTCCCTTCGACTCTTTATCGTAAAGAATGGCCGGTTTCCCATGGCTTGGCGCTTCGCTTAATTTTACATTACGCTGAATTACCGTTGAGAATACCAAGCTACCGAAATGTTTTTGTACCTCCTGATATACCTGATTTGCCAAACGCAACCGATTGTCGTACATGGTGAGAAGCAATCCTTCGATAGCCAGTTCAGGATTAAGTCTGGTCTTAATTATTTTTATGGTATTCAATAATTTACTGATTCCTTCCAACGCAAAATATTCGCATTGAACAGGAATAATAACCGAATCAGAAGCTGTTAAAGCATTCACAGTAATAAGGCCTAATGATGGAAGACAATCGATTAATACATAATCGTAGTTATCTTTCAGTGGTTGAAGTTGACGACGCATAATTTTTTCCCGTTCGTCTATTTCGAGCATTTCTATCTCAGCCCCCACCAAATCAATATGTGAAGGGATGATAGATAAGTTTGGAATATCGGTTTCAAGAATGGCTTCGTTGGGACTAATTTCTTCCACAAGGCATTCATATATGCTATTTTTCACGGAACGCACATCAATGCCCAATCCAGAAGAAGCGTTGGCCTGAGGATCGGCATCCACCAATAACACTTTTTTATTCAGTGTTGCTAAAGATGCTGCCAAATTAATAGCGGTAGTTGTTTTACCTACACCACCCTTTTGATTTGCTAATGCAATGATTTTCCCCATAATTATTGTTTAATATTCAATCTTACATCACTATGTTAAAGAAGATTCTTTCTTTGTTTGTAGCATTCGATTCATTTTTTGAATAATATATCCTGAATCAATCCTTTCCAAACATTCGTACGTACCAAACCGACATGGTTTATTTCCAAAAACAGAACATGGCCGACAGGCCAAATCAAGCTGAATGGAGGTATCTTCCAATTGATGAAATCCATAAAACCCAGCATAAGGATGTGTTGCCCCCCAAACGGAAAGCACCGGCACCGCAGCTAAAGAAGCCAGATGCATATTGGCTGAGTCCATGGTCAGCATCATATCCAACCGTTTCATCAACATCACTTCTTCATCTATTTCAAAACGATTGGCAACAGAAATCACATTTATATATTGATTTGTCCATTCCTGCATTTTCGATCCTTCCGTTTTTCCTGCTCCAAACAGAAATACTGTTGTATTTTCCTGCTCACTAAAATGTGCTATGATTTCTTCTATTGTCTTAAGGGGCAATTGTTTTCCTTTGTGTTGGGCAAACGGTGCAATACCTATCCAATCTCCATGTTTTGCTCCAAACAGAGCATTTAATTCCCGGTCTATCGGTTTTGAAGATATACTGAACGCATATTTATCCAGATTTACTTTTTGTAATCCCAATTTTTCAAATACCATCTGATATCTTTCAATTGTCGGTGTCAAAGGGGCTGAATGTTGAAATCCGTTTTTTGTCAGCAGTCGTTTTTCATGACGTCCTTTATGAATCGACACAACCTTTTTCCCAGTTATCCGGAAAAACAAACGAAGCTCTTTGGTACGCAGTACATCATGTAAATCAACCAAAGCATCAATATGCAGGCGTTGCAATTCCCGAAATAATCTGAAGGCTCCTAACCAACCTTTATGTTGACCTTTTTTGTCGAAAGCAATAAATGTCAGGTTGGGTATTTCGCGAAACAAAGGGACAACCATTGGCATGGAAATCATATAAAAATGATGTTCAGGATGTTGTATTGCCATCTGACGCACCACGGGAATAGAGATTGCCACATCTCCTAAAGCCGAAAATCGTGTCACTGCTATTTGCACTACATGAACTTTTTATAATGACAAACGAACTTGAAAGTAGACCGTTAATTTGTTGTGTAGAGTTCTTTCAAATGGCTTTTAATTTGCGTTTATTTATTGCTACGATATAATACAGGATTGAGTGCCGGATCGTTATACATCTTCATTTGTTTGTACACTTTCATCCACTTACTACCTTGCTCAATATCAGACAGCAACTGATCAATAGCTGTGGATAAATCCGCTTTTTGCTCCAGTAATATATTTAACTTATTGACACATGCCTGACGGTGTTCCGGAGTAGCTTCGGGGCGTTCCGTTTCCTGTTTCATGTGATAAATTTTCAGAATCAGAATCGACAGACGGTCGATTGCCCAAGCAGGACTTTCGGTATTAATAGTCGCATCTGTAGCTCTCGTAACATTGATATATTTCTGCCAGAAATAAGAATCAATCATTTCTACGAGATCAGTTCTGTCCTGATTAGATTTATCAATACGGCGTTTAATTGCCAATGCTTCCACCGGATCAATTTCAGGATTACGAATGATATCTTCAAGATGCCATTGCACAGCATCAATCCAGTTTTTACGAAACAGATAATACTCAATGGTCTGATCAGGATAGACCGAAGGCATTACGGCATCCACATCATCTGTGTCATGATATTTAGACGTAGAAGCTTCAAAAATTTCGGAGCAAAGTTGACTAAACATAGATATACTTCAACAGCAATAATTTTGTTTCGACGATTATTCTCTAAATAAATGGTCCGGATTAATATTTATAATGTTCCGGTTTATATGGACCTTCTTGGGGAACTCCGATGTATGCTGCTTGTTCCGGAGTTAGTTCGGTTAGTCTTACCCCAAGTTTTTCAAGGTGTAAGCGTGCTACTTCTTCGTCAAGTTTTTTCGGCAAAAGGTAAACATTGACATCATAGTCATGCGTGAACAACTCAATCTGTGCCAGCGTTTGATTGGAAAATGAATTACTCATGACAAATGATGGGTGTCCTGTCGCACAACCCAGATTGACTAAACGTCCGTCAGCCAGCAAAAGAATAAAATGCCCGTCAGGAAATATATATTTATCCACCTGTGGTTTAATATTTTCTTTTACAATGCCCGGATAAGATTTTAATCTGTCAACCTGTATCTCATTGTCAAAGTGCCCTATGTTGCAAACAATAGCACCACTTTTCATTTTTTCCATATGCTCCATACGGATAATATCCTTGTTCCCCGTTGTTGTAACATAAATATCACCTTCCGGTAATGCGTCTTCCACCGTAGCCACCTGAAAACCTTCCATGGCAGCCTGAAGCGCACAAATCGGATCAATTTCCGTAACAATGACGCGTGCTCCATATGAACGCATCGAATGAGCTGATCCTTTACCGACATCACCATATCCGCAAACTACCACTACTTTTCCTGCCAACATGATATCAGTTGCACGTTTGATGCCGTCTGCCAATGATTCGCGGCAACCATAGAGATTGTCAAATTTCGATTTGGTGACAGAATCATTTACATTGAACGCCGGAAATAATAGTTTTCCTTCTTCGAGCATTTGGTAGAGACGATGTACACCGGTTGTGGTTTCTTCTGAAACACCTTTGATATCGGGGACCATACGTGTCCAGAATGTATTGTTTTCGTTCAATATATTTTTAAGAATGGATAAAAGTTGCACTTCATCTTCGCCATGAGCGTGATAATCGAGAACTGAGCTGTTTTTTTCACTATCCAACCCTTTATGTATCATTAATGTGGCATCACCGCCATCATCAACGATCAGGTTTGGTCCTTTGTTTCCTTCAAAGGTCAAAGCTTGCAAGGTACACCACCAATATTCTTCCAATGTTTCTCCTTTCCAGGCAAAAACGGGAATTCCGGCTGCTGCAATTGCTGCCGCTGCGTGGTCTTGTGTCGAATAAATATTACAGCTTGCCCAACGAACTTCTGCGCCCAGTTCAACCAAAGTTTCAATTAAAACGGCTGTTTGTATGGTCATATGCAACGATCCTGTGATACGTGCATCTTTGAGAGGTTTTTGCAATCCATATTTATGTCTTAGTGCCATCAATCCCGGCATCTCTTTTTCGGCAAGTATGATTTCTTTACGGCCAAAATCGGCCAGGCTTATATCAGCAACTTTGTATGGCAACTTTGAAAATAATGGCATGGTCATAGCAATTCTTTTTTATTGAGTATATTATGATTACTATAAATTGTTTTCGTGGGACAAAGATAGTTTTTATTTTTCAAAGTGAAGGATGGTGTTTGGCAAATTTTGCATCATCACAACCCGGGAGATATCCGTTTTTTACATCAATTTGTATTTGTGATTTCAACGGTAAAGTTCTACTTTTGCAGTCATTAAAAAGCAGGTAAAACTTATGCTGAAAGTGATTTATAAAAAATTGGTCTTGCTGCTGACAAAACCTGAAATTGCATGGGGTGAATTTTTGTCAGAAGGACGCGTTAAAGAGAATGTAATCAACAAGTTCTGTTACCCTTTAATGTCAATTGCCGCTGGCATTTTTTTAGTATCTAACCTTGTGTTTCACCACACTTCAATCCATGCTGTCATCATCCGAAGTTTGATCTATTTTGTGACATTATTCAGCTCTTTTTATATCGTTCGTTATGCTTTATCTTATTTATTAGTTAAACGATATGAAATTACAGCGTCTAAAGATCAGCTCACTTTGGTAACCGGTTACTCTTTCTCAATCGTTTATCTCCTTTATATCATGATGGCGTTCTCTTCAAGTTTCTTTTTTCTGTGGGTCTTTTTCCTGTATACCCCTTACCTGATTTGGATTGCCGCTGATGTATTGTTTGATATAAAACCGGAGGCACGTGGAATGTTGGTTATCGGCCTCAGTGCTTTAATTGCCGGCGTTCCATGGTTTATTAATCTGATCTTTAATGGTCTATTTTTGTCGCACCTCACATAATTAAATATGCACCGTGCTTCGTCGATTCTCATCAAAAACAGACGCGCCACATTTGACTATGAATTGTTGGAACGTTATATTGCAGGCATCCAGCTCTACGGTACTGAGATCAAATCAATCCGTGAAGGGAAGGCTGGATTATCAGATGCTTACGGCATAATGTTGCAGGGAGAGTTATGGATTAAAAACATGCACATAGCCGAATATGCTTTCGGTAATTTCGCTAATCATGACGTACGTCGCGACCGCAAGCTCTTGCTGACCAAAAGAGAATTGGCAAAGATAACACGTGCGACAAAGGAAACCGGGTTTACAATTATTCCGGTCAAACTGTTTATCAATGACCGTGGTTTGGCTAAACTGGAAATAGCTATTGCCCGTGGAAAAAAGAGTTATGACAAACGTCAGTCGCTAAGGGAAAAAGAGGATAAGCGGCAAATGGATCGAATGATGAAGCATTAATATCGACTGATTATCACTAGTTGCTATTGCGCTTCCTTATCAATATAGTTGTTCAATTAAAAAATAAAGAGATGCCAAAGATTTCAGGAAGAGGTTTTGCAATGCCTCAATCTCCCATTCGAAAATTAGCTCCGCTGGCTGATAAAGCCAAGGCAAGGGGTGTTAAAGTGTATCACCTCAATATTGGACAACCTGATGTGGCGACACCGCCCATTGCTCTTGAAGCGCTGAAAAATATCAACCTGAAAATATTTGAATACTCTCCCAGCGACGGCTTGTTGAGTTTGCGGCAAAAACTGGTGCAATATTATGCCAAGTTTAATATTAATGTTGCCGTCGAAGATATTATCATCACAGCAGGAGGTTCTGAAGCTGTAAATATAGCTTTCCTATCATGCCTTGATCCTGATGACGAGATTATTGTCCCTGAACCCGCATATGCCAATTATACAGCTTTTGCCATTGGGAGCGGAGCAATAGTTCGGCCTGTCGTATCGTCCATTGATGAAGGATTCCGGTTGCCTTCGATTGATAAATTTGAGGAATTGATTACTCCCCGCACAAAAGGGATCATGATTTGTAATCCGAATAATCCGACCGGTTACCTGTATACTCATTCAGAACTAAATAAGATTCGTGATTTGATCAAGAAATACGATCTGTTCCTTTTTTCTGATGAAGTTTACCGTGAATTTTGTTATACCGGCGCTCCTTATATCTCAGCTTTTCATTTAAAAGGAATCGAACATAACGTGGTTCTGATTGATTCATTTTCCAAACGATATAGTGAAACAGGGTTACGTGTTGGTGCGTTAGTAACCAAAAATGAAGAGGTTAAGCGTAGTGCCATCAAGTTTTGCCAGGCACGTCTAAGTCCGCCACTTATCGGACAAATGATAGCTGAAGCTTCATTGGATACTCCGGAAGAATATATGCTGGACGTTTATAATGAATATGTGGAACGCCGGAAGTTTATGATTGATGAGCTGAATCGTATTCCCGGCGTTTATTCTCCTATCCCAATGGGAGCATTTTATACAGTAGCACGTTTACCTATTGATGATTCTGACCGGTTTTGCGAGTGGCTGTTATCTGATTTTCAATATGAAGGGCAAACCATTATGATGGCGCCTGCTTCAGGATTTTACACCAACAAAGGCGTTGGCCGGAATGAAGTACGTCTGGCGTATGTTTTAAATATTGAAGAATTGGCTAAAGCAATGCAGATACTTAGGGTTGCTCTCGAACAATATCCTCACCGTACGATCTAAGTTGATTTTCGTATCATTTATATTGCTTAATGAATTGATGTTTTGAACCTTCCTTATTTTATAGCAAAACGTATTCATTTTACTGACGATGGTAAACGCCGCGTTTCCCGTCCTGCAGTACGTATTGCCACAATTGGTATTGCTGTAGGCTTGTTAGTAATGATGCTTACAATTGCAATTGTCATGGGGTTCAAAAAAGAAATACGCACCAAGATTGTCGGGTTTGGATCAAGTATTCAGGTTATGCGTTTTGATAACAATTCGACGTATGAAACACGACCTATTGCTGTTTCTGACTCCATGATTGCTTCTTTAACCCATTTGCCGGGCATACGTCACGTTCAACGGGTTGCTTCAAAACCAGGGATCATTAAAACTCCGGATCAGTTTCAAGGTGTAATTTTTAAAGGAGTCGGAAGTGATTTCGATTGGCATTTCTTTCAGCAAAATATGATAAGCGGTTCCCGTTTTAAAGAACAAGATTCGCTACCATCCAATCAAGTGGTCATTTCCAAAGTTATTGCCAATAAATTAGGGTTGAAGGTTGGAAGCAGTTTTATCGCTTATTTTCTTCAGAATAGGCTTCAGGCACGTAAATTCTATGTTGCCGGTATTTATTCGACTGACTTTGGGGATTTCGATAATCTTTATATTCTGTGCGATATTCGAATGATTCAAGCGTTGAATGACTGGCAACCTGACGAGATTAGCGAACTTGAACTTTCCATTAACAATTTTGACCAGCTTAATGCCATCAGCGATACCGTCTATTTTCATGTGGCAAATCGTGTCGACCGGAATGGTGTAGCATATTATTCCCAATCCATCAAAGATCTCAATCCCCAGCTATTCGCATGGCTTGGATTGTTTGACATGAATGTGTGGGTAATATTGATTCTGATGATGGCAGTTTCGGGGTTTGTAATAATTTCCGGTTTGTTGATTCTGATTTTGGAACGAATTCAGATGATTGGCATTCTGAAAGCATTGGGTTGCACAAACTGGGATATTCGCAAAATATTTATTTATCATTCCGGATTTCTGATTCTAAAAGGAATGTTTTGGGGAAATCTATTGGCATTGACTTTTATTATTGTGCAGCATACCACCGGTCTGATTCCTCTTGATCCCGCCAATTACTATGTTTCGTCTGTACCTGTAGAGTTGCGACTGGCGCCTTTCCTGCTCCTGAATATTTCTGTTTTTCTGGTCTCTATGTTCATGCTGGTGGCTCCCTCGTATCTGATAACAAAAATATCACCAGTGTCTGCTATTCGTTATGAATAGACATTGAAATTGTATGTGGATATGATGAAGGCCATTGTTCTTGTTTCAAATGATTTAGCAACCGATCACCGCGTAGAGCGGACCTGTTCTGCTTTACAAAAATGTGACTATGATGTATTGCTTGTAGGACGTTTACGCAAAAACAGCCTCCCCATGGATTCCCGTTCCTATCCGGTTCGGCGCATGCGCCTTTTTTTTGAGAAAGAGGCTCTGTTTTATGCGGAATTGAATATCCGTTTTTTCTTTTTTCTGCTTTTTCATAAAGCTGATTTGATTTATGTCAATGATCTGGATACTCTTTTAGCGGGTTATCTGGCTTCTAGGCTGAAAAGTAAGCGCCTAATTTATGACAGTCACGAATATTTTACCGAAGTCCCAGAGTTGCAGAAGAATTTCCTTGCGCGAAACGTGTGGCTTGCCATTGAGCGCTGGATTTTGCCCAAACTCCGGGATACTATTACCGTTAACCAGTCTATTGCGGATATGTATAACCGGGAATATCCGATTCAAATGGTAGTGGTACGCAATGTCCCGATGGCAAAAAAAATACGTTCATTATCAAGAGTTGATTTAGAACTTCCCCAAGATAAATTTCTTATTATTCTTCAGGGGGCAATAAATATGGATCGTGGCGGAGAAGAGCTGATTGCAGCCATGCAGGAAGTAAACGCTTTTTTGTTAATCATCGGAGAAGGAGATGCAATGCCACAATTAAAATACATGACAAATCAACTTGGCCTGCATGATAAGATACGTTTCATCCCACGTCAGCCTGGAAATATACTTTTATCGTATACTGCGCTGGCTGATTTGGGTGTGAGTCTGGATAAAAACAGCAATTTAAATTATTACTACAGCCTGCCGAATAAATTGTTCGATTACATTCAGGCTGGCATTCCCGTGCTGGCTTCAAATTTACCGGAAATCGCCAAAATCGTTCAACATTATCATGTCGGTGAATTGTTTGATTCTCACGATCCTCATTTGCTCGCTGCTTCAATTAACGATTTGATACATAATCCTGAGCGGTTGCAGCGTTATCGGGAAAACAGTCGGCTTGCAGCCAAAGAATTGTGTTGGGAACGTGAAGAATCATGCCTGATCGATGTGATTCGGAGAAAATGACTTTAGGGAAAGCGTTACAACAAGCATCTTCCTTTTTTTCAGGCATAGATTATTCTATAGCAATATTAGGATTTTTTACCTACAATTTTTTTAGGGAACAGATAGAATTTCAAGTTTTTTCGGAAAACAAAGATATGAGTCAGCACAAGAATATACAACACAAAGCCGTTCGCTTTATGCACTTCCATAATGACGTGACTATGGATTTCAAATAGAAAACTCAAAATGGTTAATGCTTGTGTGATGGCACTTAATAATAAAAGTGACAGGCTGATTTGCCGAACTAATTGAGCGGGGGTTTTGTTACTCATAAGAATTGAATTTAATGCTTTAGTCGCAAATATAAAGCAATGTAATACTCATTTCCAAATGTAGCTGATATTTTTTAGCACAATCCTTTTACAATTCTGTTTTGTTAAAAATCGATGTAAAAACAATCCAAAGCTTGCAATACTTTACAGAAATGATTTACAAGACCTTAAACATTATTCTTGAACGTTTTTATTTTCTTTTTTTCTAAGTTTCATCGAAGCCTCAATGCGTAAAAGTTGCTCTCCTATACCAATCTTGTATCCGGCAGAAAAATAATAAATCTGCCCTGCCTTATCCATTAAAAGGACAAGCGGAAGATTTGCCGGGCTTCCCTGATTGTAGATAGCCGAAATAGCCTTCACTAAATGATCTGACAAATCAATCCCCTCCAAACGATTTGCGGGCAACGCATAGGTTGCTAGTTCATTCGATTGTTGTGCATTCATCTGCGACATGGCAAAAACAAATTTCACATCTCCTTGATTGAAATAGTTGATATACGAGCCTAAATCATTAAGGATGTGTTTTGATGGTTCTTTATCAGGATCAAGTAATATCAACGCCATGTCTTTCCCTCCGGAAAGTGAAGCCAACGACACAGGTGTTGTACTATCTAACGGTTTTATATACAAATCATTCAAATTAAGTTTGCCGGATGCGGCCAATATATTTTTCGGTTGGCGCAACTGTACTTTAATCGTCGTCTCCTGTCCTTTTTTAATTTGAAAATAGGTTAGTGAACTTAACACAGAGCCGTCTTGCAACCGGTTTCCCGTAACCAAAACATAATGCCCTATCGCCAAAGGAATCTGTTGCGGGAAATCGGTCACCTTCTTATCTTCATCAAAATATAGAGTATGATACGTTCCATTCCGTAACTCGCCAATAGTAAAATGCAAGTAATATTGAGGCACCATCGGATTGTCTCCATTCAGCAAATGCAATGATCCTAATACCGGATTTGCAATTGCATGAGCAGAAAAGACGGCGCGTAGCCATTTCCCTTGTTTCATATATTCAGGAAATTGTGTCTCCGGATTCAGGCGTGCCGGTATGCCAAAAGTGCGGCATGCAGCTACAAAAAACAAATCCCGTGACTTCTTATCAGCCAATCGCATTAAAAATACGCCTTCGGGAGAAATATAGGAATGGGAATATACATTAGCATCGTCATTAATGGTTATTTGGTGTTGCATCCAATTGATCAGCACATGAATATTGTCGCGGGTTTTCAATACCATTTCATACCCGAATTGATTTGACAGGAAACTTCTCCATGCAGATAAGTTCTCCGTCGCAATTCGCGGATTGAGCACATAACGGATAAACTGGCCGTCACTGATCCCCTGCTCCCTCCCTTCGGGTCTGACAGCATAACGGAGCTGGCTTATCAGGACAGAGGCCCGTAAGTCGCTGAAGTCTTTGTCAGATAACTGAGCTGCCATGGCCAACACGTACTTGCGGGAGATTTCTGCACCTTGGCTCAGATAAGTTTCCACCTGCGCCCAGTTCCCATAGCTTTTTTGGATAAAGCCAACGACAGTATCTGAGGAAAGATGTAGCTTCTGTGCTAACGCTCCAGCCCATAGTGAATCTTTAAATGTTGCCATGTAAGCATTCCGAATCGAATCTTCGTGTGCCAGTCGCAGATCATTGTATTTTTCCTGTTGCGGCGTAACATGGGACATCACTTTTTGAGCAGGTGGCGGAACCATATAATAATCATCGGTAACATTATCCAGACTGGTTTTATCCAACACAAGCGTGAGGGAACCTGTTGTTGGCACTGACAGTTTTGCATAACCGAATATGCCGTTTTTAGATGCCCATATCAATATATCCCCCAAGCCAAGAGATAAATGTGTCTGACCCGATTTGTCCGTATATGTAGTGGCTATGGGATAGTATTCGGCATAGTTGTAAAGTTTAAACTCGACCTTTGCGCTATCAACGGGCGTCCCGTCAACATGCATTACCTTGATGGTAACATTTCTTACGGGTGCATAATTAGATGTCAAATTAAGGTTTGAAAAACGATCATTGGCAACCACAACCTGATCTTGCCCATAATAACGGCCAAACGCTCTGGAATCTGCCAGCATGATCCGTTTTACCGGCTCGCTGAACCAACCCATATCTAAATCAGGAGCAGGTTCACATGCTCCCATATAATGCCATTTGCCATTTATCCAGACTTCGACCCAGGCATGGTTATCATCCGAATGTGCCCACCGGGGCGTGTATACCTGACGTGCCGGAATCCCTACCGTTCGTAAAGCAGCCACCGTAAAGGTGGATTCTTCTCCACACCGGCCAAATGATTTGTTCATGGTGTTTAATGGTGAGCTGGTACGGTCATCGGTCCCTCTGTAGGTCACTTTTTCATGACACCAGTGATTGATTTCCAGCGCTGCTTCTTTCATGTCCAACCCTTGGATACGAGCTTTTAATATGGGATACATTTTCAACCGGAATGAATCCAAATGTTCGTTATTGACCCGCAGAGGCAACACGAAATGAAGAAACACGTCTTCAGGAATCTTTTTTCCCCATGGCATTTCTGCGCGGGCTTCTAATGTCCGTTGCACATTTTTATAGAAAAAAGAGGGTGAATAATCTGCCATATCGCTTAAGGGCATATAGGCATACAAAAAACGCATGGCCTGTTTTGCATCCTGTGTCATCGGCTTTTGCAAATAATGCCATATTTCCGTTCTGCTATGTGCAGTTAGTTTTTGCTGCACTGCCAGCATACGTCTTATATCCTGCAAACGCTCAGAATTGGAAATGAATTGCCCCCAAATGGAGCTTCCCAAAATTTGAGATAGGAACAAAATAATAAACAGCCGTGTTTTCATATGTTTATAATTGATTTTTAAAGGTCACATGGAACTCGCACATAAACATTTCTTTGTGTGTCATGCTTTATTTGTCGTGCTCGTTTCATATGATAATAATTTTATTTTAAAGGATGTATGGAACTCGTCAAAGCAATCATCTACTTGGACATGGGTTATTTTATGGCTCGTTTCCTGTCATTACGCTTATTAAAGGCTCCTTGTTTAAACATCTATGCTATACTTAGTCCTATTTTATCAAACCATCATCAAAACGATAGTTTTACCGTTTGTTCTTTTACATTCCACCCGCTTATCTGCAGAGCACATTTTTCAAAGGGTTTCTCTGACGAAATATGCACCTCCCGGGTTTCTCCAGGCAAAACAGAAAGGTAGTTATTGTCATAGAACACCGGTAAAATTCTTTTCCCTGTTGCCGGATCAACCACTGAAAGCCGGATGAAAAATGCTACCGGATTACCGGAGGGATTCGTCAATGAAACCCGAATGGATGTATCCGATAATTCTTTTGTCACCAAATGCACCTTTGCTTCCGGCATATGGCTTAATCCGGTATAATTGCCTATTGTATCGGGAATCCAGTATAAATTACCGGATAAAACATGCCGGTTTGCATCCAGTAATTGCAACTGAAGGAAACCGCCTCCTTGACGGCGCAAGGCGTCCAACTGATCTTCAACGGAAAAGAAGGGTTGTACGGAAGAGGGGCTTATGTATATGAATTGTGTGTTGTCAGGATTCTTTTTGCCATTCAGTTCTATGGTGAATTCTCTTAACATGATATTCCGATAGGGTTGAAAGGTGTTATTCACTGTCATGATCATCCCTGTTACCGGGTTGCACATTATATGCAGCGGTTCGGCTCCGCATCGTAACCCATATAAGCAGGCATTGGGATCCAGGTAATAATCATACATTTGTCCTCTTAATGCTGTCCATGGATTTTGGGTTTTCCATATGATAAAGCCTGTGTACCAATCCCACATATGAGCGCTAAAGCCTTCCGCCAACGCCCGGTATTGGTCGTAGTTTACTAATTGTGCTATTTCGCAATAATCTGCCAGTGTTTTTGGGGTGCCGTATCGTTTTATGTGATTCCCGTATCCGATAAACTTATGGTATTCCCATACCGAGTCAAGGTGATCGGAATCTGGAATCACAAGATCGTGTTCCGGGATAAAGCGTTTTAACGATTCAATATCGCCCATGCCCACAGAGCCTACTTCGGAATTAAACGGGAAGGTCCGGTCATTCCAAAAATGATCGGGATCCTGAATGCCATAGGGGCCATCGCCGTTACCGCCTAATGAATTATAGGACATGCTATCTGTATTGGAGTATTCGAAAAAGTATCGTGTCCCGTCCAGTTTTGGCAATATCGAATCTTCCAGTTGATTCAGAATATCATTGGGAGGGGTAATCTCATTCCCGCCGCACCAGAAAGCCAGGGAAGGGTGGTTGCGAAGCATCCGGATTTGATCTTTCATGGAGGCTAACACCAATGCGTGGTCATCAGGATAGTTGCGGCGTGTCCATTGGTCGTTTTTTTTCATCGGGTCTTTCCATCTGCCATTGCAATCTCCTGAAAACCAAAAATCCTGAAAAACCAATAGGCCATATTTATCACAGGCATTATAGAACTCCGGCCTTTCGGTCAACGCTCCCCCCCATACGCGGATCAGGTTCAGGTTCATTTCTTTGTGAAACCGTATTTCTGCATTGTACCGCCCGGGACTGAAACGGAGCATTTCATCTGATATGATCCAGTCTCCTCCTTTAATAAAGATCTTTTGCCCGTTCACATAGACCTTGCGGCTTCTTGTATGTTCATCCCATGATGTTTCAATTTGCCGGATACCAATGTTTTGCGATGCTTCATCCAATACCTTGTGGTTGTCGGAAATAAATTGAAAACGAACGTTATATAGAGCTTGATCTCCGTAGCCATTGGGCCACCATAAACGGGGATTCTGCAAAGTATAGTCACTGAAATGAACCATCTGCGTACTCTTTGGGAGCAGATCTACATTCTTTTTAATAACTTGATTATTAATAGTGTATTGCACTTCTCCTTTCATTTCGTCATCCGTCGGATTTTCTATGGCTATGGATGCTTTTATGATCGCCGGATCCTGTGTCCTAGCATCCGGAAACCGCTTTCCGGGAACCAGCGTTATGATATGGGGATTTTTAAGCAAGACACCTTTGGTTTCGAGAAGGGTCACTTTATCCCAGATTCCGGTGTTGCGATCGGGAATGGGCTGTATCCAATCCCATCCTGCAGGGTATTGAATGGCTACATTCCTGGCAATGGTGCCATCTCCCCCTTGTCCGCCATTGGGATTGCCTACCGGATCGGGCGGATAGACGATGACTGCCAGACGGTTTTCCCCGTTTTTTGCCAATAAGGAGGTGATGTTGTAGGATTGCCTCAAAAACATGCCGTAATGTCTTTGTTCATTTACTTTATGTCCGTTCAAATAGATATCACAGGCGTAATTAACACCGTGAAAGTTGAGATATACCTGTTCATCCCCCTGTGGAAAGGATTCTCGAAAATTATTTACAAACCAGTAGGTGTAATAATCACGTCCTGCATGGTAGATATCCGGAATCTTTTTGTTGTTCATGCCATAGAACGGATCCGGAAAGATTTTGTCGTTGAGTAATGTGGTAAGTACCGTTCCGGGTACCGTTGCCGGCAACCAATGGTGTAACGGAAATGATACGTTACTGAGTTGCGTCCCGCTAGCATGCACCTTTTCTATATTCCGGCATTGCCACCCTTTGTTCAGTTCATATTCCTGATGTGCAAATACATTCAGGAAAAATCCACATAAAATAAAAAGCAAAAAACGAGTTTTCATGATCATTATAATGTAAGCATAATCCAAAGAATCAACAGAAAGTTTTACCAAACTACAATCTCATCGGTAAACAACCAACCCCCATGCGAAGCATCTATCTCTGCAATATACCGGACAAACCGACCTTGTGCCGCTCCTGCCCAGCCAAAATTCTTAAACAATAAACCATTTGCTTTATCTGAGATTGTATTTTTAATGCGGGTCAATTCTGAAAAATTTTTCCCATCATTTGATACTTCAATAATAACGTCTTTGGGAAAATAAATTTCAGGGCCAATAGTCTGCATAAAATTAGCATGAATAGAAGACAATTTCTCTATTTTACCTAAATCGATGGTAACATCCACATTATTATTCAAAAATCCCTGCCAATGCCCATCTCCATAATCCTGTCCACCACATAACCCATCAATTAAAGTGTTTTTACCTGATCCGGGATAAGCCTGGCTATAAGGAGCATTATAAATAATCGTTTTATCAATTGCCTCATGGTAATCTAAATGCTGAATCGACACTTTCCCTTCAGGAACATTATTTTGAAACAACTGTGCTGAAACAATCTTTGATCCTTTTACCGGAAATGGTTTTTTGTAACATAACGAATGTATAGTAGGTTGAGTTCCATTAAGTGTGTAATGAATGGTGGAAGGATATTTTTCTGAATCCAAATTCACTAAAAATTCCTTCTTAGGATAATTGGCAGTATAGTTAATTGAAATTTCATTAGACAAGGTAAATGGAAGATAACCTTTCGATAATAAATAAGGGATATGCACATTGACACGCTGCTTAAAATTCTGCCATGATTTCTGTCCTGGCATGGTCCATGCCACTTCAGCAAGGGCCAATAAACGAGGATACATCATATATTCAGCATGTTCTGGTGTAGGTACGTATTCTGTCCATAAACAGCCTTCCACTCCCATGACTAGTTTAGCTTCCTGGGGAGTAAAAACTAATGGTACCGGATTGTAAGAGTACACTTTTTCAATGGGCAAGTATCCACCTATAGCTTCAGGTTGAGTTGAAGGATCTGCTTGGTAATGATCAAAGTAGCAATATTGTCCTGGTGCCATAATGACTTTATGCCCGCTTTTTACTGCTGCGATGCCTCCATCTTCTCCTCTCCATGATTCTACAGCTGCATTGGGAGCTAATCCTCCTTCAAGAATTTCATCCCATCCTAAAAGTTTTCTACCATGTGCATTCAAAAAGTTTTCAATTCGCTTAATGAAGTAACTTTGTAATTGATCTACATTAGTCAGATGCTCCTCTTTCATACGTTCCTGACATTTCGGACAGGTCTTCCATGCAGTTTTATCAGCTTCATCTCCTCCAATATGAATATATTTTGAGGGAAACAGTTTCATGACTTCGGTTAATACATTTTCAAGAAATTGAAATGTTTCTTCATTCCCCACGCAAAAAACGCTATTGGTGTATGGTTTCCCGGAACATGATAATTGTGGGTAAACAGCCAGAACTTCTTCAGAATGTGCAGGCATTTCAATCTCAGGAATTATCGTTATATATCGTTTTGCAGCATATGCTACCACATCTCTGATTTGATCTAAGGTATAATATCCCCCATGAGCCGATGAATCATTTTTATTTACATAATGACGATCAGAAGCCCACCAATTTGTCCATTTTTCTTGTTTTCTCCATGCTGCAACATCAGTCAATAAAGGATATTTCTTTATTTCAATTCGCCACCCTGGGCCATCCGTCAAATGCCAATGAAAACGATTAAGCTTATAATAAGCCATCATATCCAGTTGTTTTTTAATAAAACCCACTGAAAAAAAATTCCGGGAAACATCCAAATGAAAACCTCTGTAAGCAAAGCGTGGCCAGTCTTTTATAACTAACGCCGGCAATCTCGATCCTTCCTCATTAAATTGAATGAGTTGCAAAAGTGTTTGGATGCCATAAAATATTCCCACATCAGATGATGCCCGAATTAAAATAAGATGTTTCTTAATAACAAGTTGATACGCTTCTTTAGACACAAAAGAGGTATCTTTCGAGTCAATCCACAATTTTAACAGGTTAGCATGTTTTCTCGGCTCATTAATGAAGTGAACACGAGGAGTTGTGTTTAGATATTTAGAGAAACGTGTCACTAATGAATCAGGTAAATTAGTCCTCAGTAGCAATGGATTGTTCAAATCACAAAATGAATGGGTCAATTGCACTGATTGTGGTTGAGGAATAATATCCAAACGTGGCTTAGCCATTAGTAGCGTCAACATTCCCAATTCCAAAATAATAATGCAAAAAATACGTTTGTACTGCATATAGAGAAGAATATTTAATTCAATGAATCTATAAACATATTTCTAATTTAGGTTTAATGTGCAGCCTCCCTGTTTGATGTTTTGTCCAATTCAATTTTAAAAACTGTATCAAATAAATCTGGCCTTTCGAAAGTCTGATATACAGGCGTATTTACATTAATGAAAAAATTATTTCTTTCAGAATTTCCCCACCATGAGGTGACTGATGGCATTTCTGCCCCGGTACTCAATAAATAAACACTCTTTACCTTTTGTGTTAAGCCTTGCACATTGATTGGTCCTAGATTGAGATTCATCCAATGGGCAAACAGCGTATCTCCTTTTTGTGTATAGCGACCCCAATCGGGCTTAGCTAGTGATGCAGCTCCGCAACCATAAATACTTGCGCTGTTTTTATCCATCCATTTCCCAATGGTGCTCAAAATCTCAACGCTCTTTTCAGGTATATTACCTTCTGCATCTGGCCCTACATTCAACAGGAGATTACCATTCTTACTAACACAATTCACTAAAGATTGTATGATTAATGCCGGCGATTTCCAATTGTGGTCAAATGCGTCATAACCCCAATTGTTATTCATCGTCATGCAGGTTTCCCACGGAATGGGATTTCCATAACGATCGGTCAATCCTTTGTCAGGTATGCCTTGTTCTGGTGTTTCAAAATCACCATAACCCAAAACCCTGCCTGTTGTATCTGTTCCCTGATTAACTTCTAAGCGGTTATTCAGAATGATATCTGGCTGATATTTACGAATCATCTTCACCAATTCTTTTGCCCCCCATTTTTCCCCGCTGTAATTATCAAAGGAATAATCAAACCACAGAATATCAATTTTTCCATAGTTTTTCATCAGTTCTTCTACTTGTCCGTGCATGTATTTCAGGTAATTATTCCAGTTAAAATGATGTTTGCTATAAGCAGAATCTCCTCGTTGAGGATGATTGCCTACATTTGGATAATCAGGATGATGCCAGTCAATCAAAGAATAATAAAGACCCACTTTAATACCCTCAGCACGGAAAGCATCTAAAAATTCACGCACAATATCCCTCCCATGAAAATAATGGGAAATAGTGTAAGTCGTTAATTTACTATCAAACATGCAAAAGCCATCATGATGTTTAGCCGTGAGTACAGCATATTTCACCCCCGCTGCTTTTGCTATCTTCGCCCATTTTCTGGCATCAAAATCCTTTGGATTAAATTCTTCTACATAGCGTTCATATTGAGCGGTAGTAAGACGTTCATCAGATTTAACCCATTCTCCACGTGCAGGTACAGCATAAGCCCCAAAATGAATAAACATACCAAAACGCGCATCTCTCCACCAACGGGTACGTTCCACTATCTGATGATAATTTTTCATATAGACTGCGCTTGGCTTCTCTTGAGAAGAAATCATAAAGGAACAAAAGATCACCATGACAAAAATGTATATTTTTTTCATAATATGAGACTTAAGATTCGACACTATATTTTACATGTTACTGCCTTATAAACAATTTCATAGTTAACTGGCTATATTTATACATCAAAACTTCTTTTCAGCAGCTCGGGATACTTGTGGTCAACCGTAAGGATAAACTCCCCGAACATCGTATTGGCCCACGCAAACCATTTCCGCGTGTACTTCCTCGCATCGTCCTTCCAAAAGGATTCATGGATGAAGCCTGTCCCTGCATCCGTGTCGCGCAGGCTCTGCAGGCTGTATGCCACTTCTTCTTTTTCCATCGAGGTGATCCCCCGCATGATCAGACTCATCGGCCATATCCAGCCCAACCCTACATGGGGGCCACCTATCCCCTCGCCTGCCTTCCCCCTGAAATAATAGGGGTTGTCTTCGCTCCATACAAACCTCCGTGTGTTCTGGTAGATGGGATCGCCTTCCGGAATAAAAGGGCAGAGGTAAGGCAGGGATAGCAAACCGGGGACATTGGCATCGTCCATACATAGCTGGTTCCCGAAGCCGTCTGCTTCGTATACATATATTTCCCCGTATTCCGGATGTCGTTTCTTCCCGTACTCTTCTACGGCTCGCTTTACTTCTGATGCCAGTCTCCTGCATTTCTGTGCAAAGGAATGGTCACCCGTCACTTTATCCGATATCTCCGCTAACTGGTGTAAGGATTCAATGGCAAAGAGGTTGGAGGGAATTAAAAAGCTGAATATCGTGGCATCGTCTGATGGCCGGAAGGTGGAACAGATCATCCCCACGGGCTTGATGGGGCTGCCATAGCCGTTGTTTAATACCGTATCGCTTTGTTTGTCGGTTACCCGTGTAAAGGTGTAGGGGGTGGTGCCATCCTTGCGTTGTTGTTGTACAAAGGTTTCATAGACCCGGCTCATGGCATACTTCCATTGCTGGTCGAAGATAGTTTGGTTGCCGGTCTTCTTCCAGTAGTAATAGGCCAAGCGGATCGGGTAGCAGAGCGAATCGATCTCCCATTTCCTTTCATGGAGCTGGGGGATCATCTTCGTGTGGTCACTGTCCCATTCGCTGCCTGTTGCCCCCTTATTGAACGCATTGGCATAGGGATCGAGCCCTATGCAATAGCTTTGACGCCGTATCACGCCTTCTATCATCAGGCTGAGCTGGGGATCGTCATTGACCAGCGAAAGGTAGGGATAGACTTGCGCCGAGGAGTCTCGCAACCACATGGCATCGATATCACCCGTGATGACAAAGGTGTCGGGTTTCCCTCCTTTCATCGAAAATTCTACGGTCGTATCCAGTGTATTGGGATAACAGTTCTCAAACATCCAGGCAAGTTTCGGATCTTTGATCTTTTGCTTCATCTGCTCTATGGTGGCTTCCACGGCTTTGGACGTGAAGTTGCGTTTGCCTAAAGGAGGACGCTCTGTCTTATAACTCAGGGATTCCAGCACTCCTGCATTCCCCATCATCGATCGGCTCAGCGCTACACCTGCCAACACTATCCCACTCTTGCGTATAAAGTCTCTTCGCGTCGTCATTACTTCCTTTATTTTTTATCTATCAACTATTTCAATAATCAATGTGAGACACCGGACAATCCTTAGGTTGTGTTGCCCATGAAGATGGTTTGTCGCCCATCCGGAAGATCAGCCTGCCGCCTTGCTCTATCGTTTTCCTTGTGATGTAGGAGTAGGGATAGTCCTTCCCATTCAGCGTCGCCGATTGAATGTATTTATTGGCCTTGCTCACATCCTTCGCCTCTACCTCAAAGGGATGTCCGCTTCCTGTATGCAGTGTGATTTTCGAAAACACCGGACTCCCAATCGCATATTCTCCACTGGACGGATTCACCGGATAGAAGCCCATCGCTCCAAAGACATACCATGCTGACATCTGCCCGCAGTCGTCATTCCCGCATAGTCCCGACCGTGTGTCGGTGTACAGCGAATCCATGATCTCCCGGACCCTGTCTGCTGTTTTATAGGGTTCGCCAACGTAATCGTACAGATAGGCTATCTCATGGCTGGGTTCATTCCCCTGTGCATATTGGCCGATCATCCCGCTTACATCGGGTTCTCCCGGGTTATTATTGATAGAGGGTTGGTCAAAAAGGGAATCTAATTTGTGGGCAAAGGCTTTCTTCCCTCCGATCAGATGGACTAACCCGTCTACATCCTGCGGGGCAAAAAAGGTGTATTGCCATGAATTGCCTTCCGTAAAGTCATCACTGCCTAACCGTGATACGTCGATCGGGTTAAAGGGTTCCCGCCATTGGCCTTGGGTGTCTTTCCCCTGCAAAAAACGGGTGGCTGGGTTATAGAGATTCTTATAGTTTTCTGCACGTTGCATGTATTTCCTGTAATCAGCCATCTTCCCCAGCTTCCTGGCTACCTGTGCCACACACCAGTCGTCATAGGCGTATTCTACGGTGATCGATACGGAATTGTTTTCTACGTTATCGGGGACATAACCGTATTGATGGTAGGCTTTCATGCCCCGGATGGTATCCTCTACAGTGGCTTTCATCGCCTGGTAGGCTTCTGCTATGTTGAAATCGGGATGGCCGTGCAGGCAGGCGTCTGCTATAACCGGGATACTGTGGTTCCCGATCATGCACCAGGTCTCGTTGGAATCCAGTTCCCACACCGGGAGTCGTCCGCCTTCCTTGTACATGGCCAGCATGGATTTGACAAAATCGTCGTTGGTCTTGGGTTCTATCAGCGAATAGAGGGGGTGGGCTGCCCGGAAGGTGTCCCACAGGGAGAAAACGGTGTAGTAGTGAAAGCCTTGGGCTTGGTGTACTTTCCTGTCCATGCCCACATATTGCCCATTGACATCGCTATAGAGGTACGGGGCCAGCAGCGAATGGTACACGGCCGTATAGAACGTGCGCTTCTCTGCTGTGCTGCCTCCTTCTACTTCTATCTTCGATAATAGCTTATTCCAGCTCTTTTCTGCCGAGGCTCTCACGGCCGAAAAGTCCCATCCGGGGAGTCCCGATTCCAGGTTGGCCTTTGCATTGGCGATGCTGACGGCTGAAATGGATACCTTCACGAGTACGGGTTGGCCTGTGGTACCGGAAAAGCGTATCAGGGCTTTTTCTATTTTCCCTGTCCCTGCTGCCTTGTCTTCTTCTATCTGTCCGTCATTGTCTATGGCTTTCTTTTCTATCGGCTGGTTGAACTTGGCATAGAAATAGACATACCGGTCGTGGGCCCAGCCTGTGGATTGCCGGTAGCCTTCTACTGCGTCATCGCCTACAAAACGGATCGAAGAGGATACCGTTTTGTTCTGTATGCCCCGTCCCAGGTCGATAATCATATCCCGGTCTCCCGTCTTGGGATAGGTGTAGCGTTGCAGCGCGCAGCGTGCGGTGGCGGTCAGTTCGGCTTTGATGCCATAGCTTTTTAGCATTACTGAATAGTAACCTACACTGGCCTGTTCGTCCTGATGGCTGAAGATGGAGCGGTAGCCTTCTCCGGGATGTTCCTTACTCCCGGGTTCGGTTTTCCACCCTCCGGTATAGGCCATAAAGAGAATGTCGCCCAGATCGGCAGCACCTGTCCCGCTTAAATGGGTGAGCGAAAAACCCATCAGAGACGTGTCGCTGTCATGGTATCCCGAACACCAGTCCCACCCGTCTTCTCCTGTATCGGGACTCACCTGTACCATCCCATGTGGCAGGCATGGCCCGGGAAACGTGTGCCCATGAGCTCCTGTCCCGATAAAGGGATCGACATACTGGGTTAAATCTTGGGAATAGGAGATAAATCTATTCCCAAAAATGGATGCCAAAAGCATCATGATATAAACTACTTTATTTCTCATAATCTTAGAATTTATTATCGTTGCTATTTCTCCTGTTTAGTATTGTTCCTTCATTTTAATCGTCATTGTTTCGGAATTGAAACAGAATCCTGAACTGTTTTATAAATGGTATCCAGTAGGCCATTGTCCGGTTTATCGCATGTCAATTCCCAAAACATGATACCTCCCAGTCCTTGTTCTTTGGCATATTTTGTCTTGAGTTCTACGGATCGTTTATCATCGAATGTTCCAAAGGCATGTTTCACAGCACTGTAACAATAGGGTGCCCGGGATGCTTTATCCCAGTAGCGTACAAATCCGTTATCGGGGGCAAAGTAGGATTCAAAATCTTTATAATTAATCATGGCCGTAAACTTCCCCGGCTGGAATAAACCATGGTTGGTATCAGGCACAGCCGTCCAAACTCTGGCATAAAAGGCGGCACCAATCACAATCTTATGCATATCAACATGGATAGAATCAAGGTACTGAATGGCATGATTCACTGATTCCGGTTGGTGAGGTGAAGAATAAAGCGGGGTATGCAGTCCGGTGACTTTGCTGTAGCCATTTACCAAATCATACGACATAAGATTTACATAATTCACTAAAGGGACTACTTTGCGCCAATCAATAGAATATCTTAAATATGTATCAAAACCTCCGGCTGCAAAGCTGATGATTTTATGCTTTCCTAATTCATGCCGCAAACTTTTAATTAATTCCGTAAAGTGATGTTTATCCTCGGGCGTAAACAGATGACCCGGATATCCCTGGATAGTTGGATATTCCCAATCTAAATCGATCCCGTCCAAATGGTATTCATCCAGGATCTGCTTGGTCGACCGGGCAAATTCCCTACGCCCTCTTGCCGTCGAAAATGCGGCTGAACAGGGAGCACAACCTCCCCAACCTCCCATCGAAACCATCACTTTCAAATGGGGATACTCTTTTTTTAAGGCTGCCAACTGAAGCAGCGTGATACTGTCTGCAGGGGAATCTACGGTTAAGCGATTCTCACGTATATGCAGGAAACTATAGATCAAATGCGTCAGCTCATTCACATGATACTGGTTAATCGCCGTACCATTCCCCGTGTAATAGGCCATCACTGCCATGGGAGATTTCTCATAGGAATGATTCAACGCAGAAGTTCTTTCAAAACTAATAGCAAAAATAAGACTTAATAAGATAAATGAATAAATAAGCTTCATAAGATGTTTTACAATTTTGCATCAAGTAATGTATAGTAAGTAAAATATAGAATAAGTCATAAGCACAAATTAATTTCTAAACACTAAAATATGAAAGCCACTTGTCAAAATGGCTTTCATATTAAAAATATGCTCTTCCCAGATTCCTCTATTGCTGTTTAGCCCACCATAAAGGAGTAGATACAGCATCCGGTCCTGAAAGTAGTTTTATAGCATCCTGATATCCAGTAGGATTACTAGTAGCAAGACTTGAAGGATATTTTATCCGTTGCGGGAAGTTTTTAATGCTTGAAGTCATATAATTTGATTGTGTCAAATTAGGCAACGTAACAATTGGTTTTTCAACATCAACATTCTCAAAAAAAGGAAGCCCAAGACGACGTTGATCATTCCATGCTTCCAAAGGAAGCCAAGGCATTTCAGAAATGTATTTTTGGGTAATAATTTTAGTCAAATGATCATTATGTACCGTTCCATTCATATATAAATTATTTGCAGGATACGTAAAAGTATATGATTCAATTTGATGGGTATATCCATTCATGCATTGCATTTGTACTGTAGCAGGTGGTTCTGTCGTATTATCCCAATTAACACATGTCCCATCGCGGTTATAATCATTCGAAGCCAAATAAGTAGCAGCACTGCCTAGGCCAAAATAATCAAAACTTGCCTGGACACCATCCTCATAAGCAGTTTTTGCATCTATTCCAGCATTCCAACCATATAAAGCACCTTCAGCTAAAAGAAAATATGTTTCGGCAGGTTGGAAGAATACACGATGACTGGTTCCATTACGATACTGCATAGCAAGGCCAGGGCAAGTGCCGGGATAGGAATAAAAATTACTATTATTGTATTTATTCAAATCTCCCCATTCTCCACTAGTAGTTCCATTCCATGTAAAGGCACGGTCAACATGGATTGTATCTGTATTGACACCGGCTATAGGATATAGTAATCCAACAGTATCTTCTGCATAATTTCCCCATGTTGGATAATTACAAAAAGTAGGACTCTGAAAATCTCCTGGAATATAAAATGTTTTCAAAGCACGTGGATCTAAAGCATAAGGTAAACCATCAAAACTGAATCCTCTCGACGGATCATTCGTATAATACGGCAAATGCTTGTCATATTTGATTCCCATCCAGTTTGCAGGTTTAACGTGTGGTTGTGCAGCAGCATCTACCAATGTAGAAGTTGGAATACCTCCAAGACCAAAATAAATATTAAATTGCGTTTCCGAAAGAGACTGAATATCCCATTGTCTTGTCATCACTCCAGTCAATGCATCCCAGCCATTATCTTCAACCACTTGGAAAATATCAGATTGTTGAGTAATAAGTGGTAATTTCGCAGCAGCTTCAAATTCAGCCTTCGCTTTTGCAGGATCCACCTGAGCAAGCCTCATAGCCAATCGTAATCGCATGGAGTCACCATATTTAACCCATTCTCCACAGTTAAAACCGTATGCTTTATCCAGACCTGCATCAGAAGGTTTAGCTGTAACCGTTAAATCCATTTTAGATGTAGCATCATCTAATTCTGATAGAGCATAATAGTAAATATCCTTTACACTATTAAACTGTGGATTTGTACCTTGAAAAGCTCCAATAAGAGGCAGAGGGCCAAATAGGTCAGCAGCTTCTGTCATTAAATAAGCTCTCCAAATACGTGCCATTTGAACCACATTGTTTGTCCACGCATCGCTAGTTCCAGCTTTAATTTGGGCTTCACCAATCGTAATAGCATTAGTAGCATTATCAAGCCACCCCGAAACATACGAATAATATTGACTTGACCAGTCATCCATATTATAATCAGATGTAATGCCTTGAGTCCCATATTCATCACCTTCCTGATGTGCAGCGACTTTCCAGTATAATACAAAAGCCCGCTCTGCAATATTTGGATCTTGTTGGGCCCCAACTATAGCATTATTCAAAAAATATTCCGCTTTTACCTGGCTGGCATTTGCAGCCATGGGATTTACATTAATTTGTTCAAAATCAGAACACCCTGCAACAACGAGAAATATTATTACAGCTGCCAAATATTGAAATCTTAGATATTTTTTCATGACATGTTTTTTTAATAGATTAGCTTAGAATCCAAAGGACACATTAAATGTATAGGTTCTTAAAGTAGGTTGTGCAGCATTTTCAAAACCTGTTGCATTAGTTGATGTAGCAAACACGGCTTCTGGATCTACTCCATGCATTTTACTATAGAGCATGAAAGCATTGTTACACGATGCAGAGAGTTGTATAGCTTGAAATGGAGTATGACGTAATAACTTCTTATTGAATGTATAACTCAATTCAATATTCCGGATTCGAATATTTGTTGCATCATATACGTTAGCTTCATCAATACCCAGATTACCACTTGAAGCAATTCCTTTTGTCCAATAATCCTGTACGCTTACTTTAGTTGTATTGGGGGTATAGCCTCCATTCCCATCTGAAGTCACACCAGGGACAACAAAATCCTGACGCTGCCCATTAGGAGCTGTTACTGCTGCAACACCTGCCATTTGCAAGTTGAAATTGGTTGCAGAATACATCTTTCCACCAAATCGCATATCAACCATCATGCTTAATTGAAATCCTTTGAATCCCCACGAGGAGGTAAAACTCCAAAGCGCTTTTGGTTGTTGTGATCCTAAATAATAAGATTGTCCATCTGAGGTAGGCAATCCGTTATTTAATATCATCTTGCCATTATATGGACTTTTAGGATCGGCTACCCGTGCAAATTTTGTTCCGTAAATAGCCCCATATATTTCTCCAGGAACTGCAAGTATCTGTAAATTATCAAAACCACCTAAGGCATATTTTGTTACTCCAGGATACAGAGAAATAATTTTGTTCTGATTGGATGAAAAGTTGCTTGATAAAAGCCATGTAAAACTATTCTTTAATTGAAGAAGAGTTGCATTAGCTTGAACTTCAACACCTTTATTCTGAATATTTCCCGCATTGATTTTCATCGATGAATATCCACTCATAGGATCTATGGGTAAATTAAGTAATTGACGTGTTGCATTCGATTTATATAATGAAACATCAAGGCTTAATCGATTTTGTAGGAAATGAAGCTCTGTCCCTACTTCATACGAAGAAATCAACTCATTTTTTACATTTTCATTAAACAATGTACTACTCCCATTACTTGCTGTTACAGATCCTAATGGATCTTTTGATATAGAGTATGTGTTATACAACTGATAAGGACTTAAATCATTTCCAACTTGAGCAAAAGACGCTCTTAGCTTTGCAAAATCAAACCAGGATGGCATACCAGACCCTATTTTATTGAGCATATCATTTATCACCCATGAAAAATTCAATGAAGGATAAAAAAATGAACGATTTTCCGGACTTAGAGTTGATGTCCAGTCATTACGCAGAGTTCCATCCAAAAATAAATAACCATCCCAGTTTAGTTGCAATGAACCATAAACAGAATTAATTTTCTTTTCACTAAATGACTGGTTGATACTAGGGTTTCCTACCGCATTATTCAGCGTAAAAAGATTTGGTACCACTAATGCTCCTGCGCTTCCACCTATCGAACTGGATTGAGTTTCCATTAAGTTACCTCCAAGGTTTACCATTCCCCCTAATTTACCAAAAACATTATCCTTGTGAGCTGTGAGCAGAGTACTATAATCATTTTCAAAGAATTGATCCTTACTGGTACCATAGGATCCTGTAATTGCTAATGGACTTCCAGCATAGGTTTGATTTAAATATCGGGTTGAGTACAAATCACTACCGGCTTTAACGTCTAAATTCAACCAATTGGTAAAATCATATTTCAAGGAAGCAAACATCAAGAAACGATCCCGGGTATCCTGATTCAAATTGTATTTTATCAGCCAATAAGGATTATATCCATTTGTGTTATACCATATCATACTCCCATATTTATCTGTCGGAGGATTAAACTGCCGAATATCCAACGAACGTGGGGTAGAAAATAGTGTGGCAAAATAATTGGATGCATTCTGTCCATTGATAGGACGATTCTTAGCTGCTGCATTA
The DNA here is from genome assembly GCF_014192515.1 of Microbacter margulisiae. Lineage (NCBI taxonomy): Bacteria > Pseudomonadati > Bacteroidota > Bacteroidia > Bacteroidales > Porphyromonadaceae > Microbacter > Microbacter margulisiae. The sequence goes on from NZ_JACHYB010000001.1 coordinate 1,120,744, forward strand.
ATATATTGCACTTTTGTCTCTAATGTCCAACGATCATCTTTCCCAAATTTACTGATAGCATGAACCATCAAATCAGTCCTTGCCAATGTAGTACCTGGAACAAGGCTTCCGTCATCTGCACGCGTAAAGGAGGTGTAAAGAGAAGTGCCTTTTACCTGTTGCTCAAATGCAACATTCTCAGTAGTGGTAAGTCCTGTCTGGAAGAAATTATTAATGTTATTATAAATATGCATAGGAACATTATTCCCATTCCAACTCTGAATGGTTTGCCCGGTTGCTGCAGGGCCCCAACTAGTGGTTGATAATTTATTATACGATCCGTAACTCCCTTGTCCAAATGTATTTTGTAATTCCGGAACCATGAACAGTGTCTCAAATTGTGTTGAAGATGATATTCTAATGCCGAGTCCTTGCGTATGTTGTCCTGATTTAGTGGTAATCAGAATAACTCCATTTCCTGCACGTGATCCATAAAGAGCTGCCGCAGAAGGTCCTTTCAAAATAGATATACTGGCAATATCATCAGGATTGATATCAGACAACCCATTACCCATATCAATCGATGGATTCCAAAAATCTGTATTGGAAGCTCCGGTAAAATTGTTCATTGGGATTCCGTCAACAACAATTAACGGTTGATTATCTCCTGTCAATGAATTACTTCCACGTAATAATATTTTTGAAGAGCCAGCAGGTCCATTTGATGATCTTACAACTTGCAACCCTGCAACTTTACCTGAAAGATCATTGGTAAAATTATTTTCATGTGCTTGCAATAAATCAGAACCCTTAACCTCCTGTACTGCATAACCTAATGCTTTTTTGTCTCGCTTGATGCCTAAAGCCGTTACAACTACTTCATTTAATGACTTACTGCTTGCATTCAAGGATATATCCATGCGTGAGGAGGTTCCCACTTGCATGTCTTTGCTTTCATATCCAATATAGGAATATTGAATAATAGAATGTGATGGAACCATTAATGAATATTTCCCATTTACGTCGGTAATAGTCCCTTTGGTTGTTCCTTTTACTACAACGCTTGCACCAATCAAAGGTTCTCCCTTTTCATCTGTGACAACGCCTTCTATCCTTTCTTCATGTGTAGGTTGCCGCTCAGCTTCGCTAGATGCACCCTTTTTATATAAAAGAATTTGATTGTTCTTTAAAGTAAAGGCGATATCTTGCCTAGCAAAAATTTGAGTTAAAACTTCATTTAACGGTTTATTGATCACTCGTAAAGTGACATTTTCCCGGGTGTTGGTGACATTGTCGCTATAAAAAAACTTATACCCTGTCTGTTTACTAAGATCATTTAAAACTCTAGCCAGAGGAGCATTTGTGACATGAAGTGTCACTTTTTTGGTTTGCGCGTCAAGTTTTGGAGCGCTGAAAGCTTGCACCAAAAACAGAAGCATCAATACACTTAACAACCGTCCAAAAAAGCTGTACATAAAACGCTGTACAACTTCAGTTTCTACAATGTGTCGTTTAATGTTCATAATTCATTTGTAATTTAAGATTAATACTAAAAGACTCGAAAACACTTGATTAAAAAGACAAGTTACCTGATTTGTTTCATAATAAATTGGGTTTAAGAATTAATAATATGTGCAAAACCTATTAGCAACGTTACATTTAGATACAACATTGGCTTGCAATGAAATTTAATCATGGCCTAAAACAAATATATCTATTTAAATATCAATGATTTGTCTTTCTTGTTTATATAATAATGTACTTGGGGTGTAATAAAGTGAATATCATTTAGAATTTCTTCCAATGACTCGTTCTCAATGGTTATGTTGTATTTTAATGAATCCAATCGATTATTTTGCACAGAAATATTATAATCATATTTATGTTGTAATCTTTCTGCAACTTCCTGCAATGTTTCCCGTTTGATTACTATTTGGCCTTTTGTCCAATCTCCTATACTATTTTGATCTACTGTCCTGACAAAATATTCTTTTGTTCGTCGGTTAAATCCTAGCTGCATTCCTGCCTTGAGGTCGGTAATTAAGTTCTGATCCCGGTTATTCTCCATCACCTGCACTTCGCCTTCTTTCAGGCTGGTATAGGAATAGATCTCATCAGGATAGGTATCGATATCAAATTTTGTGCCTATATCTTTTACCGTATAACTGCCTACATTGACCATAAATGGTTTCTTTGCGTTGTGAACCACCTCAAAATAGGCTTCTCCCCTTAAGGCAACAGTGCGTGTTGACCCGTTAAAGTCGGTTGGATAGACCAGTTTGGTATTTTCATTCAGTCTCACTTTCGTGCCATCGCTCAAAATGAGGGTTGATTGCTGCCCGTCTGATGTTTCTACCACCGCATACTGAACCGGATGCCTCGTAATCAGGTCGCGCAGGAAATACCCGACTGAAAGTAACAGGATGATAGCAGCTGCGTATTGCAAAGTGGTGCGAATTTTTTTCCACATGGACGCTTTAGGGATCGAATCCAGCTCCAGTGTCTGATTTAATTCATTCCAGCCTGCCTCTGTATCTGCTTTGTCGCGCAATTCTTCCCACTGGCTCAGCATGTAAGCTTCTTTCAGTCCAAACAGGAAATGCTTATTCTCTTCCTTGGCCTGCAACCAGTCGATGACCTGCTGGTTTTCGCCGTCAGTCAGCTCTTTCCGCAAGAACTTTATAAGCAATATGTTGTCAATATCCGTTATCATCTCTGTTTTTCTTCTATCAAAAGAGTCCACTCAACAAAACTATCGTTAAAACCACAGGGAAAGCGTAATCTTTCATCTCTTCACGCACAATACGGATTGCTTTATATATCTGATTCTCCACCGTCCTCACCGAAAGCCCCAGTTTCACTGCAATATCGGCGCTTTTCATCTGATGTTGCCTGCTCAGCACAAAGATCTCACGGCATTGCTCGGGCAATTTCTTAATGGCATTGGCATATAAGGCCTCAACATCGTGCATAAAGATCGTTCCCAGGATATTATCATCCGGATTGTAATACGCAAGCTCAATTTCCTGTAATTTAAACTCCGATAAATTCGAAAAGTTTGTCTTTACCGCATTAAACCGCAGGTGTTTAATACATTTACTCTGAAATATCTTGAATAAATAAGCCGTAATTGAATAATCCGTCAGAATATGTTCATGATTTTCCCAAAAAATGATGAATGTCTCCTGCACCAGATCCTTCACGTTCTCCTCGTCTTTCAGTATGCCCATGCCATAAGCAAACAGCTTGGGCTGATATGTTTTATAAAAACGTTCGAACGCTTGTATGTCTCCCTTACGAATAGCTTTAAATATGTATTCGTCCTCGTTCTTCATCGATTTTTCCATTTTCAATTTCAAGGTCAATATAAAAGAGCCCCTGAAGAAGTTAAATACTCATTGCACAAATATGTTTAATAACATATTTTGCAGTTAAAATAAATAGTTGTAAACCTACCACCAAACAGACAGAAGACAGAATCAATGAAAATCTGAAGATAAAAACTACAAAGTATTTAGTAGGTGATAAACAGGAATATAGTAGAAATCTGAAGAATGAAATCCAACTTTGAACGTTAGACCTCTTGTTTCTTTTACACCTTTTGACCGTTGTTTGACCTTCAACCTGTTTTCAACCTTCAATTTTTTAAGTTCCTGGCTCTTTTTTCTCAATTCTTCAATCTTTCAGCTGTTCAGGCGCGTAAAGTTAGCATATCTTTTAATGAATTGCCACAAAACCGAAAAAACAGAAATTACTTTATCACAACATATTAAATCATATCCATTGGAGGACTAAAACAGGAAGTACTCATTTTAACCCATGATTCGGTGATGCAGAAGAAGAAAAACCCGAAATGTCGAATTTTGACGATGATGTTTGCAGAATAATATTACAGGTTGTTTTATTTAGTTGTTTGCTATTGTAATATTCCAAAAATAAAAAATACATTTGCAAAGGAAATAAAGAAACGCCATGGGATGATGTGGAACATGACTGCTGGAAAGAAATCATTATGTGGGGCTTATATATATATTATAGCAGTGTGCATTTTGGTGAGTAAGAATAGAAGCGTTTGATAAAAAATGAGATAAAACATTATCATGAAACATGATTCCAACATACAAATATTGTCGATATTCATCTTCGTACTCATTTTAATTCCTCTAAAAACGGTTTGTCAAAATGTTGACTGGACAGATAGTTCATATTTTTGGAAAGGTCATCTCGACAAGGACACCCTCTCGATATCTTTATGCCGGTCCCGATTTAATCCAAGCAAACATGTGCTGTCAAGTACTGGCAACATAGTGGTTTATTCTACATCCGGAGAACATCCTGTGATTGACAGAATCGATGAACATGATATATGGGGCAGTGAGTATGGATATCCCAAGTACGAGTTAAGCCAATTTAAAGTTACCTTGAATGGACAACCCATACAAATACCGAAAACTTTATATAATGACTGTTACAATCCTGACGTCAACGGAGATGGTATTACAATAGTTGTGGCTGATGACAAAAAAAGCGTTCTTGTGGAAATGAATAGTGGTGACGGTGCAAATACATATTTTGTCTGGTGGACCATCTCTTTGAATGGTAAAGTAACGAGATATATAAGTTTGGGAGAATGAAATTTACAAACATGAAAGCATCATAAGCTATCGTTTTACTCAAACTTACGATAAAGGTCTGCTTTCAATGATCGGATGAATGTAGATGACACAAAAACATATACCTTATGGAACATAACTTTACAGAAGATGTAAAAACAAAGTCTGACAAAAAACTAAAGGAGATCGTGATTCATTTTGATAATTATCAGGAAGCTTTGATCTCGGCTGCAGAAAATGAACTGGCAAATCGTGGGATTGAACTGTCGGATGAAGAAAAGCGAACCATTGAAATCGCTAAGCAGAAAATGGTACAGGAAACCATCAAAAAACAGGAAACAGATGAAGACTGGGATGCATTTCATCCAAAATGGAAACAAAATATAGTGAAGGATGAGAATGCTCCACAATTATATTCAAGGCGAGTGATCAATATATTCTCCATATTGTTTTGTGTCCTGTTTGGCGGGATCCTCTTAGCTATTCAACTTTCGCAAGTAAAATAACTTGCTGATATATAAGAAACAAGCAGCATATAAATTTGGCAAAGTGGTTGAATATCAGTAACTTTATGTTGTCAAACAAAACCCAAAAAATATGCTGCGACACAAAGATACAATAATACTCTCAGAGATAAATAGCTTTTTACTGCAAGGGAAAAAGCAATAGGAACAATGTTCAGTCTCCTTGTTTATGTTTTTAACAGTTGCCGTATGAAACTTGAATTCCATATCTGATAATTTAGATCAGGTAAGCATTTCAGAACCTTATTTTGGGTGTAGCTTAACCCTTAGTAGGGAAACCAATAACCACACTGGAATTAACCTTATTCCCTTATTACATACGATAATAATTTGTTTGTGGGAGGGTGTAGGGACTCACATTCCAACATTATCATACTTTGGATGTGAAAATTTACTGCTTGTTTCATGTAATAAGGGAATAAGGTTTAAATCTTAACAACCTAAAGCAACCGGGTTAATTGGAGCTTGCGAAAGTTGAATTAGCCATAAATCTTAAGACAGTAAATAATAAAAAAGGAATTGGGATTGTTCTGCTCTATTCTGCTGTCTATACCGGATTCGTAATTTATATCCTGAATTTAATCCCGGGGAACCAATCTGTATTATCTGTTATCCTTAATACAGTCGGATCAATTTTTTTATATGATTATTTTTGGAGGAAATATATTGGCAAGGAGGTTCAATATAGAACAAAACCATTCTGGATTCCTTTAATAATCGGAATCATTGTAACCGCATTCTTTGCCTGGATTTTGATTATGGCCAATATATGGTAAGCCTTTTTTCTTCACCTACGACAATGGGCATCATTACCTGACGTAAAAATGACGTCAGTGTGTTATAGCAAATCATCATAAGAATTCCATCTTTTGTAGTGCAGCCTTCACTTGGGAGAAAGCCTCCCTACCCTTGCTTCCATTGTTTTTTATTATTGCATCTTGTATCGAAAGCCGTTCTGCTTGTCCCTACCTGAAAAACAAAATAATAAACAGCAGATTGCGCCATTTTTATTACTAACTTCGGCAGAGGCATGGGTAACAGATACATCTGCATCATTGCATCATGCCCCATAAATAACAATTATCTACAAGAAACAGGGAACATGGAAAAGGGAACAAACACTCCGAAAAAAGTGGATAGGAATCATCCTGCCTTTAATAAGAATGCCGAACCATTCTATAGTATTATCATGGAAGGGTTGAAAGGAGAGGTGGACGGGGAGCATTTTTGGGATGCTGTAGCAGAAGATGCAGTATTTGAATTTTTATATCATATTCCAGGATTTACCCATAAGATTGAAGGCCGTACTGCGTATATGAACTGGTTTGGAAGTTATACCAATGTCCTTCATTCGTCCGATAACTTACGGGTATATAAATCGGCAAAACCTGAAAAGGTAATTATTTTGGAATATGAAGTTCATGGAAAGGTTCCTTCTACAGGAAAAGCCTACGATAACCGTTTTTGTTCTATCATAACGATCGAAAATCGTAAAATAGCCCATTGGCGTGATTATATGGATTCGCTCGCCGTAATGCTTTCTGTTTCTTCTGATTAACACAGAGTGCTGTGTGCCATTAATCCTATCAGCATATCGCTTCTCTGAAGCTAAATGCGCATAACATTGCCTCAACTGATGATTGACCCTGCCTGGCGTCACCGGATGAGCTTCACTATCATTGCGTTCAGTGCCAGTTCCGGCTTCTTTCAAACATACCACCACATGAAAATGTCTGGATATTAAATTTCCAGGCAAACAGCCATTTTGTCTTTTTTGATAAATATTTAATCTCTGCCTATTGCAAATTGCATTTTATTGTTCGTAATTTTGCGAACAACGAACATTAAACTTATATCGTTATGGAAGCTAATAAAAATAAAGATTATATTGTTGACAACGAAACACTTGCCCGTTTTGCTAAAGCTTTGGGTCACCCAACGCGCATCACCATTTTGCAATACCTCGCTTCATTGAACAGTTGTTATTTTGGCGATATTCATAATGAACTGCCAATAGCAAAAGCGACCGTATCCCAACATTTGAAAGAATTAAAAGATGCTGGCCTGATTCAGGGAGAGATAGAAACGCCCAAGGTGAAATACTGTATTAACCGGGAAAACTGGATAAAAGCGCAAGCCTCTTTTGAAGCTCTGTTTAACAGCAAATCAGATAAATCAACTACAACAAAACCAGGCTGTTTTTAATACATACTTTCCACTGAATAGTTCATGGCATAAGCATAACAATGCCATATCATGCTGTTCAGGGATGCAATAAGAGAGGCATTTCTTTCCTGATAAAGATCATTCATTAAGGAAAAGCGGATTGAGAAAATAATCATGTAATATCAATATAATTAAAATCAAAAAAATGAGTACACAAAGATTTCAAATTCCGGATTGGGCATTTGAGTTTCACGGACATGAATGCCCTTTTATGCCAATTGGTTACCGTATGGGTGTTTTGGCATTAAAGACGTTAGGTGTTGAACGCTGCAAGGATCATGAGTTTCACGTATTTTCCGAAATGGGCGTTGGTCATCCGCAGGGATGTATGCAGGATGGTATCATGGCTGCCACCGGAGCAACTTTTGGAAAGGGTATGATTGATAAATTATACTACGGTAAAGTAGCGGCTACCTTTTGGCATCCTGATGTAAAAGGTGCTTATCGTATCTTTTTGCGCAATGAGTTTCAGGATAAACTGGCTCCTCATGAATTCTTTAATTACCGCAAAATGGGTATTGAACCATCACAGATACCGGTAGAAGTCAGACGGGATATTGTAAATATAGTCTTAGATGCTACTGACGATGAGTTATTTATTGTGACAGCGATTCCAGACTTTGAATACAAACCGGTTAAAGGTTCATTTGCAAAAGCTAAATGTGAAGTTTGCGGTGAATATGTTTTTGAGCGTTATCTGCGCCTCAAAGATGGAAAACGGGTTTGCATTTCCTGTGCCGGACACGAACCCGATGAGATGACAATAGCTGTACCCAACGCACGTCTTTCACACAAGCACTAAATCATAGAAGATATGGATTTTAACAGTGCTCTTTTAATGGCAGTACTCTTTTCTTTTGTACTTGCGTTCATCTTCTCGATGTTTGGACAGGGAGGAGGATCAGTTTATTCTCCACTACTGATTCTCCTTGGTTTTTCAGTTTTAAATTCAACATCCACATCATTGGTACTGAATTTGATTACCTCCCTCTCTGCAGGATATGTGTTCTATAAGAATAAAATGATTGATATGAAAGCATCGTTTATGTTTGTGCCGGGCATTGTCCTTGGTGCTTTTGCAGGCGGTGTTTATGCCCGATATGTCAATCAGGATATCTTATTGTGGTTGTTTGTGTTCTTCCTGTTAATCCTTGGTACCAGAATGATCCTTACTTATTGGCAGAAAGGACATGATACGGACGAGGTACCGATGCCACATCCTTCAGTTTCGATGTACATCCTGATTGTGGTTTTTAGTATTGCCGTAGGGCTGATCTCTGGCTTACTGGGAGTAGGTGGTGGTGTGCTGATTGTTCCCTTCATGGCTTATGTTCTGAAATACCCGACAAAATCAGCTGCAGGCTCTTCTCATCTCATTATTTCATTCTCGGCTCTTGCCGGAATTCTAGGACATGCAACCAATCATCGGCTTGATTATCCATTAATTGTCATAGTAGGAATTGCCGTATTAATTGGTGGACATCTCGGGGCAAGATTCAGTCTCAGGGTAAAACCCAAAATGATTAAAGCCGGCCTTGGCCTTATTATGTGGGCGCTTGCTGCTCAGATATTAATCAAATTAATTTAGACAGATAAATTACGCTTCTGGCATGCAATCAGGAATAGATGTGTGATGAGCCGCCAGACGCTTAACAAAAAAAATATGATTTACCTGAATAAGAAGAAGTTGAAATGGATTATTTTGATGTTGGGATTAGTATTTGCACTTCATGCCTTTGGTCAGGATGAAAAGTTTGTGAATTTGAATGGTTACCTGCAAACACGCCTTTCCAGTAATTTCGATAATTCGACTGAGTTTACCATACGACGCGCAAAACTCTGGGTTTATGGCGAAATCCCGAATCTGAGTTTTATTACCTATAAAATGCAGGCGGTGTACACTTCGTTTAAAAGTGAGTCTTTTGTTTTTCAGGATGCTTTTGCAGATATCCATACCCCTGGGTATGGTTATTTGCGGGTAGGTCGCTTTGTTCCCGATTTTATGCTGCAACGGATGCAACCCGATTATGAAATTCCCGTCCTTGAACGTGCAGATGTGATTAGTGACATGACGATCAATGAAAAAGAAATGGGACGGGAGGTAGGCCTTCAATATACCTTCCAACATAAATCGTTGCCGCTCCATTTTAGCTTTGGTATTTTCAATGCGAATGTCGAACAACCTGCCCACAGTAAGGACAACCTGTTGTTATATACTTCCCGCGTGGCATATAAAGTCATAGACAAAGGCAATTCCTGGCTTGATATCGGAGGTTCATTTGCCTATCGTCATCTTGACAAAATGACGCTTACAACCATCTATCAACCCGACTCTGTTATCTCTGGCAATGATTTTCGTTGGGGCATCGAATCCCAGTGGCACTGGAATAATTTTGAATTGCAGGGTGAATACGTACAGGCAAAAATCAACAAAGATAAGGCCGATGGCTGGTATGCCCTGGCAGATTATACAATTCATAAAAAGTATCAGGTTGTTGCCCTGGCACAAAAATACAATGACCTGAATCCGATTACCAGCAACAATGCCTGGTATGGAGTAGGTTTTAATGTACAACTGTCGGGCAACACAAAACTGATGTCCGACCTGAAAACGCAAGACACTGATTCCGGCAGGAAATACCTGGGGGATCTTCAATTACAAATATTTTTTAATTAAAGGAGGAATAGAAAATGATTAATCCAAAAGATTGGCTCGAATTCGGGCAAAAATTTCACGGACATAAATGTCCTGCTATGCCAATGGGTTTAAGAGTTGGCGCTGCTGCCATGAATGCCCTGGGTGTAGAACGTGCTAAAGACGGACAGTTGGTTGCCTTTGTCGATTTGGGAGAAGATCATTGCGCTACCTGTTATGGTGATGGCCTTCAGGTCATCATGGGGACGACCTTTGGCAAAGGGAATATTAAAAAAACAAATAAAGGGAAATGGGCTGTCACCGTTGTTGACCGTGCCACAGGACGTGCTGTCAGGGTTACCCCTACTGCACAAGCCATGCTCAACAACAAAAAATCGAAATTCTTTACAGAATATCGTATGTTGGGCAAGCCGGCAAGCACTGTCCCTGCCGAAGTAGTCGATCCTCTCGTGGATAATGTAATGAATGCTCCTGACGAGATGTTGCTTACGGTATCTCCTATTTTTGAATACAAACTCGAACCGAAAAAAGATAGCTTCGACGGATTTGTTTGTGAAGAATGCGGCGAGATGACCGTGATGGAATATGGGCGCATTAAAGGAGATAAAAAAGTCTGCATAGATTGCGCTGCAAAAAAGTAAACTAAGGAATTACTTCCTTAAGGATTGAAGGAATGAGGATTGTAACTTCTCTAACTTCCGTCTTCTGTCAATTGCCAACTGTCTGTTATCAATTGAATCTGGTATTCTGTTACGCTGTTATTCTGTTATTAAAAAATGAACCCCGGCTCTCAGAACGCATCAAGCATCTGAAAACCGGGGAAAGTTTATTTTTTGTCCGTCTGATTTTGAAATTGCCGGTTACATAACGTAACTTAGCACGTCGCTACTCGTCGTGCGAGTCGGATCGCTCCCTATGGCTGTGACACGAATGGCATATTGCCTGCCTTGCGTCAAACTGTCCAGTTGCACGCGGCTCTGACTGACTACAGCATGTCCCCATACCGTGGTGCCGGTGTAGGGAAACTCGGTGTACTCCACATCATAGCTGCGGGCGCTTTTTACAACATTCCAACGAACATCCAGTGCTCCTCGCGTGTTCCCAGCTTCAACTGTCAATCCGGTTGGAGCTGGTAGCGGCCCTGCCGGTACAGGCTTCTTGCTTACGTCGAAACCTGAGCTGATAATGGCTGCTTCGTCGCCGTTGCTTGCCCTCTGAACATAGGTGCCCAGGGAGCGCATCGTCCCTTTCAGGATATCCTTCATGTCATTTTTATAAATCGTATCCTCACGGGTTCCATCTTTTACCTTACCCATGGCGTCGACATAATTGTCATAAGCGGTTTTCACCACTTCGAGAGTTGGATCGGGTGTCGGATAACGCGGGTTACCCGTCATGTGATCCAGTACCTGCTTCACAAATATCGGAAAACTTGCATCCGTGTATTTGCTGCTTGAAAAATCGATCAGGACTTTATATCCAATCATAAAATAATAATTTAAAGAGTTTATAGTAGGACAAAAAATATTTTCTTTGCTTCTGCTGGTTCTACCATCTGCCGGAACACCACCGGATGCCAAGGAAAAATGACAGATATCATACAATCAGTTATTTAAACATATAACATAGTTATCAATCCTGTTGTTTTCATGACTAAAAATGGTCGTTTATTGATCCATCATGGCTCAAGGCTGATCCATTTTGGCTCAAGGCTGATCCATTTTGGGGAAAGACTAATCCATTTTGAGGAAAGACTGATCCATTTTGAGGAAAGGCTAATCCATTTTAAGGAAAGGCTGATCCATTTTGAGGAAAAGCTGATCCATTTTGAGGAAAGGCTAATCCATTTTAAGGAAAGGCTGATCCATTTTGAGGAAAAGCTGATCCATAATGCAGCAAGATTGATCCAAAATGGGGCATTATTGATCCAAAATGGGGCATTATTGATCAAATAAATGGACTGTTTAAAAACTGTGGGGTCTCTTCAATAAACTGTGTCAGGAGAATTTTTTAATAGAGATTCCATCTGCATTCAAAAAGACACTGTCCAAAAACAAGTTGTCATTTCCTAATGATGATGCCCTGAAAAAAGCGCTGTACCTGTTAATTTCTGAGATTGAAAAGAGTTGGAATCAGCCAATCTGGAACTGAGGCTCGATCTTTAACCAGCTCCTTACTATATTTGAAAACAGGATTCAAATATAGATCCTAAATCCTGTAGTGGTTCGTTTACACAAAACCCTGAATAGTCCCTGTATTTGATCAACATCTTCTATGTTTTTATCCATATCTTCCCAATTAATGCAAGAAACCCATGACTCTTTTTCATGAAATAAAAAATGTTTATCTAAAAAGTGACTGTTTGTATCATTATGTCAAAGATCATTGGCGCGTCACAAAGTTAATTAGGTAATTATTTAAATCAAATAGGAAAAATATCCTATAGGCAAACCATATAAATGGCAGGTTAAAACAGGCTCAAACTATTGACATACAATTTATTTAATCGTATATTTATTGTATTTCCATGTGCAGTGATTTTTGGGAAGGATAAAAAATAAATTCCTGAAATCAAATAAAAACGACTATATGCATTATTTATTTTTGAATTATAAAATAACATTATTACCTTTGACTTTCTAAATTTTCAAACGTAATATTTATAATTTTACCATGTCGGCCCTGCAAATCCTTCATCATTCTATTTTCAGTTCACACCTGTGCCATGTAAGCCCTGCCGATTATAAAACCATTTTGATCCAGTATGCACAATTCCTGAAAGGGACAAGGCTTTCGATGCTGATGATTGCTATTTTTGACCTGCACAAAGGCAACTACCTCTATCTTGACCATCGCATCCAGAAACTTTTGGGTGAACCGAACCGGAATAGCAATGATTTTAAGCCACATGACACACTCTATGACCATGTACATCCGGACGACCTGCAGGACTTGCATAAAGCGGATATCTGCTGCTACCAACAGTTTCACAGTTTGCCTGCCCGTGAGCGCGACCATTATGGCATGGGGTGCCATTTCCGCATCCGGACAGCTTCGGGCAGTTATTTGCGGATGATACGGAAGGTAAGGCCACTGGAATATGATACCTATAGAAATGTGTGGTTACTGTCGGTTACTTTCGACCTGATGTCCGAAGCAGCCAGCGGAAGCATTCCGGCTGCCTGGATATTCAATATAAAAACCCATGAAGCAGAGCCGCTTACCGGAATGGGAAATGGGTTATGGGAACCCATCACCCCGGGATGCCTCAAGCTGTTGCAGCTTATCCGCCAGGGATTTTCCTCACATGAGATAACCGAGCATCTGCATATCAGCAAGAAGACGTTGTATAACCAACGCAGCAGGATTTTGCAGGGCTGCGGTGCAAAAAATATGACGCAAGCCATTCGTTACCATGAAATCATGGGTACGTTTCAACAATAAATTTTATTACAAGACAATAATACAATGGCAGGACTGTAGGGACGATGTGCACATCGTCTTCCTACAAAACAAAACAAAACAGAATAGAATAGAATCACAAACAAATAAAATATCAACCGTTGTGTCAACCGACAAATTTCAAAATAAATACCGCATTCTGTCAGCACGCGCATCATGGCACGATTATAACGGTGGTGATTATTTTATAACGGTTTGTACGAAAAACAGGGAACATTATTTTGGTGAAATAAGGAATGATGAAATGATATTGTCGGAAATCGGGAAATATGCGGTCGAAAACCTGAAACAAATCAATGGGCATTATCCCAATTGCGAGATACCATTGTTTGTGGTAATGCCCAACCATATCCATGCCATTGTGGTGATTGATTTTGTAGAGACAATGTGCACATCGTCTCTACAATCAACGCCATCTGCCAATGAACGATGGAAAAATATATTGGTAGATGAAAAAATGCAATCTATTTCAGCCAGACGTGGAAAATTATCAACAGCCATGGGCGGTTTTAAACGGGCGATTACCCGGTTTTCAAATGAAAATGACATTGATTTTGGTTGGCAATCCCGGTTTCACGATCATATTATCCGTAATCAGGACGAAATGAACCGCATTGCAACCTATATAGAAAATAATGTATTGATGTGGAAAGAAGATAAAATTTATACGGAATGAGAATCACCGAAAAAATCAGAACAGGCATTTGCTGAATTGCCGGGGCAGGAAGAATTTCCGCACTACCCCGGATAAGTCCATTGCCAGTAAGCCAAATGAGGTACTGATTGAAGACAATTTATGCGATTTTCTTCTGAAACAACATTGATGACACGAAGCTTTGCTACAACGTAACCCCTGCCACAAAAAAAGCTTTTTCAGCTTGTGGATTCGCTCCTAAGATGCCATAAACAGGCACGGAAAAAGTATTTGAAAGTTTAATTTTCCGGGTGACTTTTATCCCGACATTAATCACGGAAAATCCCTTATTGCCGTAAATAGCAGGACTGTCAAACAAGGATGCACCAAGGAAGGTATTTACATTCGATGCAACGGGATAATCAAGTTCAACATAGGTAGAATAGGCATTTTTCCCGTTTAGATTCTTATCTGCACCATAAAACATGGTATTCCAGGAAAAGCTCACCGGAAAGGTTTTACACCCTCCATATGCTAAAGTGCCCTCTAAGATATGTCCTGTGCCATTACTCCGAAGGTTAAAATAGTTGGCATACCCCGAACTTACTTCTGCATTATTGTTGCTGTTGTTCCAGTTGTCGTCGGTAAGCGTAAGGGAAAAAGCATGGGGTAAAGCGAGTGTCGCATTGAGGTCTATTTCTTTGACATCTCCCGAAAAAGCATATGATCCGGATGCACCTAAGCTAAAAGATCCTATCGTATAGGTTAAAGTAGGCTGGATATTGGGCGTACCGCCTTTTGATCCTTCCTGTGCTATGCCACGCCAAACGTAAGAACTCACAAGATCAACGCTCAGGTTGAAATTGTCTTTTTTATCCTGGGCGGATACACACGTTGATGTTGTAATTGAAGTCATCTTGACTTTTTCTGTTTAGTAATTTTCTTAAGTAGTATCACGATAAAAGCGATAAGGTTAAAGCTTTGCCAACTGGAGCAAGTAACATCAAATCTGTTCAATAGAGATCTGAAACTATCCATCCATGCATTGGTTCTTTCTATGCAATAGCGTTGCTGATAGAGCAATTCATCGAAGAATATATCATCCGTATGTGCTGCGTTACGCCAGTTAATAGCGATGTTGGGTATTATTTCATGGGAAGAACAGAATTCTCTGAACTCCGCAGAGTCAAAACCTGCATCGGCATTAAGAAAAAGACCATCAACTCTTATATCGGAGTTATTCAGCGAATCAATAATGTCGGTAAAACGTTCTTTAATTTGATGTAAATCATTGTGATTCCCTTCTATCGGGTCTGATATGGCCAATGGGATACCTTGTCTGTCTGTAAGATAAAGAGCATTGGTAGTCTTCCTTTTCTTCCGACCCTGATAAGCAACCTGTTCTCCTCCACGTAATGCGGGGGTATGGCTGCCATCCAAATCAACACTGGACATGTCCAATGAGGCTCTGTATTTATTCAATAAACCAAACCAGATTTGTTGTAACACTCCTGATTTACACCATGTACGAAAATAACCGAAAACAGTCTTATAATGCAATACGACATTAGAAAATAAACTTTTAACGGGCAACATATGCCATTGACAACCTGTTTTTAATTTGTACAATATGCAGTTAACAATCTCGGCGATATCACACTTTGTCCTGAACCCTCTCTTGGGTACAGGGATGAATGGCACTATTTCTTTATTTATTGTATCTTTGTCGAGTACTAAGTACATGGGGAAGAGTGGTGTTTTATAGTTTTGCTTTTCATAAAACGGCTCTTCCCTTTTTTTAGTATTTAAAGCTTGTAAAAGTCAAGACGAATTCATTGTTAATACACTAATAATAAAGAGTAAAGCTGCGGATCTTTGTTTAAATTTCATGATCTGAAGATGTTCAAAATAAGTTTATTCATTCGACGGCAAAGGTACTGAATATCGAAGAAGCAATAGGGATGTGCGCCGGTTATTAAGGATTTTTTTTCGAATATTTTCTTTAGTCAATGTACATGATCTGCATTGTTGCCTTGTCGGGGATATAACGATTTTGCTGACGCAATAATCCAAAGCTATGCTATCAGAATGAAACAATCAACAACAGAGTAAGAAGCACAGCCCTGGTATTCTGGCCTAACTTAAGACTACTGCTGCTGATAACAGGTAAAGGGTGCCAATGCACAACCACAGTCATAAAATGGAATTATTTTTTGCAGGACAGAAAGAAAATAAATTCCTGCAACAAGTTAAAAACCATTCTATTCCTGTTTATTTTTGTGGTATAAAAGAACTACCGTACCTTTGATATTCCAAAGTTTTAACAGGGGCGTTTTATGAAGTTGCGGTTCACACGCATAAACAGCCCGATCCCCCTACCCTGTGTATTGTAAAGGAGAACATTATGCGAAGAAAAGAGAAAGAAATTACCAACCAGCAAGTCATTGAAGAGATTCTCTCCAAAGGTGAAGTGTGCCGTATAGCCATGATGGATGGTAATCGGCCCTACCTTGTTCCACTCAATTATGGATATGACGGACATGCCTTTTATATCCATTCTGCACAGTCGGGCAAAAAGATTGAGCTGTTGAAACAGAACCCTGAGGTATGTTTTGAGATCGAATACGGAGCGATGATTGTCCGGCACGAAGAGTCATGCAAATGGAGTGAAAAATACCGTTCCGTTATTGGCTATGCAACGGTTGAGATGATAACCTCTTTCGAGGAAAAGAAAAGGGGGTTGGACATTATCATGGCGCACAACGGGAGGGCCGGCAACAACGTGTATAAAGAGAAACAGGTGGAAGCTATCGTGATCCTGAAACTCCATATCAGGCAGATCACAGGCAAACAATCGGGCGATTGGGAATGACATTGGCGCAGGTTACCAGGCATCACTGGCAAAAAACAGGCAAAGCAGCTATATACGGGAATGAAAGCGTTCATATACCGGTTTATATACCATAACCATTAAATGTTTACCGTATGAAAACCTTATTGTTTATGCTCACCCTTATGGTGATGGCCCCAGTGTGTGCGCAGGAGAATAACACCATAGCCAAAAAGATTATTGGCATGGAAAAAGCGGCCCTGGAACGCTGGAATCAGGGCGATCCGTCAGGATTTCTTGAGCTGTCGGATACGGATGTTGTCTATTTTGACCCAATGACACCCCAAAGGCTTGACGGTCTGGATAAACTGACAGCGCTTTACGAAGCGATCAGGGGAAAAGTACACGCAAGCCGGTACGAAATGGGCAACCCCTGTGTGCAGGCAGTGGATAGTATGGCTGTGCTGACCTATAACCTGGTCTCATATGCGGGTTTGACACCCCATAAATGGAACTGTACTGAAGTGTACCGGCTTGACGATGACAATCAGTGGCGGATCATACAGACACACTGGTCGTTTACACAACCGCGACTGCAGAAATAAATCTTATATTCCCGGCGCACTCCTGTTGCCGGGGATGAAACATTCGGATAGTTGTCTTACAAACCCTTATAAATAAAAATAATATGGAAACAAGAATGACCACCACAGCTTTTGAGATTGCCGGCTACAAAATCAGTAAAAACCTGGGCGTAGTAAGAGGCATATTAGTCCGTTCACGATCCATTGTCGGCAACATTGGTGCCGGATTTCAAACCCTGTTTGGCGGCAACATAACGATCCTGTCCGATCTGTGTGAGAAAACCCGTAACGAAGCCTTTGTAATGATGTTGCAACATGCTGAAATGCTCGGAGCCAATGCAGTCGTCGGCGTACGCTACGAATCGACTGAAATTATGTCGGGTGTCACCGAAGTAATCTGCTATGGCACTGCCGTCATTGTGGAACAGGCGTAGAGGCAAGGAGGAAGAAGCAATGCTACAATAGAGTGACTCAACAAAGCAAATGCCCGTTGATAAGCCTATCATGGAAGCATGACTAAAAGTTATGATTCCAGAGAGGTGGCGTCAAAAAACAACAGCATTTTGTGTTGAATAAATCAAACCAATGGAAGATTCAAAGAAGATATTCGTGATATTTATATGTTTATTGGTCAGCAGCTCCGGATTTTGCCGGAATAGTTGTCGAAAAGCTGTAAATCAAGCCAGATCTGATTTTCAACATGGAAACTACTCTTTTCATTCAGAAGAAGTGGTGCCGGCGGATAATACTTATTTTTATGTGTTATACAAATACTATAAAATCAACTGGTACTTCACGGATTCTTCCAATTATTATAAATGTTATGATGGCGAAATGAACAAATTATTACAGAAGAAATATGGAAAAAAATTTTTGGATCGGGCACAAGTCATCTGTGATAGTTTGGACAATACCCCTGACTGGAGGAAAAATGCCCGATTCACTGGTGGAGATAAAGCATTAAAGTAGTATTTATTACACAAACTGCAAGAGGCTGGAATAGAAAAAGAGGACATCAAATCAAAATTAATTGTACAATTTACAGTTGATACTACCGGACAAATAAAAACTCCGGTAATTATAAAAGGGGTTAATCTGGAAATCAATCAAAAGATCATTAATATTGTCAATCATATGCCAAAGTGGACACCTGCCTATTTATATGGTAAACCCATAAAACAAAATTATGTATTACCATTTACCGATCACTTATGGTTAGACAATTGACAAAGAAGTTTTCGATATATGAAATATTAAGCATTATGCAAACAACAGCTTTATCTGTTATATTGATCCTGTTAATAACCAGTTGTAGTAATCCAGCTAGATCAACCGATAATAAACAAGGAACAATTAGAATGTTTGCAAAGAACAACTCTTTGTCAAAAAACAATCAGATAAAGCCTGATGCTATGGCTTATAAACCTTATAAAACTATTATCACAAACCTGAATAATGATAATGTTTCAGATACTATTTTTCTAAGCTCTTCATTGAAAAGCACTTCGTTATTTAATAAAATAACCATCATTATTTCAGGATTTTGCAAAGAGGATTTTATCACAAAGGATAGCTGGACGGACGTAGATTCTTCCTTTTTGAAAGATAACAGAAATTACGTTTCAACAAAATCACTATTCATCAAAAAAACCAAGGTACAGACTGTAATTTTACTTTTTGGTATGTTAGATGGAGCAGGTTACAGAGAAAATTTTTCAATCATCAATATTTCAGACAATAAACCTAAAATGGTTTTCAATAGTGAGCAGGATAGTGTTGACGTTGAAATTCCTGTTAAATTAGTTGATCTTGAACATAATGGAAAATTAAACTTTATCTTTAGAGCATATTCGGAAGAAGATAATCCACCTGAACATTTTACAGAAAAAGGAACTTTTGAATCATACACGCCTTTTTGGGTTTATACTATTGACAATGATTGTCAATTAAACAAGCCCTTGACAAAGCAATATAATGAAGAACATTATGTTTTTGCCGGTTTTAAATATAATCATCATATTGAGGTATTTACTTCAGCAAATAATGGGGGAAAAAAAGCCTGTCTAAGAGGACAAAATGGGAAAATCATCTGGCTAACAAAAGAATAAATAATACAGCCTCCTATTATTTACAGAAAAGAATCATCCAACATCCGTTAAGCGGCAATTCCGCGAAACAGAAAAAAGAAGTAAAGTGAGTTGATAACTTAAGAAAAATAGCAACAAACTATATGATAAAAGGTGGATTAGATTATGATAAAACAGTTGAAACGAATAAGTTGGTTTTCAAAGGACAATCCTATGAAAAAGCAGTAAGTTATGGTTTCATTCTGATTATGTTTGGTGGCACATGCATCATCAGTTATTTCATATTCAAAAACCAACTCAAGGGCAATCCGTCTGTAATGGACTATGCCATTGCTATCGTCATTCCGATGGTAATGATTTGGGCAGCTGCAATGGAAAGCCGTACCCTTTTAACCAGAGATAAATTAAGAGAAGTAGCAATAACGATCAGTCTGACCAGAGCAAAGCCAAAACTAGTGGAGGCGGCTAAGAAACTCAACTGGAATTTATCCATGGAAACAGATAAATATATGATTTTCGAAACTACATTTGGCTCAATAGAAGATAAACAAACTATTACACTGATCTTTTCACCGGATAACAAAGTCTATTTCAACAGTATCTATTGGCCTGCTATCTATTTAGGACCAGCAAGATTTGAAATCAACTATCAAGCATTCGTAACAGCATATCAAAGCGTAGAAAAAGAGTCAAACATCTCCTGACCTAGCAAAGGGTAAAAAACAACCTATCTTCGCTGTCAAAAGAGGGTCCGGCATAAACATTACAGGATCATATAAACAAACAGAACTTACCTTTATGAAACAAACATATATATTACTCTTGTTTTTGCTGTTTATCTCACTGTCAGCTTTTTCGCAGGTAACCAAATCTACCTTTATCTATTCCGTTAAGGGTCAGGATACGCTTCGGCTCGATAGATATGAGTTAGCACAAACGGATACCGTGGCAGCAAAGCCCTGCATTATTTTCATGTTTGGAGGAGGTTTTATTGGAGGAAAGCGTGATAACCCCTACTACCTCCCCTATTTTGACCAAATGGCGCAAAGAGGTTACGTGATGGTCTCCATTGATTACCGGTTGGGATTGAAAAAAACAGCAGAACAGATTCACAAGGGAGAAAAAATAAAAAAAATGGCATTTCCCGGGTTATTAGCAAGTGCCATTGATACAGCTGTGGCCGATTTATATAATGCTACTGATTTTATCCTCAGCAACGCCAGCGACTGGCATATCAATCCTGCCATGGTCATTATCAACGGATCGAGTGCGGGAGCTATTTCGGTGCTGCAAGCGGAATATTACCTCTGCTCAAATAACAAGCTGATAAATAGACTACCGGAAGGTTTCGGGTATGCCGGTGTGATTGCATTTGCAGGAGCTATTTTCACCACAAAAGGATCATTGCATTGGGATAAAAAGCCTGCGCCTGTCCAATTCTTTCAGGGTGATGCCGATAACCATGTGCCTTACAACAAGGTTCGCCTGTTCAACTATGGTTTCTATGGCTCTAAAAACTTAGCCGGACAACTGAAGAAGATGAAAAGTCCCTACTACTTCTATGACGTTGAGAATGCCGCGCATGAAATAGCAGGTACGCCTATGAAGTCAAATCTTCCCGAAATTGAAGCATTCTTACGCAAGGAAGTAGAAAAGAAATTGCCCCTTGAAATTCACGAACATGTCCGCCAGACTGACAAACCGCAACTGAAAAAGAAGTTCGGGATAGGCGATTACATCAAAGCAAACTTCAAACAGTAGAAAACAGAGTGACCAGGGGAATGGATGAACTCTAAATTATATGGGAAACAGCTGAAAAACTGAATCCGGATGCAGTTATTCAAATCTTAGAGGTTTCACAACTTCTTTAATTACAATCTCTTTTCTTTTTCGATTTTCAACCTTGATCCTGTACAATCTTCTCCCGAAGCATCGTGATCAAATAATCTTCCTGGGAAAACAGTGCTTTTTAAAATAAGTGCTGCTATTATTCGTCTATGTATAAGAAGGTCGAGCATAAATATTAGTCCGATACATAGGGTCAGCCCATCTCCACAAAAAAGAGCAGCACTTATGTTGGATACATTAAAAAGGATGAGTTGAATTATTCAAAAAAGCAATAGAGAAAAAGGTCATATTTATGCTGAAAAACATAAATAACTGACTTTTGTTTTATGATACAGCAGCATATATCGATAAAAATCACTAATTAAAATATAATATATATATCTATTAATTAGACATCTATACTTGCAAAAATAGAATCTATAATAATTCAAAAAACTATTGATTTTCGGTATGTAATAGTTGTAACTTTGTAACCATTATAAAACAAACAACAAAATACAATCATCATGACTGAACTCAATCAAACTATTGACAAAGTCGTGGATAATTTAATGTATCTCCATCCGCTCATTTCCAAAAGTTTTTCAAAACAAATGCGCTCCAAAACAAACCTGAATCCCGGAGCATTATTCATTATGGGAATTTTAAGTGTACATCAAACGTTATCCATGTCTGAAATTGGTCGAAAATTGTCAATGCCGAAACCTCATGTAACGGTTTTGATTGACAAATTAATTGAAGAAAAGATGGTGGAACGTATCTCCGATGCAAACGATCGGCGTATAGTCAATATCCGCATTACAAAACAAGGATACACTCAGTTTCAAATTATTAAAAAAGAAATTGGAGAGGATATGCGATTGCAGTTGCACCAACTTACGGAAGAGCAAATTATCTCCTTAGCCGATGCTACCCAGAAGGTACGTGAACTTTTGATACTTAGCTTTGGCAAATCAACATGTTGTAGTGATCATGACGGAGAAAAGGAAGCCTCATGAAATATAATTGCAATATGCCGGTAAATCAGTAAGACATCAGAATAGTTTATATTTAGAGACATAAAAAAACAGAATACTAATTATTTACGTATGAAAATCAAGAAAATCACCAAACAAAACTTGAAAATTTATCTTCCTGTTACGATCATTATCCTGTTAGTCATCACCGCAGGAATTTATTGGTATGAAGATTACGCACATTATCTGCAGACAGATGATGCTTACGTTGATTCCGACAATCTTTCGATTACACCAAAAGTGGTCGAACGCATTGATCATCTTTTTGTTGACGAAGGAGATACGGTAAAGCAGGGCGAACTACTTGCCACATTAGACAGTGCCGATTTAATTGCACAACGCCAACAAGTGCTTTCGTCAATTTTGCAGACCAAAGCAGCCGAAGCACAAGCACAAGCTAACTATCAGCTCAATACCGATAATAGCAAAATAGCCTATATCAACTGGCAACGTTCATTGGACGATTTTACAAGGGCAAAAACTCAATTTGCAGGTGGAGTCATTCCTAAAGAACAATATGATCACTTTCAAAAAACCGAGGAAGCAGCAAAAGCACAAGTTAGCGCTTCACAGGCTATGATACAGGTATCCAAAACACAAATCAACAGCGCAGAAGCTGCTATAAAAACGGCTGAAGCTCAGTTAGGAGTGATCAATACCCAGCTTGCCAATACCAAGTTATATGCTCCATGTGATGGCATTATTTCAAAACGGTGGCAACTGCCGGGCGATCTCGCTCAAATGGGACAAGCTGTCTTTACATTAAACAACACGAACAAATTTTGGGTTTTAGTCAATCTGGAAGAAACTAAAATGGAACATCTCTCCATTGGACAAAAAGCTCTTTTTACTCTTGATACATATCCCGGAGTAACCTTTACAGGGAAGGTTTTCTACATTGGAGCCAGCACAGCTTCACAATTCTCACTGATTCCACCTAATAATGCCTCAGGTAACTTTACAAAGGTTACGCAACGTGTACCTGTCAAAGTATCTATTGATGGCACTGAAAATGGAACGCCTTTAAGTCAATATGTACTCCGCACAGGGATGTCAGTTGTTATTAAAATTGTGAAGAAGTAATGAGAAAACTCTCACCAACACATAAAATACGACGCGCTTTACGGCCCAGAACTTCTGTTTACCATCCTCAAAACCCTGCTTATAAATGGTTTGTTCTTGGTAATATAATGTTGGGGACGTTTATGGCTGTGCTTGATGCAACCATTGTCAACGTTGGACTTCCTAAAATTATGGCTTCATTTGGGGTAGGACTTTCTACCATCGAATGGGTTGTTACGGGATACATGTTGGCTATGGCAGCCATGCTTCCAACATCAGGATGGATGGCAGATAAGTTCGGGTATAAGCGTATCTATTTCTGGGGATTGTTCCTGTTTACATTCGGATCGATGTTATGTGGTATTTCAAGCAATGAAACCATGTTAATATCATCACGCGTTATTCAGGGATTGGGTGGCGGTATGATTCAACCATTGGGGATGGCCATCATCATGCGTGAATTCCCTGTTAAGCAAAGAGGTATTGCTCTTGGATTCTGGGCAATAGCAGCAGCAGCATCTGTTTCTTTTGGACCGCTTATTGGCGGTTATCTCGTTGACAATTATAGCTGGCAATTGATTTTCGACGTTAATGTTCCTGTCGGGATCGTCGCTTTAGCTCTAACCATTATTATTCAGAGGGAATTCATCAATAGAGATATTCGTAAATTCGATCTTGTCGGATTTATATCTGTTGTTATTTTCTTACCGGTATTGCTTTACGCACTATCAGAAGGGAATGCCAGTACGAATGCCGAAGGATGGTCAGCCCCCTATATTCTTGCATGCTTTGCCATTTCGATTATTGCTTTCGCTGTGTTTATTACCCAGGAATTAACAACAAAAAATCCTCTTATTGATTTACGATTACTTATCGATAGAAATTTTGGATTGAGTAATCTTGTGATCTTTATCTTTAGCATCGGGATGTTCGGAAGCACTTTCCTGTTGCCACTCTATTTGCAAAATGCAATGGATTACACTGCATTGCAGTCAGGCGCCGTATTTCTGCCGGTAGGGATTATACAAGGATTAATGTCTCCTATTGCAGGATTAATCGCAGACAAAGCGAATCCCAAAATTCCGATTATTATAGGGATCATTCTGCTAACAATCAGTTTATATATTAACTCTGATCTTTCTTTCTTAACGGAAAGGCCTTATATTATGTCGTCTCTTTATCTTAGGGGATTTGCCATGGGTATTATGTTTACTCCGTTGAATCAGATTTCTTTATTGACGATTGCTCATAATAAGATGGCTCAGGCATCTAGTATTACCAATACAATCCGTCAGATTGGAGGAAGTATCGGAGTAGCTATTCTGACTACATTAATGACTGCGCGAATGAGTTTCCATTCTCAAATTTATGGATCGTCTGTGCTTCCAAGATCGCAGGAATTTCATAATGTGATACATCATCTGTCATTCTTTGCACAACAACATGTAGGGAGTGGTGTATTAACAGCTATGAAGCAGGCAGAATATCTGCTTTTGTCCAACATCAACAATCAGGCTTTTATTGAAAGCATTAATGACGACTTTTTCGTTGCAGCTCTTATAACCTTGTTAGGTGTTGTACCTGTTATAATTTTGAAAACAAAGAATAAGCATATGTCCTCCAATCAAACTAAAATTCCCGAATTATGAAATTACTATATCATCAAACCCTTAAAGTTAAAAAGACAATCCGCCTGAAAGCTGGAATTTCTTTTTTTACTTTATTATTTACAGGCCTTTTAGCAACTTCTGCAACAGCGCAAACAGAAACGACCGTTGTTTCTGATTCGCTGTCATTGTCGTCAGTATTGAAACAGGTGATGTCCAATTATCCCACTCTTCAGGAAGCTAAACAGGCAATCATTTCAGCTAACGCAGGCATTGGATTGGCAAAATCAGCGTACTATCCTAACATTTCGCTTTCTTCGTCTTATTCACATCTGGCGCCTGTTTCTTCTATCTCATTTCCGGGATTAGGCACATTTAATATGTTTGCTGCCGATAATTATTCTGCCACGGTAAATCTTGATCAGAAAATTTATGACTTTGGAAAGACAGCCAATAATGTGCTGTATGCCAAGGAAAGTAGTGAGCTTGCCAAGTTAACGGAAAGTCAGATCAAACAGCAGCTATCGATGGTGGCTATTGGCAGTTTCTATACTTTAGATTATTTGCAACAAGCAATTCGAATTAAAAACGACGAACTGAATAATTTAAATGACCATTTACATTTTGTAGAAAAGAAGGCAGCAACGGGATCTGCAACAGATTACGAAATACTGACAACAAAAGTTCGCATTTCGACTATCAAAAATCAAAAAACGGATCTGGAAACAGCCTTAAAAATTGCCCAAAGCCAGCTTAATGCATTATTAGGGAAACCACAAACCATCCCTGTTGCTGTGCAGAATGACATAAATTCATATGGCTCACTCATCGAAAGCGATTCGTTGATTTCAACTGCACTTAAACAACGCGAAGAGCTAAAAATTGCCACCCAGAAAACATTATTAGCCCAGTTACATCTGAAAAATGTCAATTTAGCCAATAATCCTTCTATTGACTTTTTTGCTAATGGTGGATATAAGAATGGATATTTTCCTGTGTTGGCAACAGCAAAAGCCAATTACGTTGTCGGAGTAAGCCTCAATATCCCAATTTTTGATGCTACCCGCACAAAATACAATCGTATAGCAGCTCAATCGGAAATTCAAAGTACGCAACAAGATAAAGATCTGACTAAACGTAATATTATTAGCGATGTAATTCAAAGTTATGAAAATATGGATGCCTCTCAACAAAAGGTAAAACAAGCAGAATTACAGGTAAAACAAGCGGAAAAGGCCTATCAGTTAGCAGAAACAAGCTATGAAAGCGGAAGTATCACCAATCTGGACTTGCTTGACAGTGCAATATCGTTGGCAGAAAGTCGTTTATCATTATTGAAGACTCAGATTGATTATACAGTCAGTCTCTACAAACTGAAGGTTTCAGTAGGAGATACGATCTATTAAAACAGAACAACTTAAAACAAAAAGTGCCTTCGATTTGTGCATCTGAGATGCATATCGAAGGCACTTTTTTATGATATTTGTCGGCGTTTGTTTATAAAAACAAAGTTACAGAAAACAAGATATTGCTTCTAATGAAAATTTACAGAGAAAAAGAAAGTGTAGGTCAATGGAAACAATTATATTTCGTAATCTACGGAACAACGTCCTGATCTCACTACCTTTACAAACTGTTGCACTTCTTTGTGTTTAGGATGTTCCTGATAAAAGGCCAACGCATTACGGGATTCAAACTCACCATATAAAGCAAGATCATAACTATCGTCTGTTTTCATAAAGTCAATACCCACTTCCAGATGAATTAACCCTTCAATCTGACCATTTAGATCTTCAAGCTTCTTCTTGATTAATAATGCATTGGTTGCTTTATTATTTCCAAAAGCTTCTTCTTTCAACTTCCAAAAGACAAGATGTTTTACCATATCATTTGATTTTTAGAGATGATGTTTTTGTTCATGATTTGGAAGGGCAAAGATACTAAAATCTTCTTTCGTTTCCCATGAATGACTCAATGATTACATTAAAAAACGAATATATAGCATAAACAAGATAAATGCAATAGAAATTGATCTCCTGGTAATAAATATGCCATTTTATGTAAAAACAAATCAGCAGCAAGATTAATATTCGGGGAGAAATCCCAAATTCAAAATGTTTTGTTACTTTTGTACTATCAATCAATGAGTTTATTTTACCATGCCTACAGCAACTTCATCTGAAAAAGATAGATTAGAATTTATTACTGTTGCCGCCGAATATTGCATTTTCATTGAAAATAGCGTATCAACTGATAAACAAATCTTTATCAAACAAGCTGTAAAATATTTACCTACCCTTTATTTAAAGACTATATTGCTCCCTTCTGTTGTTGATTTTCCTGAAGAAGAGTCAGAACGAACCGTAACGGAAGCTGAATATGAAAATGTTAGAGTGAGCATCGAAACATTGCTGGGAACTGATGATATGTATCTTACTACATTTCATCCTGAAATACAATATTCTGAGGCACCAATTGCTGCATCAATCTCTGAAGACTTAGCCGATATTTTACAAGAACTCAAAGATTTTCTCTTCAATTGTCAGCTCGGAGATGAAGATCTTTTAAGCAATGCCTTGGATAATTGCCTTTATGGATTCCATCAGCACTGGGGACGAAAATTACTCAATGCTTTGACCGCACTTCATCAGCTTCAATATAACGACGACAAAGAGAAAGAAGAACAAGATGAATTTTTGCCTCCCATAAACGCCACATCGCAAAAGGAGTCGTTCTTACACCATCAACTACGAGACGATAGTGACGATCTTTAGAGCTATGCCTATGAATTTTAGACCAACTATATCCAAAGAAGAATTATCAGTTCTTCCTGTCGCTGCTTTTCAGGGGAAAATAATCACCATAGATCGTAATGAACAAGTAGATGATGCCATCGAATATCTAAAGTCACAATCGCTCATTGGATTTGATACAGAAACGAAACCTAACTTCTCACGACATTCGCATAATCATGTTGCTTTAATTCAATTGTCATCGCAAGATATCTGTTATCTTTTCCGTCTCAACATGATCGGAATGCCGACCGCGTTAATTGATTTGCTCAATGACACTCATGTAACCAAAATAGGACTGTCCTTACGCGATGATTTCATTGCCATAAAAAAGAGAGCAACCATCAACAAAGCAAGTTTCATTGATTTACAGGATTTTGCTAAAAACTATAACATTGAGGAAACCAGCCTGACAAAACTGTTTGCTATTATTTTTGGACAACGCATATCGAAAAACAAAAGATTATCCAACTGGGAAGCGCAACCGTTAAATGAAGCGCAACAGCTTTATGCCGCAACAGATGCGTGGGCATGCTACAAAATATATACATACTTAACACAAGAATATTAATGGCTTATTCTAAAGTTATACTCAAAAAAGGAAAAGAGGAACCGCTATTACGTTTTCACCCCTGGATTTTTTCAGGAGCGATTTCCCGTATAGTCGGACCTGTTAATGAAGGCGACCTCGTTGAAGTCGTTTCTGCAGACCAAATACATATGGGGGTAGGTCATTATCAAATTGGAAGCATTACAGTGCGAATGCTAACATTTACAGACGGTCTTATAGACGATACTTTCTGGATGAGTGCTATCAAACAAGCCTATGCTTTACGAAAATCCATTTACTTAGCCGAAAGTGAGCAAAACACAACATATCGGCTCATCCATGGAGAAGGAGATCACCTGCCCGGTTTGATTATAGATATTTATGAAGACACAGCAGTGATACAGGCTCATAGCGTAGGCATGCATTATAGTCGGACTATTATAGCACAATCGATTATAAATACAGTATCCGGGATTAAAAATGTTTACTATAAATCAGAAGTGACTCTTCCATATAAAGCAAACCTAACTTCAGAAGACGGTTATTTGATTGGCAGTGGTGGGAAAGGCATTGTAAAAGAAAATGATTTATTATTTCATGTTGATTGGATACATGGTCAGAAAACTGGCTTTTTTGTCGATCAACGCGAAAATCGGAAATTACTGCAATATTATGCTAAAGACAAAGTAATGCTTAATCTTTTCTGTTATACTGGAGGGTTTTCGGTATATGGATTACAAGGTGGAGCTGCTAAGGTACATTCAGTGGATAGCTCAGGTAGAGCAATTGAATTAACGAATGAAAATGTTGCCCTTAACTTTCCTGTTGAGAACCGACATCAGGCATTTGCGGAGGACGCATTTAAATTTCTGGACAATGCAACAACTACATATGATTTAATTATTCTTGATCCACCAGCTTTTGCCAAACACAAGAATGTGCTTCATAATGCACTGCAAGGCTATCGAAAACTCAATGCAAAAGCTTTTGAAAAGATTGCGCATAATGGCATTCTGTTTACATTTTCTTGTTCACAAATTGTATCTAAAGAACAATTCAGACTTGCCGTGTTTTCAGCAGCAGCACAATCGGGGCGTCGGGTCCGGATTTTACATCAACTCACTCAGCCTGCCGATCATCCTATCAATATTTATCATGCTGAAGGTGAATATTTAAAAGGGCTGGTATTATATGTAGAATAATTTAGCGGATTATTGTAACTTTCTGACTTTGGTGAAAACTATTTCGGTTAAATATCAATAATATCCGTTCTTTTTTCTTTTATTATTTGCAAATGATATATGAAAATACTTACCTTTGCACTGTGTTTTTCATGGTATTAGATTTAAGGTTAACAAAAGACTGTGGTTGTCGGGAGACAACCCTTTCTATTTTAAAAACATCCCTTCTTCCCTTATGAAGTCATCAACTCTGCGATAAAATTACTTCATCAGCATTGTAGCCTTTCCTATCTTAGTTCAGATAAAAAAACGTCATTAACAGAAACCTGTTAATGACGCCATCCAAAATTAATTACACTAATCTATCTACTCTATCACTCTACTTCTATTTCTACAAATCGGTAATAATTTTGAATTTTGGGACTAACATCTTTATCAATGCCCATGCAATTAAATAAGCAAAAGCACAGACAGCAAACATAATTCCATAAGCAACACTGGCCTTCAAAGTCCCATCAAGATGGCCAGCTAATAATTGGACTAAAACTCCACCAACACCACCTGCAGTCGTTCCAATGCCGGTAATCGTCCCAACTGCTTTCTTTGGAAACATGTCTGATACTGTAGTAAACAAATTAGCAGACCATGCCTGGTGAGCTGCCCCTCCAATACATACCATTGCAATAGCAGCTACAATACCATATGAATTAGCTAATGGCTGGGTGGCCAATAAAGCTAATGGCGCACACGCAATCAACAACATGGCTGTCATGCGGGCTTTATATGTTGACCACCCTTTATTCATAAACGATAAAGGAATGGCTCCGCCGTAAATAGACCCCACAATAGCAATACCAAATACAATAAAGTTTGAGATCATTACATAGTCAGCCGTTTGATCAGGACTTAATCCAACACAGAATTGCTGTTTTACATAAGTAGGTAGCCAAAATAATAAGAACCACCAAATGCCATCAGTCATAAACTTACCCACCAGAAAAGCCCATGTTTGGCGATATGCCAACATTTTACCCCAGGAAATTTTTTTCACAACTTCTTCATCGGATGCATTTATAACGGCTTCGTCTTTATCGCTATGAATATAGTCATATTCGGTCTGGGTCACTTTTCCTTTGGCGAGCATTTCTTTGGGAGTTCCATAAAAGACCAGCCAAAAGACCAGCCAAATAAGTCCAATTATTCCCGTTAGAATGAAAGCCATTTGCCAACCTGCAAAAATGCCTAAAAATTCATGCCCCTTCCCCCATAACAATAGTGCCCAAGGGACAAAAAGAGCACAAATCATAGCACCAATATTGGAACCAGAATTAAAAATCCCAGTTGCTAAAGCTCTCTCTTTCTTGGGAAACCATTCAGCTACAGTCTTAACAGAAGCAGGAAAGTTGCCGGCTTCACCAGCACCAAAAATGCTTCTTATGATACCTTGGGCTACTATAGTCTTCCCTACAAAAGCACTCATGATGCCCGCAAAAGACCAAATAATCAGAGAGAACATTAACCCTAACCTTGTGCCGATTTTATCAATTATTGCCCCTGCAAAAATGGTAAAAAGAGCATAGAAAAGAGTAAACACAGAAGTTAAGTACGAAAAATCCTGAGGAGTCCAACCAAAACCTTGTGCAGAGCAAAAGTAATCTTTTAGAAATCCAATTACATTGCGATCCATGTAATTAATTGTTGTCGAAAATAACAACAAACTAACTATAATCCATCTGTACCGACCGAATTTTTCTGTCATCCCGTTGTCTTTATTCATGATAATGATTTTATAGGATTGATATTAAAAACTTTATAGCTTTGCCTTTTGAATGCTTTCTAATGAAGCTTTACATAGTTCCGTAATAATATTCCATTCCTGATGAGCCACAACTTCTTTGGGAAACAAATTAGATCCCATGCCTACACATGCAACTCCTGCTTTAAACCAAGCCAGCAGATTTTCATCCGTTGGTTCTACTCCTCCTGTAACCATTATATTTGTCCAAGGCATAGGCGCTTTTACGTTTTTGACGAATGACGGACCCCCGACATTACTGGCTGGAAAAACCTTCACTACGTCAGCGCCCAATTCCTGTGCCATCCCAATCTCGCTCACAGAGCCACACCCAGGAATATATGGCACACACCGTCTATTGCATACTTTGAAAATATCAGGATTTAGAATTGGACTTACTACAAAATTAGCTCCCAACTGTAAATAAAGTGAGGCGGTTCCAGCATCCACGATTGTCCCAACTCCCATAATCATGTCCGGGCAATGTTTATTACTCCATTTCGTTACCTCAGCAAATACTTCGTGTGCAAAATCGCCCCGGTTGGTAAACTCAAAAGCGCGTACACCTCCTTCGTAGCAAGCCTTAATCACATTCTTTGCTACATCAACATCCTGATGATAAAATACCGGCACCATCCCTGTTTCGAGCATAGCCGATAATACTTGAATTTTATTGAAACGCATAGTATATAAATTAGAATTTGATCGTCAATAATACGACGGAGAATCAGATTGATAGGCATTTGACCTATTATACAATCTTATATTTATCAGCAATTTATCGTGAAACGCGTCCACTTACATCCCCCTTCATCAGATTCTCCACTTCACTCACCGTTACCAAATTGAAATCACCATAAATGGTATGCTTCAAACAAGAAGCCGCTACTGCAAAATTCAATGCTGTTTGGTCATCATTTGTATAAGTAAGTAGACCATAAATTAATCCACCCATGAAAGAATCGCCACCACCAACGCGGTCTACAATATGGGTAATATCATAACGAGCTGATTGATATAATGTTTTACCGTCATATAAACAACCTCCCCATGTATTGTGATTGGCATTAATGGAACCCCTCAAAGTGATAATCACTTTTTTGGCACGTGGAAAACGTTCCATCAATTGCTTGCAAACCGATTCAAACTCAGCAGCATTAATTTGACCATTGGTATTTTCAACATCAAATGACTCAGGTTTTATGCCAAATACTTTTTCAGCATCTTCTTCATTACCTAAAATGATATCACAGCCACTTACCAAAGCTGGCATGATTTCAGATGCCTGTTTCCCATATTTCCATAAATTCTTGCGATAATTTAAATCACACGATACGGTAACCCCCATTTTATTTGCTACCTGAATAGCTTCTAAACAAGCATCAGCAGCGCCTTGAGATAATGCTGGAGTTATTCCTGTCCAATGAAACCAATCTACATTGGCAAAGACTTCTTCCCATTTAATCATCCCCGGTTGAATGTCGGCAATTGACGAATGAGAACGATCGTACACTACTTTGCTTGGGCGTGCCACCGCTCCTGTTTCCAAAAAATAAATGCCAACACGTTCTCCACCCCGAAGCACGTGATCTGTTTTTACTCCATTCTTATGAAGCTCTTTAATGCACCAATCAGCAATATCATTCTGTGGTAAGCGAGTAACAAAGTCGGCACACATACCATAATTTGCCAACGAGACCGCAACATTAGCCTCGCCACCACCAAACGATGCGTTTAATTGTGTTGCTTGACTAAAACGCTCATAACCAGGTGTTGCTAAACGCAACATGATTTCTCCAAACGTTACAATTTTCTTATTCATTATTTTTATCTGTTATAAAATTGGTTCTCCAATATCAGCTGCAAAGAAACAATTTTTTTCTTACAAAAAAACGCAGTAAGAGTCACTTTTCTTCAAATCATAAAAAGACTGCAACAAAAAAATAAAAGAACCAACCAGAAAAATGATATTTAGCCTAAAATTGAAAATAATCTACAGCATTTTTGTAGCAAACCGCCTCAACCATTTTTCCAATAAAATTCAATTCACTTGCCGGCAGCTTTCCTTTTTCAACATCGTTGCCAAGTAAATTACATAATATACGACGAAAATACTCATGGCGAGGATAAGAAAGAAAGCTTCGGGAATCAGTCAGCATACCTACAAAACGACTCAATAAACCCATCAAAGATAGTGAATTCAGTTGAGCTGTAATGCCTGCTTCCTGATCAAGAAACCACCAACCGGAACCAAACTGTATTTTTCCTGCAACACTCCCATCCTGATAGTTACCAATCATTGTTGCGATTAAATCATTATCGCGTGGGTTTAAATTGTATAAAATTGTTTTGGCCAATTGATTCTTTAAATCTAACTGATTCAAAAACTTTGACATTGATTTGGCTACAGTAAAGTCACCAATTGAATCAAATCCGGTGTCGGGACCCAGTGAAGTCAGTAGTCGTGTATTATTATCTCGTAAGGCACCATAATGGAACTGCTGCACCCA
Source organism: Microbacter margulisiae (assembly GCF_014192515.1). Taxonomy (NCBI): domain Bacteria; kingdom Pseudomonadati; phylum Bacteroidota; class Bacteroidia; order Bacteroidales; family Porphyromonadaceae; genus Microbacter; species Microbacter margulisiae. Next base: position 1,154,700 of record NZ_JACHYB010000001.1, read on the forward strand.
ACCTGCAGCCCAATCCATAATTGCCAAATCAAATAAAATAGCTGATTTGATTTTACGAATTTCATCCATTTGCAGAGCTTTTCCAGACATTACCTTCTTAAAAATAGAATCAACTTCTGCAGCTGTGTAATCTTCAGCATAAAACTCTTCAATGCCATGATCACTCAGCTTACATCCCATGGATGCAAAGAAATCGTGTCTTTTTTGTAAGGCTAGCATCAAATCTGTATATGTCGTAATAGAAACACCAGAAACTTCGGATAGTTTCTCAATATATGCGCGATATTTAACAGGATCTTCCACTGCCATTGCTTTGTCCGGACGCCAAGCAGGCAGTACTCTGATTTCAAATCCTTGATCACGCAAAGATTGATGATATTCTAATGAATCAACCGGATCATCTGTTGTACAAACCGTTTCTACATTAAATTTTTTCATTAAACCTCTGGCAGAAAACTCTGGAGTTTTTAATTTCAACGTACACTCATCATAAATAGCCCGGGCAGATTCTGGTTTTAGTAACGTATTGACGCCAAATGCCCGTTGTAATTCCAAATGAGTCCAATGATACAAAGGATTACGCATGGTATATGGTACCGTTTCTGCCCACTTTTCAAATTTTTCCCAGTCGGTAGTGTCTTTCCCGGTGCAATAACGTTCGTCCACACCATTTGTGCGCATTGCTCTCCATTTATAATGATCACCTTCTAACCAAATTTGACCTAAATTGTCGAATTGGCGGTCTTTGGCAATGAATTCAGGATTTAGGTGACAATGAAAATCTATGATTGGCATATTTTTCGCGTGTTCATGATACAAACGCTGCGCTGTTTCTGTTTCGAGCAAGAAATGCTCATCCATAAATTCTTTCATGCTTTTATGAGTTTAAAGTTTGAATTATATATTTGTTTTACAATGTATTGTGTTTTGTGTATTTCAAATCGTGTTCGTGCACGAAGATAAGAAAATTTCTACGTATTAAGCGCCAAGAATTTTCAATCTCAGTATATTTGATTTGTTTTTTGCTTATTTAACAAACAAATCTAAGGTATCATTACATAGCCTGAGTGACGATCAATTTTTACTAATTTAATCATCAAAATCAGAGCTTTCTGGGAGGATTAGTTTTGCGTCTGTTTCATTCAGGGATTCCACGCTGCGTAATTTACGTTGGATAGCCTTAGTACGCTTTCCGATAACATCGTCCAATTGATTTAGACCGGTTTGAATATTATTTTGAGCCTTCTGCATTAAGCCTCCAAAGTTTTCGAATTCTTTTTTGACCGCTCCCAAAATTTGCCAAACTTCACTGCTTCGTTTTTGAATTGCTAAAGTACGAAAGCCCATTTGCAAACTATTAAGAATTGCAGCCAGCGTAGTCGGGCCTGTAACAACAATTTTGTATGTACGTTGCAACTCCTCCAATAAGCTGGCTTTGCGAACTACCTCGGCATAAATACCCTCAAACGGCAGAAACATAATACCAAAATCAGTAGTGTTTGGTGGATCAAGATATTTGTCACTTATATCCTTAGCCATTTTTTTGATCGTGATTTCCAAATTTTTTTGTGCAGCTTCAATTAAAAGTAAATCACCTGTATCATAAGCAGTTTGCAATTGCTCATATACATCTTTGGGAAATTTAGCATCAATAGGAAGCCAAACCCGGGCATTATCATCGCTCGCTCCCGGAAGTTTTATGGCAAACTCGACCAAATCATTGCTATTGATTTTTGTTTTAACATTCGCTTCATATTGATCCGGTGCTAAAATTTGTTCTAACAACATAGCTAGTTGTACCTCACCAATACCGCCTCGCATTTTTACATTACTCAGTACTCTCTTTAGGCCACCAACATCCTGCGCAAGAGTTTGCATCTCTCCCAAACCTCTTTGCACTTCAAGAAGTTGTTTCCCAACGGTTTCAAAACTTTGGCCTAATCGATCGCTTAAGGTTTTTTCCAGTTTTTCTTCGACCGTTATCCGGATTGATTCCAGTTTAGTTTCAGTATTTCTCACCAATTCTGTTTGTTTAAGCTCCATTTGCTCAAACCTTTCTTTTTGCAAGGTATTCAAAGCATTGATATTTTTATCTAATGTTGCCTGAACCTGGTTTTGCAATATTAAAATCTTTTCTTCCACTTTATTGGTGATCTTCTCTAATTGTTCTACTGTTTTTGACGTAAGTTCCTGCTGCTCTTTTGTCAGCTCATCAAACTTAGAACGTTGTTCTGTTGTAAAATCTTTTAGATTAATTGACAACGCATCTCTATTTGCCTGATTATTATTGTCAATTTTCAACATTAAGCCTTCAATCTTTTGAGCCAAAGTTTCATTGATTTCTTTTAAGGCATTGTGAGTTTGTTGTGTAATTAGCTGTAAAGTTTGTGTTTGTTCCGTTCTAAAATCTTTCAATGTTTCATTCAGTTCTCTCCGGTTTTCTTTGGCAACAGCGGAATTTTCATCACGATTGGTTTTAAATTCTTCCTTCAAATTCAGTTCAAGCCGACTCAAATTGTTTTGCAGCTCTGCTATCTTATTTCTTAACTCTTCTTCATTCTGAGGTTTCTTCACTAACTGGAGAAGAAAGATGATGAATACAAAAATTAGAATGACGATTATCAGTACAGTACTTATCATTTTTGTGAGTTTTATAGATCAAATATCTAAAAATCAAAGCATATAACGTTAACCTGTTACACTACCAGCATGAATGCAGAGGCTAAAATACAAAGATAACAATATTGACTAAGACTATCTCAAATTAGAAAGCTACCCTTTATTTTCTCCTTATGACTTGCCTTCTCATGCCACTATGTTAAAATAAATCCTGCGCAAAAAAGTATCGCTATTGGATAAAATTTATTCATAATATTCTCTTAGTGGATGTTACTTTTGCATATAAAATAATGAATGAGTGTTTTGCTCTATCATCAAGCAGTAAATCATCTAAATCGTAATTCCATGCAACAATTCAGAAGTCTTATATTGAAGGGCGCTATCCCATTGATTGCTCTTTTACTTTCTTCCGCAATGTTAGGGCAAAACGGGACTATCAAACAAATAAAGTTAAGTGATTTTCAAATGCAATCGTCCACCCTTATCACAGTAGATGGACAAACTCTTTCATCCGCTTCATATCAGTCTCCCGTTTATTGGTTTCCGGTAAAAGTACCCTCAACAGTACTTACCGGATTGGTAGCAAATCATATCTATCCCGATCCATATATTGGATTGAATAACATGCTAATCCCTGATGCATCAGATAGTTTTAATAAAAAATACAACTTGTCACAATATAGTTTTTTACCTGGACATGTAAACCCATGGTCAAAACCATATTGGTACCGTACAAAATTCAATGTGCCGTTTGAAGATAGAGGGAGACATTTTCAGCTCATTTTCAAAGGTATTAATTATCGTGCTGCCGTTTGGCTTAACGGGCAACAAATTGCTGATTCCACACAAATGGCCGGTATGTTTGGTGAATATAGTCTGGATGTAAGCGGTGCTATTCAGGCAGGACAGCAAAACGTTTTGGCCGTTAAGATCTATCCGCTGGACTTCCCGGGAACTCCTGCAGATGAACAATTAAAAGCAATGGGGCCTTTCTTTGAAAATGGAGGTCCTACGGGTGATATAGGGAAAAATGTTACGATGCTTTGTTCTGTGGGTTGGGATTGGATTCCTCCGGTTCGCGATCGCAACATGGGTATCTGGCAACCTGTTTATTTAAGAACAACAGGTGATGTCACCATTGGAAATCCACATATAGTTACCATCCTTCCGCAATTACCGGATACCACTATTGCTAATATCTCGTTGTCCCTTTCCTTATATAATTCAGGACGTAATGCAACTCAGGGAAAACTCGTCATTACGATTAAACCTGAGAATTTTATTGGAAAATCATTTTCATTTTCAAGACAACTATCAATAAAAGCTAATCAAGATAACTGTCTTTCATTTAATCCTTTCAACGAACCTCTTTTACACATAAAAAATCCTCATCTTTGGTGGTCTTTTGATCATGGTAAACCTAATTTATATCGCATTAAACTGGCATATTTCATTGACAATAAACTATCTGATGACACATCTTTTGTGTTTGGCATTCGCTCCGTTTCGTCCAAATTGACCCATGTGCCGGGAAAATTTCCACGCCGTGATTTTTATGTAAACGGTAAAAAAGTAAATCTGGTCGGTGGAGCTTGGGTTCCTGACATGATGCTCAATCGAGACTCAACGCGATATGCTTATGAATTACAACTTTGTCGTAATGCCCATGCAAATCTTATCCGCATATGGGGAGGCGGTATAACTCCTCCTGATGCTTTTTTTGATATTGCCGACCGTCTTGGATTATTAGTCTGGTCTGATTTTTGGATCACAGGTGATACGCAGGGAGAATTTAAGGGATCTCCCAACTGGCCTCTCCAATCAAGTGTTTTTATTAATAATATGACAAGTACAATTCTTCGTATTCGGAATCATCCCAGTTTATTGGTCTGGACAGGCGGCAATGAAGGACATGCCCGAAAAGAGTTGTACCATGCAATGCGCGACAGCGTCATTGCTTTAGATGGGACACGTCCATTTATTCCAAGCTCATCCGGATTCGCAAAAATATCAGCAGAATGGAAAGGATCCTGGCCTGATAACGGTCCTTCCGGGGTTTATAGCGGTGGTCCATATGCATGGAAAGATCCATTAACGTATTATAATTTGGCAGATCATGCAAAAGACTGGGTCTTTAAAGATGAAACAGGAATACCATCTCAGCCCCCCTATAATATGTTACACAGGATCATTCCCGATCTGGTATGGGATAAAAATGATTCTTTCCCGTTGAATGATTCGTGGGGATATCATGACGCATGCACTGGGGCAGGACGCTATGATTCATATTATGCCGATATGGTTAAACGATTTGGAAAACCTGTCAGCATGAAAGATTTTTCACTCAAAATGCAGTTAATGAACGCTATGGGCTATCAGGGAATTTTCGAAGCAGCAGGACATATACTTAATGAAAATGGGGGAGTAATGTTATGGAAACTCAATGCAGCCTTCCCCAGTGTCATCTGGCAAATATACGATTGGTATTTGGAGCCTAACGCCGGTTACTATTTTATGCAAAATGCGTGTGAACCAGTGCATGTACAATTTGATCGGGATGATTCTACAGTAGTAGTTGTTAATAGAAGTTACTTGCAGGCGAAATCGGTGATTGTCGAAGCTGCAGGCTATAGCATGGATTCAAAGGCTTTATTTCACCACCATATCATGTTGACAATATCACCGGCTGGAGTTCAAAAAGCATTCTCATTGGCGAAGGATATTCATAACTGCCATGGAGTCACATTTATTTTGCTCCATATCAAAAATTCTATAGGTCAAACTATTTCCTATAATAGTTACTGGGTTGCTCCTAACGAAAATTTCGCCTCTCTGAGCAGTATGCCTAAAACTCATATAGATGCCAAATTGCTTCAAACAGCAAGTAAAAAAACAAGTTATAAATGGATGGTACATCTTTCAAATCCAACCGGAAAGATTGCTTTTTTTGTACGCTTGCAATTGATGAATCATAATAACAAGGAAATACTCCCGTCATTCTGGTCGGCAAATTATATAACATTGAAGCCCTACGAAGCCCGGGATATCACGGTGGAAGTCCCAAAAGCCAAAATCATTTCATCCAAACTATCCTTAAGAATAACAGGATGGAATTTGAATAATGAGCGAAAGTTATACGTCCCCCAGATAGTTTTACGAACAAATCAAAAATCACTACATCTGTTTTATAAAAAAAACAGATGTAGTGATTCCTCAGATTGCCGTATGCAAAGCAAAGTCAAAGTCTATTTAGTTAAGGTGATACGATAAAATACACCACCAACGCCGACACTAATGTAAGTCCGCCGATAATCATTTTCAAGTTAAATGAAGTATCCTGCATCCTTTTTTGTTGTAAATTGTAAAGTGATTGAGTGTTCAGTTGCTCTCCAATATCATTATCGCAAATTCGTTGAATCAAATTATTCGATGCCAAATGAATCAAAGATAAAGTATCTATAGGCTCGTGATGTATATCTTTAATCGTTGACGAACTTCCAGCCCCCTGCCAAACAATAGTGCCATTCTTATTATCCCACATCTGAGTAAAAATCTCTACTTCTATGGGTTCAAAATGTTTCAGTGGTTTACCGTGTTGATTAATGATTTGAGATTCTTTTTTTCGTCGAACCACACTATAAAGGACATATCGACAATGATCAGTCAGGTACAAATCATAAAAAAACTGTCTGGTTGAAGAAGAAAAAATGGAATAATTTGATAGTAATGTTTGCTCATCTTTATTTTTGTGTGTCAGTAATTTTATTCTTTGCCGAATCTGTTCAGATGAAATTATATGTAATTTAGGAAATTGATGAGCCAAACTAACATAAACATCGTTTTCCGCACCGTTTATGTCATTCCGATAGAGACTATCACTAAAAAACGGGAATACAGCAACTGACGATTGGGCAAATGTATCACGAGATAATTTTGAATACTTGTAGTCAGTATAAGATGTATTAATAGGAATAAACGTCGTGCTACAACCATATAATAAAGCGATAACACCAACCAATATACCTACTTTTTTATAACAAAAAACCATAATAGCTCATCAATTTATTTGCACAGATCATTCGATGTTATTCATTAGAATTACCCTTTCTACTTTTTGGCTAATTTTACGGATGATGAAAAATAAGAGCTGCATTTCTATAACCTGATGAAGCATTATAATACCAATCGGTATAACTATTTCCTGTCGATTGTACCCAAGGAGAATATTTTAGATATGGTCTATTAATGTTAACCTGTTCAAAAGGATACGAAAAGACTGTTGGTAAATTTATGGCCCATGGAGACTCTTGATCTCCTTCGTAAAAGATAGTGCTGTTATTTGTTCGATCATCCCCCGTTCCAAACAATTTAGTATTTGCTTTAGCTGTAGGCATCTGTCCTGCTAAATGAACTTCCCTCCCGCGATCCTGATTAACAACCAAGAAAACGTTATATGGAGGACTTCCCAGCGTTTTTGGATCAACAGGAGTTCCAAATGTTATAGTCAAATTAATTGGAATGGAGTCAGCAAAAACCCCAGAATTACTTGTATTAATAAATGGTGGAGTCCCTGTTGTATAACCAAACAATTGTGATGCATCTGGAAATACAGGAATAACAGCATAATCCTGTCCGTTTTCATATCCTACAGAACTTAGACTAAAGATTTTATTGCCTGCCATATTTACCTGCCCAGATACGGATTGTACATTCCCTGCCCCTGTACCAAATTGGATAGCAAACCCATTACGATAGGCTGCTCCTACCGCTTTCACATAATATGTAATCTTCACGTCTTTTACCTGATAATAAGCATTTAAGACCAAATGATACTTATAATCCAATACCAAATCATTAAAATCATAATCGCCTTTATATGGCCATTGATCTTCAAATGCCAAGGTTCCATAACCACTCGTAGGATAATATTCATCATATGCACGCTGAGGATCATTGGGATAAGCATCATTTGCATCAGGAACACCATCGCCATCCGCATCCGTAGATGTTGAAGGTGTTAAAATAGGCAAAGAACTATAATTAATTGCAGTAATAGGATTAGCAGAAACTTGAAATATAACATCATTAAAATCTTTATCACTATTTCCAGAAATAATTGGCATATCTTCAAAGGTTAGCAAAAACGTATTTGAAACTGGATCGTTTAATAATAATGATTGTTGATTTCCTGAATTTAAAGCAGGAATAGAATATAAAAAGCCATTACCATTGGTTAATCCCTGATTTACATAACCAGTTGTTGTAAAACCATTTGAAATCAAAAACCAGCTTACACTTACTCCTGCAGGAAATGTATCTGTCCACTGTTTTAAAGTATTATTATAATATGCTAGCCGAGCTCTATCTCCCATAACCATAGATCCATTCCCCCAACCGCCACCTTGTACAGAGCTAGGATAAGAAGCATTGGGAAAAACAATGATTCTTTTATCTATGTTAGATACTGACGACGGAGTAGATCCAGTAGGATAATAAAAATATCCTAAAACATCTTGATAAGCAGCTCCCTCAGAAATAAACGACACCCATATCTGACATTTTGCGGTTGTTACAAAATTTGATTTTAATGGATCAGTACTAAATAAACTAGGATTTGCTACCATTTCATTAACTCTTTCCGGCAATAGTTTTGAAAGAGTTTTTATTGCACTAGAGCTTATTGTATCAGAAGAGTCTAAATAGCTAGGGAATCCAACAGCGTCAAAATTTCCTAATACCCACAAATTAGAGCTAGTAAATGGACTGACGGTATAATGCCAAGGGGCCTCTCCATTAGGCATAGTATTCAAAACAGAAAGATTCTCGTAACTTTGAATACTATATGAGGTAAAGCTTTTTGTAGAACTTTCAGAACGAAGCACTCCATAGCCAGAAGGACGCATTACGATAGAAGCACTAGTTCCCTGAATAGGAACTACAATAGGAGTTGCATATGTTAGATTATTTAACACCACATAAATTGTATCCACATTAGTTCCTAAGGAAAAAGTTTTTGCAAATAAACCATTATTATCTGTTTGCCCTTCGGTAAATGGACTTATATCTGTTCTCCAGTTGGAGGTTCCGGGAACCATAGGATTTTGATCATACACATCAACTTTCGTTAAGGAAATTGGATTTCCTTGCATATCCTGAAAAGTCATATTTAATGTAAAATCAATTTGATTCTGATAAGTAAACCCAGTCCCTTGTAATTGAGGTTTATTGACAGTATTATCAATCAAATTTTCTTTCGCACAGGAAGTACAAATAATTATTCCACTGATAAACAGCAAGCACAGAAAAAAGCATTTTCTAATTATGCTTCTTATAATTTGATAATCAGGCACATGAATCATAGTAATTTTTTTTTACAATTAATTTAAATACATCTTTCAACACACCACCTCATAATACAAATATACAGAATAATTACTTCAAAACTATTGTATTACACTCTAGGTAAGCATATTAATAATATTATTTTCTGAATCCCAAATCCATAATAACCTTGATTGATTATGGATTATTCAGTATCGTATTACAAACACATTTATATTATTTTAAATCGAATACATTTTCAATTATCAAAGCAATATTGATTATTCTTCCACATCTAACGCAATGACGACTCTATTTTGATTATTAATTTTAAATGGTTGCACGGTATCACCCAGAGATTTACATATGATTCGATTTGGAGCTATTCCATATTTATTGATTAAAAGATATGCTACTTCATTAGCTCTTTTTACGCTTAACTTAAGATTATATGCTGGATAAGCTGTTTGGACATCTGCATAACCCGTAACTGAAATATACACATTAGGATATCGTATCATAAAACGCACAATATCATCCAATTTATATCTTTCATTTAGAGGCACATGCCATTTATCAAGATGAAAATGAATAGCAACATATAATCGTGTCAGTCGAGGATGCTTAATTTGTTTCAATAAGTCATTCCACTCTTTCATTATCTTCTGACAAGTATCTACAGGAATAGAATCTGTATGTTGAGGATTAGGTAAATTTGGAGCCATCTTATTAGCAATAATCCTTCTATCCATAGCTATTGCAGCCCTATTCAACGCATTAATTTTAAAAGGTTGTACACTGTCGCCAAAAGCATACCATGCAAATCTACTTCTAGGAATATGATATTTAACCACCAATGTACGAACAACTTCATCAGCTCTCCTCTGTCCTAACCGTTTATTGTAAGCAGGATAAGCCGTTTTAACATCTGCATAGCCTCCTACAAATATTGTATCGTGCGGATGTTCATTCATAAACTTAGCAATCTGATCCAATTTATATTCTTCTGATGGTCGAATATTCCATTTATCTATTCTGAAAAATATCGCCACATTGAATTTATTATTTCGCTGCCTCAATGTTAATACGTTAGGATTTGTCAAACTCTTCTTATTTATAAGAAGTTGCCTAGGATTACTTCTTATATTGTAAGCAATGACGGCACGATTAAGCGCATTAACACTAAACGGCTGAACTCTGTCTCCATAGGATTTCCATATAAATCGATTTGGATTTACCCCATATTCAGTAACTAATATCTTTATTACCTCTTGAGCACGCTTGACACCTAGCATCATATTATATGCAGGATAAGCCGTCTGAACATCTGCATATCCACTAATGTAAACTGTATCATCAGGATGATTAAACATAAATGAAGCTACTTCACCTAATTTATATTGTTCTGATGGACGAATATTCCATTTATCAATTGTGAAATGTATAGGGATATAAAGATTTTGATCAGGTCGTTGCGCCAAAATCTGTTTAACGATCGACATCATTTTGCTAATTTGTCGACAAGTATCGCAAGGCTTACTTTTAGAGGTTGCTAGTATTTCTGCTTTTTCTACCGAGTCCTTTTGTAAAGCATAAACCCTTTGCTGAAGTGTGTTTACTTTTTCTATTAAATAATTTTGATCAATACTAGAAGTTGAACAAGAGCAACATGGTTCAAATCCTCGTTTTTTCCCTGGAAATATGTATTGAATGCCAAACATTGGAGTAAGGTATCCTTCATAAGAGCGAAAGAAATGCTCTCCACTAAATTTTTGAGGAACAATTGTTCCCTGCAAATCACCATACAGTCCGAAAGCTTTATTTAACTTAAGGAGTAGCATACCTCCCGATTTAAAAATCATATGCGTATCAGGAGGCACTTTAAAATCATTAAAAGTTCTGGCAATGCCAGGTCCCAAATAAAATAGCACAAAAAATTTTCGTCTATTGTTTACTCCCAACAATAGATTATTAATATTAAACATCATATCCATGCTTAATTCCACGTGATCAAAGTTGGTAAAGTAAGGCTTCCCGTTGTGAATTAAATCATAGGAATCCCCCGCATTCCAACTCCGAGAAGACATAGCATCGATTTCTCCTTTAATTGCTACAGAAGGACTAATCCACCTGCCTCCCCATACGCCCCCAGCAGGCCATGTAATCATCTTCCAATATCCACCCTGATTTTTAGGAATATACCTATTTTCACCGCCAAAATAAGCACTAATTCCTATACCTCCACCAATAAACCAATTATTACCCTTCCGACTAATAAAATCAGTAGCAATCTTTGTTGTATCTTGAGCAGCAAGCGAAAAAGCACAACAAATGAATAAAACTAGGAGAGTAAAAAGTTTGGAGAGTAAATTCATAATCTTTTTTATTACGTTGATTTATTAAAAGCGTAATATGTAGTATTGCAAAGATACTAATATTATTCTCCATATTTATCAATTAGAGATTATTTATTTTCAGACCTATTAGGTCGATCAAACGAGGCATCTGTACCATATAGTATATTAATAAGCAGAACATTATCCTAAAATAAATAGGCAAAATGATGCATGACTAATGTAATTCAAATTCTTATAATCAGAAATTGATATTTTTCAGTACAAAAAAATTCGTAGAATTATTCTAAATTAAAGTATCACAAAACAAAGCGTACTTCTTTGAATGCGCATTTCAACAGTTTGCCATCTTGCCGCTGTAATACCAGTTGCCCGTTTGGTTGCACATTCACGATACGCGCAGAAAAGATTTCGTCATGTTGTTCAAACCGATGGAACCCATCTTTCCAAAACAAATGAGACTGATACTCTTCATCGAGATTTGGAATTTCATCCCGTAAAACACGCATATAATAGGTGTACAATCGTTCAATCAATCGATGCAATAAAGGTTCTCGGTCATATTGTTTTCCAGTTATCATACTTAATGACACTGGATTAGGAGCATCGCTCTGAAAATGGATTTGATTAACATTAAGTCCGATACCAACAACGGAATGGACGATGCGATTCCCCATCAGTTCATTTTCAATCAAAATGCCAGCCAATTTTTTCTCTTTCCAGTAAATATCATTTGGCCATTTAATGGAAACATCAGAAATTTCTTCCTCCAATAAATTCACCAAAGCCAGTGAGATAAGCTGCGACAGCATAAACTGCCGGGAAGGTTCAATATGGTTTGGCGAAAAATAGATGCTGGCGAGTATGTTTTCCCCATCTTCGGATTCCCAAAAGTTGCCGGCCTGGCCTCTTCCTTTTGCCTGAAAATCAGCATAAACAACCATACCTTCTGATAAAGTATCCCGTTGGGTAAGAATTAACTCCTTAAGATAACTGTTTGTCGAGAGAGTCTCCCGAAGCCTGATAATCGTTGCCATTTACAAAACAAATAAGTATATATGCTATTTCAATAACGATAGGGGAAACCTGCATAATTGTAATCCAGATGCTTCCCTGTTATACTCATTATAGACAAAATGCACACTAAAAGATTGTTCTCACAAAATTAGATATAAGTCAAATAAAATATCCTTTTTGAAGCAGAGAATCAATCATTTATAAGCAACATTAATTGTTATTTAAATATTTATGCACAAAGCATTCTGTGCAGAAAAAGCAAAATTAAAATGACAAAACACCGCTACTTCGTGTTTTTCTTGCCATTATTCTTATTGTTTTTGTTGAGAATTTCTTTAGATTCGGTAAGTTTAAGGAAGTTCAAATCATCTTGCAATTGACCGTGCGACAATTCGCGTAAATCGTCGAAGATCTTTTTATCATCTACAATTTCTTTGTTCCAAGTCAGATAACACTTCTTCATGTGGTTGGCAATAAGTTGCAGGAGTTGCTGCTTCTGTTCACCTTCGGGAAAAGCTACCGCCTGTTCAATCATTTTGCCCAGAATGCGCCCATAATGAGGATATTTTAACTGTTTTTTTGAATAAGGAATACGTTCAGGGTGAGTACGCAGGTTTTCCTTTTTCAAGACTTCATAAGGATATTCAATATCCAGTTTAAAATCAGACATGACAGCCAAATGATCCCATAACTTGTGTTTGAAGTTATTGATATCACGCAAATAAGGGAACATGCTTCCCATGATATTAATAATAGTCTGGGCGCAACGCGCCCGCTGCGCCGGATCTTCTATCTGTACAGCATGATTTACCATTTGCTGAATGTTTCGGCCATACTCGGGGAGAATCAATGTTTGTTGTTTTAAGTAATCCATCATTCAAAATAAATTTCAACGCTCATAATGCATCATTTACTAACTTAATCCGGTGTAAAATCAATCATCTCTCTAAAAATGAGCCAATTGAACGTAGAATCGATTATTTTGCAAAGATAGCTATTTTCGTTGATTAACCACATGGCTACCGGCAGTTTGAAATTTATTTTTTTGATTTTCACATGACCGCGAATATAGTTCTTCCTAAAATGCTTAACTTTGACAACAAAGGATTCGCAAGCAAAAGAAAAATTTTATTTTTGCATCATTACATCTAAATTACTCTTTTCTAATTCATAATACTTTTATATACAAAGCATCATGTTGACAATTGGGATAGCTGGGGGCACAGGTTCAGGGAAAAGTACCGTCGTAAGAAAAATCATTGAGCGGCTGCCACCCGAAGAAGTTGTTTTACTGCCTCAAGATTCTTACTATAAAGACAGTGCACATATCCCGATGGAAGAACGGTTAAAAATCAACTTTGATCATCCCGATTCAATAGAATTTGAGCTATTGCTCAATCATCTTACCATGCTAAAAAACAGTCAATCTATTGAACAACCCATCTATTCCTATGTCACCTGCACACGTTCGGAAGAAACGATCACTATTTCTCCCCGCGAAGTAATTATTATAGAAGGTATTTTAGTGCTTACGCATCCGGAGTTGCGGAACCAAATGGATTTAAAGGTTTTCGTAGATACAGACGCCGATGACCGGTTAATCAGAGTGATCAAACGCGACATGGTGGAACGTGGAAGAACGGTATCAACTATTATCGATCGTTATCAACACACAGTGAAACCAATGCACGAACAATTTATCGAACCCACGAAACGGTTTGCCGACCTTATTGTTCCGCAGGGAGGCAACAATACTATAGCCATTGATATATTGACAATGTTCATTCAAAACAACCTAAAATAGTCATACAAACTTTTTTTATGTTTTTGCCTCTTACTTTTATCGAACAAACCAAATCATTGCTGCATGAAGAATGGGATGCATTTGCAGATGCTTTGCAGAAACCGGCTCCCGTTTCAATACGCCTCAACGATAAATGGAACGCTTCGCTCCCTTACGACCATATTGCTTGGTGTGATTCAGGATATTATTTACCAAAGCGCATTATATTTACTCTTGATCCTTTATTTCATGCCGGTGCATACTACGTGCAGGAAGCAAGTTCACAATTTCTTGATTACATCATAAAGCATCACATTCGGCACCCTGTTATCGCATTGGACCTATGCGCCGCACCAGGAGGAAAATCAACACTATTGTTGAATGCTCTGCATCCAAGCAGCTTTCTCGTTTCAAATGAAATTATTCACAGCCGTGCCAATATTCTGTCTGAAAACATCCAGAAATGGGGAAATTCCAATGTTGCCGTCACCAATAGACAACCCAAGGATTTTCAAAGATTACCTTCTTTATTTGATTTACTTGTGATTGATGTACCCTGTTCAGGAGAAGGAATGTTTCGGAAAGATCCTGATGCCATACAGGAATGGTCGCCTTCCAATGTTGCTCAATGCGCTATTCGTCAGCGAGATATCGTCTCTGATGCTTGGGATGCCCTCAAAGAAGGTGGCTGGCTCATTTATAGTACTTGCACATATAACCAGGAGGAAAACGAAAAAAATATTCGGTGGATTATAGAAGAACTTGGAGCCGAAAGAATTAACATAACCATTGATGACACCTGGGGTATCACCGTATCGGACGAAGGATACCGTTTTTTCCCGCATAAGGCCCGCGGAGAAGGACTCTTCATCACACTGTTGCGAAAAACAGCTACCGCTCCAAAAGCTTCCAAAAACAAAATGGCACACCACGGACTACTTTTTGCACAGCATGATTATGCAAAGCAGTTCCTTCCTGATCAACAATGGGGAATAGGCAAAACCGGAAATTTCTTATTTGCTTTTCACAAGCAATATCAAGAAATAATCACCCAAATCATACAGGCATATTCACCTCTTTTTATAGGAACGCTGATGGGAGAGATCAAAGGCAAGGATTTTATTCCCCATACAGCGCTGGCATTATCAAAACTAATGCTTTACACCCAAAAAGTCCAAACCATTGACTTGGATGTATCCGAAGCCGTTAGGTTTCTTCAGAAGGAAAATATTTCCCAATTCAACGAAAAAAAAGAATACCAGCTAATTACCTTTCGACATATACCTCTGGGTTGGATTAAGAATCTTGGTTCCCGTTCAAACAATCTCTACCCGAGCGCTTGGCACATCCGAATGAAAACCAATGGAGCAACCATTTACGAAAGTCCTCTTCTCATTTCTTAAAGCATCTGAATAATGTTGTGATATTTCAATAGCATTTGCTGCTGTAGGCAAAAGCAACTATTTTTGTACACCATTTTAATACATAACTTTTTCGTTAAACCAACAAAGAAACAAACTACCATTATGCTTAAAGACATCTTATCGGTATCAGGAAGACCCGGATTATATAAACTTGTTGCCCACGGCAAAAACAACATGATAATCGAATCATTAATTGATCAACAACGAATAGCTGCGTTAGCCAATGACCGCGTTGTTTCTTTAGGCGACATTTCCATTTACACTGAAACAGACGAAATTCCTCTTAGTGAAGTATTGACAAAAATAAAAGCAAAAGAAGAAGGCAAAGAGGCATCTGTAGATCCAAAAGCAGATCCGAAACTTCTCCGGGCTTACTTTGAATCTATTTTGCCTGATTTTGATAAAGAAAAGGTTCATAACTCGGATATCAAGAAAATGATTGTTTGGTATAATCTTCTTGTAAAAAACGGGTTAACTGATTTTGATCAAACTCCCGACAATAAAGAAAACGCTGAAGAAGCGGAATAGTCAACTGCTTCCTTGCATTAGTTTTACAAATAAGATAATCATCGGCTGATCATGCGAATTGACATTTTATCGGTTTTGCCGGAATTATTGGAAAGTCCCTTTAGTCACTCGATTATTCAAAGAGCCATCAACAAAGGGCTGGTTGAGATTCATTTGCATAATATTAGGGATTATTCATCTGACCAACGGCACCACAGGGTAGATGATTATGCTTTTGGCGGGAATGCAGGCATGGTGATGCAAATTGAACCGATATTTAATGCAATTGAGGCGCTAACCAAAGAGCGGCAATATGATGAGATTATATATACATCTCCTGATGGAGAGCCTTTCTCGCAAAGTATTGCCAATCAATTATCATTAAAAGGTAATGTCTTAATTTTGTGTGGCCATTATAAAGGCATCGACCAGCGCATTCGTGATCATCTTATTACTCGTGAAATATCGATCGGCGATTATGTTCTGACAGGAGGAGAATTAGCCGCTGCTGTGATGACAGACGCTATCGTCAGACTTTTGCCCGGGGCTATGAATGATGAACAATCCGCCTTAACCGATTCTTTTCAGGATCATTTGTTAGCGCCTCCAGTTTATACACGTCCGGCAGAATTCAACGGATGGAAAGTCCCGGAGATTCTGTTATCAGGGCATGAAAAAAAAATTGCTGAATGGCAGTTGCAGAAAGCCCTCGAACGGACTAAAAAACTAAGGCCGGACTTACTATCTGACGACAATTTGTAATTATTTGCACAAAACATATTTCAACATATCATCAAATGATTAAAGCAGGCATTATTGGCGGAGCTGGATACACTGCCGGCGAATTAATCCGGATACTGATCAATCATCCGGAAGTAGAGATTATATTTGTTCACAGTGAAAGTAATGCAGACAACAACATCGTAGATGTTCATAGTGGTCTACTAGGAGAAACGTCGTTGACATTCACCAATCAGTTGGATAAATTGGATGCCATTGATGTTTTGTTTTTCTGTACGGCACATGGCGACACCCAACGCTTCTTAGATTCCCATTCCCTTCCTGAATCTTTAAAAATAATTGATTTATCAACTGATTACCGTCAGAAAAGAGAAGGCAATCCTTTTGTTTATGGATTACCAGAACTCAATCGCAATGAAATTTGCCATGCAAAGTATATTTCAAATCCAGGTTGTTTTGCAACTGCGATTCAATTGGCGGTTTTGCCTTTAGCCAATCACCATTCTTTGCACGAACTGCACGTCCATGCCATCACAGGATCAACTGGAGCGGGAGTTAAACCATCGTCAACCACTCATTTTAGTTGGAGAAATGACAATATATCCGCTTACAAAATCTTTAATCATCAGCATCTTGCAGAAATCAGGCAATCTATTTGCCAATTGCAATCTGCCTTCGAAGCACCGATCAATTTTGTTCCTTTACGCGGCGACTTTGCAAGAGGCATTTTTGCAACATTGTACACTGAGTGCAACTTAACGATCGAAGAGGCTTATTCGCTTTACAGTTCTTATTATACTGACGCTCCATTTACCATTGTAACTAAGCATAATCCCGATTTAAAACAGGTAGTAAACACCAATAAATGTGTGATATATCTGGAGAAGCATGACACAAAATTGGTTATTGTTTCGATGATCGACAACCTTTTAAAAGGAGCATCAGGACAGGCCGTTGAGAATATGAACCTGATATTCGGGCTTAAACAAACGACAGGGTTACAGTTAAAATCGATTGGCTTTTAATATTCCGGCAAGAGTGGACTAATATCTTACAACGGTTCCATTGTCAACAAAAAAATAACTGACTTCTAAATTTGTGTTTTTCAATATCTCAATTAAATGGTCCCGATTGGTATCAGTGATGAAAATCTGCCCAAAATCATTACCACCCACCAATCTGACTAACCGCTCCACACGCTGTGCATCGAGTTTGTCAAAAAGATCGTCCAGAAGCAGCATCGGTTTCAATTGGGACGATTGCTTTACTATATCATACTGCGCCAGTTTCAGAGCAATAAGAAATGACTTGTTTTGACCTTGAGAGCCAATCCGTTTAATCGGGAAATCATCCAATAACATTTCCAAGTCATCGCGATGGATACCAACTGTTGTGTAACCCAGAATCTTATCCTTCTCACGCGATTCACGTAGGGCAGACAACAAATTGTTTGAAAATAATTGCGACTGGTATTTCAACAAGACATGTTCGCTAGCCGCGGTAATTTCATTAAACCGCTTTTCGAAAAGTGGAACAAATTCGTCAATAAATGCTTTTCTGGCATTGAAAATTACCTCTGCTGCCTGTGCCATCTGCTCCTCAAGGATGTCAATCACCAAATCATCCTGCATCAGATTATTTTTAATCAAACTGTTTCGCTGCATCAAAGCCTTATTGTAACGAATCAGATCAATCAGGTAAAGTTTGTTATACTGAGAAATAACACTATCGACAAAACGGCGCCGTTCCTCGCTTCCTTCGCTAATCAACGAACTGTCAAAAGGAGATATAACGACCAACGGAAGGTATCCGATATGATCAGAGAGGCGTTCGTACTCTTTCTTGTTCAACTTAAATTGCTTTTTCTGCCTCCGTTTCAATCCACAATAGACAACTGTATCTTCGCCTTCAATCCGTTGATAAATTCCCTGAATGACAAAAAAATCATGTGCATGATGAATATTCTGAATATCCACAGGGTTGGTAAAACTTTTACAAAATGACAAATAATAAATGGCATCCAGCAAATTGGTCTTTCCCATACCGTTATTTCCAATTAAGCAATTGATTTTTGAAGAAAAAGAAAGCTCAATCTGCTCCAAGTTCTTATAATTTACGACAGTCAGATTTGACAAAAGCATCAGCAAAACGTTTACTTGAATAACTTCTCAAAAATAGAAAAATTCTTCCAATTATCGGATTCATAAATAGTAGTTTTGAAATTTATTATCGTTTGCTTAAATTTGCAGATTAAATGTTGTACCTATACAAGGTTACAATACTACATCACACAGCTTCTCAAAACTTGCATTCATGCCATTCATTGAAATACAACAAGTTACAAAACAATACAATCATCATCTTGCGTTAGATCATGTAAATCTCTCCATCCAGCGAAATGCCATCTATGGATTATTAGGGCCTAACGGCGCCGGCAAGACTACATTAATTCGGATTATTAATCAAATTACCGCCCCCGACGAAGGGACCATCCTTTTAGAAGGCTTTCCCATGAAAGCAAGCGATATTCAACGTATAGGCTACATGCCGGAAGAACGGGGCTTATACAAAAAGATGAAAGTAGGCGAACAAGCGCTTTATCTGGCTCAATTAAAAGGATTATCCAAAACAGAAGCAACCAAACGTTTGAAAGAATGGTTTGAACGTTTGGAAATGACATCATGGTGGGACAAAAAAGTGCAGGAGTTATCAAAAGGCATGCAACAAAAAGTACAATTCATTGCCACAGTAATGCATAATCCTGATTTGCTGATTTTCGACGAACCATTCAGTGGTTTTGATCCTGTTAATGCAGACATCATGAAACGGGAAATGATCCGTTTGCGTAATGAAGGAGCAACAATTATTTTTTCCACTCACAACATGGAATCTGTCGAAGAATTATGCGATAACATTACATTAATCAATCGTTCTAAAGTAGTTCTGCAAGGCAATGTCCATGAGATCAAACAACAATTCAAAACCAATATTTACAGGATTATTTTGGATGGCATCGTTGATTCTCCGACTCCTTTTGGAAAGTTCAAAATGCTTGATCAAAATATTGTGAACAATCATACATTATTGCGCATTGAGACTGTTAGTTCGTCAGCAAACGAAATCATTACTGCATTGCTCCCCTACTACACGCTGCTTTCTTTTGAAGAGGAAATACCCAATCTGAATGATATCTTCATTCAGATTGTAAAAGGACAACCATCTGTTATATAAATTCTATGAGTAAGATAGGCATAATCATCCGAAGGGAATATACATCACGGGTAATAAAGAAATCATTCATTATTATGACATTTCTTTCGCCCCTGCTTTTTGCGGCCATCATGCTGATTCCCTTATGGCTTTCAACCGCAAAAGATACCGAACACAAAACTATAGCAGTAGTTGACTATACAAATATGTATGCCCAAGCTTTGCCATCCAATGCCACTTATCATTTTGAAATAGTTCAGGCTCCACAACAGGACATTGGTAAATCAAAATTATCTAATGATTATTACGCTATATTAGTCATATCCGGCAATTTGATGCATGACTCAACAGCCGTTGCACTTTATTCCCAAAAACAAGTAGGCTTCGAATTGCAATCCTATATCGCAGATCATTTAAATAAATATGTTGAAAATCAAAAACTGGAAGCTTCACATATTCCTAACATTAAACAAATTATCAAAGCGTCACAGTCATCCATTCAAGTGGCGACGATCAAATTGAATGCTAATGGACAGGAAATCGTCACCTCATCAGAAGTCGCGGCTGTCATTGGAGCATTGGCAACATTTCTGATTTATCTGTTCATCTTTATGTATGGAGCTCAGGTAATGCGCGGAGTGGTAGAAGAAAAGACAAACCGTATTGTAGAAATCATTATTTCATCAGTTCGTCCTTTTGAATTAATGATGGGGAAAATTATAGGAATTGCCTTGGTAGGCCTTACTCAATTTCTGCTATGGGTGTTGCTTACAGTAATTATCAGCAATGTAGCCGGAATTGCTATGTTTGGCAGTTCATTAGCAGGCATTCAGCAAAGCACCCAATTAACTGCCGGAACACAAAGCACTGCTCATCATGCCATATTAAGTATAATCCAGGGGCTACAAGGCATTAATTTTGTGGAAATTATTGGTTATTTTATTTTCTATTTTATTGGAGGATATCTGCTCTATGCTTCCCTATTTGCTGCCATTGGATCAGCCGTTGATAATGAAACCGACACACAACAATTTATGTTACCGGTAACCATCCCCATTATTTTTGCTTTTTATGCTGCATTCTACAGCCTGCAGAATCCTGATGGCCCCTTAGCCTTCTGGTGCTCCATCATTCCATTCACATCCCCCATTGTGATGATGGTACGATTGCCTTTTGACGTACCATTGTGGCAAAAACTACTTTCATCCGGCCTCCTTATAATCACTTTCTTAAGCACAACATGGTTAGCGGCAAAGATTTATCGGACAGGCATCCTGATGTATGGTAAAAAAATTTCCTGGAAAGAATTATGGAAATGGCTTAGATATTCCAATCGATAAATTTTGCTTAAAAACATTTGATTTCATGTCTGCTAAAAAAACAAATGCTGCCCGATTGCTTGACAAGCTCAACATCTCATATGAATTAATTTCATATCCGGTAGATGAAAATGATCTCAGTGCAATACATGTAGCACAACTTACCGGCTTGCCTGTAGAGCAGTTATTTAAAACCATCTTGTTACGGGGCGACAAAACTGGATTTCTGGTATGTATTGTTCCGGGCAATAAAGAAGTCAATTTGAAACAGGCAGCAACGCTTTCAGGAAATAAAAAAATTGAACCTGTCAGTGTCAAAGAGCTGCTTCCACTTACCGGCTACATCCGCGGAGGTTGCTCACCAATCGGAATGAAGAAGACATTTCCTACCTTTCTCCATGATTCTGCTCTAAAATTTCCATTCATCTATATCAGTGCAGGCGAGCGCGGACTGCAATTAAAGCTTTCTCCACAAGATTTGCAACGTGTCATTCCAATTACAATAAACGCTTTAACGTAGACTGTCTATTCTATTTTGCAGTCAAAGCACAAGGTAATTTTGCTTGAATACGTTTTCCTGCAAGGGGTTGTACGGCATCAATATAAATCACATATACTCCCACATTAACCGATGTCCCATTATCCGCACGTCCATTCCAGGAGATCGAACCTTTGGTTCCAAGTAATGCATTATTGGTCAATTGCCTGATACGTCTCCCAATAGCATCATATATAGTCATCGTAGCAGAATAACCTACATCTGGCAAAGCATAATGAATCCATAATAAATCATCCGATCCATCATTGTCAGGCGTAAAGAAGTCTTGATCGAACCAAAAGCAATGATGAGAAACAGAGGTAGAAGTTACATCTTTATATTGTGAATTACGATAGCTGGGAGTTGCATAACCCACAGTGGAACTTGCAGAATGCCAATTAGTAACCAGATTACTATTTTCATCTGGAGATACACGCTCAAAAGAAACGCCTGTCGGATCCTGAATCATAGGATCATGTTCCGATTCATTATATTCCACCGAATCAATAACCATGCCCGAACGATTCACCAGCAAAACATTCCCTGATGCATTCGGTAAAGAAGGAAAACTATTCATTTCGATAAATGCAGTCGAATCAGCACAAGAATAATTACTGGTAATTCCTTGTTTTGAAGTTGTCAACACAACATATTTTCCAGGAAATAGCTGATAACCATTGGTACAAACAGGATACCCCGCATCCCGTTTCCCGGTTGAAGTTATGCGGTTCAACCAAAGATCTTTCAAATCAATCAACTTCTCCGAACGATTGTACAACTCCACGAAAGAGGCACCAGTGCTCTTCGGATGCGATAATATCTCGTTAATCACAACATCCGTTTTGTCGCAAGAATCCGGCAAACCAAACTGCAATGCTTGCTGCAAAACATGTTGGTTGACATCAGACAAATTATGTATAGAAACCGTATAAACTGATCCATGATACATATTCCCATTTACCAATAGACGAACCCAAGTCCCTTGAGGAAACTCTACATCCAAAACATCTGCTGTTAATCCATCAGAAAATTCATACTTAGTGGATTTATATAAATCTGAAAGTAACATCGGTTTATTAAAAGTCAGCGTCAAAGTGTCCGGTTCAAACAATGAAGCCGAAAGAACAGAAGGTTGGACTTGGTCAGGGCAGTCATTCAGAACACTATTGATTTTACCTGGAGTACCTCCCGATTGATTTTCAGAAGCTTTCCAATTCAAAGCATTTCCACTCAAATTAGAAGGATCAATACATTCAAGCGACCATCCTCCACTTTGTTGGAAATCGTCCTTATACCAGGTATTTGAGTAATTCACAAAGGCTATTAACGAATCTTGATCATTCATTAAAGAAAGCATTTGCCCCGATTTCGCCATAGAAGGAAAACTTTCCATGGCAGCAACATCACCATAAGTAGTTAAAATAGAATGGTTGGAAGGATTACACAATAAAAGATAACCGTATGGAGAAATTACACCATCATTAATAATATAATGTTTTGATCCGTAAGTCAATGTCCAATTATGGAGTGAAATTGGAAAACTACAGCGATTATACAATTCAATATATTGCACTTCAGGTAAACTAACGCTTGGAGCCGGATTAACCATCAATTCATTGAAAATCACATCTCCAAAGGAAATTGGGAAAAGACCAAATGACAGAGTATCAGGCAACATCACATTTCCGGCTAAATCCTCTATTTGTAATAGCGTTAACGAATATGATTCACGAGTCGGAATCGAATGATCAAAAGTAATGAGTAAATGATTCTCCGAAAGGGATGTTTGGTAATTTAGCAAAGGAGCAAACTGAAATTGGGCATGTTGAAGCGATACATCTTTGGAAAAAACAATCTCTAATTGTGTTTGGTTGATCATCCGATAAGAAACAACAGACAAAGGGACTCGATCTTCGAAAGAAGTTCCGGTTACTTTAAAATCATCAAAAGCATAGTTTGCACTATTAGTCGATGAATACTTACAAAAAATGCCAGAATAGCAACTTTTCTGCATGGTTATATCATTCGCCATTCCTTCCAGAACAAAATTTGTATCCTTAGGCAATTTTGAATAAAGAGCCCAATTCCCTATTGTATCACGCGTCACCTTTACAATAACCTCTGTGGCATTGCCTGAAATTGGCAACCGATTGGCTTGACTGCCGATCAGTTTGGTTCTTGACGAACCCTGCTGCCGGTACAACGTGATAGATTTATCTGTATTCCCTATCATTATGTAATAGCCATTCAATGATCCGGACAAGTTTACACTATCGGAAACTAAATAGAAGTTGACATAATTGGCGCTTGTCAATAATAATCCAGCTTTCAGGTAAAACTGCCATGAAGCATTATCAATAGCTTTCGAAGAAGTTGATAAATAAGCCGACGAAGTAATTTTGGGTGCATTTAGCTGTAATTGTTCAGAATCGTTGACAATAAACTTATCCGTTGAACCTGACCAAATAGGATTTTTTGAAAAGTCCTTATCCGAGAAGGAATCCTCAAACTGGGCACACAGTCCACATGGAGCAAAAAGCAACAAAAAAGCAATAATGTTCTTCATAGTGACAGCAATATCAATAAAATGGCGTAATTTTGCAGCATATTTAAATAGCTTGGAATACCAAGCACCAACAAAAGTGCATAAAAGTACGATAAGTTTTTTAATTTTACAATACATAAAAAATGAAAATTGCAATCGTTGGCGCCAGCGGAGCCGTAGGTCAAGAATTTCTCAAAGTATTAGAAGAAAGAGCATTCCCAATGGATGAGTTACTTTTATTTGGCTCATCACGTAGTGCGGGAACATCATATACTTTCAACGGAAAAACAATACTGGTCAAAGAATTAAAACATAACGACGATTTTAAGGGGGTTGATATAGCTTTTGTCTCAGCAGGAGCAAGTATTTCTAAAGAATATGCAGATACCATTACCAAGTTTGGTGCCGTTATGATCGACAATTCAAGTGCTTTCCGCATGGATGAAGATGTTCCTTTGGTTGTTCCTGAAGTGAATCCTGCAGATGCAAAAGTACGTCCACGTAACATAATTGCAAATCCAAACTGCACCACCATCCAATTGGTTGTAGCATTGAAACCTCTGAATGATATCTCTCCCATTCAGCGTGTTCATGTATCAACCTATCAGGCAGCCAGCGGAGCAGGGGCAGCCGCCATGAATGAATTAATGGAACAATACAAGCAAGTTATCAACGGAGAACCTGTGACAGTTTCAAAATTTGCTTATCAGTTGGCATTTAACATGATCCCTCAGGTTGATGTATTCATGGACAATGGATACACCAAGGAAGAAATGAAGATGTATAATGAAACTCGTAAAATTATGCATACCCAAGCAGAAGTCAGCGCTACGTGCGTTC
Organism: Microbacter margulisiae; assembly: GCF_014192515.1. Lineage (NCBI taxonomy): Bacteria > Pseudomonadati > Bacteroidota > Bacteroidia > Bacteroidales > Porphyromonadaceae > Microbacter > Microbacter margulisiae. The sequence goes on from NZ_JACHYB010000001.1 coordinate 1,179,918, forward strand.
GGGTTCCTTCCTTACGGGCTCATTCCGAATCTATTTGGATTGAAACGCAAGCTCCTATTTCAGTTGAAAACGCGCGACAAGCCTTTAGCCAAGCGGAAGGTGTTGTGATTGAAGACAATCCAAACGAAAAGATTTATCCTATGCCCTTGTTTGTCTCAGGAAAGGATCCTGTTTATGTAGGCCGTATTCGCAAAGATTTAACAAACCAAAAAGGCTTGACATTCTGGTCTGTAAGTGATCAAATCCGAAAGGGAGCCGCTTTAAACGCAGTGCAGATTGCTGAATACCTAATTCGTGAAAATGCTTTGTAACCTATTCCTGTTTGGCAGGTTCTTATGTTTAGATTATCTTTGTATCGTTAATAACGATCTTATTTAAAACTTATGAATGCCTTATTGATCTATTCGGGAGGAATGGACAGTACTACGCTTTTATACCAATATCAAAAAGAAATACAACTTGCTGTATCTTTTCATTATGGGTCTAAACACAATGATCGGGAAATTGTTTACGCTGAACAAAATTGTAAAGATTTCGGAATCGAACATATTACGATTCGGCTTGATTTTATGAATCAATACTTCAGAAGTGATTTATTGCAAACCGGAGGTGCAATTCCCGAAGGCCATTATGCTGATGAGAATATGAAGCAGACCATTGTCCCGTTTCGCAATGGTATAATGTTAAGTATTGCAGTTGGCCTGGCAGAGAGCAGGGAACTTGACACGGTTCTTTTGGGAAATCATTTTGGAGATCACGCTATTTATCCTGATTGTCGTCGTTCATTTATCGACGCTTTTGCCGAAGCCGCACACGCAGGAACCGTAAAAGGTATTTCAGTTGTTTCTCCATATTGTGATTTGACGAAACGGGAGATTGCCTTAATCGGCAAATCAATTCATGTTAATTTTGCCAATACCTATTCATGTTATAACGGACGGGAAAAACACTGCGGAAAATGTGGTACGTGTATCGAACGGAAAGAGGCTCTTGAAGGCTTTGATCCCACAGAATACGAAGCCTGATCCACTGTTATTTTAATAAGTTCATCTAATTTTTTCACAATGCACATTGATTTAACCACTGTAGAAATCGGCATGTTAGTGTTGGGTTTTATTACAGGCATTCTTTCCGGCTTTTTCGGTATCGGGGGAGGAGTTGTTTTGGTACCTACCCTAATCGCCATTTTCGGATTCCCCATTCTAAATGCAAACGCTATCTCATTAGCAGCCATGTTATTACCCGTTAGCATATTAGGTGTAGTTGCTTTTTATAAAGCAGGTTACATTGATATTAAGAATGCGCTGTGGATTTCGCTGGGTCTTATGGGAGGATCTTACTTTGGCGCGTATTTTGCTGTCAATATCAACAGTGCCCTCCTGACCAAATTATACGCAGCTTTCCTCCTCTATATCAGCATCGAATATTTGGACATTCCCTCTTATTTCAAGAAGAAGAAATCAATAGAAACAGAAAAAGCCCCCACTGCTGACTATACGCCACGAAACAAATCTGCCTGGGCATTTATCTTATTAGGTATCATGGCAGGAATTCTGGCAGGTATGTTTGGCAAAGGTGGAGGTATTGTTATTGTCCCTGCACTGGTAAAGCTTTTCCGTTATCACCCAAAAGCTGCGGCTGCAACATCATTAGCGGCACTTCAATTACCTGTCGGGCTTCCCAGTGTAATTGTGTATGCCCACAGCGGCCACCTGAATTTCCTTTATGCAGGGTTAATTGCTATTGGTATTGTTTTTGGCGCTTTTTTCGGATCGATTGTTGCTGTAAAACTGCCAACTTCAATTTTCAAAAAGGCATTTGCCATTTTCTTATTAATAGTGGCGATTGACATTGTTTCCAAATACTTATAAGAAAGGCAGTGATGATGGATTATCTCACTGCCTTTACTTTATGTATAATAGATATTTAGACTATTTAACAACAATCAGATAATAATTCTTTTTGCCTTTTTGGATTAATAAGTAACGATTACTCAGTAAGTCTTCCGAAGTAACAATACGATCTGGCTCCGCGAGTTTTTCTTTGTTTACAGACACTCCGCCACCAGTTATCAGCTTACGCATTTCTCCTTTTGAAGGAAAAATCTGGCACTTTTCAACTAATAAATCAATTGCTTTGACGCCTTCGGACAACAGCATCGCAGGCACATCAAACTGAGGTACTCCATCAAAAACTGCCAAGAAAGTTTCTTCATCAAGCTTTTTCAATTGTTCGGAAGTTGAGTTTCCAAACAAGATATTCGAAGCCTCAACGGCAGCTATATAGTCTGCTTCAGAATGCACCATGATTGTTATTTCGCGAGCTAATGCTTTTTGCAGAGGGCGTAAATGTGGAGCTTCAGCTTGCTGTCTGGTCAACCCGGCAATTTCTTCCTGAGAAAGAAAAGTAAATATCTTGACATATTTTTCAGCATCAGCATCACTCACATTAAGCCAAAACTGATAAAACTTATAGGGGGAAGTATAACGCCTATCCAACCAGACGTTTCCAGATTCGGTTTTCCCAAATTTGCCGCCATCGGCTTTTGTAATCAATGGGCAAGTAAGAGCAAAAGCCTCACCGCTTGCTTTCCGGCGAATCAGTTCAGTGCCAGTCGTAATATTTCCCCATTGATCAGAACCTCCCATTTGCAAACAACAATTTTTATGCTGGTATAGATACAGGAAATCATATCCCTGAACCAATTGATATGTAAATTCTGTGAAAGACATTCCATCAGCGGTTTCACTATTCAGTCGTTTCTTGACAGAATCTTTTGCCATCATATAATTTACGGTAATGTGCTTACCCACATCGCGAATAAAATCAAGGAAAGAGATGTCTTTCATCCAGTCATAATTATTGACCAATTCTGCTGCATTAGGGGCATCAGAATCAAAGTCAAGGAAACGTGCCAATTGTTGTTTGATGGCCTCCTGATTATGGCGTAACGTATCTTCACTTAACAAATTGCGTTCCTGTGATTTTCCTGAAGGGTCGCCGATCATCCCAGTTGCACCACCAACCAAAGCTAGTGGTTTGTGGCCACAGCGTTGAAAATGCTTTAACATCATAACGCCAACGAGGTGCCCGATATGTAACGAATCGGCTGTAGGATCAATGCCTACATAACCTACTCCCATTTGTGTTGCAAGTACCTCTTCCACTCCTGGCATCATATCGTGGATCATGCCCCTCCATTTCAGTTCTTCGATAAAATTCATTCCAAAATTATTTGTTAGTTCAAAAACAGATAAAAATCATGAGATTACTCCCATTCATTTAGTAGCAAAAAATTTATTACTTTCCTATTAGATGTACAAAGAATATGCGAAGACAAAGTTCGCCAATTTTGTTAATACTCGCAAGTTATTTCCCATGTGCCACAAAAAAAGCCAACAACACAATCAACAGATGTTGTTAGCTTATAAGCATTGGGCAAAAGAACCTTGTAAAGATCGTTTCTCTTCATCATTGTGACGAAAACAATCCACTAATTCAGTGCGAACAAGTAAACATTTCGATGCGTAAACGCAACAATTAATTGTCGGAAACTTTTTTCTGCCTTGTTGTTTTAGGTTTGACAGAATCTACCGAAATTGTTTTTTTTAATGGTTTTTTAGGTTCTTTTGTCTCCTGCAGCGGAATTACTACATTCGTTGTTCCAACCTCATTTCGTAGGAAATATTTTTCTAAGCCTGAATACAACTCTCCATTATCATAAATTTCACACCAACAGTCATAAATACTATCATAAAATTTGAATGATAATTCATTAAATTCTGCGGGTATTTTGATGGTTAGTTGCTTCGAGTTTTTTGAAAACGTACTGGCTCCTTTAATGTTCCAGTCATTAAAATTTCCCACTACACTCATTCCGGAAGCATCAAAAACATCTGACTTAAATACTACTTTCCAGTATGTATCTTCCTTTTTACAAGAAACTTTCATAGCGATCTATTTTGTAGTTATCCATTAAAATACACAAATAAACGTAATTTTACCACAAAGGCATGCTACTGTCACCACAAAGGTAACATTTAATTTTTTAGCCTGCAAATGTTTAGCCTATCATATTTCACAAATAAAAAATTTTGGAGAAGAAACAAAAACAAAATATTTATTGTATTTTTGTCCTCAAATGTTGAATGTACATTATTTGAGAGCAAATTAATGACTAATGTGGTGTTGATACACTGAAAGCTAAACCGCTTAAAGTAAATAAATTATGTATGATTTAGGAATTATTGGAGGAGGTCCGGCAGGCTATACAGCCGCTGAACGTGCAGCTGCACAAGATTTAAAAGTTATACTTTTTGAAGAGAAAAAAATCGGAGGTGTATGTTTAAACGAAGGCTGCATCCCTACCAAAGCTCTTTTACAAAGTGCACACGTGATAGAAACCATTCATCACGCTGATAAATATGGCATTTCTGTAAATGCAGAACCAACATTTAATTTAGAACAAATCATTCAACGCAAGAATCACATCGTGCATAAAATGCAAGCAGGTGTTCGGGCAAAATTAAGACACAACTTCATTACAGTAATAGAAGGACATGCTGCCATCAAAGGGAGGCAAGGTGAGCTTCTTAATGTTTCTTGTAACGATGAGATTCATGAAGTTAAAAATTTATTAATTGCTACAGGCTCCAGAGAATTTATGCCTTCAATTCCTGGTATCGAATCAGCGTCCGTGGTAACACATCGTGACTTATTAAATTTAACAACACCGATCAATGAATTAGTGATTATTGGTGGCGGATATATTGGAATCGAATTTGCTGATTACTTTAGCAGCCTGAATACCAAGGTTACAATTGTTGAATTAAAAGATACTATATTAGAAGGTACCGACCGAGAGTTAACCGATATTCTACGTGTTGAATATGAGAAAAGAGGCATTACTTTCTATCTAAATGCACAGGTGACCCAGATAGAAGGTAACGAAGTGATTTTTACTCAAGACAAAGAAATCAAGCGCGTCAGCGGAGATAAAATATTAGTTTCGGTTGGCCGGGTGCCAAATTTAGAAGGATTTGGATTAGAAGTACTTGATATAGAAGCATATCGCAAAGGCATACGAGTCAACAATCAGATGCAAACTTCGGAGCCAAACGTATATGCAGCCGGAGATGTAACAGGGTTTTCAAAATTAGCCCATGCCGCATACCGAGAAGCAGACGTGGTTGTAAATACAATCAAAGGGATATATGATCCCATGAATTTCCAATCTATTCCGGGTTGTATTTTTTCCAATCCAGAAATTGCTACAGTAGGATTAACCGAAGAAGCTTTGAAAATGGCATGGATGCCTCACCGGATTGTTAAGATTCCAATGACATATTCAGGACGTTTTGAAATTGAAAACGGAGGGTTTGCCGGGCTTTGCAAATTAATTCTTGGAGACAGTGATGAGATTCTGGGAGTTCATATTATTGGAAATATGGCAACCGAAATCATTGTTTCTGCAACAATGGCTATCAACAACAGATTCAGTGCAAAACAATGGGCAAAGAACATATTCCCTCACCCATCTGTCAGTGAAATTTTCCGCGAAGCACTTTACAAAGCATAAATTCAACGTGCATTGCAGTTTTCTTATTATCTTTGACGATTCTATTTCCTCAAAGAAAAATTATTCGTGGCTATGAGATGTTTTAAATTTTCTCTAGCCACGAGATATTATTTTATATAAGGAATAAATCCTATTTAATGCTTATTCGATGATCGAAGTTGTCAACTTAAATAAAACTTTCGAAGAAAATCATGTACTCAAAGATGTTTCAGCCACTTTCCTGCCAGGCAAAACAAACCTCATTATCGGAAAAAGTGGTTCGGGAAAAACAGTTTTATTAAAATGTATCATAGGATTGCATAATATTGATTCAGGGCAAATACTATACAATAAACAGAATTTGCCAGAGATGAATCCTCGCGACACAAAACTCCTTCGTCAAAAAGTGGGTATGCTTTTTCAAGGATCTGCCCTTTTCGATTCCATATCAGTTTTGGAAAATGTTCTTTTCCCTCTGGAAATGTTTTCTTCCATGAGTAAATCAGAACAAGTAAAAAGAGCCGAATTTTGTTTGGAAAGGGTGAATATTGATCCATCCGCTTTTTCTTTGTTCCCTGCTGAAATCAGTGGTGGGATGCAAAAACGGGTTGCAATAGCCCGCGCCATTGTATTGAATCCATTATATCTTTTCTGCGACGAGCCCAATTCCGGCCTTGATCCCCAAACTTCACGATTAATAGACAAACTGATACACGACATCACCATAGAGTATAAAATGACTACTATTATTAACACCCACGACATGAACTCTGTCATCGAAATAGGTGAAAATGTGATATATATTGATAACGGAGAAAAAGCCTGGCAAGGTGAGAACAAAGATATCTTCAGTACTGAGAATAAAAATCTGAATGATTTTTTGTTTGCATCTAAACTAACACAATCTAATTAAAAAAAGGGATAGTCTGTATTAATAATTCTTGTACTATTCCCGCGTCTTCCTTCATACATAGAGCTTTCTTCTATTTACAATCTCAAGTTAAATTATTTCGCTGTAAAGAAATCCGTTCAAAAAGACAGATATATCTTTAATTATAATTTAACACAAACAAACAATTAAAAGTAAGATTCTCTTATTGTTTCTAATAATAAAACATTACCTTTGCACCATAAAAGAGAAAGACATTACATTTGTATATCCGTTTTATTTTCAGAAATATACATCTATATAAAAACGACATAATACTTCCAAACAATCTCTTTTCAGCATTACATTGAAATATTTTTTTAACAACAAGGTTTTAATGGATGCTCTAATCACTTCTGTCTAAACATGAATCCTGTTGCACTGATTCTTTCCGTTGTTTTTATTGTTTTGGTGTTTATACCTTTTACAAAAAAAAGGACGACACAAACCCTACTAATAGCCTGTGAGTTTTTTATTTTTTGCTTCAGTGGTTTCTTTGCAATAGAAGCTTTAACCGGACAATCAACCTCATATATTCTGATCGGATCAATCGTTACTGGCAATATTCCTATTGTTATTGATCCTTTAGCTGCCTGGTTTATCCTACTGATCAATTTTACTTTTCTTACAGGCTCCATTTACGGAAACAGTTACATGAAGGCTTACGCAGATCGCAAACACCAACTTTCATTACACTGGATCAGTTACTTATTGTCACATATAGGATTGTTGGCTGTCTGCGTGGTACAACACATGCTGATATTTTTGTTCGTCTGGGAAATTATGGCGCTCAGTTCATTTATCATGGTGATTTTTGAAAGTGAAAAATCACAAACCATAAAAGCCGGAATCAATTATTTAATACAATCCCACATTGGCATTTTACTCCTGACTATTGGCTTCGGATGGGTATATGTAGAAACAGGCTCATGGTCGTTTGACGCTATTAAACTTTTCGGGCAAACCGGATCACTGCTTGAAGCATTTGGGCTAATGCTATTGTTTTTTGCTGGATTTTCATTCAAAGCCGGTTTTGTGCCTTTTCATACTTGGCTGCCACAGGCACATCCTGCTGCTCCTGCACATGTATCGGGAGTGATGTCAGGAGTATTAATCAAAATTGGGATTTATGGTATTTTGCGTATGTTGTTATTATTGCCGAATAACACGATTGAGATTGGTATCGTCATTCTTATTATATCCATAATTACAGGAATTTATGGTGTCATGCTGGCCATTGTACAACATAATCTGAAGACACTTTTAGCATACCATAGCATTGAGAATATAGGCATTATCGGGATTGGGATCGGAGTCGGCTGTTTAGGGTTGGGCTTAGGAAATGAACCTATGGCAGCTATTGGATTCGCAGGGGCACTATTACATACGCTTAACCATTCATTATTTAAGTCAGTACTGTTTTACGGTGCAGGCAATGTATATCAAGCCACTCACAGTGTTAATATTGAATCATTTGGAGGATTAATTAAACGAATGCCTCATACCGCTTTCCTTTTTCTGATTGCATCGTTGGCCATTAGCGGACTGCCACCGTTTAACGGATTCATCTCAGAATTTCTGATTTATTCCGGATTAATCAACGGATGGAGTCACGGCACATTTATTTATATCCTTATTTTTGCTTTTGCGGTTTTTGGACTTTCATTAATAGGCGGACTAGCAATTCTGTGTTTCACCAAGGCCTTCGGTACAATTTTCTTAGGATCTCCCCGCCAAACATTCGCCCAAGAACCTCAGGAAAGTTCTCGTATGGCATTAATTCCAATGTATATCATTATCGCATTGATCATCGCCATAGGTGTTTTCCCAAGTATTTTTGTAAAGGCTCTGTGGTTACCGGTACAACAATTCACAGGAAATATGCATGAAAATGCTTTTACCTTTTCGCCTTCGTTACTTAGCATTGCACAACAAATAGGAATTGCATCGCTTATATTTATGGCGTTAACAGGTTTTATATGGTTTATCCGTTATCAATTAACGAAAAGACAAACCGTCACTTGTGCGGAAACCTGGGGATGTGGTTATATTGCTCCTACCCCGAAGATGCAATACACAGCAAGCTCATTTGTAAGAACCTACCGAAAATTAGCTGAACCCATATTGCTCTTTCAAAAGCACAAAAAGGAAGTTTCGGGCATTTTCCCTCATGAAGCTTTTCATTCAATACATTCATTAGACAGGGTCGAAATGTATCTGATTCATATGCCATTGAAAAGAATGCGGTTCTGGCTAAATCGATTTTCATTTTTACAAAACGGCAGCCTACAATTCTATATTTTATATGGATTGTTGTTTATCATTATATTGATTGCAGTTCCTTCGCTGGAATATCTTTATCATATTCTGGCTCACTTTTTAAATATCCTTTAAAGAGATCATGATTAGCTTCATTGTTATCATTGTTACAAGCCTGTTTATTTCAGGTATTATTGTCCGTACTAAAAGCATTTGCTCGGGACGTAAAGGTTCAGGTATTATGCAGCCCATGAGAGATATTCTTAAATTATGGAAAAAAGGATCTGTTTACAGCCATACATCCAGTTGGATTTTTCGTATTGCTCCAACCGTTTATTTTTCATCTATACTAATGGCTGCAGCCGCTTTACCTTTGGGAGGACATTGTGGGCTGTTTTCATTTGATGGTGATTTTGTGTTTTTTGCCTATGTGTTAGCCACCGGGAAATTTTTTAATATTATTGCCGCATTAGATACCGGTAGCAGTTTTGAAGGCATGGGGGCAAGCCGCGAGGCTCTATTCTCAATGCTTGCAGAACCCGCTTTCTTTCTATTAATGGGGTCGTTAAGCCTCTTAACAGGCTATACCTCCTTCAATGCTATTTTTCAAGCATTGCATTTCGGCTCTTACATTACGTATGCGCTAACTGCCATTGCTACCTTTATTCTGCTTATGCTTGCCATGATTGAAAACAGTCGCATGCCCATAGATGACCCCAAGACTCATCTGGAATTGACGATGATTCACGAGGTAATGATCTTGGATAACAGTGGCTTTGATCTTGGGCTTATCTTTCAAGCAACGAATTTCAAATTTGTTATTTACGGAGCTTTAATTGCCAATATGTTTTTAGGTAATTTACCTTTATATGACGCCATTCCCATGTTTTTGGGCATTCAGGTAGTATTTGGCATTTGCATCGGGCTGATCGAATCCTTTATGGCACGTTACCGGATGACCCATAACGCTCAATTTGTACTGATCTTATCCTCATTATCTTTATTAGTTCTGTTTGGAGTTTTGATGTTGCTGAATAAATTTAATTCATAATAAGATGACAAATATTCTGTTGATTGTCTTCATTATATCGCTTCTCTATTTTGCCATTGCCAATCGATTGATGACTTATGTCAAGATATTGGCATTACAGGGAATTTTATTGTTTGGAGTTGCTTTCATTGAATTAATTGAAATCAATATCATAAATTTAATTTTCATTCTTTTTGAGACTATCGTTGTCAAAGCTATTGCTATTCCGTTGTTTATGCGATATATCATCAAGAAGAACAAAATCACCCGGGAAGCCGAACCTTATGTTCCCTATTTTGTTTCTTTGATCGTAATTACTGCAATTATCGTAGTAACCTTTTTTATAGGCAACTATATTCAGGAGCCGAATCTGAATAAGATATACTTCATCGCTGCATTATCAGCTCTTGTTAGCGGTTTGTATTTTATCAGTACCCGACGAAAGATCATTACCCACGTCATTTGCTATGCAATGATTGAAAACGGCGTATTTATTTTATCTCTGGCGGTAGGACACAACATGCCCATGCTGGTTAATCTGGGAATTTTACTGGATGTTTTCGTCAGCATCTTTCTCCTTGGCATGTTTGTCAATAAAATAGGCGACGTCATTAACGAAAGCGATGTCACTCAGTTAAGTAACATAAAAGATTAAAAGGTACATCGATGACTCTATTCTATTTGGCAGGTTCCATTTTATTGGCAGGCGCTTTATTCCTCAATCGCAATGCTTTAATAAATAAGACATTGGTAATTATATTTTTATTATTACAAGTCTGTTATACAGCTTTTCTTGTTATATATCAAAATTGTAGTGATGCAATCTATTTCAAATCAGATGCTTTGGCAATCTTAATGACAGGTACACTGACTATCATTGCCATTCCTGCTTTATTGCATCGGTATGACTACGTTTACAAAGAACAGGATTCGCCGGCCAACAGAGGCATGTATTATGGAGCTATGGTTATATTTATCATGGCTTTAACTGCCGGCTATACCGCATCGCATATTGCCGTAACATGGATTTTTGTCGAAATTACTACGTTAAGTACTTCAGTATTAACTTTTCACAGGCGCAATGCCGGATCCATAGAAGCCACATGGAAATATATTTTCGTCTGCTCCATTAGTTTGGTATTCGTTTTTATAGGTATTTTGCTCTTAAGTCTGGCCATGAACAACGAATATCAAGCGGGCATGCAATATAGCACACTTGTACAACTGGCGCCATCACTTGATCCTTTCTGGTTGAAGCTAGCTTTTATCTTTATTTTTACTGGATATACAGCTAAATTAGGATTAGTTCCCATGTACACAGCCGGCATTGATGCCAAAGATAAAGCCCCGGCTCCGGCGTCAGCTCTTTTTTCAAGTGTATTAATGAATTTAGGTTTTGTCGGAATCTTACGCATGTACATAATCACAGAGCACGCTTCCATTCACGCATGGGTTAACGCAATTATCCTCATTACAGCGTTACTTTCCATATTCGTAGCTACTGTTTATTTGCTAAAAGTCAGAAATATAAAACGAATGCTAGCCTATTCAAGCATTGAGCATATGGGAATTGTTATGGTAGGAATAGGCACAGGAGGAATAGGCTATTATGCTGCTATTTTGCAATTAATTTTACATTCTTTTGTCAAATCGTCTCTATTCCTGCAGGTCGGACATCTTTACAAAACCTTCAAGAGTAAAGAAATCTTCTCCATTGGCAATTACTTCAAATACAATACCCCGGGAGCAGTTTTTCTGTTGTTGGCATTTATTGGTATAGCGGCTATACCTCCATCAGGATTGTTTATAAGTGAATTTTATCTGGTACTTGCGTTAATACAAGCACACCAATGGTTTGTTCTGATTCTCATATTAATATTGCTGACCATTATTTTATGGACATTAGGAAAAAACGTATTCAAAATATTATTCGTTCCACCATTAGGTTTTAATCCTAAAAACATAGAAAAAGGGAATGGATATGAGACTTTATCACATTATTTGCTGCTCGGATTAACCGTATATCTGGGATTTTGTCCGCCACAAGGATTCGTCAATTTAATTCAATCGGTTGTTCATTCAATTACATTCTGAAATGCACGCAATTGTCATAAAAAATTACCAACGTATTCCCTTTTCAGCCATCCCGGCTTTGCCTTATGAACTTTTTGTTCCGGTTATTCTGGAAGAACTGATGATTGACGACTCGTGCCATTGTGTTAATTATGTTGGATTTCCACATAATGACAAGGTTCAATTGATTTGTTGTATTGCCAATGACAAACAACACACCATTTATGTCACATCAACCATTGTAACACTTAATGCAACATTACCTTCACTGACAGCTCATAAACTCGCCTTTCACATTTTTGAGCGGGAACTTAATGAACAATTTGGAATTCAATACACTGATCATCCTTGGCTAAAACCAGTACGTTATTCTTTCAATCGATCGGATCTGAATAAAACAATTGCCAATTATCCGTTTTATTCCATTGAAAGCGAAGAGCTCCATGAAGTCGGAGTAGGCCCAATTCACGCAGGAATCATCGAACCAGGCCATTTTCGATTTATCTGTAATGGAGAACAAATCTTGCATCTGGAAATTCAATTAGGATACCAGCATCGCGGTATTGAATCCCTGTTTGTGGAGAAAAAGAAAATTCTGCAACGAGCAACATTAGCCGAAAATATAGCCGGCGATACAGTAATTGGTCATGCTTCAACTTTTGCCCGTGTTTGGGAAAGTTTATGCGAAACAGCTGTTTCTCCCGCATTGCAGCTTGAGCGTACCTTAGCGTTAGAACACGAGCGAATCGCCATTCATACCGGTGATTTAAGCGCCATGTGTACTGATTTGGCTTATCAATTAGGCAGTTCCGTTTTCGGGCGACTACGCACGCCTATCATTAATTATTTTCAGGAGTGGACAGGTAATCGATTTGCTAAAGGATTAATACGTCCTAATAAAACCAATTTTACTTTTACCAAAGAGTTAGCGACACGATGGCATGAAGTAATTTCAAAATTTGAACCCGATTTTATTGAAATGTATGACATGCTTTCGGATCTACCCTCGGCATTAGCTCGAATGGAAAAGACAGGAATTGTCAATAAAGAAACAGCTCAAACAATCGGTATGGTCGGCATGGCAGCCCGTGCAAGCGGATTGACCCGAGACATTCGCATGTCACATCCCGAAGGATGGACTACCATTTCCCATCAACCGGTTATAAAACGACATGGTGACGTTTTCTCGCGCGTTCAGATACGAAAAGAAGAAGCACTCCAATCCATTCAATATATCAGACAAATCATTGAATTATTGCCAGATGCTGATAAAGGTATAACAGAAGAAAAAGATGCTTTGCCAGACTCTTTTGTTATTGGATTAACAGAAGGATGGCGTGGCGAAATTTGTCACTGTGCCATAACAGATAAAACCGGCAATTTGCAATGTTATAAAATAAAAGATCCATCTTTACATAATTGGTTGGCATTAGGACTGGCTGTACGTAACAACGAAATATCGGATTTCCCGATTTGTAATAAAAGCTTTGATCTCTCATATTGCGGTAACGATCTGTAATATTGCTATTAATTCACACAAGACAATGTTTAATAATTTAAAAATACTCCATCACCAAGGAAAACAATTTATTCCCGATGTTACTAAAGCTGAAGCTGCTGGCATTTTCAGAGGACGACCCGTTATTAGTAAAGCAAGTGTGAATACAGAAACACTGACTGAACTTTGCCCAACAAGTGCCATCACAACAAATCCCGTTTCAATTGATTTAGGGAGATGTACTTTCTGTGGCGAATGTGCCATTCAATTCCCCGAAAAAATCCGGTTTACCAAAGATTATAAATTATCATCGAACACTCGCAATCAATTAATCATAGAAGAAGGAATTGAGCAACCTATTACTCTTGATGCTGATAAGATTCGAAAAGAAATCCGAAGATTATTTCATCATTCATTGAAATTACGACAAATATCAGCAGGGGGAGACAATAGTTGCGAATGGGAATTGAACGCCGTAGGCAATGTCAATTTTGATATAGGACGTTTCGGTATAGAATTTGTCGCCTCTCCGCGACATGCTGATGGGATTGTTATCACCGGACCCATTACACAAAGCATGGCAAAACCATTGGAACTTTGCTACAAAGCTGTTCCTGATCCTAAAATCATTATTTTAGCTGGGGTTGATGCCATCAGTGGAGGTATTTTTGAAGAAAGCCATGCATTAGACCGTTCATTTCTTGTACAATATCCAATTGATTTGTACGTTCCAGGTAATCCGGTTCATCCACTCACTTTCATTAACGGTATCATTCAACTGATTGGTTTAGAATCTTAATAAAATGCCACATGGACATTGCAGTTTCGAACAATAAAATTAAATAATCAAAAAATATGGGCTTTTTTCAATGTCAAAAAATAGCAGCATCTAAATAACTTACAACTACTTAATCTATATATAAAGATTTTTTTCAATAATACGAAGGTTCGTTAATAGTAAATAATCGTTTAATTGACTACCTTTGCACTCTCTAAAAACAAGGATCAATTATGGGACCAGCATCTCTTATCGTACTGTTATTCATAGCAATAGCATTTGCTATCATTGCCGTATACATCGGCAGAATTTTTGGAACATCATCTACTAATCCTGTAAAAGGAGAACCGTACGAATGTGGAATTGAAACCAAAGGAGAAACCTGGGTTCAGTTTCACATCGGATACTATTTATTTGCCCTTTTATTTTTAGTATTTGACGTAGAAATTGTTTTCCTATTTCCCTGGGCAACCGTTATACGTGAGTTAGGCGTTGTTGCTTTTATTGAAATATTTCTTTTCACGCTGTTCCTCTTTTTGGGACTTTTATATGCATATAAAAAGAAAGCACTCTCATGGATGTAAAAAAAGAATATATTCCCGAATTCGACGGGGATGCTTATAAAGATGACATGGGAAGAACGAGTTTTATTCTCACTTCCGTAGATGCCATTGCCAATTGGGGTCGAAGCAATTCATTATGGCCTTTATCATTTGGAACAAGTTGTTGTGCTATCGAACTGATGAGTACAGTTTCAGCAAAATATGACTGGTCTCGTTTTGGATTTGAAGTAATGCGTGCCAGCCCCCGCCAATGTGATCTGATTATCGTTGCTGGAACCATCACACACAAAATGGCTCCGGTTCTTAAACGTCTTTATGACCAAATGCCCGAACCACGTTATGTGATTGCAATGGGAGCTTGTGCAGTGTCAGGCGGACCTTTTTATTATAACTCATACGCTGTTGTTCGTGGCGTTGATAATGTAATTCCAGTTGATGTCTACATTCCAGGATGTCCTCCGCGTCCTGAGGCATTGATTCATGGCATGATGACGCTACAGGAAAAAATCAGAAAATCCAAAGCATACGTTATCGATAAACCTAAAAAAAAGAAGGACAACAATGACTAAAGAGGAACTCAAACACTATCTCGGGGTTACCTTCCCAAACCTGGAAGTGAAAGAGACATTCAATTTCCCACTGTTAATCGTGAATAAAGAAGATGTCATCGAGGTGCTGTCCAAGTTGAAGACAGCCACTGAAACAAAATTTAATTTTTTGTTTTGTGAGACTGCTGTCGATCGAAATCCAAACTTTGAAGTTGTTTATCACCTATCCTCCACTTACTATCATCATGATTTAGAGGTAAAAGTGATTCTGGAAGATAGAGAGAATCCTGAAATTGATTCCGTTTACGGGCTTTGGGAAGCTGCTGATCTATATGAAGATGAAATTTATGATATGTTTGGCATTCGTTTCAAAGGTCATCCTAACCTTCGCCGGATTATGCTTACCGATGAATGGAATGGATTTCCACTACGAAAAGATTACCAAGATGATAAAATTATTTCCTTGTAGCCTATTAGTCAATGGAAAATCAATCTAACCAAAAACCAAACGAACTAAGAACGGAAGAGTTCGTTGTCAATATTGGGCCACAACACCCTGCAACACATGGAGTATTACGCATTGAAGCAACTCTTGACGGAGAAATAGTAAAGAACGTTCAGCCTCATTTGGGCTACATCCATCGTGGTATTGAGAAAATGACAGAATCGATGCCTTATAAACAATCGATTTTTCTAACCAGCCGGATGGATTATCTGTCCGCCCACATCAATAACCACGCCTGCTCTTTGGCTATTGAAAATGCCCTCGGTATTGAAGTGCCAGCCCGTGCAAAAGCCATTCGAATCATCATGGATGAATTGCAACGTTTAACATCACATGAATTGTGGTGGGGTTCGTGTGCAATGGATATTGGGGCTGTTACACCTTTCTTTTTAGGATTCCGTGACCGGGAACGTATTCTGGAAATTTTTGAAGCTAATACAGGAAACCGTCTTACAATGCACTACATTGTACCTGGCGGGGTTATGCGCGACGTACTATCCACATTTGTCACGGACGTCAAGGAATTGCTCAAGAAAATCAAAGGTTACCGGCATGAATATGATCAATTGATTACCGGCAACTACATTTTTCAACACCGGACACAAGGCGTTGGATATCTTTCAAAAGAACAAGCCATCTCATTAGCCTGTTCAGGTCCGGTTGCACGCGCCTCAGGAGTAAGCTGCGATATTCGAAAACTTCATCCTTATGATGGTTATGAGAATCTGGATTTTAAAGAAGTAATCGATTATGGTTGTGATAACTGGGCACGTTATGTCGTTCGGATGGAAGAGATGAATCAATCCATTCATATCATCGAACAATTATTGGATAACTTTCCAACAGGAGACTACCGGACAAAAATTAAAGGGATCATCAAGCTGCCTGAAGGAGAATATTACCAACGTGTTGAGACGGCTCGCGGCGAATTGGGAGTTTATATCGTTGCCGATGGTAGCAACAAACCTTACCGTATGAAATTCCGTACGCCTTCCTTTTCAAATCTTGGCGCAGTGAACCCTACAACAGTAGGCCTAAAAATTGCCGACTTAATGGCAAACATGTCGACCATCGATTTGGTAATTCCTGATATTGACCGATAAAACAGAGCATATGATTTCAATGATTCAGTTTACAGATATTACAGCTTGGATTCACACCCTTTTGCTGAGTGTTATGTCTCCAACGTGGACATATGTTGTTGAATTAATATTATCCGGTGTGACTGCATTGGTAGTATTGTTAGTTTGTGTTATCATCATGGTATACATGGAACGCAAAGTAGCTGGGTTCATGCAGCTTCGCTGGGGTCCAAATCGGGTTGGTCCTTATGGACTTTTTCAAGTTATTGCCGATGTCATCAAACTTTTATTGAAAGAAAGTTTTTCGCCAAATCGAGCGGATAAAATCATGTTCAATATTGCTCCTGCATTGGCGTTATGTGTTTCTCTGATGGCTTTAGCCCCGATATCGTGGGCGCCTGGGTTAACCATGTGGGATACTAATATAGGAGTCTTGTTCATTACTGCTATTTCTTCGATGGGTGTCATCGGAATTATGATGGCCGGATGGTCAAGTAACAATAAATACTCATTACTTGGCGCTATGCGAAGCGGAGCTCAAATTGTCAGTTATGAGCTTTCGGCCGGTTTATCCATTGTAACTGCCGTAGCTCTTGCTGGCACACTGTCAACAAATGGCATCATCGCATCCCAAGCCAATGGGTGGTGGATCATTAAAGGACAAATTCCTGCGATTATCGCATTTCTGGTTTACATTATAGCGAGTACAGCCGAATGTAACCGAGCACCATTCGATTTAGCAGAAGCAGAATCAGAGCTTACAGCAGGTTATCATACCGAATATGCCGGTATGCAATTTGGTATTTTCTACTTGAATGAATACATCAACATGGCAGTTGTTGCAATTATAGCTTCTACCCTGTTCCTCGGTGGTTGGATGCCATTCCACTTGCCATTTGATTATCCTATTGTACAAACGTTTAACCATATAATGGACTTTATTCCCACATGGATATGGTTCTTTGGAAAAATGTTCCTAGTCATTTTCTTTATGATGTGGTTCCGTTGGACATTCCCTCGCTTACGGATTGACCAATTGTTGAAGCTGGAGTGGAAATATTTGTTGCCCATTAGTATTGTCAACTTACTGTTTGCCGCATTAATTATCATATTACATTGGCATCTGTAATTTTTTGTCTGTAATATCAAATGAGGCAAATGAATAAATAGATTGAATAAAGCATACCCGTTTGAAACCGGGAACTTTCTTCAGACTCGAATAATAAATTAATAACAAAAGATGAGAGCACTTTTCAACTATATTAAGGAGGTTGTTTATGCCTTCGTGTCGTTGGCCAAAGGGTTATTATTGACTCTTCGCTACTTTGTCACCATCAAGAAAGTGAACATCACCGAAGAGTATCCCGACAACAGAACAACTACAATTAGCGTCAAAGAGAGATTTTATGGCGAAGTTGTTTTGACGCACGACGAAAACAACGAACATAAGTGCACAGCTTGTACATTGTGCCAAATTGCATGTCCCAATAATTCAATTCAGATTATTTCAAAACAAGTTGAAACAGAAGATGGAAAAAAGAAACGTGTTTTGGACAAATGGATTTATCACCTGGATATGTGTACTTTTTGCTATCAATGTATTGATGCTTGCCCACAAGATGCCATTGAAATGAAAAATTCATTTGAATTAAGCGTTTATGATCGCAGCAAGTTAGTTCGTCAATTGAATCGTCCTGGTTCTAAATTAAAAGAAAAACCGACCGTTAAAGAGCAACAATCATGAATGCATCCACAGTAATATTTTATGTTTTGGCCATTTTAGTGCTCACTTTCGGAGCAATGACCGTTTTTACGCGCAAAATTTTCAGAGCTGCCATTTATTTGTTGTTTTCGCTTATTAGTGTTGCTGGCATCTATTTGCTATGGGGAATGGATTTTGTCGCTGCGTTACAAATCATTATCTATGTAGGAGGTATAGTAGTATTAATCATTTTCTCTATTTTACTAACGCAACGTGCAGGAGACAAACTGCCACCTCCAATTAAGAGTAGGCTTCTCGGTGCAGGAATTTTATCCGTTGCGGGATTAGGCTTTACTTCATGGATAGTGTATAATTATCTGTTTACATCATCTAACTTGCCCGCCATTGAACCTTCCGTTCATAATATAGGAAAGCAGATGCTAAACTATACTCAATTTGGATACGTATTTCCATTTGAAGTCATCAACATCTTATTGCTGGCAGCATTAGTTGGAAGTATAGTGATTGCTATGAAGAAAAAAGAGGAAAAATCAACTAACGATACCAATCAAACCAAATAAATAAACAGAATATGGAACAAGTTCCTTTATCACATGTTCTTATTTTAAGTTCTGCTCTTTTCTTTCTGGGGGTTTACGGATTTTTTTCACGTCGTAACATGATTACGATGCTTATGTCCATTGAACTTATATTGAACAGTGTCAACATTAATTTTATAGCGTTCAACAAATATCTGTTCCCGCATCAACTGGAAGGTGTATTTTTCACCATGTTCATTATCACAGTAGCTGCGGCTGAAGTATCAATATCGATTGCTATTATTATAAATCTGTATCGTCGATTCAAAACCATTGACATTGAAGATACGACAACGATGAAGTATTAAATATGAACAGTTACGATTTATCATCCTTATTAATTGTGGGGTTGCCTTTGCTGAGTTTTACCCTGATTATTTTACTCAGCAAACGAATGAAGCCTGGTATCGCTGGGCTCATTGGCACACTTACACTTGCCACAACGGCTATTTTGGCTTTTTATGTTGCCGCAGGTTATTTCTTTGGATTTGGACCAGAAGCCGGTTCATATGTACATCATATTGCTTTGCAGTTTCAATGGCTAAAATTCTCAGATAATCTTTCCATCGATTTGGGTATCGTGCTTGATCCTATTTCCGTAACACTCTTATTAGTCATTACCATCGTGTCAACGATGGTGCATCTGTACAGTCTGAACTATATGCATGGCGAGGAATATTTCGCCCGTTATTATGCATATCTTTCCCTCTTTACTTTTTCAATGATAGGGTTGGTTGTAGCTGTCAACATTTTCCAAATGTATATATTTTGGGAATTGGTTGGTGTATCATCCTTTTTACTGATTGGATTCTATTTTACCAAACCATCAGCAATCGCAGCAGCGAAGAAAGCATTTATAGTAACGCGTTTTGCCGATTTAGGGTTTCTAATTGGGATTTTGATATTAAGCCATGGGGCAAAAACACTTGACTTCTTTGTAATGATTCAACGTCTTACTGAAGCCGGATCACCATATCTTGCCCACTTTACCGCTACTTCGTTCATGGGATTATCCACCCTGACATGGGCTTTACTTCTTGTGTTCATGGGAGGCGCCGGAAAATCGGCTATGTTTCCGTTACATATCTGGCTGCCCGATGCAATGGAAGGCCCAACACCTGTGTCGGCTTTGATCCATGCAGCCACGATGGTTGTTGCCGGTGTTTATTTGGTTGCCCGTTTATTCCCTATTTACGCTATATCAGCTCCTGATGCGCTGCATATCATAGCCTATATCGGAGCTTTTACGGCTCTTTTTGCGGCAATTATCGCGTGTACACAAACTGATATTAAACGGGTGCTGGCCTACTCCACTATTTCTCAGATTGCCTATATGATGTTTGCGCTGGGTGTTGCCGGATGGAGTGAAGGACAAACAGAAGGCTTTACTGCCTCAATTTTTCACCTTTTTACGCATGCCTTCTTTAAAGCTTTATTGTTCTTAGGTGCGGGTGCTATCATCCACGCTATAAATAGTAACGAAATGGAAGATATGGGTGGCTTGAGGAAGGCTCTGCCTATCACACATATTACTTTCCTTGTGGCATGTTTATCCATTTCCGGTATTCCTCCTTTTTCCGGTTTTTTCAGTAAAGAAGCAATTTTGTCAGCAGCATCTCATAGCAATCCTTTAGTATATTACATTGGAGTATTCACCAGCGGACTGACTGCATTCTATATGTTCAGGCTTTACTTCCGGATTTTCTGGTATAAACCGGTAAGTGATCATCATAATCACGAAAAACATACATGGGCAATGAATACGGCTCTCCTCGTGTTAGTACTTGGCGCCGCTTTTGCAGGTCTCATTCCATTCGGATCATTTGTAAGTGCAACAGGAGCTCCGATTATACTGCCTTTCCATCCTGCATTCTCTGTATTGCCTGTTTCTCTGGGATTGCTTGGAATCATCCTCGCTTATCTCTTCTTTTATAAGGAATCCGACAAAGCAGAAAAAGCAGTTGGCTATTTCAAAGGATTTTATCAGGTAGCTTACCACAAATTCTATATCGACGAGATTTATTTATTTGTCACCAAAAAAATTATTTTCAATTTGGTTGGGCGACCTGCCGCTTGGTTTGACCGCACAGTAGTCAATGGCATTTTAATTAATGGGACAGCTACTGTAACCGAGGTTACTTCAAAAACCATCAAGCCGATGCAATCAGGGAAAGTTCAGGAATATGCCATGTATTTTCTGGGTGGCGCGCTTCTTCTTGTCGCTTTATTATTCATTCAATTTATGTAATCAACAATGGATATCGTACAATTATTAATTATTCTACCGATTGTAACTTTACTCGGGATGATTGTGGCTAAAAAAGAGCTGCATATTAAAAGTGTAGCTTTAGCCGGGAGTTCCCTCCAATTAATTCTAGCCATTATACTAACTACCTTGTATGTGCAGATGCGTCAGGCAGGGGCTATTGCTCCTTATTTGTTTCAAAGTAGTTATGTGTGGTTTGCACCGTTGAAGATTTATTTCACATCGGGTATTGACGGCATCTCATTGGTGATGATTTTAATGACAGCTTTGGTTGTACTTTCCGGAGTACTGGTTTCCTGGAAGATCAACAAACAGGTAAAAGAATTTTTCTTTCTGCTCATCCTGTTGAGTTTAAGTGCATACGGATTCTTCATGACAACGAATCTTTTTGCCATGTTCTTCTTCCTCGAACTGGCTGTTATTCCAAAATTCCTGTTGATCGGGATGTGGGGTAGCGGACGAAAAGAATACAGTTCAATGAAACTAGCTTTGATGCTAATGGCAGGTTCTGCACTGGTTTTTCTGGGCATGATCGGGTTGTTCTATGAATCAGGAATGCAATCCTGGGACATTCAGGATATAGCCAGGCTCAATATTCCTATTGCAACCCAACGTGTGCTCTATTTATTGCTGTTTACAGGATTTGGAGTTTTCACAGCCATGTTCCCGTTCCATACATGGGCACCTGACGGACACTCATCGGCACCAACAGCTGCCTCAATGTTCCTGGCCGGTATTTCCATGAAACTTGGAGGTTATGGCTGTTTACGGGTAGCCACATATTTATTACCGGGCGCTGCACAGGAACTTTCATGGATATTTATCATCCTGGCATCCATTGCCATTATTTACGGAGCTTTTGCTACTATGATGCAAAAGGATCTCAAGTATATGAACGCATATTCGTCCGTAAGTCACGTAGGATTTATCATACTTGGTATTGCCATGCTGACCAAGGTTGCCATCACAGGGGCAGTCATGCAAATGGTATCGCACGGTATTATGACAGCACTTTTCTTTGCTGCTATCGGCATGATTTACGACCGGGCACATACACGACAAGCGAATGAACTGGGGGGGATGTTGAAACAAATTCCTTTTATTGGTGCTGCTTTCATTGTTTCAGGGTTAACTTCCCTCGGATTGCCTGGTTTTAGCGGGTTCGTTTCGGAAATGACAATTTTTGTAGGATCATGGGAACATGCCGGTATATTTTATCGGGTTGCCACCATTTTAGCAGCAGCGTCGATTGTGGTAACAGCCGTTTACATTTTGCGTGCAGTTGGATTTGCCATCTGGGGATCTATCACCAATAAAGAATTTTTGAAATTGAAAGATGCTACATGGAGTGAAAGAACAGCCACCGTGCTTTTAGTACTTGGCATTTTACTTATTGGTCTTGCTCCATTCCTGTTTGTACGGTTGATCGATATGGATACTACCACGATTTATCAAAAACTGATTTCGGGAGTGCTTGTTCACTGATCAAAAACAAATCCTGTTATCATCCCAATTATAACATCGTAAACACATAAATAAATGGATAACGTTTTATTATTTCGTTTTGAGATTGTCATCGCGGTTTTGATTTTAGCGCTTTTAGTGATGTCGCTACGTGATTTCAACACGAAAGTAACTGCTTTTCTAGGCACGATGAATATCCTGTTGCTGGTAAACTTCTTAGCCGGTTGGTTACCCATGGCTACCGGAAGTTATTTCTCAGGATTTTTCAGAACAACCGATCTGATTGTTTTCGAAAAAAACATCCTGAATCTGGGCATCTTGTTGATTTCGCTCACTTCTTACCAATGGCTCAAACAATCGGAACATCGTCTTGAATTCTATTTTCTGATGCTCAGTAGTATCATGGGCGTGTTTGTCATGCTATCGAGCGGGCATATCTTAATGCTTTACCTGGGAGTTGAAATGTCAACAATTCCTATTGCTGCCATGTCGAATTTCAATCTCAACGAAAAACGTTCGTCTGAAGCTGGGTTGAAACTCATTCTGTCATCAGCATTTTCTACTGGTATTATGCTGTTCGGTATTTCATTACTCTATGGAGCCGTTGGCAATTTAAGTTTTGACTCTGTGATTGCTAATTTGCATCCTGACATGCTGACGATTTTTGCATTCACCTTTATCCTGGCTGGATTTGCTTTCAAAATGTCAATTGTACCATTTCATCTCTGGACTGCCGATGTTTACGAAGGTTCCCCTATTGCCGTCACCAATTTTCTTTCGGTTATCAGTAAAGGTTCGGTAGTATTCGTATTTCTTACCATCTTATATCATCTTTTCGGTGGATTAAAAGAAGAATGGCTATATGCCATCAGTATCCTGTCCATTTTGAGTATGACCATAGGGAACTTGTTTGCCATGCGTCAACAAAATGCAAAACGATTCCTTGCATTCTCATCTATTTCTCAGGTGGGATTTGTACTTGTAGGTGTGGCTGGAGCATCTGTCATGGGATCGACTTCCGTTGTCTATTTTATCCTGATCTATTTGCTCAGCAACATTGCCGCTTTCGGGGTAATCAGTGCTATGGCCGATACGACTGGCTCCGAATCGCTGCAATCGTTCAAGGGACTCTATAAATCGAATCCTTTTTATGCTCTGTTTATGGTAGTTGCTCTCTTCTCGCTGGCAGGCGTGCCTCCTGTAGCCGGATTTTTCGGGAAACTCTTCCTGCTGACTTCGGGGATGAATAGCAAACTCTACGTCCTGCTGGGTTTTGCAGGAGCCAACCTGGTGCTATCCCTTTACAATTATTTGAGAGTTGTGAAATATATGTTCATCGATGAAGCTATTGAAACCATACCGCCGATGAAGCGCAACCGTCAACTAACGATCGCATTGGTAGTCTGTACGATTGGTCTTCTTGCTATCGGATTCATTCCTGAACTCTACCAATACATCAGTCAAATTTGCACAATGTAATATATCCGTTTAATTGTGAACAAAACGAGCCTTCGGAGAACTCCGGAGGCTCGTTTTATTTGTTCTTGAGAGTCATCAAATAAACCACATGACAATCCAGAAAAAAATGCGTACATCGTATTTACTCTAAACACAAGTCTGCTTTCTGACTAAATCTTGCTGCTCCGCTTCAAATCGGATGCTTAGAAAAAATATTTTTCTAAGCACAAAATTCAGATTCCATTGCTTACTCTTTTTTCTATCTTCTGGAACAAGTATCGTTTTCATTTCAAAACTACAGCTAATTTGTTATATGACAATGAAAAAAAGCCCAACAAAGGCATTTGAAGTTCCCTATTTATTGTTGGTCATACGAAGTCAAGTCACAATGTTGACGTTGAGACAGAAACCAAACAAATTGCATGACAATCTATGGAAAAACATCGCCTCTTCATTTGGAAGACATCGTTTTATTTTGTTATTTTGCAAAAATTATCTCTTATGACAATACACAACCTATCCGAACAAAACTCACTGCTGAATCAGTTTTTGAAAGAAATACGCCATGTTGACATTCAAACCGATAGAATGCGGTTCCGTCATAATATTGAACGTATTGGAGAAGTAATGGCTTACGAAATCAGTAAAACTCTCGCTTATCGAAACGAAGATATTCCAACTCCCCTAGGAACAATCAACATGCCGGTTTCAGGAGAATCTATTGTTTTGGGAACTATTTTACGCGCCGGGCTCCCCTTTCACAACGGGTTCTTACATTATTTCGACCATGCCGAAAATGCTTTTGTATCAGCTTATCGAAAATATAAGGATGCATTGAAATTCGATATCTTCATTGAATACATTGCATCCCCTTCCATCACTGAAAAGACATTGATTATTACCGATCCGATGCTGGCTACAGGCAGCTCTATGGAGTTGGCCATTGGAGCTCTGCTAACAAAAGGAACTCCTGCACATATTCATATTGCCACCATCATTTCAAGCCAACCAGCTATCGATTATGTACAAGCACATATGGAGAATACAAATATTACCCTGTGGACAGCTGCTATTGACCCTGCGTTAAACGAGCATTCATACATTATTCCAGGATTAGGCGATGCTGGCGATCTCGCTTACGGAGAAAAACTATAAATCACTAATTTTTTATGCTACTATTCTTCAAAAGATACTGGAAGACTATCATAGTACTCCTTGTCATATTTTATTTGTCGGCTGCTCCAGCTTCAACGTTTGCGGGCATTCCCTCATTCCCCAACGAAGATAAGCTGGTACATTTCATGATGTATTTCGGTTTTGCCCTGATGCTGTTTTGGGAATATTCCTCAACCTATGGCATTTCTGTGATTCATCAGACAAAGACCGTCTTGCTTATCATCGGAATACCCGCGATCTGGGGAGGCAGCATGGAGTTATTCCAGTTGTTTTTCACCACTACCCGCGATGCTGAATGGCTGGACGAATTAGCAGACGCCATAGGGGCAACTGCCGGTTATTTCATAGGCAGGTGGTTGTTGGCTATTTATTATAATCATAAAGCCAGATGAACGAATCCTCCCTGCGCTACTATATCGGATTAACGCTGATAAAAGGGATTGGTCCCATATTGGCAAAAAATCTGATTGCTTTCTTAGGAAGTGCAGAAGCCGTATTCAAAGAAAAAGCGTCCACTCTGGAAAAAATACCTGGTATAGGTACGATACTGGCAACCATCATTGCTGACCAGGCGTCCACTGCATTAGCCTTAGCGGATAAAGAACTTGAATACATACATGCACATCATATCCGGCCTTTAATCTTTTCAGAGCAAGACTATCCATTTCGGCTAAAAGAATGTGACGACTCACCTATTGTGCTCTATTATGATGGCACTATCAATTTGAATGACGGCCATTTTATTGCTTTTGTCGGCACACGAATGCCAACTGACTATGGCAAAAGTTGGTGTACGTCTATGATTGAAGAACTGGCACAAAAACTTTCCAATATTATAATTGTCAGTGGGTTGGCGTATGGAATTGACATTACGGCACATAAAGTAGCCTTGAAAAACGAAATCCCCACCATTGGTGTGGTAGCTCATGGATTAGATCGTATCTACCCTGCAACACATACTCCCATTGGCAATAAAATGGCTAAAAATGGAGGTATTGTGAGTGAATATTCCACAGGCACAAATCCAGATAGACCTAATTTCGTGCAACGTAACCGCATTATAGCAGGATTGTCCGATGCAATTATCATTGTAGAATCAGCAGCACGGGGCGGAGCGTTATTAACCGCCGAAGCGGCCAATAGCTACAACCGTGATGTATTCGCTCTTCCTGGTCGTATTGGTGATATTCGTTCTGAAGGCTGCAACAACCTGATCAAAGAAAATAAAGCCATGCTAATTGGATCATCTACCGATTTACTCAATGCTATGAATTGGGAATCAAAAGATAACGTTTCAACTCAGCAAACGCTTTTTAGCGATTTAAACCAAGATGAACAGACAATACTGACGCTTTTGCGCAAAAGCGAAGGATTACAAATCAATCAACTTACAGTCCAAACTCAATGGCCTGTGGAGAAACTGTTTTCCATGTTGCTTGAAATGGAATTCAAAGGAATTATACGAGTACTACCGGGCAATGTATATAAGGCTGTTACGTAAAACATTTCTGTTTTTGTTATAAAAATCATTTTGTACCTTTGTTTTTCTTATAAAAATGATTGTTTTGGCAAGTAAAAGCATCATTTTTAAACCGCTAAAGAGTATAGTTTTATAAGCATTCTACTATTCATTTTAACACGCATGACAAACGAAACTTCTATTGGATCCAAGATCACTACCATCCGAGAAAGTAAACAACTCACAAAAGAGACATTAGCAGAACGTTCCGGTTTATCCGTTGAACAAGTTGAAGCCATCGAAAATAATAGTACAATCGCATCACTATATGTATTGCTAAAGATTGCAAGGGCCTTAGGAGTACGGTTGGGAACCTTTTTAGATGATACGACCAGCAATGAACCTATTATTGTTAGTAAGCAAGAAGCTAAACCGACTATTAGTTTCTCTACACAAAATACACCTAGCCAAGCCCATTTGAAATTTTATTCACTAGCAGGAGGAAAGGCTGATCGTCACCTCGAACCGTTTCTGATTGATGTGCTACCGGCAGAAGAACAAACGTTAAGTTCCTCATCCCATGAAGGAGAAGAATTTGTATATGTGATTTCGGGAAAAATTACAGTACGTTATGCACAAAATGTTTATAATCTTCAGGTTGGCGACAGCATTTATTACGATTCAATTGTCTCTCACCTGATTGTATCTGCTGTTGACGAACCAGCCAAAGTATTGGCAGTACTTTATACCCCCGCATGAGAACCTGAGAAAACAAATAAATAATGCCTACAACCACACTAAACATACTATCGTTACAAACCATACGGGATAAAAAGATTGACCTTCTTTTGTTACCTTGGGGTGCAACTGAGCCTCATAACTTGCATTTACCTTACGGGACAGATACTATCCTCAGCAATGACATAGCTGTGGAAGCCGCACAAAAAATTGTAAACAAAGGTGTGACAGCTATCATATTACCACCTGTGCCTTTTGGTTCCCAAAATCCGGGGCAAACAGGACAACCGTTGTGTATTCATGCCAGATATGAAACCCAAAAAGCAATTCTTTCGGATATTATTGCATCGATGAATCGACAACATTTCGACAAACTGGTCTTAATCAATGGTCATGGCGGCAATTCTTTCAAAAACATGATACGGGACTTGGCTGTCGATTTTCCTAAAATTACCATTGTGGTAGTAGACTGGTTTGCCATCGTTCCGCAATCATCTTATTTCGAAAATAAGGATGATCATGCCGGGGAAATGGAAACTTCTGTTATGCTCCATTTTCACCCAGAATGGGTATTACCACTGTCGCAAGCCGGAGATGGGATAGAAACTCCATTTAATATCGCTGCGCTAAACGAAAAAACAGGTTGGACACCCCGACATTGGAATCTCGCGACGTCTGATACAGGCATCGGCAATCCTAAAGCATCTACTGCAGAAAAAGGAGCCAAATATGTTGATGCAGTTACTGATAAAATTGCTATCTTACTAGAACAATTGGCCAAAAATGAATTATACCCCCATCCAAACAATGTCCTCTAACTCATGAATCAATTATCAGAAAAAACCATTGGAGAATGGCTTGAATACTGGGCAGAGAAAACTCCTGATAGAGAATGTATAGTCTATTCCGATCGTAATTTACGTTTTACATGGCAACAGTTTAACGAACGTGTGGATACATTGGCCAAAAGTATGATTTCACTCGGAATTAAAACAGGCGATCATGTAGGTGTATGGGCACAAAATGTTCCCGATTGGATGACGATTCTTTATGCTTCTGCAAAAATTGGAGCTATTACTGTTACGGTCAATACCAATTACAAGCAGCACGAATTGGAATACGTAATTAAAAATTCCGATATGCATACGCTTTTCCTAACCAATGGGACATTTGACACAGATTATATTGAGATGATTTACGGGCTGATACCCGAATTGAAAAGCTGTCAACGCGGATATCTGGTCAATGAGCGTTTCCCAAAACTACAAAACGTAGTGTATATCGGTCAAGAAAAATTCAGGGGAATGTATTCAACAGCCGAATTGTTGTTGCTTGGTAAAACCCAGGATGATCAACCTTTACTGGAAGCAAAAAAGGCAGTCAACTGCCACGATGTCACGAATATGCAATATACTTCAGGAACCACAGGATTCCCTAAAGGAGTAATGTTGACTCACTATAATATTGTAAATGACGGTTATATAACCGGCGAAAACATGGCTTTTACCGAAACCGACAAACTATGCATTTGTGTGCCTCTCTTTCATTGCTTTGGTATCGTTTTAGCAGGAATGAACTGTCTCACACATGGAAGCACGCAAGTTATGGTAGAACGGTTTGATCCATTAGTAGTTCTGGCATCAATTCATAAAGAGCGTTGCACTGCAGTGTATGGTGTTCCGACAATGTTTATTGCAGAACTGAATCATCCTATGTTCGACCTTTTCGATCTGACTTCATTAAGGACAGGCATCATGGCAGGTTCGCTTTGCCCTATTGAACTTATGAAACGGGTCTCAGAACAGATGCATATGACCATTACCAGTGTTTATGGACTGACCGAAAGTTCTCCGGGAATGACTCAAACTCGTATCACAGATTCGTTTGAAACCCGTTGTACAACGGTAGGACGAGACTATCCGTTTGTAGAAGTACAGGTCATTGACCCTGAAACCGGAAAAGAATGTCCTGTTGGTGTCCAGGGAGAATTATGCTGCAGAGGATTTAATGTGATGAAAGGTTATTATAAAAACCCGGAAGCCACGGCTGAAGTTATTGATCAAAAAGGATTTCTACATTCTGGCGACTTAGGAGTAAAAGATACCGATGGAAATTATCGGGTTACCGGACGCATTAAAGACATGATTATTAGAGGAGGAGAAAATATATACCCACGTGAGGTAGAAGAATTTCTTTATCAATTACCGAATATCCACGATGTTCAGGTTGTTGGCATTCCTTCCGAAAAATACGGAGAAGAAGTAGGAGCCTTTTTCATTCTCAAAGAGGGCACTAATCTCACAGAAGAAGAAATTCGGGATTTTTGCCGTGGAAAAATTTCACGTTACAAAATCCCGAAATATTATTTCTTTGTCGATCATTTTCCAATGACCGGCAGCGGTAAAATCCAAAAATATAAACTAAAAGATATTGGATTAAACCTGCTGAAAGAACAAGGGATTGATGTGATTTAATCACATCAGTTTCCCATTTCAGAAAGAAATTTGACACGAACAAGGCGTACTTCTTCTTCGCTGAAGTCTTCTTCTCCCAATTCATTCATAGCATCAGCCAGATCATCTGACTCGGCTTCACGAAAATATTCAACGATATCATTAATGTGATCGTCATCCATAATTTCGTGCAAAAAATAATCAATATTTATTTTCGTTCCCGAATAAACTATTGCTTCCACCTCATCCAAAAGTTCTTCAAAATCAAGTCCTTTTGACTCAGCTAAATCATCTAAAGCCACTTTCCGATCAATAGCCTGAATGATGGCTACTTTTAGTTTTGATTTGTTTGCAACTGTGCGAACACGCAAATCTTCAGGACGTTCAATTTCATTTTCAGTCACATGCCTTTTAATTAAAGCAACAAATGGTTCTCCATATCTTTTTGCTTTACCTGACCCAACACCCGGGACATTCTGAAGCTCGTCAATATTAATAGGATAAGTGGTCGCCATGGCTTCCAACGAAGGATCCTGAAATATTACATAAGGAGGGAGTCCAAACTGCTTTGAAAGCTTCTTTCTCAGATCAATCAACATTGAATATAAAGCAGGATCGACAGCGCTTGTCCCAGCACCTCGCATTGGCGCTTCTTCT
This sequence comes from Microbacter margulisiae, assembly GCF_014192515.1. Lineage (NCBI taxonomy): Bacteria > Pseudomonadati > Bacteroidota > Bacteroidia > Bacteroidales > Porphyromonadaceae > Microbacter > Microbacter margulisiae. The sequence continues at coordinate 1,210,711 of NZ_JACHYB010000001.1, forward strand.
TCATCTTCTTCAAAATCAGCATTTTTTACAACTAAAAATGAAGTAGGACTAGCCATATATTTTTTGCCTTTTGCTGTAATCTTGAGTAATCCGTAATTTTCAATGTCTTTTTCTAGGAAACCTGCTAACATCGCTTGACGAATAATAGCTTCCAAAAAATTCGCATCTTCATCCTGAACAGTTCCAAATTGCTCGATTTCATCATGATGATACGATTTAATATCTTCAGTTTCAACGCCTCGAAGCACATTGATTATATAATCCGATTTAAATTTCTCTTTTAGTAAATTAATCGTCTCCATAATCGACAACAATAAGTCCTGAGCTTCAATTTGTTTCTTAGGATGTAAACAGTTGTCACAACTCCCGCAATTTTCCTCCATATATTCTTCTCCAAAATAATGTAATAATACTTTTCTTCTACACACTGAAGTTTCAGCATAAGCTTGGGTTTCAAGCAATAATTGACGGCCAATTTCCTGCTCTGCTACCGGCTTTCCCTGCATGAATTTTTCTAATTTCTGTAAATCCTTGATTGAATAAAATGCAATACAAACACCTTCACCTCCATCACGCCCGGCACGTCCGGTTTCCTGATAATATCCTTCCAGACTTTTAGGAATTTCGTAATGTATCACAAAACGAACATCTGATTTGTCAATTCCCATTCCAAATGCAATTGTTGCAACAATTACCTGGGCCTTGTCCATTAAAAATTTATCCTGGTTTTCTGCTCTCACTGTACTATCCAAACCTGCATGGTAAGGTAATGCAGCTATCCCATTCACCTGTAAAGTCTCTGCTAACTCTTCTACTTTTTTCCGGCTTAGGCAATAAATAATCCCAGCTTTTTTGGGTTGAGTACGTATGAATTTAATAATTTCTTTATCGACCTCAGATGTTTTTGGCCTTACTTCATAATAAAGATTGGAGCGATTGAAGGATGATTTAAACAAGTTGGCATCCAACATACCCAAATTTTTCAGAATATCATGTTCCACCTTTGGAGTAGCACTAGCTGTCAAAGCAATAATAGGTGCAACCCCAATTTCATTGACAATAGAACGAATCCTGCGATATTCAGGGCGAAAATCATGACCCCATTCCGAAATACAGTGCGCTTCATCGACGGCATAAAAAGAGATTTTCAATTGACCCAAAAACTCAATGTTCTCATCCTTCGTCAAGGATTCAGGGGCGACATACAACATTTTTGTCTTACCAGACAGAATATCTTCTTTGACGGCATCAATAGAAGCTCGCGTTAACGATGAATTTAGGAAATGAGCAATCCCGTCTTCTGCACTTACACTCCTAATGACATCAACCTGATTTTTCATCAAAGCAATCAAAGGAGAAATAATAATTGCAGTGCCGGGCATAATTAAAGCCGGTAACTGATAACATAACGACTTTCCACCTCCTGTTGGCATTAACACAAAAGTATCTTTCCCGGCCAATAAATTTTGTATGATCGTTTCCTGATTCCCCTTGAACGTATCAAATCCAAAGTACTTTTTAAGTTGCTCCGTCAATTCGGAATGCTCTTTTACCATAAAAAATAAACAGTCAAATGATTTGTTTTCATGCAATTAAATTAGAAAATAAAACTACGATACATGGTGAAAGCAGACAATAAAATAAGTAATTTTCATCATGTGTATGTTTGTATTATTCTTAATTGATGCCTTGCAATGCATGTTATATGTCAACTTTACAAGATTTTTTTTGTCTACAGGTTTCCCAAAACAAATTTATAAACAAGTTTTGCAAACAACCTAATTTTTGAAGCAAAAAATCAGTAATTCATTCAAATATATAGAATTTGCTCCATAAAAAAAACACAAATCACACATTCTCTTTATGTTATGAAATCTCACACAACTGATGATAGCATGAAAAAACGCGAAATAGCACTCACAAAAGAACTATTCCGCGTTTTGTATCAGAAAAAACCTATATATTGCATTTAAAATCAAACTAAGCAGACAAAATTTTCAGACGCTCCATTTTTTCTTTTGCATACATCAAGGTAATGTGCAATTCTTTCTTGCGGGTAGATGGAATTTCGAACATAGCATCCATCATCACCGTTTCCACAATGGAACGAAGGCCTCTAGCACCCAGCTTGAATTCAATAGCTTTATCAACAATGTAATCCAATACCTCATCCTCAAACTGAAGATTGACATGATCCATCTCAAAGAGCTTTTTGTACTGTTTAATAATCGAATTTTTGGGCTCAGTCAAAATTTGCCGCAATGAATCCCTATTTAACGAATCCAAATAAGTCAATACTGGCAATCGTCCTATAATTTCAGGAATTAATCCAAATGATTTCAAATCCTGAGGCGTAATGTACTGTAATAAATTCGAACGGTCGATGGTCTGCATATCACGGGTAGAACTATACCCTACCACGTGAGTATTAAGACGTTGGGCTATTTTTTTTTCAATACCGTCAAAAGCACCTCCAACCATAAATAAAATATGCTGCGTGTTAACAGCAATCATCCGTTGTTCGGGATGCTTTCGGCCACCTTGGGGAGGAACATTGACGATAGACCCTTCCAAAAGTTTCAATAATCCCTGTTGAACACCTTCTCCGCTAACATCCCGTGTAATTGATGGATTATCCCCTTTACGAGCTATCTTGTCAATTTCATCAATAAACACAATACCACGTTCAGCAGCTTTCACATCGTAATCGGCCACCTGTAGCAGTCGGGTCAGGATACTTTCAATATCTTCTCCAACATAACCAGCCTCAGTAAAGACTGTCGCATCCACGATAGTAAAAGGAACATGTAACTGTCTGGCAATAGTTCGCGCCAACAGTGTTTTTCCTGTCCCGGTTGGACCAACCATAATGATGTTTGATTTTTCAATTTCCACATCATCTCCCAGATCTCGTTGCATCAATCTTTTGTAATGATTATATACGGCCACCGAAAGAAATTTCTTTGCTTCATCCTGACCGATTACATACTGATCAAGAAATGATTTGATTTCCTTAGGTTTAGGTAATGAATCATTTTGAAATTTCAAATCTGATGAGGGTTTCTTGGAAAATTCGAGCACAAGATCGTGAGCCATTTCGACACACTGTGTACAAATAGCGCCTTCCAATCCTGTAATCAACGATCCTACTTCCGATTCAGGTCGTCCGCACATAGAACAAAATCGATCGTGAACAATTCTTTTTGCCATATTAATATCACATTAAAGCTTTTGCTCGCGCACCAAAACCTCATCAATCATACCATATTCTTTTGCTTCAGCAGCTGTCATCCAATAATCACGATCAGAATCCTTTTCAATTCGTTCATACGGATTTCCGCTATGATCGGCAATAATGGTATATAATTCAGTTTTTAATTTTTGAATTTCACGAGCAGTAATCTCAATGTCAGAAGCTTGTCCTTGCGCTCCGCCCATAGGTTGATGAATCATGATCCGCGAATGCTTCAAAGCAGAACGTTTTCCTTTACTTCCGGCTACCAACAAAACAGCTCCCATAGATGCAGCCATTCCTGTACAAATTGTAGCTACTTTACTGCTTATAAACTGCATCGTGTCATAAATGCCCAACCCTGCATATACTGAGCCTCCGGGCGTATTCAGGTAAATAGCAATATCTTTGCCTGGGTCAGAAGAATCAAGATAAAGAAGCTGGGCTTGTATTACATTAGCTACATAATCGTCAATGGGCAATCCAAGAAAAATAATGCGATCCATCATCAATCTGGAAAATACATCCATTTGTGTTACATTCAATTGTCTTTCTTCCAAAATGGAAGGAGAGATATAGCTATCTGAGAATGATGTATATTGATCTAAAGCAAGACCATTCATTCCCAAATGCTTCGTTGCAAATTTTCGAAAATCATTCATTATGTTGAACTTTTTATTATATTCGGTCTGTATTGAATTAAAAATCACTGACCGTTAAAACACAAAAACGGCCACAAATTCAATTCAATAAGGATGGCAAAGATAACCCATTTTCAGTAAATGCCAAAAGTAATTTTTCTGTTTATATCGTCCCCATTTATTCAAACATTCGTTTAAAATTTTGGAAAAACGAATGAGATGCGGTTGCTGATGGCTTTACATTTGGCGATTCGTTTAATTTTTCAATCAGTTTTTGCTCTTCTTTGGTCAATTTTTCGGGGACATACACACCTAAATGCACCAACAGATCGCCATGTCCATAACGATTTACATCTGGTAATCCTTTACCGCGTAAACGTAAAACTTTTCCTGGTTGTGTACCTTGTTCGATTTTCACTTTTACCTTTCCATCAATTGTCGGGACTTCAACAGTACCACCTAAAATAGCCGTTGTAAACGGAAGTAAAAGATTATAAACCAAATCATTTTCATCTCTGATTAATTGTGGATGTGGTTCCTCTTCCACGATAATCAACAAATCACCGTTTGTACCGCCGCGCCGCGCAGCATTGCCTTTCCCTCTAAGTGATAATTGCATTCCTTCAGCTACTCCTGCAGGAATATTAATGCTAATTACCTCATCTTGTCTGACAACACCTTCGCCGTTACAATACGTACATTTTTTCGTAATGGTTTTCCCTTCGCCATTACATGTCGGACAGACGGATTGCGTTTGCATCATTCCTAAAATAGTCTGTTGCACACGCGTCACATGTCCTGTACCGTGACAGGTTGAGCATGTTGTTACATCGGTCGGGCTTTGAGCACCACTACCACCGCAATGAGAACAAGCAACATACTTATTCACCTTAATTTTTTTCTCAACACCACTGGCAATTTCCTGTAAAGTAAGTCTAACCTTTACACGCAAATCGGATCCTCTATTATAACGCTGTCCGCTACTTCCAGAACCCCCGAATCCGCCAAAGCCTCCAAAATGCCCTCCAAAAATATCTCCGAAACGACTAAAAATATCATCCATAGAGAATTCCATACCGGCACCCTGAAAACCTCCTCCTGCGGCTCCACTAACACCAGCATGACCAAATTGGTCATATCGCTGACGTTTCTGAGGATCACTTAAAACCTCATAAGCTTCAGCTGCTTCTTTAAAATTTTCTTCAGCTGCTTTGTCGCCTGGGTTCTTATCAGGGTGAAACTTCAATGCCTGCTTGCGATAAGCCTTTTTAATCTCTTCGGCTGTTGCATCTTTCGAAACACCCAGTACTTCATAAAAATCTCTTTTCGTCATGGTTCTATATGGTTTTTTAACAAATATACGCAGGATAGTTCAAACTGCACTATTATTCGCCAACAATCACTTTTGCGTAACGAATAACCTTATCCCGCATCATATAGCCTTTTTGAACGGAATCAATAATTTTACCTTTTTGGGCTTCTGTTGGTGCAGGGATCGTAGTAATGGCTTCGTGATATGTGGTATCAAAAGCACAATTTGTAGTATCTATAGGAGTCACACCATTTTGTTTCAAGAAAGACAGAAATTTGGAATAAATCAGATCCATGCCTTCTTTTATTGCTTGAACATCACTGGCATTTTCGGCTGTTTTCAGTCCCCGTTCCAAATCATCAATTAATGGTAGTACGTTAACAATCACAGATTCGCCTGCGGATTTGATCATGTCTGCTTTTTCCCGCAATGTACGTTTACGGTAATTATCAAATTCAGCCATCAAACGCAAATGAGCATCATTGAGGTCATCATATTTTTTTTGTAGCGATTCTATTTCTTCTTTAAGTTTGGCATCAGCAATAGACTCTTCTTCAGATAATAATAATTCATCACCTGATTCTTCAGTCCCAAAGATGGTTTTTTCCGCATTTGGTTCTAAAGGCTTTTCATTTTGATCAGCAGTAGTTTCGTTTGCAAGTGGCTTCTCGTTTTTTTGTTTCATCTCACAATATTTTTGTAGTTTCAAAAATGGAATTCCCTTTTAGGTAATACATTCTATGTCAATGAAAAACGAACTATTGATTGTTGGATGTTCAGATCATAAAAAAAACCATCTTACCATTAAATCGTTTGAGATCAGAACGTATAACAAACAATAGTAGCGTTTCTTTCTGGTTGTCTATACCTTTTGACAAATCATTGTCTGTCTGCAAAAAGTTTACCACAAGGCAAATGACATCCATCTTGTCAGGTTAGACTATGAAGCTCTGCATTTTTGTCAGCTTAGAAAAGATCAGATATGATGATAAGGCTCTCCTTTTAAAATGGTCATGGCACGATACATTTGCTCAACAAAAAGCAAACGGATCATCTGATGAGAGAAAGTCATTTTTGAGAGGGATAATTTTTGAGTGGCGCGCTCATATACTTTGGAAGAAAATCCGTAAGGACCTCCTATAACAAACACAAGACGTTTTGTTGACTCAACCATTTTCTTCTCCATCCATGAAGCAAATTCTTCAGACGTATATGACTGCCCTTTTTCGTCAAGCAATATTACATCATCGGATGGACTTAAAATTTTCAAAATAGCAATTCCTTCCTGCTCCTTTTGTTGTTCAAAAGTCAGGCTTTTAGCATTTTTCAATTCTGAAATAATCAACGGTTCAAAATTCAAATAGTGATTGATCCGTTCAAGATACTTCGTTACTCCATCTACCAAATAACGATCAGTCGTCTTTCCAACCAGAATCAAAACACACTTCATATATCACACATTATCATTCTTTTTCACCAACCACCGCCTAAGGCACGGTACAGTGTAATTTTTTGCTGAATAATACTGTTATAAGTATTATACAAAGATAACTCCGTGGATAATTCACTGTTTTGAGCGTTCAACACATCCAAATAAGTAGCATACCCGTTCATTAAAAGCTCTTGTGAATATTCATATGCTTTTTTCAAGGCATCAACCTGTTCCTTTTGATAGACAGCCTGTTGCTGCAAATAGCGTATGGAAGCTAAAGCATTCGAAACCTCTTCCCCTGCATTTAAAAGTGTCTGTTTGAATGTCAATAGAGCAGCGCTTTCTTGGAGCTTAGCGACTTCCCGTTGAGTTCGTAAAGTACGGCCATTAAAAATCGGTTGTGTCAATCCAGCTACAGCACTCCAAAAAATTGATCCTGGTAAATTAAACCAATTAGTAATTCCAGTTGCTTCGGTGCCGAACGAACCGGTCAATGAAAGTTGCGGATACATGTCTGCAGTTGCGACATTGAATTGTTCATGAGCTGCTCTTAGTGCATATTCAGCGGCTAATACATCCGGACGGCGACGTAACATTTGTACAGGGACACCAATATGCAAAGGTTCTGGATGAAATAAAATCAAATTAAGGCTATCCGAACGGGAAATAGCTGATGAAGCTTTTCCAAGTAACTGCGAAAGATAATTTTCCGTTGTTACAATTGACAGCTGAATCTGAGGTAAATACGCTGATGCAGAAGCCAATTGTGCTTTCGCCTGTAAAACAGCAACTGCATTCACCTGAGCCGATTTCATCATACTTTGCACCATCGAAAGATACTTTTTATAATTGGCAATACTCTGCAAGGTCACTTGTTTCTGCTTATCCAACAAAACCAATTGATAATAAGCCGATGCAACATCTGCAATCAACTGAGTACGGGTTGCTTCAACCGTTGACTGTTGTTGTAGCATCGTAGCCAGCTGTGCCTTTTTAGCGCTGTTTAGTTTTCCCCAGATATCAACTTCCCAACTAGCGGCAAGACTCCATTTCAAATCCGAAATAGGCACTACTTTAGGAGGTTGGGAATTCCCGTACTTAGAAATATTTGACAAAGAGCCATCCATGCCAAAATTTAATGTAGGAAACAGGGCAGCCTCACTTTGTTTATAATATTGGGAAGCCTGTGCCAAATGATTAATAGCTAACCGAACATTCAAATTACTATCCAACGCTTGCTGAATCAAATATTGCAAATGCGGATCTGCATAAAAATCATGCCAATTTATACTGGCAATAGTTGTTGTATCTACTGACGTACTGTCACGATACAATCCTTTTGCCATCACGCTTAAATTGGTTTTAAACGGTTGGACAGCACAACCGGCAACCAAAGCCATTAAAATAACAAGAAATGCTATTCGTTGTATTTTTAGTGTCTCCATTTTCTTTTTCTAATTTTTTCATCTAAGGTTTGGAAAATCACAAACATAGTCGGTATAACAAAAATACCAAACATAGTTCCAATCAGCATGCCTCCTCCAGCAGCCACCCCAATTGAATTATTTCCTGCCTTCCCCGCACCATTTTCAATCACCAAGGGTAACATAGCAAAAATAAACGCAAATGATGTCATCAAAATAGGTCGTAAACGAGCTCCGGCACCATCAATAGCTGCCTGAACAATAGACATTCCATGTTCCCGCCGCTGTCGGGCAAATTCTACAATCAAAATACCATTCTTTGCCAATAGCCCGATCAACATGATCAGTGCTACCTGTACATAAATGTTATTGGTAATTCCAAAAAGATGGACAAAGAAATATACCCCAAACAAACCAATACTCAACGAAAGCATCACTGACCAAGGCAGAATATAACTTTCATACTGGGCACTTAAAATAAAATAGACAAACAGGAATGAAAGCAAAAAGATAAAGATTGCCTGACTTCCCGATTTAATTTCTTCACGAGACATACCAGAAAACTCTACGGAATAACCGGTAGGTAAGGTAGAAGCCACCTGCTTTACGGCATTGATTGCATCCCCTGTGCTATAACCGGCTTTCTGCTTGCCAGAAATTGTAGCCGCAGTAAACATGTTGTATCGCGTCAGAGCTTCTGGCTGATAGACACGTTTAAAAGTTAGTAGAGTCGTAATAGGCACCATACTACCCTGACTATTCCTAACCATTACTTTTGAAAAAGAATTCAAATCGGTCCGATCTTGAGGAGGCGCCTGAATCATAACGCGACAATACTTTGTATATAAGTTAAAATCGGACACAAACATGCCACCGTAATAAGCCTGTAGTGACTGAAAGACATCACTCACGGATACGCCTTCCATTTTACATTTATCTACGTCAATATCAAATTGATACTCGGGAAAATTAACATTAAATGATGTTGTAGCATAATCGATTTCAGGACGAGCCATTAAATCCTTAAGAAATTTTTGTTCGACCTGATAAAACTTATTGATACTTCCTCCAGTTTTATCTTCCAATTGCACTTCAAATCCTTCGGAAAAACCAAATCCTCGAATGGGAGGCGGAGCGAAGAATAGTATTTTCCCTCCTTTTATTGTTGCCGTTTTGCGATATAGCTCTGCTATCACATCCTGAACTGTTGTATCTCCACGTTCGTCCCAGTTTTTTAATGAAGAAACGACCATTCCATGCGAACTTCCAGCAACACCGGTCAACAAGCTTTGCCCAGCAATTGCAAGACGCGATTCTATAATTGGCATCGTTTTTATCACGCTATCAATCTGACTAATGACATGCTGTGTTCGTTCAAGGGATGCTCCTGGAGGCAATGTTACATCAGCCATGATAATACCCTGATCTTCGTTAGGCACAAAGGCTGTAGGTGTTATTTTAATTAAACCGTAAGCCCCCAGTGCAAAAACGACAATCATCAAAGCTGGAATCCAGCGGTGTGTTGTTGTAAAAAAGCCTAATGCCCGTTTATATTTTACGGTTTGTGCCTCAAAAGCAACATTGAAATTAGAATGTAAACGGGTAAAAAAATTCTTTTTTCGCTCTTCTTTATTTTCACGCTTGATTAATAGGGTACACAATACCGGGCTTAAGGTCAACGCATTTAAGGCGGACAATGCAATAGCAGCCGCCAGAGTTAATCCAAACTGTCTGTAAAAGACGCCACTTGTGCTTTGTAAAAAGCTCACAGGAATAAATACGGAAGCCATAACCAAAGTAATGGAGATAATGGCCGTTGAAATTTCACTCATCGCACTTGAAGTGGCCTCAAATGTTGATAAAGTTTTATCTTTATCCATTTTGGCATGTACCGCCTCCACCACCACAATTGCATCGTCCACTACAATTCCAATGGCCAACACCAACGCAAACATCGTGAACAGGTTAAGCGAAAAGCCGAACGCATTCAGGAAGAAGAAAGATCCCACAATGGCGACTATTGACGAAATAGCCGGAATCAATGTGGTACGCAAATCCTGTAAGAACAGGAACACAACAAAGAACACTAATAGAAAAGCTTCCAATAAAGTTCGCTTTACTTTATTGATGGATGCAACAAGAAACTTATTGGCATCATTTGGAATGGTGTATTTGACTCCGGGAGGAAAAGATTTGGATGCTTCCTGCAACACAGATTTCAAACGATTAACCACATCACGTGCGTTAGAGCCAGCCATTTGAAAAGCTGCCATTCCAACTCCTGGCTTCCCGTTTGCTAATGTTTTAACCGAATAATCATAAGCTCCCAACTCTATTTTAGCCACATCCTTTAGTCTGAGAATTTGTCCGCCAGGTAAAGCCTTAATGACAATATTCTCATATTCGGGTACTTTATTAAACTTTCCCTGATAGGTCAATGTATATTGGAAGGGTTGATTTCCATTCAACCCTAATTGTCCGGGGGCAGCTTCCACATTCTGTTCCTGAATGGCACTGATTACATCACTTGGTTCCAAATCATAAGCTGCCATTTTGGTAGGATCCAACCAGATACGCATTGAGTAAGTACGGGATCCGAATATATTTACCTGTCCAACACCATCTACCCGTTCCAATAATGGCGCAACATTGATACGGGCATAATTTTGCAGAAAAGTTTCATCAAACTTAGGATTATCACTATAAAGGGCTGCAATTATCAATTGATTATCAAGCATTTTTCGAGTGGTAACTCCATATTGTGTTACCGCAGCAGGCAACTGACTTAAAGCAGATGAAACCCGGTTTTGTACATCCACCTGAGCCATATTTGGATCTGTCTTAATATCAAAATAAACTTTTATGGAAGCTGATCCGTTATTACTGGCAGAAGAAACCATATAGGTCATTCCTTCAACTCCATTAATTTGCTCTTCCAAAGGAGCAATGACGCTTTTCAACACCGTTGAAGCATTCGCTCCGGGATAAGTTGCAGACACCATAACCATTGGTGGTGCAATACTGGGAAACTGTTCAACCGGTAACGATATGTATCCTAAAATACCAATAATACAGATAAGGATAGAAATTACCGTTGCAAGAACAGGTCGGCGTAAAAATGTTTGTATCATGTAAACGTAAAACTAAAATGAGACGTATTAATGCAACACCGGAATAACTTTCATTCCGTCTTTTACCAGATTAATTCCATCAATCACAATGACAGAACCGTCTTGCAAACCATCATTTACCACGTAGTTATCACCTGCTGATGCTCCAACGGTAATGTTTGTGGCATGAGCTATATTTTCTTTATCCACCGTATAAATCATTTTTTTATCCTGTATATCAAAAGTAGCTTTCTGAGGAACTAGCAGTACATTTTTATAATATTTTGGAAGCTGAATGGTTCCGGTACTACCGGTACGTAACAGTTCCTGAGGATTGGGGAAAATAGCTTTCAAGAGCAACGATCCGGTAGTAGAATTGATCAATCCACTTCCCAGGGCAATTTTACCTTTATATGAATATAAGGTACCATCAGCTAACGTTAATTCAGCCGGTGGAAGTCTCATGATTTTTTCCTGTAACGTTCCTTTAAGTGTATCAACCAATTGCAACATTTGTTTTTCATCTATAGAAAAATACGCAAACATATTTCCGTTTGATGAAACTGTAGTAATCGGAGAAGATTCGCCCGCAGTCACTAAACTTCCTTCACGCAAGGTAATCTGGCCCACAACTCCTGTCACAGGACTTGTAATCAAAGTATAGCCTAAGTTAATTCTGGCATTTTCATAGTTGGCTTTAGCAGCATCCAGATTGCTCTGATCCGTTTCCAATTGATACGGACTAATAATGCCCTGTTTCACCAAAGGCGTAATCTTTCTCACTTCAAGCAATGCATTTTCATAAGCAGCTTTGGCACTCCGGAGAGCTTGTATATAATCATTATCCTGTATCTTCAGAATCGGCTGCCCTTTATGGATATGGTCTCCTTCGGCAACATACAAACGTTCAATATACCCTGTTGCCCGGGGATAAATGGTTACAACATTTTCACTCTGAAGTTGCGTTGCATAACTTGTATAGACTGTAGCATCAGCATAATGCACCGTCATTGCTTTAAGATGGGGCGGCGGAGTATGATTCCCTTTGTTTGATGAATGGCAGCCAGCCAGGGTAATCATTAAGAATGGGATAAGAAAAGAACGAAGCCTTGACATAAAAAAAGACTGTCTCATATAGGTATAATTAAAAATAAGAATAAGTGAGAATTAACGGAAAAGCAAAAAGAGAAGACACGATCCTTTGGGGTATATCTTCTCTTACAGAGTAAATCGTATGACAAATAAAAGTAGTCCCACCGGGAATCGAACCCAGACCAACAGAACCGGAATCTGTCATTCTATCCATTAAACTATAGGACCATTTGATCATGCAAAAATAGTTGATTTTTCCTTAGCACGTGCATCTATTCCTCACAATTCGTGTCAAAACCACACAAAAAATGAATTTTCGATGTGCTAATCTTCTGTTTATGAACTACAAAATTATTTGACTACCTGAATACTATGTAAAACAAAATCGACAATGGCATCTTTCCGTTGTCCAATATAATTTACATATTCCTCATTGTTCCAGTCAAATAGCGATTGATTCAGTGTTTTACTCACAAAAACAGATGAATTGAGGGAAAAAATGTTGATAAGTAAATCTCGGGCGTTGACTAGCCTGATTTCCCGAGCTTCTACCGCTTTTTGAGTTGCATGCTCAAAATGATCCTGCAAATGGGACGTCAACGAAACAATTTTATGCTTGAAAAATTCCAACCGTTCTTTATTAATAAAAAATTCATTCAGCATAAAAATAGGCATCTGAGGGTTATCGATAAAAAGATCAAAATAAGCATTGATAATCTTTTCAATACGCTCCGAAAAAGAAATTTCGAGAGAAAGAATCCCTTCAAAAGATTCAAGGATGGACTTTAGCCTTGCCACAAAAATGGTTTCAAACAAATTCTCCTTCGTACGAAAATAATAATGAATCAATGCATGATTCACACTGGCTCGCTGTGCAATTTCAGTAGTCTTTGTTGCACTAAACCCTTTTTCAAGAAATACAGCTTCAGCAGCTTCCAATATTTTCTGTTCGGTGTTTTTTGCCTTCATAATTCAATATTTCATTACGAATTTTATATAGTTGATATTTGATTCTTGCTTCTTAAAATCTTTGTTTAGACCATAGCAACAAGCAAAAGTTTAAATAAAACGTTGCGATTTTATTTATTTGACTTGTCAAAAAACATAAAACACTGATATACAATAGCAAATACAAAAATAATATTTTTCTCTACATCTACAGATAACACTGCACAAAAACAAAAAAACCGGCTCATTTCACAACGAACCGATTCTCTTAACTATAAAAAAACTTGAGTCACATGTTTGTTTATATGAAAAGTATCATTTCAGTTTTTACATACAAATATCTGTATATAAGAAATTTATTTTGCGCTTCGCCTTTCTTCTTCGCTTGAAGATGTAGCTCTGTTTGCTCTAGTTTTGAAATTATCTTTTCCAAAACGATAAGAGAATGAAATATTCAACCTCCGGCTATCCCAATGATTCCAGACGTGCATATTGATATCTCCATATTTGGCTATAGCTGTGCCATGATTGGTATTAAATATGTCATCCAGTGACAATTTCAACGTAGCTTTATTGTTCATCAAACGTTTCTGGATTCCAACATTAAGTTGATATTGTTCCAGCAAGGTGAAATTTCCCCATAATTGTGTTGATTGGTATTGTCCGCTTAACTCCATGCTCCAATCTTTAGGTAAAGTGATGGAGTTCGACATGTTACCGCTGTAACTCCAACGGGAAAAAGTTGTTGCCCCGGCTGCATTCGAAACAATGCGTTTGTACATTCCTATTACTGTTCCATTAAAATGCCACCATTTTGTAATATCCAGCTGTGCGGTTTCAGAAGCGTTGAAATCGACCTCTTTGCTTAAGTTCTCATCAGTTTGATAAATGACATTTGACTGGTCGTTTTGCTGTAACACCTGCGTAAAGAGATCACGCGTATAATTATAGCCTACCGAAGTGATCCATCTGTTTTTGTAGGTATAATTAAGTCCTAACGCATGAGTAAACTGAGGCTTCAGGAATGGATTTCCCTGCATGTATGTATAAGGATCGAGCATCCACAAAAACGGATTCAGCATATTGTAGCTCGGGCGACCAATACGATAGCTGTATGAAAAGCCCAACTGATTATTGTCATTAAAAGCACGTTGTACAAACAATGAGGGGAAAAGATTTGTGTAATGATCCCTGTCAATCCGGTTCATTGACTCCGAATTTCCTTTTGAATTGGTATTTTCAACCCGTAATCCCAGTTGAACAGATGTTTTTCCAAATTGTCCTTTCCCACTGATGTAGGCAGCATTGATGTTTTCATTGTATATAAAACGATCATGCAGTTGTAATCCGCTGTTCCAGATGGTTCCCGACGGGTCGTTTACATTAAAATCTGTGCGACCGTCATTGGTAACAAAGCTTGTTTTCATACCTGATTCAATCGTAATTGCTTTGTTCACAGGATAGACATAATCTACTTTAGAGGTGAAGATATTAATCACACTTTTCTGAAACCCCACCATACCAAAATTATGATTCAGATCTACGCCGACAGCATTCTCATAATTGCTGTTTTGAGTATTCGTGGCGTCATAGAAAAATTGTGCATAATCGGCGTCAATGGTCAAGGCTTTTCCGGTCGTATCAATATCCCATTTGTAGTTGGCATTATACGTATAGTTTTGCCAATGATTATTAACGCTTAATTTGGTAAACAACGTGGAATCCAGCTGATGGTTTGAATCTGAAAACGCATTTTCTGTATGTCCCTTTACATCATTAAATCCTGTTGAACCACGAAACATAACACTGAATACCTGGTTTTTATTGATATTGTAATCTGCACCGACTTTGAAGTTATGGGCATTGCCATGATATAAACTATAGGAATGAATATTTTGAAAACCACCTGCAGATGCTCCACTCATAAACTGACGAACAGCATCCATGCTTTCCCATCCGCGCCACTCATAAAATGAATAGTTCCCGTAGAAATTAAACTTCCCGGTGTGCATGTTCAGGTCAATCCCGCCATTTTCTCCCAGTCTACTGCCAATGGCCAATCCCCCAAAAACATTACCATTGAAACCCGGGGCACTGTTATGCTTGGTTTTGATATTAATAATACCCGAATTACCTTCTGCATCATAACGTGCAGATGGATTTTCAATAATCTCGATCCGGTCAACGTTTTTACCCTGCATTCCCTTGAGCAAATTAGCCAATTGATCTGCAGAAAGATAGGTGGGCTTGTCGTCAATCATCACAATGACACCCTGTTTCCCTTTCAGGCTGATATTATCGTTGTTGTCAACCGAAACACCGGGCAATTTTTTCAAGATATCGAATACATTGTCAGAAGAAGTGGTAATGGAAGCATCGGGATTAACCACCATTTTATCCGCTTTCTGTTCGATAAATTTTCGTCGTGCCGTGACTGTAGCTTCCGCGAGCTGTTGTGCAGCTTCATTCAGCACGATTTGTTTTTCCACAACAGCATGATTATTGGAGGCCAACGTGAACGATTCTGTTTCCACTTTTTGATAGCCGATCATGCTTACAGTAAGTTTATATTCACCAAATGGCACCTTGTCAATTTCAAACTCTCCCTTATTATTGCTTACACTACCGTTTATCAGCTTATTTGTTTTAGCATTCCACAATGCTGCCGTGGCAAACTCCACCGGATGTTTCGTCTGATCTATAACTTTTCCTTTTACTATGCCAAGAGATGCAGCAGAAGCCACGCCAATGGCTGCTACAAAAAGGCCTAATGCTACGCAAGCGTAACGTACCGTGAGTAAAATAGTTGTTTTCATAATTACAAATGATTGGTTTCAGAAATTAATACAAATTGAAATGGGAGTTCCGGGTGCTCCCTTTTTCTGAAGCTTCATTTATTAGACGTAATGAATAGGTTGAATGGATGAGTGAACCAGATTAAAATCCGAAAAAAATTCAATATTTTTACTACTAACCTGAGATTCGTGTCATTCCGGCAGTTTACTTTAATGTGGATCACATCGCCCTTCATATGATGTTGCTTGAAAGCCTGCAGTACAAAAAGAAACCAACTTCTCTTTCAGTATATGTCTTTATGTTCCGGATAAGTAACAAAATGAGTCAATCCATATCCTGATGAATAAAAATGGCAGCATATTCCCAGGATGATTACCCATATCATGGATAGTCCGATTTAGCTGTCACAAAAAACCCGGCGTGTTTCACAACAAACCGGGTTTAGTTCTATAATAAAACATGAATCACATGTCTATTTACAAGAAAAGTCTACATATGAGTGTTAACAAAAAAGCATAGCATATTTTATTTTGCGCTCCGCTGTTCTTCTTCACTTGAAGAAGTGGAACGATTAGCCCTTGTTTTGAAATTATCTTTCCCAAATTGATAAGAAAATGAGACATTTACCCTACGCCCACTCCAGTGATTGAGAGCTGTCATGTTGATACTCCCATATCGCACAATCGCTGTACTATAATTATGGTTGAATATATCATTCACGGTCAATTTAAGCGTAGCCTTATTGTCCAACAGATGCTTTTGAATGCCTGCATTAACCTGATATTCGGAAAGGATAATAAAATTCCCGTGTAACTGTGTCGATTGGTATTGTCCGTTCAGTTCCATGCTCCAGTCTTTCGGCAAACTAAAGGTATTCGACAAATTACCGCTATAGCTCCAGCGTGCAAAGGTGGTCGCCCCAGCTACATTCGAAACAATACGTTCATACATTCCGATTACCGTTCCGTTCATGTGCCACCATTTGGTTAAATCAAGCTGTGCTGTCTCGGAAGCGTTGAAATCGACTTCTTTGCTCAGGTTTTGATCGGTTTGATAAACAGCATTGGTTTGGTCATTCTGTTGTAATACCTGAGTAAACAGATCGCGTGTGTAATTATAGCCTAAGGAGGTGATCCACCTGTTTTTGTAGGTATAATTCAGTCCAAGTGCATGGGTAAACTGAGGCTTCAGGAATGGATTTCCCTGTTGATAAGTATAAGGATCGAGAATCCACAAGAATGGATTCAGCATATCATAACTGGGGCGACCGATACGATAGCTGTATGAAAAGCCCAGTTGGTTATTTTGGTTAAAAGATTGCTGTACAAACAACGATGGAAACAGGTTGGTGTAGTGTTGCCAGTTAATTTCATGCAGTGATTCCGAGTTTCCTTTTGCGTTGGTATTTTCAACCCGGAAACCGAGCTGCGCCGAAGTCTTTCCAAACTGTCCTTTTCCGCTAATATAGGCCGCATTAATGTTTTCGTTGTATATAAAACGGTCATGTTGCTGCAATCCGTTGTTCCAGATGATTCCTGTCGGATCGTCCACATTAAAATCCGTCCGATTATCATTGGAAACAAAACTGGTTTTCAAACCCGATTCAATGGTAATTGCTTTGCTGACAGGATAGACATAATCCACTTTTGATGTAAAGATGTTGATCACGCTCTTCTGTAAACCGATCATACTGAAGTTACGATTCAGGGCTACACCGTCAGCATTATAATAATCACTGCTTTGTGTATTGTTGGAGTTGTATAAATATTTTGCGTAGTCGGCATCAATGGTCAGCGATTGTCCTGTGGAATCAATGTCCCATTTGTAGTTAGCGTTGTAGGTATAGTTTTGCCACCGGTCATCCATTGCCAGAGTGGTATTCAGTGTCGAATCGAGCTGTTGATGTGCATTCAGAAAAGCATCCTTTGTGTAACCGGGAGAATTATTGAATCCTGTCGAACCACGAAACATAACACTGAACACCTGATTCTTGTTAATGTAATAATCGGCTCCTATTTTGAAATTATGCGAGTTACCGTGATAACGGGAAAAAGAATGAACCTGTTGAAAACCATCCTGATTAACTCCTGTAGTATATTGTCGTGCTACATCCAGTGTATGCCATCCGCGCCATTCATAGAATGAATAGTTTCCGTAGAAATTAAATTTTCCAGTGTGCATGTTCAGGTCAATACCTCCATTTTCCCCCAATTGATTAGCAATAGAAAGTCCTCCAAACACGCTTCCATTAAAACCTGGAGCCTTGTTATGCTTGGTTTTGATATTAATAATACCCGAATTGCCCTCAGCATCATAACGGGCAGATGGATTTTGGATGATCTCAATGCGATCCACATCTTTACCCTGCATTCCTTTTAAAAAGTTGGCTAACTGGTCAGCTGAAAGATAGGTAGGCTTGTCGTCAATCATTACAATAACACCCTGTCTCCCTTTCAAACTAATGTTATCGTTGTTATCCACCGATACACCGGGTAATTGTTTCAAAATATCAAACACATTGTCGGAAGAGGTGGTAATGGAGGCTTCAGGATTAATCACCATCTTGTCAGCTTTCTGTTCGATGAACTTACGCCGTGCCGTGATTGTAGCCTCTGCCAGTTGTTGTGTGGATTCATTTAGCACGATTTGTTTTTCAATGACCATATGGTTGCCGGAATTCAGGGAAAACGATTCGGTTTCCACTTTTTGATATCCGATCATACTAATGGCCAGTTTATATTCACCAAAGGGAACTTTGTCTATTTCAAATTCTCCCTTATCATTGCTTATGCTGCCTGTAATCAGTTTATTGGTTTTTGCATTTAGCAGAGCTGCCGTAGCAAACTCCACCGGATGTTTCGTCTGATCTATAACTTTCCCTTTTACAACGCCAAGCGATGCAGCAGAAACCATACCAACGCCTGCCATAAACAGCACCAACGCTAAACATCCGTAACGCACTCTGAGTAAAATTTTTGTTTTCATACAAATTTCAAATGATTGCTTGCCAGAAATAAATAAAAAATGGAATTTGAGAACAGGTTGCTCTCTTTTTTCTGAAGTTCTGATCATTTGACGTAGCAAGCCTGTAAAACATAACATCCGAAAGCCTGTTATTTCGCTTTTTTCAGAACTTCGTTTGTTAGACGTAATGCCTGAAGGGATTGGATGAGTCACATATGTAAAAAAACAAAAAACGACCGGATTATTTTCCGACCGTTTCTTACATAACATATAACTATCTGGGATAATATTCGTTGTATATCAGCGAAAAGTTATAGTCATTACCATTTCTATGCTATAAAAAGACAAACACTTGCTGTGCTAAATGATTTTTTAATGATGAAACAAACGTACGCCTGTATTAATCAGGGTTATCCCCAGTTTATCGGCAGTTTCCACAATTTCTTTATCCCTGACCGAGCCCATCGGAGTGGCAATATATTTGATTCCATACTGATGGGCCAGTTCTATATTATCTTTCTGGGGGAAAAAACCGTCAGACAGCATGCAAGTGCCCGGTAATTGATTCAACAATATCTCATTGCCAAAAGTTTCCTGTCTTTTTTGTTCGATAATCTGATCCAGATCCGTTCTTTTCAGATCCGAGTATTCCTTCAGGAAAGAATAATCCAACAACATTTTTTGGTACCAGACATTCGCTTTAGTCAACGCCAGGTTGGAACAAAGAATCCGTGATTGTTGTCCAGAGCCGATTCCGATGACATGACCGTTGTTCACTACGCAAATAGAATTTGACTGGGTATATTTGAGGGTAATCATTCCCAGCTTCAAATCAGTCAATATTTGCGGTATCAGTTCTTTGTTTGATGTCACCACGTTTGAAAACATCTCATCCGACACGCGGAGGTTGTTTCTCTTCTGTTTAATGGTGATACCAAACACTTCCCTTGACTCAATTTCTTCAGGTTCGTAACTACTGTCAATCTGAAAAACCACATAACCACCTTTTTTCTTCGCGCTCAGAATTTCCAAAGCTTCTTTCGAATAACCCGGAGCCACAATTCCATCGGAGACTTCCGATTTGATCAGCAATGCGGTCTGTTTATCCACCGGATGACTTACAGCAATGAAATCGCCAAAAGAAGCGAGCCTGTCTGTTCCCCTTGCCCTGGCATACGAGGAAGCTAAATCCGATAATTCCTGTTTAATCAGGTAGGCCTGCTTCTCCTTCTCATCCAAAGCCTTTGATATGGCGACCCCCGACGGAGTAACATGCTTAAAGGAGGTACTGGCTTCCGTTTGTAGTGTAAGACTGGTTTCTTTTACCAATTGCCATGAGTTTAATGCATCCAATACATTAATAACGCTCGGATTACCATTTTTAAGTTCCAATGCATTCGACTTATCAATTACTTCCGCGTAATCCTGATAAGGATTCATTCCATATTTTAATTTCATGATTTTGGGGGATTAGTTATTCTATTCTCTTGTGATGTGTTATCTACAGCTTTTGAAGGCACAAATTTAACAAATCCCCCTTTTATGCCCAACACAAAAAATAAGAAATAATGTTCATCCATTCGGACAGAGGAGAAAATAAAACGACTTGAAATTAGAAAAGTTAAAAAATTCGGAGGTAAACAAAGTTGAGTGCAATTTCTCATTTTCTTATAAATCATTGAATTGTTCTGTCAATGCAGGCTTGAAAGGCTTTGTCCCATGCTAAACTGTAATAGTTGGCGTTGAGGTCTATCTTGGTGCTATGAGTAAATTGTCTTCAGAAAAACCATCTTCTGCTCTCACAGAGAGAAAAAATTTGATTACAGATTTCTTAAGATACCTTTGAGTTTCCGATTACGAAAAAGGGTTATAATGTATAATGAGCCAGTCGTGGTGCGTTCAATAATCACATAAAACCCATATCATTTCTAATCTTCTATTTCGTGCAAAAAACAACGTTACTCAAATATTCACAAATCACTATTTTATTTTTAAAATATTTTTTTAATCTACATATAAATCTGTATTTCAACGGTATAAAACCATACACTTTCAAATATTTAGACAAAAAAAGCTGTCTCATTTTTGTTTCGAGACAGCCTCTTTTTTTTTACTTGGTTATAAACGAGTTTCTATTTCTTCTCTAAGATCAACTTCATTCCCATCTTGATCAATAAAAGCATATTGAAGTAACCCATAATCCTGTACCGGAATAATCTTAAATCCCAAGCCATAACGCCATCTCCATTTCCAGATCAGCGAAGGAAATCCGGAACGAAGGTACGCCTCTACATAAGGATGGACTTTTAAAAGAAAATGTTTTGTATGTAGTTGACTTACCATATAATCCATCTTTCTTTCCAAGGTATCAGTAAATAAAATGGATGCTTTTATTTTCCCTGTACCAAAACAAGTCGGGCAAGTTTCTTGTGTATCTACAAACATAGCAGGGCGTACCCGTTGCCGGGTAATTTGCATAACTCCGAATTTGCTCAGAGGTAGAACATGGTGCTTAGCACGGTCCTTCTCCATCAATTTTTCAACATGATCAAAAAGTTGTTGACGATGCTCGCTTTTTATCATGTCAATAAAATCAATAGCAATAATACCTCCTAAATCACGTAGACGAAGCTGACGTACAATTTCCTCAGCAGCAGCCAGATTCACTTCCAAAGCATTATCTTCCTGATTACTATTGGCTTTTGAGCGATTACCGCTATTCACATCGATGACATGCATAGCTTCTGTTTGCTCAATAATTAAATAAGCACCACGCTTGAAAGTGACGGTTTTGCCAAATAAGGCTTTTATCTGCTTGGTTACTCCAAAATTATCGAAAATAGGGAGTTTGCCATTGTAAAGCTTCATTATTCCTTTTTTTTCAGGAGCAATCAACTCTACATAATCACGCACTTCATTATATACAGATTCATCGTTGATATGAATATTTTCAAAATCAGGATTGAAAATATCCCGGATAATTCCTATTGTGCGCCCGATTTCTTCAAGGACTGGCGTAACGCCTTTTGATTTTTGAGTTTTTCCAACTGCCTCATCCCATCGTTTTACAAGAATCTTCAATTCATTATCCAGTTCAGCAACTCGCTTACCTTCGGCAACAGTACGTATAATTACACCGCAACGTCGCGGCTTAATACTTTGAATAAGTTGCTTTAGACGGATGCGTTCCTCACTGGATTTAATTTTTTGAGAAACCGACACTTTGTCGGAAAAAGGAATAAGTACCAAATAACGACCTGCAATTGAAAGTTCTGCAGACAATCGAGGTCCTTTGGTTGAAATAGGTTCTTTTGCAATTTGAACCCACATTTCCTGTCCTACCTTTAATACATCGGATATTGAACCTTCTTTGGGAATATCTGCAAACGATTTAGATTTGAGCATCGAAGGGATCCGTTTGCGATCGGCCAGGGTTTGTTTGAGGAATTCAGTTTGAGAAAGGAATTGAGGTCCTAAATCTTGATAGTGAAGAAAAGCTTCTTTTTCATAACCAACATCCACAAAGGCGGCATTTAATCCGGGCATCAGTTTCTTGACACGGCCAAGATAAATATCGCCAACCATAAAAGATAACGAGCGACCTTCTTTATTCAGTTCGACTAAATTTTTATCTTCAAGAAGGGCTATGGTTATCTCAGATTGTTGAACGTTAACTATTAATTCACTATTCACACGTTTATTGTTTTATGATCTACACTTATAAACAAAGAACAAACCTACTGCCATATAGGCTGCCGGTTTGCTCTTGTAAAATTTTCTTGAAATGAATTACGACTACTTCTTTTTATGACGATTCTTTCTAAGTCTTTTTTTACGCTTATGAGTAGCCATTTTATGTCTTTTTCTTTTCTTTCCGCTTGGCATGTTATTATTTATTTTACTGATTCAAAAAAAGTTTTTGCCGGTTTAAATGCCGGAATATTGTGTGCCGGTATAACAATGGTAGTATTCTTCGAAATGTTACGAGCTGTTTTTTGAGCTCTTTGCTTCACAATAAAGCTACCAAATCCTCTCAGGTAAACATTATCTCCTTTGGATAACGATACTTTTACATTTTCCATGAATGACTCCACGGTTTTCAGAATAGAAACCTTATCAATCCCGGTTTCTTTCGCAATTTCATTTACAATTTCTGCTTTTGTCATCGTTGAAAGTTTTTAATTGGGTTATACATTAATGCGTAAAAACTAATTGTCTATGGGTTTGCAAAGATATTGCATTAATTTTCAACGACAAAATCTTTTTTCCACTTTTTTTCATTCAACACGATTTTTTTTTTGACCATTCAAGTATCTTTGTTGAACAATAAAACCGACTTTTGTTTTCTAGAACAAAAAAGTAGTTCTTTTTATGAATCAAAACTCTGACAACTCACATTTTTCAAACGCATTAATTAACTGGTATTCAAACAATAAAAGAGATCTTCCATGGAGAAATACCCAAGACCCTTATATAATTTGGATTTCTGAAATCATTTTACAACAAACACGCGTAGCTCAGGGCGTTGACTATTTTTTAAGATTTATACAACGATTTCCTGATGTCAAAAGCTTAGCTGAAGCCCGAGAAGAAGACGTATTGAAATATTGGCAAGGCCTCGGTTATTACAGCAGGGCACGTAACTTACATGCTGCAGCACAAAAAATCATGGAAATTCATGGAGGAAAATTTCCTGACACCTTTGAAGCAATTCTCGCTTTACCTGGTATTGGAGATTATACAGCATCTGCCATTGCATCTTTCTCATTCCAACTACCTCATGCAGTGCTTGATGGTAACGTTCTTCGCTTTCTAGCCCGTTATTTCGGCATTTCTTCTCCGGTAGATAACACGAAAACGCGTCAGGAAATCAAAGAATTAGCTGATTCCCTTCTTGACACAACGCATCCTGACAATTTTAATCAGGCTATTATGGAATTTGGGGCTCTACAATGTGTACCCAAAAACCCCAACTGCTCAGAGTGCCCATTCGAAAATTCGTGTCTTTCGTTGGCCAATCATTCGGTTAATCAAATTCCGAGAAAAAAAACAAAAACGCCACCTCGTGACCGATATTTTTATTATCTCTGCCTAATCAGTAATGAAAGTATTTTCTTGCAAAAACGTACTCAAAAAGATATTTGGCACAATTTATATGAGCTGCCATTAGTAGAAACAGATGAAATAATCACAATAAGTGAACTAGAACAAAATGATTTTTTTAAAAATCTTACTAATGATACAACATATAAATTACATGCTATTTCTTCGCCTATCAAACATCAACTCAGCCATCAAACAATTCATGCAAACTTTATAACTTACTTGGTAAACAGCAAAGAAACTCAAAACAACATCGATCATTTTCTCCAAGTTCCTATCAAAGAAGTCAATAATTATCCCGTTTCTCGATTAACAGAAAAGTTTTTTAAAAAACATTTTCAGGAGCAATATATAGAAAAATAAATACTATCTTTACACCAATTAAACCTTAACCTTACTCATATGTCCGTAAATAAAGTTATTTTAGTAGGAAACGTTGGTAAAGATCCGGATGTGAAATATTTGGATCGTAATATGGCTGTTGCTAACTTCACATTAGCCACTACGGAACGTGGTTACAAAACAGCAAACGGAACTGAGGTTCCAGATCGTACAGAATGGCATAACATTGTTATGTGGAATCGCTTGGCAGAAACAGCCGAAAAGTATATCAAAAAAGGTAGTCAATTGTATATTGAAGGCAAAATCCGGACTCGTCAGTGGGAAGACAAAGACGGGAACAAACGGTATACCACTGAGATCTACGCTGATACAATGCAACTCTTGGGAAAGCGATCTGATACCGGAGGAGCACCATCAGAGTCTCAACCTGCTTATTCGTCAAATACGGCTGACATGTCAACTACGGCTTCAGTTCCGCCAGTTGATTCTCCGGAAGATGACCTACCATTTTAATTGCATCACAATGCTATTGAGCTACAAAATAGCAAAATAAGATATTTTTACTACTTTTGCAAGGACAGAATAATCTGTCCTTGTTTTGTTTTAGGACTTCGTAGTCATGCTATTACATTTTCATATTCTCTCGATTTTTCAGATAAATGCATTCACAGCTACATTGGCAATGAATTTAATTGTCATATGCGTATTATTGGTTGCAACAGCATTTTTGTCTGCTTACGAGATTGCATTCTTTTCGTTAAGTCCATCTCATTTACAAGAGATCAGCAAAAGCAAGAAAAGCGCTGACAAACAACTTGAAGTATTAAAAAGACAGCCCGAAAAAACTTTAGCGACGCTACTCATCAGCAACTCTACGCTAAATATTGCAATTGTTATTCTTCTGAGTATATGCATCTCATCGCTTTTTGATTTCTCACAATCTCCCTGGGTTAGTTTTCTTATACAAACCATCATCATAACTTTTATTCTGTTATTGTTCTGTGAAATAATTCCTAAGGTATATGCACGGCAAGATCCTCTAAAAATCACACGACGTCTGTCGGGCATCATTTCTTTATTAACAACATTATTATCTCCTTTTTCGTCCATCTTGCTGGCTTCCGGGAAGGTTGTAAGCAAAAAAATGACAGCGTTTAGTACAAAGAAGTTATCGATGACTGATTTATCCAATGCTTTGAAACTCACAACCTCAACGCAAAAAGAAGATGATAAAGAAATTCTGGAAGGGATTATCCGGTTTGGAAGTAAAAGCGCGAATGAAGTAAAAACAGCACGTCCTGATATTGCAGCTATCAATATTCATTCCAATTTCTATGAAGTCAAGAAGCAGGTTATCGATTTGGGATACTCGAGAATTCCGGTTTATTACAATAACATTGATAACATAAGGGGAATCTTATACAGTAAAGACCTCCTGTCTCATCTGGAAAAAAATGATAATTTTAAATGGCAAATTCTGCTTAGACCAGCTTATTTTGTACCTGAGACCAAGATGATTGATGATTTATTGCGTGAATTCCAAACCAACAAAAATCATATTGCTATTGTTGTCGATGAGTTTGGGGGCACATCAGGAATTGTCACGCTGGAAGATATCCTGGAAGAAGTGGTTGGCGAAATTGACGATGAATATGATGATCAAACACCCCTTTTCTCCCGTATTGATGAACAGACATTTGATTTTGACGGCAAGATTCTATTGCCCGATTTCTTTAAGATTACGGGGATCGAAACTGCACCTTTTGATGAGATCACTTCCGGAGTTGAAAGCTTGGCAGGTTTGATTCTCGAATTGAAAGGTGATATTCCCAAATTGCATGAAAAAATTGCTTTTCATTCTTATTCATTTGAAATCTTAGAAGTGACAAAAAGAAGAATACTGAAAGTCCGTCTGATCACTGCAGATCCTTCTTCTATTGCTAAAAACGAATAAATCATCAGCATTCAAGTAAACATGAAAAAATTATTCGGAATATTTCTATTGCTTATCTTCACCGTTACCGGATGTCATAATTACACGCCCAGACCGTACGGCTATTTTCGAATCGATTTGCCTAATCATGCCTATCGTCAATTTGATAATGCTTATCCCTATTCCTTTGACATGTCCGCTTATGCAGCAGACAGTGTCGTACATGCAAAAGGAGAAGAATACTGGATAAATATCTATTACCCAAAATTGAATGGCTGTATATATATCAGTTACAAGCCAGTGCACAATAACTTACAGGCAATTTCGGAGGATTGCCGCAGGTTTGTCTATAAGCATGTGATTAAGGCAGAAGCTATCACAGAAAGACGGTTTGTCAATCCGCAAGCGAAAGTATATGGAATTTTATACGATCTCAGAGGCGACGTGGCATCGCCACTACAATTTATGTTGACAGACAGCGTCCATCATGTGGTCCGTGGTGCATTATACTTTAACGATGTGCCAAACCAGGATTCCATTGCGCCAGTACTTGCATATGTCCGAAAAGACGTGTTGAAAATGATCGAAACTTTTCATTGGAATAAACCATAATCGCATAGTTCATGCTTATTCAAAAGAAATGGACACATGAAAAGGCGCTCATCGGCATCTGGCATATCACCGAGACAGAAGATCAACTCCTTTCATTGCACAATTATCCTGTAAAATGGCTTAATGAATTACAGGCAATTTCGCATTCGGGAAGACGATGCGAAAAATTAGCCGTACGCGCCTTGCTCCGAGAATTAACTGGGGCTGATCATACAATTCTTTATGACGAAAACGGAAAGCCGTATTTAGAAGATGGCAGTTTCAAGATAAGTATTTCACATACAACCGGATACGCCTGTATCATCTTACACCCAGACATGGCAGTGGCTATCGACATTGAAGCAAATACACCACGCGCGGCAAAAATTCAGCAACGATTTTTAAGCCCTTCGGAACTCAAACTGGCAAATCATTCGCCTGGATTTGTTGTACCTTTGTTGTTGTGGACGGCAAAAGAGGCCTTGTACAAGTTGATTTCCAATCCATCCGTAGATTTTGTACATCATTTACAAGTTATTGATATAAAGATGGATAAACAGGAAATGAAGGGATGTGTGAAAGACACTGAAACATCGTTTACATTATACTTTAACATAGAGACCGATTTTGTACTTACTTATGTTTGTTCGAACCTTGAACATAAGAGCCCACAAAATCTTGAATAATATCAAATATGTACGCATTATGGACAGTAAACAAAATATCAACGAATTAACCGACAAAGAATACAAGTACGGTTTTGTAACAAATATTGAAGCAGACACCATTCCGAAAGGACTTAACGAAGACATCATCCAGACTATCTCCATGAAAAAAGGAGAACCGGAATGGTTATTGAAATTCCGACTGGATGCCTATCGCCACTGGCTAACATTGAAAATGCCGACTTGGGCGCATCTTAAAATAGACAAAATTGATTATCAGGATATCATCTATTTTTCAGCACCTAAAAAGACCTCCCCGAAATCGCTCGAGGAAGTAGATCCGGAATTGCTAAAAACGTTTGACAAATTAGGCATTCCCCTGCATGAACAGAAACAACTGGCGGGTGTTGCAGTGGATGCTGTCATGGATAGTGTATCTGTAAAGACCACATACAGGGAAAGTCTGGCAGAGTTGGGCATTATCTTTTGTTCCATTAGCGAAGCTGTAAAAGATTACCCGGATTTAGTCAAAAAATATTTGGGTTCTGTTGTTTCTTACCGTGACAACTTTTTCGCTGCTTTGAATTCTGCCGTTTTCACAGACGGTTCATTTGTATATATTCCCAAAGGCGTTCGTTGTCCGATGGAATTATCTACCTATTTCCGCATCAATGCAGCCAATACAGGTCAATTTGAACGCACCTTAATTGTGGCCGACAGCGACAGCTACGTTTCCTACCTGGAAGGATGCACAGCCCCCATGCGTGATGAGAACCAGTTACATGCTGCCATCGTCGAAATTTATATCCATGACCGGGGTGAAGTGAAATATTCAACCGTACAAAACTGGTATCCGGGCGATAAAGATGGCAAAGGAGGAATCTATAACTTTGTAACAAAAAGAGGATTATGCAAAGGAGAATCTTCCAAGCTTTCATGGACTCAGGTAGAAACCGGCTCTGCCATCACATGGAAATATCCGAGTTGCATTCTTGCCGGCGATAACTCTGCAGGTGAATTTTATTCTGTAGCCGTAACCAACAATTATCAACAAGCCGACACCGGCACAAAAATGATTCACATTGGAAAAAACACCCGGAGCCATATTATTTCCAAAGGGATCTCCGCAGGTAAAAGTCAGAATAGCTATCGCGGGTTGGTGAAAGTTTCGCAACGGGCAGAGAATGCCCGGAATTATTCCCAATGTGACAGCTTGCTGTTAAGCAGCACTTGCGGAGCGCACACTTTCCCTTACCAGGAGGTAAGCAATGACACGGCACAAATTGAACACGAAGCTACCACATCAAAAATAGGCGAGGATCAAATCTTTTATTGCAATCAGCGGGGAATCTCCACCGAAGAGGCTATCGGACTTATTGTCAACGGATATGCAAAAGATGTTCTCAATAAACTTCCGATGGAATTTGCAATTGAAGCCCAAAAATTATTACAAATATCACTTGAAGGATCAGTCGGATAAACATAAGAAACAAGCCATAAAATAACTCATGTTCAAGCAAATGATTGTTTTGGCGAGGTTCATACATCTTTAGTGTAAAAATAAAATCAACGTATGAAAGGTACTCTTTACATGCTTCCGACAACACTCGGTGATGTCGATTTACGCGTTGTTCTTCCTGATTATAACCTGGAAATTATCAATCGTCTGACCCATTTCATTGTCGAAGATGTACGGACGGCACGGCGTTTTTTGAAAAAAGTCAATTCAAAAATCGACATTGATGCGCTTACCTTTTTGATTCTTAATGAACAAACTCAGGAGAAGGAGTTACCTGCCCTTTTGCAACCTTTGAAAGAGGGTCATGATGTGGGAGTGCTGTCCGAAGCGGGATGTCCTGCAGTTGCCGATCCGGGAGCCGACATTGTCCGCCTGGCGCAACTCGAAGGGATTCGTGTGGTGCCTTTGGTAGGCCCCTCTTCTTTGCTGATGGCGCTGATGGCTTCAGGATTCAACGGACAAAATTTTGCTTTTGTCGGATATCTTCCCATTGCCTTCGACAAACGTGTCAAAGCCTTAAAGATATTGGAGAAAAGGGCAATAACTGAAAATCAGACACAGATCTTCATTGAAACTCCTTACCGGAACATCAAACTGATGGAAGAAATGGTGGAACATTTACAACCTGCAACTCATTTGTGTGTTGCAGTAGATATTTCCATACCGACGGAATCAATTCTCACGAAAAGCGTAGCTGCATGGAGAAAAGCGTTACCTGATATTCAGAAAAAGCCCACCGTATTTTTAATCAACAAATAGCAAAACAGATATATTTCAGCATCATTGCCATAGCCTTATTGAAAGATTTATTTTATAACCATCCAATTACATGATTTCAAATCTTTAATGCGATCTATTGTTACACTGTTTATCGTCCTGTTTGCCCTTTTATTGACGAATTGCACAGAATCTAAAATTGCATTTGGCTCAGATGGAAAGCTGGCCTTCTCATGCGACACACTTTCCTTCGATACGGTATTTTCTACCATAGGGTCGACAACCCAAGACTTCATGGTATACAACCGCAGCGGCAACCCGGTAACGATCAAATCAATTCAACTGGTTAACGGAACGGCAAGCGGGTTTCACATCAATGTTGATGGAACCAATCTGACGGACAACGAACTTCAAAACATAGAAATTAAAGCCCACGACAGCATTTATGTTTTTGTCTCCGTCACCGTCAATCCGCAACAACAAAACAATCCTGTATTGATTGAAGATTCGGTTTTATTCGAAACAAATACAAACAGGCAGATCGTAAAACTATTGGCATACGGACAGGATGTCACTATTTTCCGTTCCAAAACGATTCATAACGACACAACGCTAACGAACGCAAAGCCATATCTTATCTACAATTATCTGGCTATCGACAGTGGAAAAACATTAACCATACAGCCAGGCGCCAAATTTTACTTCCATCAGAACGCATCACTGCAAGTCAATGGTAACCTGATAGCGGACGGCGGACTAGGAGCCAATCAACAAATTACCATGCAGGGTGATCGCATCGACTGGTTATTTCCAGGTGTGCCCTATGCTTATTTATCAGGACAATGGGGAGGCGTTCAGTTATCAGGGGCGCAAAGCACCTATTTGCTCAACCATGTTATTCTCATTGACGGGAAGATAGGCGTTAATATTCCGAACGGAAATAACCAGCATCAACCTATTGTGAACATTGAAAACTCCAGCATTCAGAATTTTGATTCATGCGGTATAGCGGCAAAAAACGCTAACCTGAACATGTATAATTGTGAAATCTCAAACTGCAAATCATATTGCCTGTATTTTGCAGGAGGCACTTACACTTTAACGCACAACACAATTGCAAATTATTATAATGACGTTTACGGCGGGAAACAACGTGACGGAAATCCGTCTGTTGTGCTGATGGATAAAGACAAAGATGCAATCTGGCCATTATCTGTTATATTCAATAATTGCGTCATAACAGGATATTTAACCAACGAACTCTTTCTTCCCGACACACTCTCCTCAAGTCAGTTTAAGTTTCATTTCAACCATTGCTACATCATGTCTCCTGCTATCAGTTCATCCAACATGTCGGGTATGATTTGGGGAAATTCGCAGGATAACATTTTTGTCAATTCTACCATGCAAAATGGTTATTACAATTTCGAACCTGATTCCCTGTCTGTATTACGGGGAAAAGCAGATCCTGCAATCAGCCGCACGACGCCTTATCAATATGACATGAATGGAATTTATCGTTTCTGGAATAATCAGCCTGACATCGGAGCTTACGAATGGATTCCTAAGAATGGCATTCCAAAATCATGACAGGACGCTTACTTTCTACCAAAATCAGCAGGAATTTCACCCCATTGAGCTGAATCCCACTTCAAAACAGAGGTAGTATAGCTATTTTGTTTCAGCCATATTTCTGCACGCTCAACCAGATCAAAAAGAACGTTATTCTTTGCTGTTCGCTCCAGTTTCGACCGGCATTTCTTTGCCCGTATCCATGCCAGAGCAGTCATGCTGTCTGTATAAAGGGGCATCGCACTGTTGATCTGCTTCAGATAGGCCAATCCGTGTACTATCGCCAGAAACTCTCCGATATTATTTGTCCCTTCGTCAAAAGGTCCCTGATGAAAAAGTTCTTTTCCCGAAGCAACATCCACTCCCCTATACTCCATTTTACCGGGATTACCGCTACATGCAGCATCCACAGCTAAACTATTCCGAATGATTGATGGGTTATTTTTCCCAGCAGAAGATATCACTCCTTTATTCTGAGCATGTATCGTTGCCCAATATCCTTGTTTAAAAGCGCTTTCAGCCTCTTCGAGCGTAGGGAATCCCTTGTATTGCGCCTGCTCAAAATGCATAATCTGTGCTTTACATTGCTCCCAATCCGTAAAGATCCCCGTTTGACGTCCTTTCCAGACGACATAGTAACTGTTTTTCCTTTTAGGCATGTAATAAAGTAAGAAGAAAGAACTGACTAGAAAGCAGTTCGTGAAACAAGACAGAATATCAATAGCACGTGCAAAAATAGGAAAGAATTTAAAATAAAAAAAGGGCAGTCTCACGACTCCCCAATCTCTGTTAACCTTAAAATCTAATACTATGAAAAAATCACTTTGCAAAAATAAGAGCTCCTCAAGCAAAAAGCAAATTATTCCCGTTAAATAACATCAACTCTCTGTTAAATTAAGAATATAGATAAGATTATGATACTTTCTGAGCATAATCGGGAACTTTTAGATGCATTCAAGGAGTTGGCCAGTTATGATAGCTCTTGAAGCTTTGCCCGACGTGGAAAATCAGCGTCAACATCTCGGAGTTTTGCCATTTCTTATCTACATCATGTAAACAAACAGCAACCCTTGTCGTTATAAACCGATTATTAATAGGCAAATAAGCAAAGTCAATGCGCCCATAGTTTCCTGAAAGATACATATGATCGCCATAAACAGCATTTAGCGATTGCCCTTTATAGTAAGAAGCATCAATCCCAAACTTGCGGTAATAAGCATGCAACTGCGAGAAAAAGCCAAAATGGAAATCAATAGCTCCGGCTGCCCCAACGAAAGGGCGTTCCCTGTTGTAACTGCCCAGGCTCCCGACCCTGAACGAAAGCGTATTCCAATGCGTCAATGGTGCAAGATTAATACCCAGCAACATTCCATAAGCTCCATTATCGCGGATCGTCTCTCCCGGCACATAATCACCATACAAAGCATCATGATACATATAAAAATAGTGATCCAAAAACAGCAGATTATATCTTAATTCGCCGGAAAGACCTGCCAGAAAAGTTTCACGAACATTAGGCCGCTGGCGGCTTGTCCAATCAATCCAGAAATTCTCATAGCCCCATTTCCACCGCTTTTCAAGATAAGCTCCCTGAATATTTGGCCGGTAGTTATCCAGGGTATCCGTAAGCAAAGCCAAAGGATAATGCAGCAATCCCCGTCGTGGGAAAGATCCGACTATGAACGAAAACTTCGGGGTTTGATAATAATAAAAGAGATCGACAGTCGGTGTATTGCCATTAATCCGGTCTCCGTACTCATACAAGTAATTTACGCCACCCATAAATCCCTGCGTAGTATCCAGCGAAGCACCTGCCATAGCATTCAGGCGCGCCCCAAGCATCGTCTGGGACATCTCATAATTACTGGTATATTCACGGTTGTCAAGGAAATGATTAAAATCAACCTCGTATGCAAACTTTTGCCCGAACGCCAGCATCGGGAACCCCATGAACAACAGCGCGGCTGCAACTAAAAAGCTATTTCTTACCATAGTAGATTTTGTAATGTATAGAAGAGTGAAGAATCAGATCTAATCTTGAGCTAAATGACCTTTTGCCTTTATTGTTATGACTTTTCAGAACCCGGTCAAACAGGCAGCAAAGGTAGTTATTTTAGACGAATATCATAAAGAGGTGTGCATTGGAGGATTTAGTTGACAATGAGAACCGGGAGATAACATCAACCCGTAGATAGTAGGTGGTAGACAGAATCAAATAACTGAATAACTGATAAAACAACAGGAAGTTAAAGAAGATACGGGAAGAACCAGCAGCATTGCCAACAGATTTCTTCTTGATTCTTGGTTCTCAGCTTTACACTTTACACTTTCAACCGTAGTTCTCTTTCGACTCTTGATTCTTGACTTTAGATTTTATCCTATGTCACATTGGTTTCAAATTCCTGTTAAGTCTGTCAATGATTCTCTCTAGCCTGGCTTGACGGGCTTTATCCGATTTGGCATCAAGATAAAATCCGGTATATGTACGCTGTACCGAATGCGACATTGCCAGCAAATTGGTATAAGCAGGCTCATACGGCTGAATGGTCTCCTTAAACATCCGTATTTGTTCATCGTCAATAAGAATACGTTTAGCATTATCCCATGAACCGTTTTTTCTGGCGCGTTCTACAGCTTCTAAACCCTGTTGTGTCATTAACCCTTTTTCCATAAGAGTTTGCGCCAGCTTTTTGTTTTTAACAGACCATTTGCTTTTAGGCATACGGCGCGCAAAATACTTTTTATACGTATTATCGTCAAGAAATTGCATTTGTCCGTCTATCCATCCGTGACAAAGCGCCTCTTCCAGTGCATCGCCAGCAGAGAGTGTGACAAATTTTCTTTTTTTGCCAAAGAGTAGCCATACGCCATCGCTCTCTGTCCCATGTTTGCCAAGCCATTCCCGAAAGGCTTGCCGGTCAGCGAATGTCAATATTTCTTCCATAAGCAATCTAAGAGGTATGACAGGGTAATTTAATCAATGGAAGGATTAGTCAACGACCAATGGCTGTGGATGAGTTTCCACTCGTTATTTTCTTCAAGCCTATACACTTCCGTACAATTCTCTTTCCAGAACGTTTCACCTGAATAGGAGTGCAGATTGTAGGTCAGGACTCCCATTGTATCGGTTTGTCGTACAACGGGATTTATCATTTCGAATGAATCGTCATGATGGCTTCTTCCCTCTTTTTCCTATTCGCTCCACAAACATAAACAATTATTTTCAATCTTACAGCAAAAGATATCAATTAGTTATCAATATTTGATATATTAGTAATGGAGGGGCATAAAGGGATGCAACAATACGGTTATTGAATATAAGGCAGGCCTGAAGAAGAAATAAAAACCGGACATTTATCCGAAAAGTGACTCTCCCCGGGGGAAAAAGTCTGCAAAGAAAAAACATTGTGGTGCATCGCAACGAAAAAGTGTTGCATCGCAAAAACATTGTGGTGCATCGCAACGAAAATGCGTTGCATCGCAAAATCATTGTGGTGCATGGCAACGAAAATGTGTTGCATGGCAAAAACATTGTGGTGCATCGCAACAAAAAAGTGTTGCATGGCAAAATCATTGTGGTGCATCGCAACGAAAATGTGTTGCATCGCAAAATCATTGTGGTGCATGGCAATGAAAATGTGTTGCATGGCAAAATCATTGTGGTGCATCGCAATGAAAATGTGTTGCATGGCAAAATCATTGTGGTGCATCGCAAGGGAAATGTGGTGCATCGCAAAATCATTGTGGTGCATCGCAACGAAAATGTGGTGCATCGCAATGAAAATGTGGTGCATCGCAAAATCATTGTGGTGCATCGCAATGAAAATGTGGTGCATGGCAAAAACATTGTGGTGCATCGCAACGAAAATGTGTTGCATCGCAAAAACATTGTGGTGCATCGCAACGAAAATGTGTTGCATCGCAAAAACATTGTGGTGCATCGCAACGAAAATGTTGCATCGCAATGAAAATGTGTTGCAACCTAAAATATTTAAGAAGCAACCCCAACATTGGTAGTGTCCAAAAATTTGTGTAAACGCATTCTTATCTCATTTATTATTATTTTTTCTTGAGACTGTAAATTAAACTGTGTCAGTAAAGAATAAAATAATTTTATAACTTTACAATACAGTTTATTTTTATGGAAGAATTTGATTACAAGGCTTTTCAAGCCAAAGTTTTAGAACAGATAAAATCTGGCAAACCCCTTTTAGGCAAAGATGGTGCCTTTGCGCCCTTGTTAGAAAATATTCTAAATGCAGCTTTAGAGGGAGAAATGGATGCTCATTTAGATGAAGATGAGCGTAGTTTAGGCAATCGGCGCAATGGACGTATGTCCAAACAAGTTCAAACCCAATTGGGTGAAGTCACCGTTCATACACCCCGTGACCGCCATTCCAGTTTTGAACCTGAGTTTATAAAGAAACGTGAAACAATACTTGCAGAAGGTGTTGCAGACCGTATAATTGGTCTTTATGCCTTGGGGAACAGTACTCGGGAAATAAGCGATTGGATGGAGGAAAACCTTGGAAACAGGGTTTCTGCTGACACAATCAGTTCCATAACAGACCGGGTTCTGCCAGAGATTCAGTCCTGGCGTAGCAGGTCATTGGATAGTGTTTATCCAATTGTTTGGATGGATGCCATTCACTACAAAGTGATGGACGAAAAGAATCGCCCTGTAACACGAGCCATATACAACGTATTGGGTGTTGACCGTAACGGTTACAAAGATTTGCTTGGCATGTATATTTCCAAAAGCGAAGGAGCTAACTTTTGGTTATCGGTGCTCACCGATCTTCAATCAAGAGGAGTAAATGACATTCTAATAGCCTCTACGGACAATCTTAGTGGCTTTTCAGATGCTATAAAAAGCGTATTTCCACACACAGTAGTTCAAACTTGTGTGGTGCATCAAATCCGCAATTCAATTAAATATGTTGCAAGTAAAAATCAGAAAACGTTCATGAAAGATTTGAAGCTTGTTTATCAAGCAGTAAGCAAAGAGCAGGCAGCAATCGAACTCGATAATCTTGATTCAAAGTGGGGAAAGGATTATCCAATTGTCATTAAATCATGGCGTGATAATTGGGAAAAACTAACCGCTTATTTTGAGTTTTCTGATGCTATCCGAAGAATCATATATACCACCAATACCGTAGAAGGCTATCACCGTCAGATAAGGAAAGTTACCAAAAACAAAGGTGTTTTTACCAATGATACAGCATTGGAAAAATTGGTGTATTTGGCCTATCGCAATATCCGGAAAAAATGGACTATGCCTCTGTCAAACTGGGGGTTAACTGCACAACAACTGGCGATTAAATTTCCTGAAAGGTTTAATTTATTTGAATAAAATCACAACATCAAATAAATATCCAGGCATTTTTCTTAGTTTTGCTTCCACCCAACAAAACGATGGTGAAACTTTGTGCCATTGTAATAAAAAACGATTAGGGGGTCGACCCCTAACCGTTTTTGCCCAACAAAACTCAGGATCTTCATTATCCATTATAAAAAATCGGATTAATTGAGTATCTGAAATTTGATAAGAATTGAAACTGACACAGTTTATTTTACGCTACCTTTTTCTTTTCGAATCCCCTCTCAAAATTTTTGAGGGGTTTGAAAAGAAAAAACTTCCGTTTTTATTTTATTCTTAAACTAGTGTCACTAATATTTGCTCTATCAGGATATAAAATCATAAACTGATTGGCAATCAATGGCCAGTTGGAAACTTTTGCACTCCAAGATATTGAGGCTTGTTGGATCGCCAGATACACTGCTTTTTTCATTGCCTGATCATCAGGAAACATCAATTTATTTTTGGTGTATTTGCGTATGCTTCGATTTAGATTTTCAATCACATTAGTGGTATAGATAATCTTTCGTATTTCGGCTGGATAGGTAAAATAGGCTGTCAGATTTTCCCAATTTGCAATCCAGGATTTAATGGCATAAGGATATTTCTCTCCCCATTTAGTTTCCAATTCAGCAAAAGCTTCCCCAGCAGCATCTAAGTTTCGGGCCTGATACACTTGTTGAAGATCATGCATAAAACTCCGTTTTTCCTTTGTCCCAATATAGTTCATCGTGTTTCTTATCTGATGAACAATACATAATTGTGTTACTGTTTCCGGAAACACAGCCTGAATAGCCTGGGTTAGCCCTTTCAGATTATCTGAACAGGCAATTAAAATATCTTTCACCCCTCGTTTCTTCAAATCATCCAACACGTTCATCCAAAATGAAGCCGATTCAGTTTCATTGATCCACATACTAATAACTTCTCTATGTCCATTGGTATTTAAACCGATAATCAGATAAACGCTTTTACTTATTATCTTACCTCCTGAACGAACTTTGATACGAATACCATCTAACCAAACAATCAGATAAGTATCATCCAATGGACGGGTTTGCCAGGCTTCTACATCGCTCATTACCTGATCTGTGATATTGGATATGGACGAAGAACTGATAGTGACACCATAAATGTCTTTTATCTGAGCTTCTATGTCACGAGTCGACATGCCTCGTGCATACAAAGAAATCACAACGCTTTCTATCTTGTCTATTACTTTTTGACGCTTGGGCAAAACGATGGGATTAAACTCACCCTGACGATCGCGGGGAACCTCTATAATTATTTCTCCACTACTGCTCTTTACTAACTTGCGGGTTTTTCCATTACGAGAGTTCCCACTGCCATTTCCTTTGACTGAGTGCTTGTCGTAGCCAAGATGTTCGCTCAACTCACTTTCTAACATCTTTTCTACTCCCCGCTTAAATAGCTTATCCATAAAACCATTTATGTCTTGCATGGTCTTGAAACCCTTGAAAAAATCTGTTGGTAACTGGGAGAAAAGTGCCTCATCTTCTGCACTCAATTTTGATAATACTGATTTCTGCTTTTTCATGTCCTTTTTTTTCTGTTATAAAAATAAGCATTTATTTCTATTTACACAGTTTTTTGGACGGTCTCCCAACATTAAATCCTCCCCTAAAGTCTCCGCATGTTCCCGCACAAATCATTCGCGTGGACAAGATGTTTGGCAAGTACAGTACCCCACAAATATTTGTAGAAAAATGAGTCACCCTCCACCCGTTAAGCGGCAGTGCTACGAAATATGATACAGGCAGGAAGTGTATTACAATGGATCAGGATTCCTGTTATCTGATAAGGGAAACAAAAAACATTCAATTCCTGACAGTTGGAGTTTTGTACTACCGGTAGTTATGGAGATTCTTTATAGTTTTCCGAAATAGTTGGAGATGTCGAAGTAAATGTTTTTATCCTGCCCTTCTGCTGTTACAATCTCAATAATATCATACGGTTTCTTTTGATGGAAAACGAGTGTTTGCATCTTGGTTTGATATCCCGGATAATGATTTTTCAGCCATTGATACTCAGCCGGTACTCCTGTGCTTTCAGAAGAAGCATGGATGATGATAGCTTTTTGATAGGAAGAACCATCCCTCCCGGCATTATTGGCAAGAACCGTTTGCGCGGGAGCAGTCGCATTTGAAAACCTTTTTGTGGTGGAGCAGGAGGCGATCAACAACGCCACAAAAATGAATAAAATAACTTTTTTCATTATAAACAGATTTCGTGGGGTTAATACATTCTTTCAACTGAAGGTGCGCGTATGAATGCAACAAACTAACTCCCTGCATCCTCCGTTATCGCTTAAAGTAGCTTTTGACAGTTCCGATTGCAACTCACATGTTTGTCAATCTAATACCTATTTGCCGATGCAAAACCGGGAGAAGATGGAGCCAAGCACTTCGTCGGGTGTGATTGCTCCGCCGGTAATCGTTCCGAGATAAAAGATCGCTTCCCGGATATCCTGAGACAGGAACTCCCCAGACAGATTTCGCTCCATGCCGTCGATGACGCGCCGGATAGCTGTCCGTGCCATCGATAATGCTTCCTGGTGACGCATATTGGTCACGATCACATCATTGTTGCCAATATGCGGGATCTGCGCCGCCTCCACAATCTTTTGCTCCAGTAGGTCGATGCCCTCGCCCTTCTTTGCCGAGAGGAACACATACGGGTCGCTGTCAGGGAAAGGAAGATCTATCCGTTGTTTGCGTTCTCCGGCAGTTATTTTATCCGCTTTGTTGAGGATGAATATCCGTTTCTTACCGGCTGTCTTTTTTGTTATTTGAGAGATAAAGGTTGCCAGGCTTTCATTGTCGCGGGTAGCGTCGAGCACCACCAGCAGCAGGCTGGCCTGCTCTATTTTGTTAAATGTCCGCTCTATGCCCATGGATTCGATATGGTCGCGGGTGTCGCGTATGCCTGCCGTGTCGATGAAGCGGAACTGAATACCGTCAAGCACCAGCACCTCCTCAATGGTGTCGCGCGTTGTGCCGTGGATATCCGACACAAGCGCCCGCTCTTCATGCAGCAGCTTATTGAGCAGGGTTGACTTCCCGACATTCGTTTCCCCCACAATGGCAACGGGGATACCGTTTTTAATGGCGTTGCCCACGTTGAAGGAGTCGATCAGCCGGCTAATGACGCTATCGATATGATGGATCAGTTCACTCAGTTGGCTGCGGTCGGCAAATTCCACCTCCTCTTCGCTGAAATCAAGTTCCAGTTCAATGAGCGCCGTGAAGTTCAGCAACTGTTCGCGCAGGTCGTTCAGTGCTTTGGAGAACCCCCCTTTTAGTTGTTGCACAGCCAGGCGGTGTGCAGCGGCCGATTCCGACGCGATGATATCGGCCACAGCTTCCGCCTGCGAGAGATCCATCTTGCCATCCAGGAAAGCCCGTTGCGTAAATTCTCCCGGTTGCGCCATCCGGCAACCGTACCGGAGAAGCAGCCGCAGGATCTGTTGTTCGATGTAGGAAGAACCATGACACGAAATCTCTACCAGATCTTCACCCGTATAGGAATGGGGAGTACGGAAAAGGGTAACCAGCACCTCGTCGATCAATGCACCATTCTCCGGGTCGCGGATATCTCCAAACTGCACTGTATGCGACGCCTGCTCCGAAAGCGGATGCGATTTGCGGTGCGGGACGAAAATTTTCCCTGCAACGGAGATCGCATCGATGCCCGAAAGTCTCACTATGGCAATGGCACCCTGTCCCGGGGCAGTTGATAAAGCGCAGATGGTATCGTTGTTCATTGTCTTACTGATGGATAATCCGGCGGTAAACCAGTCGTTTTCGTGTTGTAAAGATACAACAAATTCAAAAAAGTTGCTTGAAATAACAGAGTCTAAAGTCGAAAGAGAACTACTGTTGAACGTTTAAGGTGTAAAGTTGAGAACCAAGAATCAAGAAGAAATCTGTTGGCAATGCTGCTAGTTCTTCCTGTATCTTCCATAACTTCTGATTTTCATTGTCAATTGTCAATTGAATACGACTTTTTTATCTTCGGGCTGTTTTATCATTTATTTATTCGGTTTCGCTCTCTGATATTGTACCGGCCAGGGCATATCGGCATGCAACATTGAAGCTGCTTCAAGACCCAGATAGGGATTTCGCAACCATTCGCGACCTACAATCAGCAAATCAGCATTTTTATTGACCAATAAAGTTTCCATTTGTACAGGATCCACCAACAATCCAACAGCTCCGGTCGGCATTTCTGTCTGGCTTTTGATGCGGGTAGCAAATCCCACCTGATATCCAAAGGCAACAGGAACCTTAGCCGTAGGTATCAATCCCCCAGAAGATATATCCATCAAATCTACCCCATGATGCTTCAAAAGAGCGGATAATTTCACCGAATCTTCCATATTCCATCCATTCTCAGCCCAGTCGGTTGCAGATATACGCACGAACAAAGGATACTCCTGTGGCCATACTGCACGCACAGCATCGACAATCTCCAACAATAAACGGATCCGGTTTTCGAAAGAGCCGCCATAGCTGTCTGTCCTGTGATTGCTCAACGGCGACAAAAACTGATGGAGTAGATAGCCATGGGCAGCATGAATCTCCACAACCTTGTATCCGGCGGCAAGAGACCGTTGTGTGGCTTTTACAAAATCATTGATGACGCGATGAATCCCTTCGATGGACAATTCCTCCGGTAATGGATCTGAATCACGGAATGGCACAGCCGACGGGGCAATAGTTTGCCAGCCTCCCTCATGCATTCCTACCACACTTCCCCCACCCTTCCACTCAGACGAGGTGCTTCCCTTCCGTCCCGAATGAGCTAACTGAATGCCGGGGACAGCCCCCTGAGCCGAAATAAAATCGGTGATACGGCGCAAAGGCTGAACATGCTCTTCTTTCCATATCCCTAAATCATCCGGCGAGATACGACCTTCGGGGGCAACAGCAGTGGCTTCCTGCAGAATCAAACCTGCACCTCCAACAGCCCTGCTTCCGTAATGAACCAAATGCCAATCATTGGCAAACCCGTCTTCGGCAGAATATTGACACATAGGTGACACAACAAGCCGATTCCTTAAAATGACTTTCCGCAATTGTAACGGTGAAAATAAAATAGTTGACATATATGTACTGATTAATTGATTTACAAAGTATTCCAATAATGACATCAAAGTTTTCCCTTCCGCCGGCGCAAGTTCCGGATTTCTCCATCCCCCTACTTCGCTATCTTATAACCGGCGTTCATGGAATTACACTTATAGAAAGGTCAAATATAGTCCATTTTCAACAAAAAAGCGACAGCTTGAAGTGCCATCGCTTTAGATTGAAGGATCGAAGGACAAAAGGAGTGAGTAAAAGCACCAAGAGTCTAAAGTCAATCGGCTATGGGAATTTTGAATTAACTTTCCAGCTTCCTTAACTTCAAATTTTCATTGTCAATTGAATGCGTCTTCTTTAACTTCCTGCTGTTTTATTATTCAGTGATTCCTTCATTTCGTTATTTGATTCCGCTTTTAATTCTTTATTTTTTCTAAAAAGCTCGATAGACAAGCGTTTGGCTACAATAAAGTCGTACATTTGAAAATTATTTTGTTCCCATCTAAGTAGAAATAAAACAGGAGACTGCATAATGCTTTGTATTTTGGCAAAGCACAAACACTCTTTTCAGAATTAACCTATTAATTAACAGAAAGTAGAATGAAGAAATTATTTTTTTTAGCAACAGCAGCATTCCCAATGATGCTGATGGCACAAATCAACTTTTCCCTAAAAGGGAATGTAGATCACTTAAATGCGCCTGCCAAGGCATACCTGACGTATCACACAGGTACAAAAACCGTTATTGATACTGCCGACATTAACCAGGGAGCCTTTCATTTTGCAGGAAAACTGGACGAACCGACACAGGCCTATATCGTCATTGATCATGACGGAACCGGCGTAAAACATTCCGGGAACGACATGTTACCCCTTTATCTGGAAGCAGGAACCATCTCCGTCACTTCCACCGACTCAGTAAGCAAAGCTATCATTGCAGGATCTGAATTGAACCGCATCAACCAACTATTAATAGACCAACTGAAACCTATTGAAGCCAAACAAAAAGCATTGTATAACCAATATGCAGAAGCAACTCCCGAACAACGACAATCGAAAGTATTTGTATCACAAATCGAAAGTGCTTTTGATGCACTTGATCTGGAGCAAAAAGCTATTATCAAAAAGTTCATCAAAAATCATCCACAAACCATTGTCAGCTTAGATGCGTTAAAAACATTAGGAGGTTACACGCCAGACTATAATGAACTGGAACCTATTTTTGAAACCTTATCCCCTAAAGTTAGAAACACGGAAGACGCAAAAGCTTACGCTACCATGCTGGCTCAACTGAAAACGGTCGCCATTGGAGCCATTGCGCCTGACTTTACGGAAAACGACCCAGAAGGTCATCCTGTAA
This sequence comes from Microbacter margulisiae, assembly GCF_014192515.1. Classification (NCBI taxonomy): domain Bacteria; kingdom Pseudomonadati; phylum Bacteroidota; class Bacteroidia; order Bacteroidales; family Porphyromonadaceae; genus Microbacter; species Microbacter margulisiae. The sequence continues at coordinate 1,253,928 of NZ_JACHYB010000001.1, forward strand.
AACTTTCCGATTTTCGTGGAAAATATGTATTACTCGATTTCTGGGCTTCCTGGTGTGGACCATGCCGTCGTGAGAATCCAAACGTTGTAAAAGCATACAATGAATTCAAAGGTAAAAACTTCACTATTCTGAGCGTGTCGCTGGATAATGAAAACGGTCGTCAGGACTGGTTGGATGCTATAAAGAAAGACGGGCTAACCTGGACACAGGTTTCTGACCTCCAATATTGGAACAATGCAGCCGCACAACTCTATCACATTCGTTCTATCCCACAAAACTTTCTGATCGATCCAAACGGGAAGATCATTGCTAAAGATTTACGAGGCGATGCTTTAACCAACAAATTATCTGAGATTTTCGGGACTAAATGAGAAAAGCAAGGTATTGAGATAGACAAGAAATGATCATAAAAAAACGCTGACCGGAAACGATCAGCGTTTTTTTATGATTCAAACCGACTTTCTTTAGTCAGCCAGTAAAATTTCCATGATCTGACATGCTGCCTTGGCAACCGGAGAACCGGGACCAAAGATGGCAGCCACACCGGACTTGTAGAGGAAGTCATAATCCTGAGCAGGAATTACTCCGCCGGCGATAACAATAATGTCTTCGCGACCAAGTTTTTTCAATTCTTCTATTACTTGCGGAATCAAAGTTTTGTGTCCCGCAGCCAATGAAGAAACGCCCAACACATGCACATCATTTTCAACAGCATCTTTTGCAGCTTCTGCCGGAGTTTGGAACAAAGGTCCCATATCCACATCAAACCCGCAATCAGCATAACCGGTTGCCACAACTTTGGCGCCACGATCGTGACCATCCTGCCCCATCTTGGCAATCATGATACGAGGACGACGTCCTTCTTTTTTAGCAAACTGTTCTGTCAGTTCGCAAGCACGCATAAAATCTGCGTCTTGTTTTGTTTCTGATGAATACACGCCTGATATTGTTCGAATGGTTGCTTGATATCTACCTACGACTTTTTCGCAGGCATAAGAAATTTCTCCTAAGGTAGCACGAACTTTGGCTGCTTCGATGGCCAGTTCCAACAAGTTGCCCTTGCCTGTCTTCACAGTTTCGGTGATAGCTGCTAATGCATTATCAACCAATACCTGATCACGATCTTGCTTCAGGGCATTCAACCGTTCGATCTGTTGTTTACGAACAGCCGTATTGTCAACTTCGAGAATATCAATCGGATCCTGCTTGTCAAGGCAATATTTATTAACGCCCACAATAACCTGTTGACCGGAGTCAATTTTAGCTTGTGTGCGGGCAGCAGCTTCTTCAATTCTCATTTTGGGAATGCCTGTCTCGATTGCTTTGGCCATTCCGCCCAGTTGCTCAATTTCCTGAATCAAATTCCAAGCCTTTTCAGCCAGCTCTTTCGTCAGGCTTTCCACATAGTAAGAACCTGCCCAGGGATCGACTTCACGACAGATATTGGTTTCTTCCTGAATATAGATCTGTGTATTACGCGCTATACGCGCCGAGAAATCAGTAGGCAAAGCAATTGCCTCATCCAGCGCATTGGTGTGCAACGATTGCGTATGCCCCAGCGCAGCTGCCATAGCTTCAATACAGGTTCTCCCTATATTGTTGAAAGGATCCTGTTCGGTCAATGACCAACCGGAAGTCTGGCTATGCGTACGCAAAGCAAGTGATTTCGGATTCTTTGGATTGAACTGCTTGACAATCTTTGCCCATAACAGACGGGCAGCACGCATCTTTGCAATTTCCATAAAATGGTTCATCCCAATAGCCCAGAAGAAGGACAAACGCGGGGCAAACGAATCAATATCCATACCGGCATTTACGCCGGCGCGTAAATATTCCAATCCGTCAGCCAACGTATAGGCCAATTCGATATCAGCCGTAGCGCCTGCTTCCTGCATGTGGTAACCCGAGATAGAGATCGAATTGAATTTCGGCATGTTCTTTGATGTGTATTCAAAGATATCAGCAATGATTTTCATCGAGAAAGCCGGTGGGTAGATATAGGTATTCCGCACCATAAATTCTTTCAGGATATCATTCTGAATAGTACCGGCCATCTCTTCCAATTTGGCGCCCTGCTCCAGACCGGCATTGATATAAAATGCCATGATCGGCAAAACAGCGCCATTCATAGTCATGGAAACAGACATCTTATTCAATGGAATGCCATCGAAGAGCACTTTCATATCCTCAACGGAACAGATGGATACGCCGGCTTTACCGACATCGCCGACAACACGTTCGTGGTCGGCATCATATCCACGGTGGGTAGGCAGGTCAAAAGCTACGGAAAGTCCTTTTTGTCCGCTTGCCAGATTACGACGATAGAAAGCATTGGATTCTTCAGCCGTTGAGAAACCGGCATATTGCCGGATTGTCCAGGGACGCATAGCGTACATGACACTATACGGGCCACGCAGAAACGGAGGAATACCGGCAGCATAATGAAGATGCTCCATTCCTTCGAGGTCATCTTTTGTATAAATTGATTTTACATTGATTTGTTCAGGAGTAGTCCATTCAGTCGTCGACAAATGACTGTTTTCTGCGGTTTCTCCTTCAAACCGGAGTGTATGAAACGTTGGACGCATGATTATTTTGTTTAGTTGTGTTTATGTAAAATAAGCAGAAGATGTTCATTTCCTTCCACTTTCAATATTGTTTTACTTTGCAATGCCTAACAGTTGATTGAAATGTTGTAAAGTTTCCAATACATTAGAGCGGACATTGATAAATTCTGAAATGCCTTGTGCTTTCAGACTATCCATGCAAGCAGGTGCACCGGCAACAACCATCAGTTGCTTTCCATCAATGACCTTATAAGCCTGAGGAGCAATTGTTTCATACTCTTCATCGCTTGAACAAAGGACAATAATCTCAGCATTTGCCTGTTGTGCAGCGGCAATTCCATCTTCTACCGTCTGGAATCCCAGGTTGTCAATCACCTGATATCCGGCGCAGGCAAAGAAATTGCTCGAGAATTGTGCCCGAGCCAGGCGCATAGCCAAATTTCCAATAGTTAACATAAATACTTTAGGACGTTTCGCCGACTTTTCAGTGGCAAGACGCAATGCCTCAAAATCAGCAGCTCCACGTGTGAAATCAAGCACAGGCGCATTTTCGCCATGATTGCAGGTATGCCCTGCCATTTCTTCAATTTTATCTCCGGCAATTTCATTGAAGTTCGGGTACTGATTTGTTCCTAAAATCACTTCGCGACGACCTGCAACAGCTTTCCGACGGTTGGCATTGGAAGCATTAACAGCCGACTGGATATTTCCGGCAGCTACTTCTGCCAGGAAGCCACCTTTGGATTCTACTTCGAGGAACAATTTCCACGCCTGGTTAGCAATGGCTTCTGTCAGGTTTTCGATATAATAGGAGCCGGCTCCGGGATCCACCACTTTATCAAAATGGCTTTCTTCTTTCAGCAACAATTGCTGATTGCGTGCAATACGTTCAGAAAACTCATCCGAGCTCTTGAATACGGTACTAAACGGCAAAACAGTTAATGAGTTCACCCCGGCTATCACTGCCGACATAGCTTCTGTCTGAGAGCGAAGCATGTTGACGTACGGATCGAATGTTGTCATATTCCATTGCGATGTTTCAGCATGAATCATCATTTTGGCAGCACAACGTTCCATACCGTCAGGTTCATTATGCTTGCAAACATTCGGACACTTCTCTCCATATGCATACACAATATTACTCCACAAAAAGCGGGCTGCTCTGAATTTGGCAATTTCCATGAAATAGTTTGAACTGATTCCAAAATTGAAAGTCATTTTCTTCCCAATCTTTTCAGCCGTAAATCCTTTTTCTACCAATTGAGCCAGCAAATCATTTCCCCAAGCCAAAGCGTAACCTAGTTCTTGGTAAATATATGCACCGGCATTGTTGAAATAAACAGGATTAATAGCAATCGTTCTAAATTTAGGCAGGTATAGCGATGCAGTAACAATAGAGGCGTACAGGTCAACAACATTGTCAATAACTTTGCCACGTGTCAATCGACGTCCGATCGGATCAAAATTGAGTGAACCAAAAACCTGTTTCGGTTCAATGTTGTTTTCTTTTACATAAGCGACAAAGAGCTCCGTCAATTTTACCGCTGCTTTGACACAGGTATCAAAATGCAATTCAACCTTTGTTATATCGATACCTTTCAGTAATTGCTTTAATGAATCGGCGCTTATGGCATCGGCATCAATGGCAATTTCCAAAGAAGTAACGCCGTGCGTAAGTAAAGCGGTAGCTTTTTCGTTAGCAGCACTGATGTTTTGATTGGAAACATTGATTTTTTGACGAATCTGCCAACTGTTTGTTTGTTTTGTTCCCCGAACATATGGGAATTTTCCGGGGAGTTCTCCGTGAGCTTTCAGTCCAACCAAATCTTCCTCACGATAAAATGGTCGAACATTAAACCCTTCATTTGTGCGCCAGACTAATTTTTTTTCAAAATCGGCGCCTTTTAAGTCTCCGTTGATTTTATCCATCCATTCCTGCGTGGAAACAGGTGGAAATTCCGAGAAAAGTGAATTTGAATGATCCATCTCTTTTTGTTTAGTGTAGTTTGTATCTATAGAATGATAAGCCAATTCGTGTGTTGAAAACATTCCCGACACATATATACATTCGGAATCAAAAAAGTGATTCAGCATGTAGATGCGTATCGTTTAGAATTCAGGTAATGTATTAAAGCATCATGATCGCTGTAGAAACAGGTTTGAAAAATTGAAGTTGTGTGTAGAAACACGATGCTTTACTACCGTGGTTGTGTTTTATATTGTTCGTTGTAAAGTAGTATTCCGGCTAAAAGTCAAATAGGTTTTTGAAAAATCTCATTTATATCATAAAAAGAGGAAGCCACCTTTTTGAGGCGGCTTCACACGATAATTCTATCTAAAATTATTTCACAGTTGCCATGTGCTGAATCAGTTCTACAACTTTATTAGAGTAGCCCCATTCGTTATCATACCATGATACTAATTTCACGAAATTCGGATTCAACATAATACCTGCTTTTGCATCAAAAACAGACGTACGTGATTCGTGAACAAAGTCAGAAGAAACAACAGCATCTTCAGTATAGCCGAGGATACCTTTCAATTCGCCTTCTGCTGCTTCTTTCATAGCGTTGCAGATTTCTTCGTATGTTGCGCTTTTTTCCAAACGGCAAGTCAGATCAACCACAGAAACATCCAAGGTAGGAACACGCAAAGACATTCCGGTCAATTTACCATTCAAGGAAGGAATTACTTTACCAACAGCTTTTGCAGCACCGGTTGATGAAGGAATAATATTACCAGCAGATGCGCGGCCACCTCTCCAATCTTTTTGTGATGGGCCGTCAACAGTTTTTTGGGTAGCTGTAACAGAGTGTACAGTAGTCATCAAACCTTCAACGATACCAAATTTATCATGAACTACTTTTGCTAAAGGAGCTAAACAGTTGGTTGTGCAAGATGCGTTTGACACAATAGTTTCGCCAGCATAAGCTTTATTGTTTACTCCCATAACAAACATTGGAGTATCATCTTTTGAAGGAGCTGACATAACAACACGTTTTGCACCTGCTGCAATGTGAGCACCAGCTTTTTCTTTTGTTAAGAACAGACCGGTAGATTCTACTACATATTCAGCACCAACTTCGTTCCATTTCAGATTAGCCGGATCTTTTTCTGCAGTAACGCGAATAGCATGGCCATTCACAACCAATTTACCGTCTTTTACTTCGATAGTACCGTCGAATTGACCATGAACTGAATCATATTTCAGCATGTAAGCCATATACTCAACGTCGATCAAGTCGTTTATACCTACAATTTCAATGTCTTTTTTAGTTAATGCTGCACGGAACACCAAACGTCCGATACGGCCAAAACCGTTAATACCTACTTTAATCATGTTCTTACTGTTTTAATGGTTCATTATTAATATTAAGCGCAAAGATACTGCTTTTTTATGACCTAACAATGGGTGATTGAGAATTAATACTGATTTTTTTCTCTAATTAATAATTATTTAATTTACAACAAGTTACAACGATGATGCATTCTAAAATTGCGATAAAATATCAGCCAAGTGAATCACCTTTAGCGGTACTTTATTTTTCTTGCAATAGCCAGCAATATTCATGGCACACGACGCCTCGCTCGTGACAATATATTCAGCGCCACTCTCAACACCGTTACGCACTTTATTAGCTACCATAGCGGTAGAAATTTCCGTATTTTTAATTGAAAATGTACCTCCAAATCCGCAACAGACTTCGCTCTCATTCATTTCCACCAGCTCCAATCCCTTTACATGGCTGAGCAATTCGCGAGGTTCTTCTTTAATGCCATATGACCGGAGAGCAGAACAAGAATCATGGTAAGTGACTTTATGCGGGAAACAGGCTCCAAAATCAACCACTTGCAACACGTTAACGAGAAAATCGGACAATTCGTATAGGTTCCGGCTTACATTGGCATGTCGTTGCAACAACACGGGGTCGTCTTTGAATAAAGATGGATAATCATTTATGACAAAACCGGAACAAGACCCCGAAGGAGACACAATAGGAATATTTTCTTCAAAATCTTGTAAAAACTTCACAGCTAACTTTCTGGATTCTTTCCAGTATCCACTGTTGAATGCCGGTTGACCACAGCATGTCTGGTTAGTATTAAACATGACTTTACAGCCAGCTTTCTCGAGAATTTTAACCGTATTAAATCCCGTCTCAGGATAAAGCTGATCAATAAAGCACGGAATAAACAACTGAACTTTTGTCATGCAACACTATATTGCAGAGTTATCAGGATTCGATTTCTTAATTTATTCGTTACGCAATGCCATTTCAAACCGCTCTAAAAATAATAGAGCGTCATCGTGAGTCAAACAAAGAGGTGGTAATAGTCGAATAACATGCGTTCCGCTGCCTCCTGTAAAGACCTTTTGTTCAAAGAGTAAACGTCTGCGTAAATCGGCAACAGGTTTTTCCATTTCAATGCCAATCATCAGGCCCAGGCCCCTTACCTCTTTTATTTTTGGGAAGGCATCAAGTTCTTTCAACAAAAACGCACCTGTTTTTTGAGCATTTTCAATCAGGCGTTCTTGTGCAAAAACATCCAACACAGCAATAGCAGCCGTACAGGCCAAATGATTTCCCCCGAATGTTGTTCCCAACTGGCCATGAACAGCTTCGAAAAAAGGAGCTATTAATACGCCTCCGATCGGAAAGCCGTTTCCCATTCCTTTGGCTACTGTGATTAAATCAGGACGAATGCCTGCATATTGATGAGCGAAAAATTTTCCGCTCCGCCCGTAACCCGATTGTATCTCATCGAGAATAAGCACAGTTCTGGTGCGTTTGCATTCCTCGGCAAGATATTTCAAAAAGCGTTCATCCGGCAACCGGACACCTCCTACGCCCTGAATGCCTTCAATAATCACCGACGAAACATCTCCTTTATTTAATTCTTTCGACAGGGCTTCAAAGTCATTCATTGGGAGAAACGTGACCTCCAATCCGGCGTTCACAGGTGCGATAATCTTCGGGTTATCGGTAACTCGTACAGCAGCAGAGGTACGGCCATGAAAACTCTTTCCAAAAGCTATGATTCGCTTTCGACCGTTATAAAACGATGCCAGTTTCAGTGCATTTTCATTAGCCTCAGCTCCCGAGTTAATTAAAAACAGGCTGTAATCTTCATAACCGGAAGCAATGCCCAACTTCTCTGCTAAAGTAACCTGCAAGTTGTTATGGACTGAATTCGAATAGAATCCCAATTCATTCAGTTGTTGCGTTAATCGTTGAATATAAAGCGGATGAGAATGTCCTATGGAAATTACGGCATGACCACCATACAAATCCAGGTATTCATTCCCTTGCTTGTCGTATGTGCGACAACCTCTCCCTTTTGTAATTTCAACATCAAATAAAGGATAAACGTCAAAAGGTTTCATAAATTATTATATTTCTGCACTTCTCCTTTTGTTTTCTAAGAAGATTGTCATTTAGGTTGAAGTGGAATTTTATCAATGCGACGTTGGTGGCGACCACCTTCAAAATCGGTGGTAAGAAATATCTTTACCATATTCAGGGCCTCATCAGCTTTTACGAACCTGCCCGGCAGCGATAATATATTAGCATTATTATGTTGACGCGCCAAGGCAGCTAATTCCGGCGACCAGCACAAAGCCGCGCGGATACCCTGATGCTTGTTAACAGTCATATTAATACCATTGCCGCTACCGCATATGGCAATCCCATAGTCATATTCTCCTTTTTCAACGGCATCAGCGAGTTTATGGCCAAAATCAGAATAATCACAACTATCGGGAGAATAGGTTCCAAAATCATGAAGCACAGCTATATGATCAGCTAACCAAGGCGTTATACCCGTCTTCAAGCCATAGCCGGCATGATCGGAAGCGATAGCAATTTTGAGTTCATTAAGGGCTTTCATACGTCTATTTTTATTTTTTACAATAAGGATGTATAGAACTCGCCAAAACAATCATCTACTTGAGCATGAGTTATTTTATGGCTCGTTTCATGTATATGGTTTATTGGTTTTTTAATTCATTGATTGCCTTTTCCATGCTCCATCCCTGCGCTTTTAGATCAAATTCCTGTTCGTCACGCGTAATCAGCCGACAACCCAGTTCAGCACGGGTCATATAGCCAATCAACGTTACGCCTTCGAGGGAATCAATCACTTCATGCATTGACATTGGCATGGTGAATAAAAGCTCATAATCTTCTCCGCCATTCAACGCTGCGGTGACAAGATTCATATTAAATTCTTCGGCCATTACAGCCGTCTGATAATCAATCGGGATTCGATCTTCATAAATACGGCAGCCCGTATGGCTCTGAGTGCACAAGTGCAATAACTCGGAAGACAACCCATCTGAAATATCAATCATCGAAGTGGGAATAATCTGTTTCTCCCGTAACAATTCAATGATATCTTTTCTTGCTTCGGGCTTCAACTGTCGTTCAAGCAAATAATCTTTTCCGCTGAAATCAGGTTGCATCTCAGGATTTCCTGCAAAAACCACTTTCTCCCGTTCTAGCAGTTGCAAACCCATGTAAGCAGCGCCTAAATCACCCGACACACAAATCAGATCATTTTCTTTTGCCATATTACGATAAACGACCGATTCTTTTTCAGCTTCTCCGATACAAGTCAGCGAAAGCAGTAAGCCCGTCACAGAGGCGGAAGTATCGCCGCCAACCAAATCAACACCATACTGCTCGCATGCCAAATGAAGACCTTCATATAAAGTGTCGATATCTTCCACTGAAAATCTTTTAGAAATACCAAGCGAAACTGTCAATTGCTTTGGCGTTCCATTCATGGCATAAATGTCTGAAAAATTCACAACAGCAGCCTTATATCCTAGATGCTTCAAAGGAGTATATATCAGATCAAAGTGGATGCCTTCGAGCAAAAGATCAGTTGTAACAAGGGTTTGCTTTCCGTCATAGGACAACACGGCAGCATCATCACCAACTCCTTTGATTGTAGAAGAATTCTTATTCGAAAAGGTTTGAGTTAGCCGGCGGATAAAACCAAACTCCCCCAAACTTGCTATTTCAGTGCGTTCTGGCATGAAGAAAAAATGTTTTTAAGCATGAAATTTACGCTTACAAAGGTATAACAATCTGAGCCCCTTCCCAAAAAAAATGAGGGTTGCTTGAAAAATCTACAACAAAAAGCAAATAAATAGTATCATAAAACAAGGAAGATCTTGTCAGATTCATTGAAAAAATTGAAGCTCCATCTATTTCAGTAGTAAAAATATGCCAGACTTCTTTTTGTTATTAATTGCAATACTCTTCAAGGAGCCAATCGACTCATAATCCATTTATTTTCAATAAGTTCATATAACAATCGATCATGGAGCCTGTTAGGACGGCCTTGCCAAAATTCAAAAGTAACCGGAGAGACTATGTATCCGCCCCAATGTGGAGGTTTTGGAATAGTATCGCCAAATTTCTCTTTGTAATAGCGAAATTGTACATCCAAAACATCATGGGATGTAATTATCTGGCTCTGAGGCGATGCCCACGCCCCCAGTTGGCTTTCCGTTGGTCTTGAATGAAAATATTGAGTGGATATTGCTTCGTCCACTTTACGGGCAACACCCTCAATACGCACTTCACGCTCAAGCGACTGCCAGAAAAACAACAAAGCGACATGATTATTTTCAGCTATTTGTGCTGCTTTATGCCCGGCATAATTCGTATAAAAGACAAGACCTTCATTCGTCACTTCTTTCAGCAAAACCATCCGGGAATGAGGTTGTCCATGTTGATCAACCGTTGAGAGTGACATTGCTGTCGGTTCTAATTCGTCGCCGTCAATTGCTTCCCGAAGCCATTTATTAAACTGTTCCAGCGGATTACCGGCCATATCGCGCTCATTCAATATGCCGTGCTGATAATTTTTTCGTATATCGCGTAACATCATTTGCAATAAAAAGGGCAGTTTCCTTTGATTAATTACCAATATGGAAATCTCTGAAGCCCAAAAAGTATAAAACGCCATCCAGACCAATTGTCGAAAGAGATTGCTGCGCATTGGCCTTCACCTTAGGTTTTGCGTGAAAAGCAATCCCAAGTCCAGCTAAATTTAACATTGGCAAATCATTAGCTCCATCTCCCACAGCAATAACCTGCTCTAATTCAATTTTTTCTACCTGGGCGATCAGCTTCAGCAATTCGGCTTTACGCTTTCCATCAACAATATCACCCAGATAATTGCCGGTCAACTTTCCGTCAATAATTTCCAATTCATTGGCATACATATAGTCGACATCAAAGAGACGTTTCAAATAGTTGCCAAAATAACTGAATCCGCCGGAAAGAATGGCAACTTTGAATCCAATCTTCTTAAGTGTAGAAATGAGGCGTTCAGCTCCATCCATTATGGGAAGCTGTCTGGCAATATCTTCCAGTACGGACTCATCCAATCCCTTTAGCAAAGCGACCCTTTGTTTAAAACTTTCATTGAAGTCAATATCGCCATGCATAGCCGATTCGGTGATTGCTTTTACCCGAGCGCCCACGCCTGCCCGTTCGGCCAATTCATCGATTACCTCTGTTTTAATCAAAGTCGAATCCATATCAAAACAAATCAAACGCCGGTTACGACGATACATGTCATCCTTTTGAAACGAAATATCAATGCCCAGCTCTGATGAATATTTCATGAATTGGGACGAAAGCGCATTTTTATCATTCAACGTACCCCGCACGGATAATTCAATGCATGCACGTACCGCATTTGAATTGTCTACTTCCAACGAAGGTCGTCCGGTCAGGCGAATAATGGAATCAATATTGAGATTTTGTCCTGCAATCACCTTCGTTACTTTAGATAATTGCTTAGCCGTTATAACTTTGCCCAAGACAGTTACAATATAACGGTTCTTCCCTTGTTGCGTTACCCAATTATCATACCGATCAATCGTCACAGGAGTAAAACGTACGTTTACATTCAATTCCGAACATTTAAAAAGGATTTCCTTCAACACATTTCCCGAATCGGCATTATTCGTTATTTTGCATAAAATACCAAGAGAAAGCGTGTTATGAATATCTGCCTGACCAATATCTAAAATTGTGGCATCGTACTTCCCTAAAATATCAGTAATTGCAGTGGTAACACCAGGTTTATCGTCACCCGAAATATTGATTAAAATGATTTCACTGTTTGGCATAATACAAATTTAAATTATTCTCAATTCCGGAATAAACAATCAGTTATCATCTGAATCCTTTCCCGCAAATTGTGTCGGATATGGAGTTGTCCCTTTAGCCGAAAACCAAATAATACGATTCAACAAATCATCATTGCCTGTATCAATTCCAGCAAACTGTGGTTCGAGACTCAGTTTCGCAAAGTGTAATGCAGCCCCACTCAATGCTGTTAAAGGTTTATTCATTTCATTGAGAGGAATACGGTTCGGAATAGCGTAATATGGAGAATAATCAGGTTTTTGAGTAAAGCAATTCCACATTGGCGTAGCAATAGCATCTTCGATATTCATAGGAGGCAATCCAAGAATCTGCTCAATAGTCCGCACAATCGAAGGCTGGTTATAAGCAGTTGAAATAGTCTTGTGAAGGCGTGAATAAGGACTAATCACCAACCCGACAGTACGGAATGCTGATACATGATCCCATCCATCCTGAGAGTCATCTTCTGTCACAAAAATGACGCTGTTTTTATAAAACTTGCTGTTGGTAAAGGCATCAATTATTTTCCCCAAGGCATAATCATTATCAGCCACCATAGCCCTTGGCGTTGGAAACCCAGGAGCCATACCAGCTGTGTGATCTGCAGGAAGAGCCAAAATCATTAATTGTGGCAACGAATCTCCCGACATGGCTTCATAATGTTTTAACTCCTGTACAAATGCATCAGCCCGGACGGCATCAGGAATTTTATGACTGTCATAACCCGGATAAGTAGGACTAAGTAAAGGCTTCACCGTATTTAATGTCGTAACATTGGTAAATTTGAAAGGATTTCCCTTGATAAAGTTATTATAAATATCACTCCATGTGAGTTTTGGATCAAAGTGAGGGATGCAGGCTTCACCAAAGATTTCGACCGAGACGCCATGTTTTCTGGCATTATCCCATAGGAAACCACTTGGAGCATATACCAAAGCATCGGTTTGAACATGTGGGTAGCTACGAAACCATGCCCTGACATTTTTTTCAATATAATCCGTCACTATAGAAGCGTCTGTCCATTGGTGCCCTTCAGCCGAGCATTTCCCGGAAGCCATGTAATTATCAAGCAATAGATAATCTTTGACTAACTGATGAGCATTTGGTGTTATCTCTTTCCCAAAAGTGCAAAGCTGAGCATCTCCATTCCCCGTTTTGACATCACCCAACACCTGATCATACGTTCTATTTTCCCTGATGATATACAAAACATGCTTAAAGACAGATGGTTCTCCGATTCGTGCAGGAAGAGGTCTGGGAGCAATACCTTTACGTGGCGGCAATTGGGCGCTCTGGAGTCGCCGTAATTGATTCAACGCAATAACCTGTCTGGTATAACGGGCAAGCTGTGCTTTACCAGGCATATCAATAATCGAAATAGAGGCCAGCATATGATGCGTATTATAAACTGCTGGTTCCCCTTTTAATAAATAGAAAGGGCGGTTTGGTCCGTCTGCTTCTATGTTTGTAACAAACAACTCTTTCCTATCTTTAATCTTACCAGATTTAATATTAATGGAAGAAGGATAATAGCCTGTTGGGATAAATCCATCAACAACGCTTTTATTTAATGTCCCACCAGAGCAACTTTTCTTTCCCAGTGATATTATTGCAATGGCATTGTCCATTCCTACCGCTACATAGAGTTTGTGCCCACCGGCAGATACTGCAAGTCCATTGGGAGAATCGCCAAAATAGTCATTAATGTTCGATTGCAGTCGAACGGGTATTGTCTCAACAACAGCATCGTTAAATGTATTGATGACACTCACTGCATCGCTATTTGAATTCGTCAGATATACAAATTGGCCATCGGGAGATGCGACGATTTTATTTGGATGCAGCCCGACAACGATATTTTTAAGCACTTTACCTGATTCCGGATCAATGACGCTTACACTTCCTTCCCTTGTGGCGGCATTCGTTGTATCAATACGAGCCTCACCCCAAGGAACTCCTGCAACATTCGGATCATCTTTGTCCGGTGTTCTTCCTGCCCAATCGGTAACATACAACTTATTATTTGCTAAAGCTATCCCGTAAGGAGCCACACCCGTGGGGGCAATCCAAATGGTATCTCCAGTTTTCAGATCCTGTTTAACCAACTGATTATTGCCATTTAACACCACATAAAGCATGTCCTTCCCCTTTTCATCACGAATCAAAACCTCGTTAGGCAGTGCTGTCTCTGCCGGAGCCTGCGCTTTATAGGTGAATATTTTCTTAACTGTCGCTTTGTGGCCGTTCCACATGACTTGAATAACATACGAATATGCTATATTTCCACCCACAGCACTCCATGTAATTCTGTTTTCGTCGCCAATTCTATTCCAGCGAATGCCTGAATAGGTATTCATGGCTCCATATCCAACTTTAGGGATTTGCTCTATATCCTTCAATGGAAGCGTATAAACTACTTTTTGAGTAATAGTATTAACAATCACCAAACTATAACGTTCTTCAATGGCAAGCCATTTTCCACCAGGTGACAGGGCAGCATCCATCGCGTGATTCTCCAAAAGCGAATCTCCAAAGAAAACCTGTTTACCTGCAGATGCAATAGCCCGGTTATTCGTAAGCCAAATCGGATGAGTGGTATTTACCTGCAATGGACGCTTTGGTGCTGCCTGTATTACCAAACCCGAAGCATAAAAAGAGAAGCATATAATAACCCAAAAAATAGATCGTCTCCACGTTTTGTTTCTCATAAACTATTTATTTTAATGATTTTACAGACACCACCCACATTTAATCAATTCTCCGGATATCAGCGCCCAATTGTTGTAACCGCTTATCAATAGACTGATAGCCTCTGTCAATTTGCTCTATGTTGTCGATTATGCTTTTCCCTTCAGCCGACAGTGCAGCGATCAGAAGTGCAACTCCAGCCCGGATATCCGGAGAAGTCATACGTGTAGCGCGTAATGGTTGCTCATGATTTAACCCAATGACAACAGCCCTGTGAGGATCACACAGAATAATCTGAGCTCCCATATCAATCAATTTATCAACAAAGAAAAGCCTGCTTTCAAACATTTTCTGGTGAATCAACACACTCCCTTTTGCCTGAGTAGCAACAACCAAAGCCACACTGATCAGGTCGGGAGTAAATCCGGGCCAGGGAGCATCGGCGACCGTCATGATAGAACCATCCATAAATCGCTGAATACGATAATGATCCTGGGTAGGAATATAAATATCATCATCCTGAAAGACCAAAGAAATTCCCATTCGCTCAAAAATATCCGGCGTAATTCCCAAATGTTCTTTGGCGACGTTCTTAATGGTAATATCCGATCGGGTCATTGCTGCCAGTCCGATAAAACTTCCTATCTCAATAATATCAGGCAAAATACGATGTTCGCATCCCGATAAATGAGCGACTCCTTCGATTGTCAACAAATTAGACCCTACCCCTGAGATATGAGCCCCCATATTGTTGAGCATTGTGCAAAGCTGAAAAAGATACGGTTCGCAAGCTGCATTAAAAAGCGTTGTTTTGCCTTTTGCAAGCACAGCCGCCATTACCAGATTAGCAGTTCCGGTTACAGATGCTTCATCGAGCAAAATGTACGCTCCCTGCAAACCTCCAGATGGAGCTGTAACTTCAGTTTTTTCAGGGTCATAAGAAATCTCTGCTCCCAGTTTCTGAAATCCGATATAATGTGTATCTGTACGTCGTCGGCCGATTTTATCTCCACCCGGGTGAGGAATTGTCGCTATGCCAAAACGGGTTAACAATGGCCCCACAAGCATAATAGAACCACGCAAAGAAGTTGCCTGTTGTACAAATTCAGGCGTATTCAGTTTCGACATATCAACCTGGTTTGCCTGGAAGGAATAGCTGCCTGCGGTTTCGCGAGTGACAATCACGCCCAACAATTGTAATAATTCAATAAGCTTATTGACATCCCTGATATCGGGAATATTGCTGATAGTAACTTTTTCAGAAGTCAGGATGGTAGCGCAAATAACCTGTAGTGCCTCGTTTTTTGCTCCTTGTGGAATAATTTCTCCGGAAAGGCGATTTCCGCCATAAATTTCAAATGATGCCATATATGGATTGAATGTTGCTCATAATAAGCGCCAAAAGCCAGCACATGCTTTTCTGCAAATTTACACTATTTTTTGCGATCTAACATATAAACACCTAAATTGTTCAGAGAAAATGCTTTTCAAAAAAAGACATAGTAAAGAAGTTAAAGAAGTTGAGAAGTTCGGGAAGTTGGAACCCTCAATTCTTGCTAAGGATAGACACCTTGCGTCGGTAATCGCAGACACCTTGCGTCGGTAGTCGTAAACACCTTGCGTCGGTAATCGTAAACACTTTGCGTCTCTCGACTAAAGATGCTTTAGATTGACGGTAGGATGGATTGAAGGTTATAACTGACGTACTTCTTTGATTTCGTATTCTAAGATTCCAACTATACTACCAAGCAGATCTTCTTGAACTTCAGATTTTCAGATTCCTTGCCAGATTGTTCTCCTTTTGTCGTAATTTTGGATTTCAAAAACTAACCTATGATTTCGCATTCCTCGTTCTCTTTGCAACCTTACAATACCTTTGGCATTGAGGCTCACTGCTACCGTTTTATTGAGCTGCAACAACGTGATGATGTTGCTTTATGGGCATCCATGCAACAACAATCAGACAAACCCTTCTTTCTTCTCGGAGGCGGGAGCAATGTTGTTTTTCTTCCCTGGATTGATAAAAGCGTAGTAAAAGTATCTTTACACGGCATTGAACTACTCAAAGAAGATGATGAACATGTCTGGATTC
The DNA here is from genome assembly GCF_014192515.1 of Microbacter margulisiae. Lineage (NCBI taxonomy): Bacteria > Pseudomonadati > Bacteroidota > Bacteroidia > Bacteroidales > Porphyromonadaceae > Microbacter > Microbacter margulisiae. Next base: position 1,270,448 of record NZ_JACHYB010000001.1, read on the forward strand.
AAGCTGCTGCCGGTGAAAACTGGAGCGATTTTGTCGATTTCTGTGTTCAAAAGGGATGGGGCGGACTAGAAAACCTGACTGGAATTCCAGGCACAGTTGGAGCCTCGCCTGTTCAGAATGTAGGCGCATATGGAGTTGAAGCCAAAGATGCTATTGAATCTGTAGAATGTTTTGGAATAGCAAGTGGAAAATGGAAGAACGTGCTCAATTCCGAATGTCAATTCAGTTATCGGGATTCAATATTTAAACAAGCTCTGAAAAACCAGGTCATCATTACGTCCGTTACTTTTCGCCTCGATAAAAATCCTTCCTTAAACTTGAGTTATGGAGGCATTCAGCAGCAACTCAAAAAAGAAGGCATTCTACAGCCAACTATTAAAGATGTAAGTCGTGCTGTGAAGACCCTGAGAAATGAAAAACTGCCCGATCCGGCCATCATCGGAAGTGCGGGAAGTTTTTTCAAAAATCCGGTGGTAGCAGTCGATAAATATATCAGCCTAAAGAATCATTACCCTGACATGGTAGCATTTCCGGTAGGTGAAGATTATAAACTTGCAGCCGGATGGTTGATTGAACAATGCGGATGGAAAGGAAAACAAATTGGCAAAGTAGGCGTTTATCCTAAACAAGCATTGGTCTTAATCAATCTGGGATCATGTACCGGTAACGATGTTAAACAATTAGCCCTTGCCATTCAACAATCGGTACAAGAAAAATTTGATGTCAAATTAGAGACAGAAGCCCTATTTATAGAATAGACCATGACACCACGTTTTGCCGAAGTTATCATGCCTTTACCCATAGAAGGGACATTCACTTACAGTGTCCCGGAGGAATTGTCATCGATCGTGAAAATTGGGATGCGTGTGGTGGTTACATTCGGCACACATCGTTTATACACGGGAATTATACAATATCTGCATCTCATTCCGCCGGATACGAAAAATGTAAAACCCATCTTTTCCCTTTTGGATGAAGAAGCCATTTTAATACGGCCTCAACTGGATTTCTGGGAATGGATGGCAACCTATTACATGGCATCATTAGGAGATGTTTATGTTGCTGCTTTACCATCCGGATTACGCTTGGAAAATGAAACGCTGATCAGACGAAATCCCGAAGTTGATAAAACACTTTCGTTCTCTTCCCGTGAATCGCGCATATGGAATGCAATATCCGAAGATAGGGCCTGCTCCATTCAGGAATTGATTAAGCGCACCGAATCCAAACATGCAGTGGTGTGGATTAAAAGCCTTATGGATAAAAAAGCGGTCATCGTATCCCAAACCATCACAGACACATACAAGCCGCGTACCATCAGCATGGTAAAAGCTGCATTCAACAAAGATAACGAACAAGAGGTTCAAACCATTTTTGAGCGTTTAAAGCGTGCTGAGAAGCAGTTGTCGTTGTTGATTACCTATCTTGATCTGTCGCAATTACTTTCAAAGCAAGAAACAAAACCTGTATCGAAACAAACTTTACTTGAAAAAAGCGGAGCTTCAGTGGCAGTTCTGAATGGTTTAGTCGATAAAAAAATTCTACAATTATATGACCAGCCTGTAAGTCGCCTGACGCATGAGATAACCACTCCTTTACAAGAAGCAGCCTCATTAAACTTATTTCAGACCAAAGCATACCAGTCATTATTAGATGAATGGAAAACAAAACAAACAGTTTTATTGCATGGTGTCACATCAAGTGGCAAAACGGAAATTTACATACATGCCATTCAGAAAGTAATAGCATTGGGACGCCAGGTTTTATACCTGGTTCCCGAAATCGCTTTAACTACACAGTTGACGCATCGCTTAGCCCGGGTTTTCGGAAGTAAACTAGGCATTTATCATTCCAAGTTTAATGATAATGAACGTATCGAAGTATGGAAGAATTTGCTGCATCGGGAAGGGCTGCAAATTATTCTGGGAGCACGTTCCTCTATTTTTTTGCCATTTCACGATTTAGGATTGGTCATTATTGACGAAGAACACGAAACCAGCTATAAGCAACAGGATTCAGCGCCACGCTACCATGCACGGGACGCCGCCATTATGCTGGCACATTTACACAGCGCAAAAGTATTGCTTGGGACAGCCACTCCATCTATAGAAACCTATCAAAATGCCTTGTCAGGTAAATATGGATTTGTAGAATTGAAGCAGCGTTATGAAGGCATTACATTACCACGTGTTGCCTCTGTAGATTTAAAGGAAGCTTTTCGGAAAAAGCAGACAGCCGGTCATTTTTCCGACACATTAATTGAAGCCATCAGTGGAGCTTTATCACGCCGTGAGCAGGTCATTTTATTTCATAATCGTAGAGGATATGCACCTTATGTAGAATGCCCGCAGTGTGCCTATGTGCCTAAGTGTAAATATTGTGACGTTAGCCTGACTTACCACAAGCAACAACATAAATTAATTTGCCACTATTGCGGATTCTCACAACCATTGCCCGATCGCTGCCCATCGTGTGGAAATAATTCTTTAAAAATAAAAGGATTGGGAACGGAAAAAATCGAAGATGAAGTAAGTCAGTTTTTCCCAAACGCGAAAATAAGTAGGCTGGATCTTGATGTAGCAAATACCCGCAAAGGATTTGAACGCATCATTACTGCCTTTGAGCAACATGAAACAGACATTTTGATAGGCACGCAAATGGTTGCAAAAGGGCTTGACTTTGCGAATGTGTCGTTAGTTGGAGTTCTCAATGCCGATGTTTTATTTCACTATCCCGATTTCAGAGCCCATGAAAGAGCTTTTCAATTACTATCGCAAGTCAGTGGTCGATCTGGAAGGAAAGGCAAACAAGGAAATGTTTTGATTCAAACCATGGATCCAAATCATGCTGTTTTGCCACAGGTTATCGCTCATGATTATATTTCAATGTTCCGTACCCAAATGAAGGAACGATATGAATTTTGTTATCCACCCTATTACAGGCTGATTGTCATAAACCTACGACATAAAGACGAAAACACGGTACATCACGCATCCGAGCGATTAGCCAAACAGTTGCGTAAATTATTTTCCGATCGTGTTTTAGGCCCGGAGATTCCTCCCATCGGGCGCTTGCATAGCTGGTATATGCGTACCCTTTTACTAAAGATTGAAAGCAATAGATCAAGTAATGCGGCAAAAAAGATGCTGAAAGAAACAATAGCAGAGCTTCAGGCAGAGGCTCCTTTTCAGTCTGTCCAAATCAATTTTGACGTTGATCCAATGTAAGACTAGCTATAGAAGTTCCATGAAAATCCAAATTTAAAAGTCATTGGATTCAAAGGATAGTGAGGTATGGAGAAATAGTTGGTATTGGGCAAAAACATTGTTCCTAAGTTATAATACTTTACAAAGATTCTAATTTGCTTCAAGTGAAAATTAGCATAAACATTGATCAACGGATATGCACCCAGTTTGATTTGATGCTGTAGATAAAATTGTTCCGTTGCGGGCATATAGTCCGGGGCGTAATAACTTGAATTATAGCTGACAGAAGTTCCAATTTGAGTATTAAGGTCTTTAAAAAGCGTCGTAGTAAAATACAAATTATGAAACATCGACCATGTTGGCAAAGGCAAGATGGATTGGTTGCTGCAAATTTGATATACCCCTTTATTTGCTAACACAAAAGGGCCTGCATGCAAATCAAGTTCAGCATTTGCAGCCACGACCTGAATGTTTCCAGAAAATTGAGCCGGTAATGCTGACGAATTAAAATAGAGCATATTCTTTGTGTTTGCCATTTGTAGCCCTAAAAATAAGTGATGTTTTGGCAAAGACAAATCTCCACCGACATAGGACTGGAAGGTGTTGGCAAAATGGTTATTCCAAATAAAATGATTGGAATAATAATGATCCCAAAAATATGACGGCGACACAGACTGTATCCTTCCTCTCGCCCTGAGCACCACCGAGTCTTTCCCCAACCGGAAAAATCCGCCAATATTCCCTTTCAGATGAAAATCTCCAATCCGGGGACCTTCGATAATCATATCTCCCTCGAAATCATACTTATAAATTCTACCCTCATATTTTGAAAGCTTGCCTCCAATGGTCGTATTATATTCAGAAGCATAAGAAAGTCGATCAGAATCATTCAACATCATGTAACGTTGATAATTACTTTCAATAAAGGCAGTTAGGCCAAAATGAAAAAGCCGGTTGAACTTCTCATCCAAGCGTACAGCAAAAGTATTCTTCAGCGACATCTCCGAAGCTGTATCGGAATGACTCGTATTGCTAAGATAGGTATTAGCAAAGAATGAAGTATCAACACTCGTTTCATGAAAACGTTTACTTCCAAGGGAATAATTCAGTGTGTGGATAAATGTAGTAACAGGAATAAATTCTTTTCGCACTGAATCGTTCTTGAGATGAATGGTTTTCGTAAACCCGAGAGAATAGCTTTGGTTGTAATAAAAAAAGACATTTTCATAGCCCGATTGAGCACCACTCAAATTCACGGGCATATTAATCGTGGTATATTGACCCGTATAGGTAGGATTGGTAACATAGCGATCATCCGTTAATCCACCATTTTCTTTATTATCAAATTTTTGATAAGCCAAGATACCAGAAGCATTATAATGATTACTGGTGTAGCTACCATACAAAGAAGCGACCAATGCTTTTGCCGATTGGCTGGAATATTGCCCCCTGGCATAAATATAGTCGAACAAACCGGTAATATTTAATCTTTTGCCATCATTCATTGAAAAAAGGACATTCACATGATCCTCTGCTTGTTGAGCAGAAGAACCTGTTTGATACCCAAAATTAGTATATGGAGTCTTTGTGTTGAAAAAGTAAAAATCACTTGGATCCCGAAAATAAGCATCATACGGGATACCAAATAAAAAATCTGTTTTTTGCGTGCGATCAAAAAAGATCTTCGATTGTAATGGAGATGCTAAGTTTCCATTGTAAGAATTAGCTATGCTATACCGATCAACAGGATTATCATCCTGAAAATTCAACGGAATGGTATCAACTGCAACTGTATCAGCTACGCCAAAACGAGAATCAATTTTCCAAGTTTTTACGTCGGGAGCAACATAAACAGATTTCTGTTGGGATGACCGATTATCCGATATATTGCCTGATCTTCTATTTTGCATGCGAGGATTTTGTCCCCAAATCGGGGACCCCACCCAAAATACGACAGAGATAAAAAAGAGAAATTTCTTCATGAGTGAAAATCTGCACAAAGATAGCAGTTTGCCATGACTTTTTAAAGCAAGAATAGTTCGCCTTTTCTAAAAAAAGCGAACTATTCCCATTATCTAAGATATGAATGATTAATATTCCCAGAGATTGTTCTCAAAATCAATAATTGATTCGTCGATTCTGTTTTGTTCTTTTCTTATAGCATCTTCATTCGTTAAGTAATCCAGCAATGTACGATGATAAATATCATCCACGCCTAAAATATAACTAGAGAAAAGTCGCTGATCGAAAAATAACCCCATCGTCATGTCAGAAGACGGATTATCACCCCAATATATTTTTGATTCAGCCATTAATTTACGTAATTCATCAAAATTAAACCAGCATACAATATCCCGAATCAGCGATGATTCAGCCTTAGGGTAGGTAAGTAGAGGAGCAATTGCCAAGATACGAGAATCAACAACAGAGCGATGTTTATCAAAAAACCAAACTTCTTTAATCAAAAACCGCTGCTGATGTTTCATAAATTCATCAATACTCATATTGTCTATAGACAACTTTCCGTTGTCGACTCGTAATGCAGGATAAAAAACATCATTGCCAACTTTGTATGAAAAAACACTATGAATCAAATAATCAGTACTGTCATAAGGAACAATCATATTTTGTGAAAAATCAGGTCTGAACTGATCGTCACGTACCCCTTTTTTATACACGGTTAAAGTTTTATTAATAACCCCATCTAACATGATCGTCATTAAGTTTTTCATACCATTCCCCGGTTCAAAGGGAAAATAAAGTGAAAAATTTTGTTTTTCACGCATATCAATAATGCGATATACAGTTTTTGACCACACTACATCATCAGCATGAATATTTGCCTGAACGGCATCCTGCAACTTATGAATTACGTTTCTGACCGAATCATTTAATTCATTTTCTGATTTATTGGCAGGAATTGTATCAGAAGTGGACTGAATGGGTTGAAAAAAGAGGGCATCTCTACTTTGCGCATGTAACGTCAAAAGCAAAGCAGAAAAACATATTATCAGCATGAATTTTATTCGTTGCATATTATTAATTTTTGAATATTTGCAATTATCGTCCACTTATTCTCACTGCTAAAATAGGCAATTGTCGTACCAATTTATCAGGGCCTATAGCTTTGATTCTCTTAATAATTATTCTGGATCCAATACGTTCTTCTGTCAATCGATTCTTTTGCTCCTGATTTAACACATTTGATCCTGAATTCAGTTCTTCTCCGTTAGGAAATTCTATTGTAAAACCAACCACAGTAAAATTAGCCGAAATAAGTTCATTGACATAATCTGCTACGATTGAAGCATTATCCAACATGGACAACGTCACGTTCCCTTCTTCAACTTTTCGTATCACACCTCCGGCATCTTTATATTGCAAAAACGGACGTGGGTCAGGCAATTGCCGAACAGTGTAAGCAACGTTTCCCATCGGCGTAAAACTTTTATTTCCACCAACTTTTGCGAATAATGAAAAGACTATTTTCCCAGATGTAACTGTTGGACGGCAATTCCATAATCCGTTTGGTTTATGAGTAAGCACAGCATTATTACACGCAACCTGAATATTTGAAGCTGCTATGCCAGGAATAGAAGCAGATAGCTCATTATCAATACCTGCATAAACAACATCAAGCGCTGTATTCGAAATAGTTGCACTTTTTGCTCCAACAATATAACTACTCTCAAAAGGAAAATCCTTATTTATGCCACCTGAGCTTAATCGAATATATCCTTTGTAATTAAACTCTCCGGGAGTAGAGCATACAAATCGAAGCATATTATTTGACATCCTACTCCCATTTACATAATATTCAGGAACTTTTGTTGAATCAACAGCAGATAATATGATTTGTGCATTATACTGATCTCCAACCATCACATATGTGGAAGTTGGGATAACATATGCCTGTAGTTTATTGACCCGATAATCGCTTGCATCCGTTTGTGCCATTAAATAGCGAATCACTTCACCTTCCGCCGCCTTTACATCTGACTGATATTTTGAAAGCTCTGTAACGGTGGCAATTACAGGCATCATTTCAAACATTGTTTGCTCCCAGTTCTTGCCATCACGCCCGCCGTTGGTAGCAAAATTTCTATTAAATGCAGCAATTTGAGTGGTATCTCCATTTACCATAGTTGCAAGAAAATCCCGATACGTTGTAAGTTTATTTTTCAAGATTGTACCATTATGTTCTATTAACCCATACTGACCTGTTACATCCAAATTATCCTTATGAATAATGTTGGTCAATGTCGCATTTTTACCATCTGCGAGGCGTACAATCTGATATTTAAAATTTTCGATGTAATTAAACATGCTATCAGATTTTTGCTTCACTATTAATGCTTTATTTAACCATTCCCCAATTTTCTTCGGATTTACTTCATCCAAATATTGAAATTTTTCAAGAGTAGCATGGTTACGACTATTTGCACTTTTTATTGTCTGTAATAGGCTATTGTTCACGACAACAAAACCATTTAATATATCTGCCGAAACATTAAGCGCCAACATAGCCGTCAAAAAAAGATACATCATCGCTATCATCTTCTGGCGAGGCGTTTCTGGACAATTCTTAGCTCCACTCATAGATTAGGGTACCTTTTCTTTTATGATTTAATAGATAAAGCGCTAAGCATATTGCCATATATGTCGTTTAGTTCTCCAACTCTATGTGATAATTTTGTTGTCTCACTCACATAATCTTCTGTTGCCTTTAATGCTATTGCGGCATTTTGTTGGACATTTTCCATGTTGGAATTGACCAACTTATACGAACTAACATATTGAGATAATGAAGAATTAGATTCAAGAACAGCTTGCAAATGTAATTCATATTGCGTATTGATAGACGACAAATGATTATTTATAGCACTAACATTCGTAGCAAAACGTTTAGTCTGATCAGCTGTTGTGCCCATTTGCTCTTCGGTGGTCTTATATGACTGCAAAATATTTTGAGCTACTTCTGTCAATACCTGCTGTGAATGCGCATATTCCTTCGTAGCAACAGCAGCAGACTGAATGGATTGCACATATGTTGTTGTGATTTCTCCTGCTGATGCAATATTTGTCAGTTGATGGGCTGTTTCACTTAAATTCTTAATACTTGTCTGTAACCGCTTTATTTGTTCCTCATCTAAAACATTACTTGCTACTGTCGTTATAGGCTGACGATGAGCACCTATACCACTACCACCGCTTTCAATAGGAGTATGCCCAGATTCATTAAAATGAGGGAACACTTTGCTCCAATCAAATTCACGAGGTGGATGCTCTAATCCACTAAGGGCAAATAAAAAAGCTTCTGTTCCCATTCCAATTCCCAATAACCAGCCTGCACCAGGAAAATGTTGAATTTTAAAAAGTGCACCAATCAACACAACAGATGCCCCAAATCCATAAATTTTGGCAGTAATTTTTTTCCCCTCTTCCGTTTCAATAAAATGAAGTAACCCCATAATATAATAACAATTTAATTTACAGTCTTCTGTATCAATAATTAGTTTTCGTAATTCTTCTTAAATTAGTTGATTTTACACAGCGAAAACCAATGTATGAACGCGACACATTCTGATATTCAAATGAACGCGCTCCGCATTGTAAATAGGCTGCAACGTCTTTCCATGACCCACCTTTTATAATCTTACGCTTCAATATGTCAGGATCACTTGCTTTAGCATTGTATGTAAAACTTGGGTTTAAATCTGACATTTCATTTGCACTAACTGGCAAATACGCAGATTCTGTCCATTCCGACACATTTCCAGCCATATCATAAAGGCCATAACCATTGGGAGGATATGATGCAACCTGAGCTGTCCGAACAGCCCCATCAGCACGATAATTACCCCGCATAGGTTTGAAATTTGCCAAGAAACAACCTTTTGCATCACGGATATATGGACTTCCCCATGGATACATAGCTTGCTGTTTACCGCCACGGGCCGCCCACTCGAATTCAGCTTCCGTCGGCAAACGATAATCTTGTCCTACATATCCGCTTTTACGATTGACATAGTTAGTACGCCAAGCACAAAAAGCATTGGCCTGTTCCCATGTTACACCAACTACCGGATAACGATCATATGCATTCAGTATAAAATATTTTGTTGTTGGATCATTATATGAATAGGTAAAATCCGACACAAATGCAAGGCGATCCGGATATGCATTAATGATTTTGGTCATATAAAAATCATTCATACTATGAATTGGTGATATTCTTTTTGTCCTAATTTTTATCGTTCCATTATCCATATAATAATCATCCACCAATGCATATGAATTACTTGGATAACGACCTAATGAACGATCAAATTTATTGCATTCTTTAGCAGCTTGCTCAATATCCAACCATTTGTATTGGTAGTCTAAAATTTCAAAATGATTATTGTAGTCCTTCAGACAATTCCATAAAGAATCCTTGACTGGATCTTCTTCCCCTGAAGCTTTTGTCCAGGAACGATTCCAAGGAATTGGCCTTTCCCAATTCAAATGAGAGGTATCACGCCTCATTGTCCATTTTTCAGGATTTGCACTAGCAAGTAGTTTACGTGTGATTGAATCTCGCACCCAGACTACAAATTGACGATATTGTGCATTAGTGATTTCTGTCTGGTCCATCCAGAATGCATCAACTGACACCATCTTAGACTGTCCTTTGTATGACCAAAATGCATCCTGATCATTAGGCCCCATCATAAAAGCACCTGGTTTGATCCAAACCATGCCGTAGGGAACGGTTTCTTTGACCTTAGAGTTGGAAACGCCCATTAGTCCTCCGCCTGCCATAGGTTTTGGAGTGCAACTCACCAACATCCCCAAAATGGGAAAAAGTAACAATAATTTTCTCATATCGAGTTATTTATCTTTACAATATTCTAACGCTTTTATATTTATTCCTCTTCTTTGCAAAAGAAAAATTAAAATGGTATGATATCATCAATTCATGTGAACCAAAAGAAGAACTAACCAACGCTGTTATTGGCAAATCAAAAGCATAACCAATAGATAATCCATTGCTCAAGTTCACTCCTCCCGTAAAAACAAATGAATCATTAATTCGATAGGCTAATCCACCCCAGAACTTTTCTTTGTAATCCATTAATAAATCAATATCACTTTGCATATTCACAAAATCAGTTTTTATCAATACAGAAGGTTTGAGTATAAAATTCGGATTAGCAAGTGCAATATTATATCCTCCCATCAAATAGTACATATTTCCAACATATGTTGATTGAGTCGAAGACCATTGCACGGTAGGTTCATTAATATTTAATGCTGAAATTCCAACATACATTTTAGGAGAATAATAGAATGCGCCTAACCCTAAATCTAGGGCCATTCCATAAACCTGACTTGTCGGAATCAAAGGGTCAGAGGATGCCGGTATGTGATAATCATTCCCGTATACCCCCGTAGGAATATGGGCACTATCACCCGAAAATCCAATCTTTATCGCGCCGATATTTAATCCAAGGCTTAAAGTTCCATTAGCAAAATTCATTTTATAAGCACCCTGTATTTCTGCCTCTTGTTTATTAAACAATCCAAGGCTCTCATTATCAAAAGAAATTCCAATGTTACCTTCCTTGTTTTTCACAGCAAAAGGGATGCTACCATGGAAATTAGCATCCACAGGAGCACCCGAAATTCCAATCCATTGAAGTTTGTAAATGCCGTTGAGTGTAATATTGCTGTATTCTGCCAAGGCAGCCGGATTATAAGATTCTTTTGCAAACATATATTGCGAAAATTGCGACACAAATTGTGCATTCATCTTGAATGTCAACAGAAAACAAACTAAAACAAGAAAGATACCTTTTTCATTAGGTACTTGCAACGTGTACATATAAAAAGCTTTCTATTTCAGATTACTCATTGCGTTTAAATAAAGCCACATACAATGGCAATAGAAAGAAAGATATTTAATACAACGTTTTTATCCTTGTATTTAGTATGTTTGTGTTTAACTTTAACGACTTGGCTTTAGTTGTCCCTTTAATACAGCTTTAATAATGAGTAAAACACAAAAAAAATCAATACTCCTCTTCATTAAAGAAGAAGTCCTCTTTACTTGGATAATCAGGCCAAATATCTTCGATACTTTCGTATATCTCTCCTTCGTCTTCCATTTCTTGCAAATTCTCAATCACTTCCAATGGAGCGCCAGATCGCATGGCATAGTCGATTAATTCGTCTTTGGTTGCAGGCCAAGGAGCATCTTCTAGCTTTGAGGCAAGTTCTAATGTCCAATACATATAGGCTTTTCTAAAGATGTTATGTTTGAATCCCCGATTATAACTCTCTTATTTTCAACGCGAAAAATATATTTTACTGTTTATTTTCCCGCGTTAAAAAAAATATTCATCAGTCCGCAAAATTACAAAAAATCTAATACCAACAAAGGGATTTCCATAAAATTTCAGCGCTATTTTCATCAAGGGCAATTTTCCTTGCAAAAACGAAGAAGAAATCAGATAATCTGTTGATAAAAACCAAACAATCCTTATCAACCGGATAATGTGAATGAACCTCCCAAATGCGACGTTCAGCTCTTCTGGCAATCGTCCGGCATACATGACATTGAGCCACTGATTCACTCCCAGAAGGTAATATAAATCCGGTTAATGGAGGGAGCTGCTGAGTATAAACATCCATCAACGATTCCAATTCACCAGTAGCTTTGACAAACCCATCATTCTTTTGTTTTATCCCGGGATGGCTTTTATCCGTAGCTAATTCAACGCCAAGATCAAATAGCAGATTCTGTATTTTAGATAAAATCCGGATAGACTCTTTATTAGCAAGCTTTGCAATCAATAACCCGACATTACTATTTAATTCATCAACAGTACCATAAGCTTCCAGTCTCTCATCTGTTTTCGAAACGCGAGTTCCACCTATCAACCCCGTTGATCCACTATCACCAGTTTTTGTATATACTTTCATTGTTTATGTTGTGTTTTTAGAAAAAGACAATATATGTTGACCAATATCATCATATCCATAATAATCTATAACTTGGCTTATCCCACATTCCATTATCTTAAGAATACGACCTATATTTCTACAATTCATTTTCTAACTATTTCTTGTCAAAAAGCAACAATATAGTCTTGCTTTATCAATTCTTCATTAAAGAACAAAAGTCCCATTCCAAAAAGATCAATGGACAACCGCACCCGGGGATCTTGTTTTAATACCTGCCAGGCTTCCTTCATAGAAGGCGACCAATGAATGTCATCTACTGCAAAGATAGTTCCTGAATGTATTTTGGGCAAGCACCACATAACATAACGTAAGGTTGCCTCTTTTGTATGGTTGGCATCAAAAAAAACAAAATCAAGTTTATCTACTATTTCGAGAATCTTTGGCAAATGCTGATCTATAGTACCACTAAACAAGTTTATATTATCCTTCCCAAGTTGGGCAAAATGATTCCGGGCATATTCGCAAAGTTTTGAGTCCCCTTCTATTGTATACACCGCCGCATGCGCATTTGCCGAAGCCAAATATGATGTTGTAATTCCCATAGCAGTACCCAGCTCAAGAATAGTTTGTGACGTATTCATATTAGCTAAACGAAACAATAGCTGTGCATATTTTGCTGATTTTACAGAATATTTGGCCACTGAAGCAATTGTTCGTTCTGTGTATTTTCCTGCTCCAAAATCTTCAACCCGAATCTTTTCTTTATTCTCCAACAAAGTATCTCGCAGCGCTTCAATCGGTTCATAGCAATAAAAATATTCTTGAACAAAAATCACCTCTGTCAAAAGTCGAAAAACGAAAGGAGAATGAATGCCAAATCCTTGCCGATGGCGTGCTTTCAAAAGATAGCAAACATATTCTTTGGTAGTATACAAATAGTTCATACAAACGAATAGATGCTACAAAAATACAAAAAAGTATCATGAGTGCTTTAATTTTATGCTACTAATATTGATTGGATACACAATTGGAATGGCAAATGGCGTTTTCCGCCAAAGTAGCACACCGTAATATTTGTAGAAAAAAAATCGATCGCTATCCGCTAAGTGGAAACACAGCAAAACAGTAGATACAGAGCAAAAAAACACATGATAATGAATCCTGATCAGATGTGTATATCAAAACAATCAAGATAGCCACAAACAGAAAAGAGGCAATTATCACTTTGAATCCAATAAAGCCATACCAGTGTAACATCGGTGTTATACCGGTGTAATGTCGATGTAATAACGAAGGTACATCGAAGGAGAGTCGGAGGATCATCGAAGATGACACGGAGAAAAGTCGGAGTTATGTCGGAGGATAGTCGGAGGATCCACGGAAGATATTCGGAAGATCGGTATTGGAACAGAGGACATAAAACGCTGTTTTACCGGATTTCATTTCAAGAAAACACTTCGGAAATAAGAGAGCTTTCATTACAATATTTCCCGTTTGAGTTACAAATATAGCTATTTCTTATTCAACCTTCGCAAATAAAATAACTTTCTGATATATTAAAAAAAGAAGTATACAAATTTAGCAAAAGCACTGAATATCAGCGACTTTACAAGGCACAACAAACTTGCTTTTTTCGACACAAGGAAGAATTATATACTATGTTTATTATCGATCAAATGCACATGTTACTTTTTTCATAAACCCGCAGGTTATTTACAGGCATAAGCTGAATAAATAAACATTCAGAACGTTCCGAATAATCCAATTTCATCTGTAATGCAAAACACCTGGCTATAAATATTTACACCTACTTTATTCGTATCAAGCCGTCGATCGAGCTGCAAGACAGGATGACCGGGTTTCACCCTGAAATGTTCCTGTAATTTTACATTTGCTTTGATAGCAAATAATTGTTGAATTCCCCCTGTAACATACAATTGATATTTAGCACGCAACACATCAAATAAAGATTTATTTTCCAGATTGAGTGAAGTAAATCGGGGAAAATTGATATTCGGGAGCATCGTAACATCATAAAATACCGGCTTCCCATTAAGCGAGCGTAATCGTTCGAAATAAATACACCCCACTTTTTGTTCCTGGTCGCTAACCGCAAATGAAAACGCTTTGTCCCATGCACGGACTTCCGGTTTACAAATAATTTTAGTAGTCAACATATTATCTCCTACAGCCGTAGTTGTACTATGCAAAGACAGTATTCCTATCCCTTGAGGAACGCCTTTAACCACGCTTCCCTTTCCCTGATGCTTGACAATAAAGCCATCCACCACCAAACGATCTAATGCTTTACGAACAGTCGGACGCGCAACACTATGAACTTTAGCCAATTCGTTTTCAGATGGCAATAAGCTACCTTCAGTATATATACCTTCGTTAATCAAATTCCGAAGCGTCTCGTACAATTTTTTATGTTCCGGTAAGTCCTTCATAACGTTTTCAATAAGTATTAGAGAAATCCGGGGCAAATATAATGGAATAGATGCTGAAATCAAAACTTTCTCAAAGATATTTGTATATACAAGCAACAAATAAATCAAGTAAATACAAAACACAAGTATCAATAATAGAATAATATATAATCACATAATATTTACTTGTAATTATATGTCATAGTAAATAACTTTGTAATGAAAGATATTGGATATATTTTTGCTATTACCATTCAAACTATACAACATTGCAAAATACATTAAACAAAATCATATACCAATGGCAACAATAGTCATTATGCCCAAACAGGGTCAATCAGTTGAAAGCTGTATTATTACATCCTTCAATAAAAAGAAAGGTGAGAGTGTAAAACAAGGAGAGGTACTCTTTGGATATGAAACGGATAAGGCTTCTTTTGAAGAAACTGCCCCGATAGATGGCACCATACTGGAACTGTTTTTCGGGGAAGGCGATGAAGTGCCTGTGCTGACAAACGTCTTAGTGATCGGACAACCCGGAGAATCAATCGAAGAATTTCTTCATGCGGATGCAGCACCGGAATCAATTCAAACAACGGAAGTTTCTCAACCCATCATTCCGGAAGCCAAGACTGAAAGTCCCGCCGTAAAAACTTTATCAAGCCTCTCCGGAGCAGTCTCGCCACGTGCAAAAAAGCTTGCAGAGAAAGCAGTCATCACAACTTCCGAAATAAAAGGTACTGGACCCAAAGGCCGTATTATCGAACGTGATATACAAGACACCATTTCCAGTCGTCCTAAAATGACGCCATTAGCAAAAGCAGAAACAAAAGTGACAGGCAGTGTTGCAACAGAAGGAAGCGGACTCTATGGCGCTATTACAGCAAAAGATCTTTCAACAAGCAATCCTGTTTATGGCAACGATTGTGAGATAAAGCCCATCACAAACATGCGCAAAATTATTGCAAAGGCAATGCATGCCTCACTGCAAAACTCGGCGCAACTTACCCACCACCTTGGAGCAGATGCCCGTCGGATTTTGGAACTGCGCGAGCAAGTAAAAAAAGCAATCGAAAAAGGTTATCCTACCAATGTTACTTTGAATGATATGGTTGGCATGGCTGTGATTAAGGCATTAAAGAAATTTCCACAGGTCAATACGCACTTTTTAGGAGACAGCATTAAATACTTCAATAAAGTACATCTTGCTTTAGCTGTAGATACAGATCGCGGTTTAATGGTACCTGTGGTAAAAAATGCGGATGATCTTTCCATACAGGGATTATCCAATCAATTCAAAGAAATTGCCAATGCATGCAGAAAAGGGAGTATCGACCCGGATTTGTTATCCTCGGAAGCGGCAACATTTACCATTTCCAATCTCGGAAACTATGGCGTGGAAATTTTCACACCTGTCATCAATCTGCCGCAAACAGCCATTCTGGGAGTCAATACCATTATTCCCCGTCCTAAAGACCTGGGAAATGGCGTTTATGCTTTTGTGCCATACATTGGCCTCAGCCTCACTTATGATCACCGGGCTTTAGACGGAGGGGAAGCCACCCGTTTTCTAAAACAAATTGCAATAGAAATTGAGAATCTTGAATTTGAGCTTTAATAAATACTACATATTATGATTGATTTAGCAATTATTGGAGGAGGCCCCGCTGGATATGTTGCAGCAGAACGAGCTGGAGCCAAAGGACTGTTCGTTACGCTTTTCGAAAAGAAAGAACTAGGCGGAGTATGTCTGAATGAAGGATGCATACCTACAAAAACGCTGCTATACAGTGCAAAAACATATGACAATGCGTTGCATGGAGATAAATATGGCATTACGACCGAAAACGTGACTTTTGATTTTGAGAAGATCATGTCCCGTAAGAACAAAGTTGTTCGCAAACTGGTAGCGGGTGTTGGCACAAAAATGAAAATTCACCATGTTGACGTCGTCAAGGGTGAAGCCATAATTACAGGACGATCAGCGCAAGGGATCGAAATAGATAGCAATGGAATCCGTTTTATTGCCAAAAACCTGTTGATTTGTACAGGATCGGAAGCATTTATACCGCCCATCCCCGGATTAAAAGAATCAGGGGACATCATTCTGACCAACAGGGAGATTCTTTCTTTGAACGAACAACCCAAATCGCTGGTTATTATAGGAGGAGGTGTTATTGGGATGGAGTTTGCCAGTTTTTTCAACAGTCTCGGCACAAAAGTCACTGTCATAGAAATGCTGCCTGAAATTCTGACCGGCATGGACACAGAAATGAGCGCCATGATTCGTGATGTTTACACAAAGAAAGGGATCGAATTCAATCTATCTTCGAAAGTAACCGGGGTCAATGGCAATGAAGTCACATACGAGAAGGAGGGCCAATCCTTTACGGCGTCCGGAGATAAAATTTTGGTCAGCGTAGGGCGCCGTCCGGTGACACAAGGTTTTGGACTCGAAAATCTTGGGGTCGAATTATTCAAAGGAGGCATCAAAGTGGACGAAAAGATGCGCACCAATATTCCCAATGTATTTGCTGCAGGTGATGTTACCGGATTTTCTCTCCTGGCTCACACCGCAAGCCGTGAGGGAGAAGTTGTCGTAAATAACTTAACCGGACAAAAAGACCTGATGCGATATCATGCAATTCCCGGAGTTGTGTACACCAATCCTGAGATTGCAGGTGTCGGTCTGACTGAAGAAACAGCCAAAGCTAACAATATTCCATTCAAAGTAGCAAAGTTACCCATGACTTACGCAGGTCGTTTTATGGTTGAGAACGAAGGTTTTAACGGACTTTGCAAAGTACTGATCGGAGAAAAATATGGAGAAATCCTAGGCGTACACATGCTGGGAAATCCTTCAAGTGAGATGATTTACGGAGCTTGCATGGCTATCGAAAGTGAACTGACTTTACAGGAAATGAAGGAAATTGTGTTCCCCCATCCTACTGTTTCCGAAATATTTAAAGAAACCATTTTTGAATTCTAACACCACTTCAAATAAACAACTAAAACATAACATACCATGCCTAAAAGTCAATTTATCGATCCTGTAAAAATGCGTTCGGCAAGCGAGATCACGTTTACGCCTATACCTGTCAATCAATACAACAAAACCATCAGGGAAGAACTCGACAACAAGAACTTCACCAAAGAAGAGTTGCTGCATATCTACCACGATATGGCAATGATCCGTGAGTTTGAAACCATGCTCAATTTAGTAAAAACAACCGGAGCTTATAGTGGCATTGCATACAACAATCCAGGGCCAGCCCACCTTTCGGCAGGGCAGGAAGCTGCTGCGGTAGGTATGGCGTACACGCTAACGATTGATGATTTTATTTTCGGCTCACATCGAAGCCATGGCGAAATTCTGGCAAAGGGGCTTCGCTCCATCCAGCAACTGGATGATGCCGCATTAACGAAAATCATGGAAGATTTCTTCGGAGGAACCGCCTACAACATCGTAAAGAAAGATTTTAATGGTTCTGTAAAAGAATTGGCAAAGCGTTTTCTTCTTTATGGCGTGATGGCTGAAATCTTCGCTCGTGAAACAGGATTTAATAAAGGACTGGGAGGAAGTATGCACGCATTCTTTCTGCCATTCGGCATATATCCCAACAATGCTATTGTAGGAGGAAGCGCCGACATTGCCGTAGGAGCCGCTTTATTTAAAAAAGTAAACCGTAAACCCGGACTTGTCGTAGCAAACATTGGTGATGCTTCCATGGCCTGCGGCCCTGTATGGGAAGGGATGATGTTTGCTGCCATGGATCAGTTCAAACAGTTATGGGCTGATGATATGAAAGGCGGGTTACCCGTTGTCATCAATATCATGAATAACCATTATGGCATGGGAGGTCAAACATGCGGAGAGACAATGGGTTATGATATTGCAGCACGGATAGGCGCCGGCATCAATCCGGAACAGATGCATGCAGAACGGGTAGACGGATATAATCCGCTGGCTGTAATCGATGCATACCGCCGCAAACGAGAGATTATTGACAAACAAAAAGGAGGCCCGGTTCTGCTTGATGTTATGACCTATCGTTATAGCGGGCATTCACCATCCGATGCCTCTTCCTACCGTTCGAAAGAAGAGATGGAAGCATGGGAAGAGCAGGACTGTATTTTACAGTTCGGGAAAAAGCTGATTGAAGCCAACATAGCCACCCAGATTGATCTGGACAAAATACAAGACAGTGTCAAGGGAAGCATGGTCGATGTCTTTAAACTTGCTATTGATGAAGAAATTTCACCACGGATGGATTTGCATAAGACTCCTGAGTTATTGGGAGACATGATGTTTTCCAATAAAACAGTGGATTCATTTTCGAATGCTACTCCTGATGTGAACCACCCGTTGAATGAAAATCCCCGAGTCAAGCAAATTGCCGGAAAAGAACGTTTTGTTACGGACAAGGAGGGGAAACCCGTATCGAAGATGAAACAATATCAACTGCGCGATGGATTATTCGAAGCTATTATTCACCGTTTTTATGAAGATCCCACGTTGATTGCCTACGGGGAAGAAAACAGAGACTGGGGTGGCGCTTTTGCCGTCTATCGCGGCCTTACGGAAGCCCTACCCTACCATCGTCTTTTCAACACACCTATTGCCGAAGCTTCTATTGTCGGGACAGCCATCGGATACGCCATGTGTGGCGGGCGGGTGATTCCCGAAATCATGTACTGTGATTTCTTGGGACGTTCCGGAGACGAAGTATTCAACCAACTGCCCAAATGGCAGGCTATGAGTGGTAATATTTTGAAAATGCCGGTTGTAGTGCGTGTGTCCGTTGGATCAAAATATGGAGCGCAACATTCACAGGATTGGACATCACTGGTGGCTCATATTCCGGGATTGAAAGTTTGCTTCCCAGTTACTCCATACGACGCCAAAGGACTTATGAATACTGCATTACAAGGAACAGACCCCGTGATTTTTTTCGAAAGCCAACGTATTTATGAAATAGGAGAACAATTTCATGAAGGAGGAGTACCTAAAGGTTATTATGAAATACCTTTCGGTGAACCTGATATCAAGCGTGAAGGAAAAGATATTACCATTCTTACCATTGGAGCCACATTGTATCGCGCCCTGGAAGCGGCAAAGATATTGGAAGAAAAATACGGAATGAGTGCGGAGGTGATTGATGCTCGTTCATTGGTACCATTCAATTATGAAAAAGTCATTGAATCGGTAAAGAAAACCGGCAGAATTGTTTTATCAAGCGATGCCACCCAGCGCGGCTCTTTCCTCAATGACATGGCTCAGAATATCTCGGAATTGGCTTTTGATTATCTGGATGCGCCTCCGGTAGTTGTCGGTTCGCGTAACTGGATCACTCCGGCTTACGAACTTGAATATGCATTCTTCCCTCAACCGGAAACCATTATCGATGCTATTCATGAGAAAATCATCCCGCTGAAGGGTTATGTTCCTTTTGCTAATTTTACCGATGCAGAACAAATTCGCCGCGCAAAACTGGGAATCTAAAACGCACATTCGGGGTGTGGCATAAAGTCGCTCACCGAATGGCTTTTGCAAACACAGATGTTTAAAACAATAAAATAATGACACCCCTAAAGGTTAATGCACATCTCCATACGCCCTATTCATTCAGCGCTTTCAAAGATATTAACGACGCTTTGGACAGAGCTGTTGCCGAAGGCGTGCAAGTAGTAGGCATCAATGATTTTTATATGACAGCCGGATACAAAGACTGGGCTGAAGGTTGTACTTCACGAGGCTTGTTTCCACTTTTTAATATAGAATTTATCAGCCTGAATGAAGAAGATCAGAAGGCTGGTCTCAGGGTAAATGATCCCGGCAATCCGGGACGAACCTATCTGAGTGGAAAAGGCCTTTCCTATCCGTTTAAGCTCGACGACCCTTATGCTTCTTTCTTAGCAGGGGTAGTAGCCGAATCGAATGCGCAAGTCAAAGCCATGTACCACAAAGTAAATGAAATACTGGCAGCAACCAAGGCAGGCTTTACGCTTAACTTTGAATGGATTGAAACAGAACTGACAAATGGCTTGATTCGCGAACGTCATCTGGCCAAGGCGTTACGTATGAAAGCATACGAAAATTGCGGCAACAATGATGTAGCAATTAAAGAATTACTTCATAAACTCTTCGGAGGGAGAGAGCTAAAATCATCTGTTTCAGATCATGCCGGCGTAGAAAATGAGATTCGCGCCAATTTATTGAAAGCAGGTGGCGCCGCTTTTGTCCCTGAAGATCCGAAAGCGTTTCTTCCGATGCAGACGGTATGCGAAATTATTCTGGCGGGAGGAGGAATCCCTACTTATCCATTTCTGGCAGATGATGCAAAAGGGGGATATACTGATTTTGAGAAAGATCTTGAACGTGTAGCCCAACAACTCACCGGACGTGGCTTTCATTCCGTAGAGTTCATCACTACCCGGAATGATGTGCATTTGTTGGAGAAATATGCTTCGTATCTCCATGATCAAGGCTTTGTGGTCACTCTCGGCAGCGAACACAACACGCCTGCTATGGAACCGCTTGAACTGTTTGCCCGCAATAGTGCGCCTCTGACCGAACGATTGCTGCAAATCAATTACGAAGGCGCCTGCGTCGTAGCTGCTCACCAACATTTGGTTGCCCAGGGGCTTTCAGGATATGTAGATATTCAAGGCAATGCTGATCGCAGCAAACGCGAAGATTTTGTGAAGCTTGGCGATGAATTAATTAAAAGCAAAACCGCACAGGATGTAACACATGCCTGACAGGCATTATGCAACTGCGGATTATTAAACGAATATGAAAGAGATACAACAACTGATCGAAATATCGCAATTTTACGGACGCGATAGCCGTTTTGTGATTGCCGGCGGAGGCAATACTTCGTACAAAAATGGCGAAACAATATGGGTAAAAGCCAGCGGATCGTCATTGGCTACAATTGCCGAAGATGGTTTTGCCGTGCTTGACCGTTCCAAACTTAACCTGATGTCGGACAAGCAATACAGTAATAATGCCACAGAACGGGAAGAGGAGGTCAAGAACGATTTAGCCGCCGCTACCCTCTCCAAAGGGAGACGACCTTCAGTTGAGACTTCGATGCATAATGTCATTGATTACGCTTTTGTAGTGCATTTGCATCCGACAGCCGTGAATGGATTGATGTGCTCCCAAGATGCAGAAGTGAATCTGAAGAAGCTTTTCGGAGGGCAGGCGTTATATATTGAATACACTGATCCGGGCTATGTATTGTTCAAAAAAGTGGAAGATGCCATCAAACAGTATCGTAATAACTTCAATCAGGAGCCACAGGTAATCTGGTTACAAAACCACGGCATCTTCGTTGCAGCCAACACCATTGAAGAAATAAAAGAGCTTTACGATCAAATTTTTCATACACTTGCTAAAACGATTGGCTCCCCTATTCCTGAAGGCGAACGCGCAGCTTGTTCCCACACCGAGGAAATCCTTCCCGGACTTCGTATGATGCTTTCAAACGAAGGGATTAAAACATTAAAACTTCGCAAGAATGAACTGATAAAATTCTTCTATGACAGAGAGGAAGAACAGGTCGGCATTGCCCGTCCTTTTACTCCCGATGCGATTGTCTATTGCAAATCGAACTATATCTTTCTGAATGAGGTAGAACCTGAATCTGTATTATCTGCCGCTCAAAAAGCCATCCCGGAGTTTCAGAATAAATTCGGCTATTTACCCAAAGTCATTCTCATAAAAGGCATTGGAATTGTAGCTGTAGGTGATAATGCCAAACAATGCGACATCATCCTCGATGTATTCGAAGATGCCATAAAAATAGCTTATCTGGCAAAATCGTTCGGTGGCGCACATCCGATGACACAAGAGCAAATCGATTTTATCGATCACTGGGAAGTGGAAAATTATCGCCGCAGTGTAGCAACAGGCTCTTCTTCCGGTCGTGTTGAAAATAAAACTTTTGTGGTAACCGGAGCAGCCCAGGGCTTTGGAGAAGGCATAGCCCGCTGCCTGCTACAGGAAGGAGCCAATATTGTAGTTGCCGACATGAATGGGGCCGTTGGCATAGCTACGGTGGAACGTTTCAACATCATGGCAAAAAACAACCGCGCTCTTTTTGTAAAAACCGATGTCAGTAATATTCCAAGCATTGAAAACCTGGTTCATCAGACAGTTTGTCACTTTGGCGCTATCGACTGTTTCATAAGCAATGCAGGTGTTCTACGGGCAGGAGGACTGGAGGAGATGACTCCCGAAAATTTTGAGTTTGTCACCAAGATCAATTACAACGCCTATTTCTATTGCACCAAAGTGGTAAGCCGCGTACTGAAATTGCAAACAAAATATGCATCAGCCGCTTATTATGCCGACATTATCCAGATCAATTCCAAATCAGGATTACGTGGTAGCAAAGCCAATTTTGCTTATGCAGGCGGAAAATTCGGGGGAGTTGGATTGACCCAGTCATTTGCACTCGAACTGGCACCATTCCGGATTAAAGTCAACGCTATCTGTCCGGGTAATTTTTATGAAGGCCCGCTATGGAGTGATCCTGAAAATGGCCTTTTCGTACAATATCTTAAAGCAGGGAAAGTGCCCGGAGCCAAAACAGTTGAAGATGTAAAGGAGTTTTACCTGGCCCAAGTACCCATGAAAAAAGGATGTTCACCGGAAGATGTTACGAAAGGAGTATATTACCTGATGGAACAATGCGGAGAAACCGGTCAGGCATTACCAATTACCGGAGGACAGGTAATGCTTTCATAAAACCAGAGCCAAGAATCAAGAGCCAAGATATTATTATGCATAATTTCAAGAAATTAGTTATTTGGACAAAATCAGTAGAATTTGTTACTGAGATTTATAAAACGACTAGCACATTCCCTGAAAATGAACGTTTTGGCTTAGTTTCTCAGTTACAAAGAGCAGCAGTGTCTGTCCCTACAAATATTGCAGAAGGTTCTGCAAAATCAAGTACTAAAGATTTTGCCCGTTTTCTCGAGATTTCTCTTGGTTCTACTTTTGAACTGGAAACAGAATTATTTGTTTCTCTCAATTTATCATATGTCAATTTGGAACAATATAATCAGTTGATTAATAAACTAACTGAACTACAAAAGATGATACTTGGATTCAAAGAAAAATTACAATCTGAGAATCAGGAGCCAAGAATCAAGACTTGATGAATCTCTTGAAATTTTGATGTGACACATAGAAACATTGAAGAAACAACAACATAAAATAAAATACCCAGAGTAATCAGAACTGTTTCAATTATTGACTCTTTTACTTTACTCTTGCCTCAAATAATAACACTAAAAAAATCCTGGGATTAATTGTCAGGTCACAGATTATTATCTGGATTCTTGACTCTGGATTCTTGGTATTGAACAATATGAAAACAAAAGCAATTCGTCTTTACGGCAAAAAAGATCTTCGTATGGAAGAATTTGAGTTGCCCCAAATTCAAGACAATGAAATACTGGCAAAAGTCGTTTCCGATTCGCTCTGCATGTCGTCATACAAGGCTTCGAGCCAGGGAGCCGATCACAAACGCATTCCGAATGATGTAGCTCAAAACCCAATTATCATCGGGCATGAGTTTGCCGGAGAATTGGTACAAGTAGGAACCAAATGGGCGCATAAATTCAAGGCAGGCGATAAGTTTTCCATTCAGCCGGCATTGAATTATGAAAACGGACCGGTTGGCATACTCAGCGCACCAGGATACAGTTACCCATATATCGGCGGTGATGCCACCTATGTGATCATTCCAAACGAAGTAATGGAACAGGATTGCCTGTTGGCCTATAACGGAGAAGGATATTATCCGGCATCGTTAGCAGAACCGCTATCATGTGTGATTGGAGCCATGCATGCCAATTACCATCTTACTCCCGGCAGTTATGTCCATAAAATGGAGATTGTTGATAAAGGGAAGATGGCCATTCTGGCAGGTGTAGGGCCTATGGGTCTGGCAGCGATCAATTATGTACTCCGGCGGGAAGAGCGGCATCCGTCGCTTTGTATCGTAACCGATGTGGATCAAACCCGGCTGGATCGCGCTGCAAAGCTTTATCCGGTTGAATTTGCCGCCACAAAGGGCATTGACTTGCGTTACATCAACACTTCGAATATGACAAATCCTGCCGAAGAGTTAAGAGCAATAACCGGCGGAAGTGGTTATAACGATGTTTTTGTATTTGCTCCGGTTAAACCGGTTGTTGAGCAGGCAGATGCTATTCTGGCATTTGATGGTTGCCTGAATTTCTTTGCAGGACCTGGTGATCCGAAGTTTAGCGCCATGTTCAATTTTTACAACGTACATTATAGCTATACGCATGTGGTAGGAACCAGTGGAGGCAATAAAGACGACATGGTGGAAGCGCTTGATCTGATGTCTAAAGGGCTTGATCCGGCAGGACTGGTAACACATATCGGCGGACTTGATGCTGTCATTGACGCAACCAACCATTTACCCGAAATCCCCGGTGGAAAAAAACTAATTTATACCCATATTAAAATGCCTCTGACCCCTATTGCTGAGTTTGAAGAAAAAGGGAAAAATGATCCGCTTCTGGCCAAATTATCCGATATTTGTAAAAAAAACGGGGGACTTTGGTCTGTTGAAGCAGAAAGCTATTTGCTAGCTCATTATGACAAACAGTAGATGTATTTTACAAACTTTCTTATAGCATCATGCTTTTGAACCATATATTAATCAGACAATGAAACAACTTGACACTCAATTGATGCATCCCAGCGAGCAACTGACTATTATCATCAGTCGCATTTATCGTAGCGGAATGACAACAACCTCCGGAGGGAACATCTCTATCAAAGATGACAATGGAGACATTTGGATCACACCGTCAGCCATAGATAAAGGGTCTTTGACTCCGGCTGATATTGTGTGCGTAAAAAAAGACGGAACCATCACCGGCAAACACAAGCCGTCGTCGGAATATCCTTTTCACAAAGCTATCTATGATATTCGTCCGGAAATGACGGCAGTTATTCATGCTCATCCGCCCGCCCTGGTATCCTTTAGCATTGTGGGCGAAATTCCAAACACCAATATTATTCCACAGGCTAAAAATATCTGTGGACCTATCGGTTTCGCTCCCTATGCCTTACCAGGCAGTCAGCAATTGGGAGAAAATATAGCGCATGAATTCAAAACGCACCCTGAATATAAAGCGGTAATAATGGAAAATCATGGCGTTGTGCTTGGCGGTACAGACCTGATGGATGCATACCAACGATTTGAAACGCTTGAATTTTGTGCCCGTACCATTATCAATGCAAAAACCATTGGCACGCCCAAGTATCTTACAGATAAGCAGATTATAGACTTTGAAAAAGCGCTGAATGTGAATATCCAGCCTTTTATGGATGTGACGTATCCGTCGGACGAACGCGCAATTCGAGCAGAAATCTGCAGGATTGTTCGTCGCGCCTGCGATCAGGGATTGATGATCAGTACGTATGGAACAGTTTCTGTTCGTTGGAAAGATAACGATTTTCTAATTACTCCTCCCAATATTGCACGTTGGGATATTCTTCCCGAACACATCGTGCAGGTGAAAAACGGAATGGTAGAAGCAGGTAAACATCCAAGCCGTTCGGTGGCGTTACACCAACTGATCTATCAGACTAATCCGAAAGTTAACTCTATTATCCTGACCCAGTCTCCAAACCTGATGGCGTTTGGTACTACAGGAGAAAAGTTCGATGTACGCACTATACCGGAAAGCTGGATTTTCCTTAAAGATGTTTCTTCTGTTCCTTTCGGCACACAACACGAAAATGCGGCTGCTGTTGCCGAAATCTTGCAAAATGTTCCTGCCGTAATTGTAGAAAATGATTCTGTAATTGTAACAGGGAACAAATTATTGGAGACATTCGACCACCTCGAAGTTGCCGAATTCAGCGCCAAATCGTTGGTTATGGCAGCGCCTATCGGCAAGCTGAAACCGATCAATGACGAGCAGATCGAAGAATTGCGGATCGCCTTTAACGTTCAATAGCCATGCAAATCATTGTCAGCGAAAGTTTTTCGCCGTCATTTAATCTTGCATCAGAACAATTTCTACTGACAGAACGTCAACATGACGTTCTGTTTTTCTATATCAACTCCCCTTGCGTCGTACTGGGACGTAATCAAAACGCTTATGCAGAGGCCAATTTGCCCTTTTGCCGTGAACAAGGAATAACTGTTATCCGAAGATTATCAGGCGGCGGAGCTGTCTATCACGACAATGGTACCATTAACTTCTGCTTCATTACCCGAAAAGAAAATCAACCTCTGGATCACGACAGACTTGCTGAAATTGAAGAAGCTTTAGATGATTTAGGGATTACTACAACACGGGGTGATCGCAAAGACTTATATATCAATCAGAAAAAAATTTCAGGAACCGCTTTGCATTGTACCATTGATAACGTTCTGTTTCATGGGACACTGTTGTATAATACAAATCTCAACCAGCTTCAACAAGCTTTATCTCCAAGTTTTCAGATGGAGAGTAAAGCTGTCAAATCGGTCAAAAGCGACGTAACCAATATCATAGATGCCCAATCAGGGAACATCAATCGGCAAAGCATTGAACACCACGCAGGCTCCACAAACTTCCTAGCACATCTACTGCGTTATTTTTCAAAAAAATACTCAAGCAAAATCCAACATTTTACTCCATTAGAAAAGCATGTAATTCAAGAATTACAAACAACAAGGTATGACACATGGGATTGGAACTTTGGACAAAGTCCCAAAACGACATTGCACCAAACCTTGAGGTACGGACGCAATAGCTACACACTAACCTTCAAAATTGAAAAAGGACAGATAACCGAAATACAAGGTGCTTGTCCATCTTCTTTAAAAAATTTATTGCTTGCACAACATGCAGATAAGCTGTGGGATTTTATCGCTTCTAACAAGCTGTAAGAAACCTCAAGTAATTTTTTTGGCTTACTATTCTTGTATTTTAAAGAGACAAAATGCGAATAGTTATTAAAAACAATCAATAACAAAATAAAATTGTTTTATCTAATCCACTAATACAGATAGCAATAAGGCTCAAATTAGATCAAAAAGCAAAGAATAAAAGTCAATTTCTTCAATAAAGTTTTAAGGGAAATTCAAGAACTTTGCAGAGTTAGTTTAAACAAACTATCCGAAAGAAGTCAAAATCTTATTTATTAATATCCCAAAACCATGAAGAAATCATCTTTACTTTTATTGGTATTCGCCTTATGTGTACAACAATCTCTTTTCGCATTGCCCACACTCGTTACCGGTGGAAAGAAAATGCCATATGAATGGATAGACAAAGACACTCACCACTTAATCATCCGGTTAACACAAAGGCCGGGAAACAGCGCAAGTTTCTATTTTACTAATGATCCGTTCATTTTAGGGGACAATGGGAATGGAGACCGTATGGTTTTTTATGGCAATAATCCCGCAAAAGGTGAATATGCCATGCAACTATTCACCGTTAATCTATCCAATTACAAAATCACACAACTCACCTTTGACAATAACCGTAAAAGCGGAGAAATTGTCGGAAGAAAAAGCCACAATATTTACTATCAGGAACAAGACCGCATCTTTTGTGTCAACGCCGACACAAAAAAAGTTAGTTTAGTATACACCTTTCCCGAAAATTTCAAAGGAAGCGTAACAGCCTTAAATGCAAATGAAACACTCTTGGGAGGAGTACATGCTACAAGCGCAGAAAAAGCTATTTTCAAGGCGAATCCACAAAAAAGAAAGTTTTTCACCAAGATATTTGAAGCCAAGTTACCTCATACGTTATTTACGATTGATTTAAAAACCAAACAGCTTCATAAGCTTTATACCGATAGCGCATGGCTTAATCATGTGCAATTCTCCCCAACAGACCCATCGCTAATGATGTTTTGCCATGAAGGAACCTGGCAAAAAGTTAACAGGATATGGACAATGAATCTCGTTACAAAACAAGTAACCTTAATGCACAAGCGCACCATGAATATGGAAATTGCCGGACATGAATGGTTTAGTCCTGATGGCAAAACTATTTGGTATGATTTGCAACAACCGAGAGGCAAAGTCTTTTATGTTGGAGGTACAAATGTAACAACAAAAAAAGAAGTCAAATACCAGTTAACCCGAAACGAATGGAGTGTGCATTACACCATTTCCCCTAATGAAAAATTATTTGCAGGTGACGGAGGGGATACTGTTTCGGTGGCAAATGCAAAAAACGGGAAATGGATCTATTTGTTTACCCCCGATGGGAATCATTTTTCGGCAGAACGATTGGTAAATATGAAATATGATCATTATCATTTGGAACCCAATGTGCATTTCTCTCCGGATGGGAAATGGATTATTTTCAGAGCTAATTTTGAAGGATTTGAGAGTGTTTATGCTGTAAAGATAGCAAAATAGACACAGCACAACATATTTCATGATCAAAAGAATTACAAACGCTAAAATTTAATCATCATGAAACGAGAAGGATTCAAAATGTTTTTAAAACCCGGTTGTGAAGCTGAATATGAGAAACGGCATAATGCCATTTGGCCTGAATTGAAAGCGCTTCTAAAAGAAACAGGAGTATCAGATTATTCTATTTTTTGGGATAAAGAGACAAATATACTTTTTGCCGTCCAAAAAATAGATGGAGGACAAAATTCCCAGGATTTAGGTTCAAATCCTATTGTTCAAAAATGGTGGGATTATATGGCAGACATCATGGAAGTCAATCCGGATCATTCTCCTATTTCCATTCCCCTTGACGAGCTGTTTTATATGGAATAAACCATATCTGCGTTATTATCATTATTGGATTCTAAAAATATCAATCAAGTGAAGAAGATCCTTTTTTGTTTTTTATTCGCTGTTTTGGGCCCATGGCTTTTGGCCCAACAAACCGTATCGCTTGCCGGGCAATGGCTATTTAAGATCGATCGAAACAATGAGGGCATTGCGCAAGAATGGTTTAAACATCAGCTAAACGACAACAACGATTGTGTGTATCTGCCAGGTTCGATGCTGGAAAACCGGAAAGGAGACGATATAACATTAAAAACAAAGTGGACTGCAAGTATTTACGATAGTTCTTTTTACTTCAATCCCGCATTAGCAAAATACAGGCAACCTGATAACTTAAAAATCCCATTCATGCTGACTCCTTTAAAACATTATGTAGGAGTAGCATGGTATCAAAAGAGCGTAACGATTCCTTCTGCATGGAAGAAGAAGAAAATTTTTCTATTTTTAGAACGGGCTCATATACAAACTACCGTTTGGGTAGACAATCATAAGGTTGGATCCCAACTATCATTAACTACGCCTCACTGTTATGATATAACAAAATATATATCAACTGGAGACCACAGAATCACAATACGAATTGACAATAGCCTAAAAACAACCATTAATCCGGGAAAAGATTCCCACAGTGTGACCGACCAGACACAAGGGAATTGGAATGGAATTGTAGGTAAAATAGAATTACAGGCCAAGCCATCCATCTATTTCGAAAACATTCAGGTATTTCCTGACATTAACAAGAAAGTTGCCAACATTCGGATTACGTTGGCTAATGACAGCCATAAATCCGTATCAGGAATTATTGTTTTATCGGCCAGGAGCTTCAACACCGATACACCCCGTGGCGTCCCTTCTGTAACAGTATCTTTCCATACGATCAACAAAACGGAACAAATCAATGTTTCGCTACCGATTGGGAATCAAATGCAATTATGGAGTGAATTTTCTCCTACTTTATATACACTTCATGCACTGCTAAAAGCAAAGGATATCATCGATCAGCAAAACGTTGAATTTGGAATGCGTAAGATAGATGCAAAAGGCAAATGGATATATGTTAACGATATACGCACTTTAATGAGAGGCACCGTCGAGAATTGCGTATTTCCCCTAACAGGATATCCTCCCATGAATGTTGCTCCCTGGGAAAGAATTTTCAAAATTTGTAAGTCATTTGGAATTAACCATATGCGCTTTCATTCTTATTGTCCTCCCGAGGCTGCTTTCAAAGCGGCAGATCTGGCAGGCGTTTATCTACAACCTGAAGGGCCGAGTTGGCCAAATCACGGAGTTTCTTTAGGGCGAGGCCTTCCGATTGATACCTTCTTACTGTCGGAAACCAAACGAATGGATAAAGCATATGGCAATTATCCCTCCTTTTGTATGTTGGCTGCCGGAAATGAACCCCGGGGCAATTGGGTGCCATGGGCAAGTAAGTTTGTAAATTATTGGAAGGAAACAGATAAACGTAGAATTTATACCGGATTCTCCGTAGGAGGCAGTTGGGCATGGCAACCTGCAAATCAATATCAGGTTAAGGCAGGAGCACGTGGATTGAATTGGGTTAATCAACGCCCTGAAACCATGTCGGATTTCAGACAAGAGATCGATACCATCAAAGAGCCATATATATCGCATGAAACAGGCCAATGGTGCGCTTTCCCTGATTTTAGCGAAATAGAAAAATATACGGGAGTGACCCGGGCAAAAAATTTTGAACTCTTCCGGGATCTCTTAGCCAAAAATGATATGGCCGACATGGCCCAAGACTTTTTAATGGCCTCCGGTAAGTTACAGGTTCTATGTTACAAAAATGAGATAGAAAAAATATTACGCACTCCTAGTTATGCAGGGTTTCAATTATTAAGCTTAACGGATTACCCCGGACAAGGCACTGCATTAGTCGGGGTTCTGGATCCTTTCTGGGATGAAAAAGGATATGTTACACCCTCTCAATTCCGTCATTTTTGCAATGCAACTGTCCCGCTGGTACGAATGCCGAAGTTTGTTTACAAAAGCGATGAAACATTACATGCCACTGCAGAAATCATTCATTACACCAATCAGCCTTTAATCAATGCTTGCCCTGTTTGGAGAATTAAAGATGCTTATGGAAATGTATTAAAGCAAGGTAAATTTCCGGCACAAACTATTCCGGCTGGAAGTCACCTCACACTGGGAGCAATCGATGTGAGCCTAAAATCCTTTACGGTTCCCTGTAAGTTAGATCTGGAGGTCGCTTTACAAGGAACATCAATCAAAAACAATTGGAATTTTTGGGTCTATCCCGATACCCTCACCATTGACACAACCCATATTTATGTCTGTCACACCTTGAACCAAAAAGCCGAAAGGATACTCAATGAAGGAGGAAAAGTCTTGCTTCTGGCTGCAGGCCATGTTGAATATGGCAAAGATATTATTCAATATTATCAGCCTGTATTTTGGAATACATCCTGGTTTAAAATGAGACCTCCTCATACGACAGGAGTCTATATCAACAATCATCATCCTATTTTTCAAAACTTTGTAACTGGTTATTGGGGAAACTTACAATGGTGGGAGTTGCTCAACCACGCACAAGTCATGCAATTGACAGACTTTCCTAAAGGATTTCATCCTTTGGTACAGCCTATTGACACATGGTTTCTGAGTCGAAAATTAGGAATGTTGTTCGAAGCACAAGTTGGCAAAGGAAGAATTGTAGTTACCAGTATCGATTTAGAACATCATTTAAATCAACGTCCGGTTGCCAGGCAATTATTGTATTCTATTACGCAATATATGAATTCATCCCGATTCTATCCCCAGTATTCGGTAAGCATACAAACCATCAAAGAGTTATTCACAAAATCATCCCGGCAATTCAAAACATACACCCATGATGCACCTGATGAGCTCAAGAAAGGGCAACAGAAATAACTAATACACGAAAATGAAAATACGCTGGAGCAGATTCGTATTGCTATGTCTACTTTTTCCGGCTATACTTGTAGCTCAAACAAAGACACATAATGCAGTTACAGTAGCAGAACTAGCACGACATTTCCAGTCACCTCCTCCTGAATATGGTCCCACGGTAACATGGGGTTGGAATGGAGATATTGATAGTACTATAATCAATCGGAATTTAGATGAGATTAAACATCATGGGTTCAGGATGGTAACTATCGAGGCCGGATATAATCTTCCTTATAAGTATTTATCTGCTGGTTATTTTCAATTAATTAAATACGCAGTATATGCAGCAAAAAAACGCGGAATACGAATCTGGTTCATTGACGAAAGTAAATATCCGAGTGGTTTTGCAGGAGGTCGTTTTAGTCGTGAATGTCCGAATTTACGCATGCAAGCACTTATCCCTATAATGTCTTTCAAAGTGAAGGCGGGACAAACCATTAATCGAAAAATCCCTCCTTCTATTGTAAGTGCCATTGCCTATCACGCTTCGTCTAATATATTTATTCCAATAAATATGGGAGAAATACATTGGACAGCTCCTAAAGAGGTGGGAGAATGGACTCTGTTATTAGTTGGACATGCATTTAAAACTTCACCAACCAGATCATCCAGCAATCTTACCAAAGCTAAAGACACCTCAAATTCATTATGTGACTATCTGAATCCCAATGCTACATTACAATTTATTCGATTCACGCATGAACAATATAAAAAATACATTGGCGACGAATTTTGGAAAACCGTAGTGGGATTTCGAAGTGATGAGCCTTCCTTTTCATATACTCCATGGACTCCGGATATGTTGAAAGAGTTTCAACAACAAAAACAATATAACATAAAACCATATCTTGCCTCTTTTTTCATTTCCCATCCAACAAAACAAGAAAAATTAGCCAAAGCTGATTATTGGGAGGTGTTTTCTAATCTGTATCGTGATCATTTCTTCAAAGTTATTTCCGACTGGTGTTTAAAAAATCACCTTGAATATGAAGATCATATTGACCATGATGGGCCTGAAGATGTGAAAACCATGATGGCACTGGCTCGTTGTGAAGGAGATTATTTTAAAGACATGCGATATTTGCAAATTCCTGGCATTGACGTTATTTGGAATCAAATATGGCCCGGGGATGCAGCTAATTTTCCAAAATTAGCTTCTTCTGCGGCTCATCTGTATGGGCGATCACAAGTATTTAGTGAAAGCTTTGCCGCCTTTCATCCTCAACCAAATATACAACAACTGCAATGGGTGCTTAATGAACAATTGGCGAGAGGCATCAATTTGTTTGAGATTATGTACTACCCGTCGTCAACAAGAAAAATACCCGGATATAATTTCATGGCATCCGATTCTTTTCCGAATGTGATGCGTACTCTTAGCAGAGAATCTTATGTATTGGCTCAGGGACAACCAACAGCTAAAATCGGTTTATATTTTCCCACATCAAGTCTTTGGTTGGGAGATACATTAGCCGCAAAGAGCGTATGGAGTATCGCTACAACATTGTTAGATAAGCAAGAAGACTTTGATTTTGTCGATCAGCAATCCATTGACTCGATCATGTCACTTGATAACGGATGCTTTACAAACCAGAGTGGACAATCTTACAACACAATCATCATTCCGTCCATTAAAGTTATTTCGGAGGCGGAACTTCGACGATTACAAACATTTGCAGAAGAAGGAGGTAAGGTGATCTTTATGGGAACTCCTATATTCATCGAAACAACATCATTCCTGAAAGCAGTAGATTTCACATCTGTCAATTGGGCAATCAAAGAATCTTCAGGGAAATTTACCCAGCAAGTTTTAAATGCTTTACCTCCTCAAGATGTAGCATTCAATAAGCCATGTCCTAACATTAAATATATTCATAGACATCTCGAAAACGGAGATCTCTATTTCTTTTTCACTAGTGTCCCATTAAAATTGGGGCGAATTAAAAATCAAATAAACTTGGCACATTAAGCCTAAAACGATCTTTGTCATTTTGGAATTTAGTTCTCTCGAAGAGGTCCCGAAGATGAGTTTTATCAGTTAATGACATACTCAATATCTGCAAAATCTCATATGTACTACTGTCAAGTTGCATGTCCTTTTGGATTATTGCCACCAGACAATATGTGCATATAGCTACGTAGATTTGAATCCGAACAGCGTTTTCAGTTGTACCCCAAAATTTCTTTATTTTCAGATGTTGTTTCAACCATTTGAAGAACAGCTCAACTTGCCAGCGGTTCTTGTAAAGTTCGGCAACATGAAGAGCTGAAATATGCATCGCATTGGTTAAGAAAACAAACTCACGTTCTTGTTCTTCATCCCAGTATCTGACCAAACGAAGAGTTCCCGGATAGTATTGACTTGGATAAAATCCCGTCAATTCAATCATCACATCTGAAAGCACATTCTCAGGTAACCTGCGTCTCCATTTGATGGATTTGTATTGCAGGTTCTTCTTGGCTCTAACAACAAAGAAAGCTTCTATCTGATGAATCTTATACAGCATTTTGAAGCTGTTGTACGCTCTGTCAAATATATAATATGATCCTGATTCATACGGAATTTCTTTCATTGCCTTTGAGTCATGTACTGACGCTTCAGTGATATGGAAAAATGCTGGTATCTGTGTTTCTACATCGTATAATGTATGTACTTTGATCCCACCTTTCTTCTTACGGAACTTCACCCACCAGAAGGCTGAAAGACATAAGTCAATCGTTGTTGAATCGAAAGCGTAGACATTACCACCAAGTTTGAAAATGTCAGAAACTCGTTTCTCTCTCGCGTCGTTTATCAGGTAGTAAGCATACTCTTCAAAAATGTGATAATCTCTGTCTTGATTGGCTCTTGCCAGAGATGATTTTGAAACATTTTTGCCCAAACCCAAATGGTAAGATTTGGAGTGATGAGCATCAAGTGCGACAATCAAATCTCATAAACTTTCTCGGTTGGACAGTTGTCCGAACATCAGAGCAAGTAATTGATTCCAGCATTTAAAATGCGTTACATATTTGTCGCCATCGAACTTGCGAACAATGTAGTTGAACTTATTCCGATCCAAGAAAGAGGCTAACTGAGCGAAAACGTATTTTTCCTTATGCATTTACAAATCTGTTTAAGTATTGCAAAAGTGCAAATTGAAATCCGTTTAATCGAAAAAACCCAGTAATGAACTAAATTTCAAATATTTCAAAGAGCTTCCTTAGATTTTAATGGGACAGCAATGTTTCTTTTTTAATGAAAGCAATAAACGTATCAGAAGATCAGTATCACTAAGTAGTTGTGGAAAAATGCACATATGGAATCCTACGAATGGAGATATTCAACTTGTCAATAGAACATGTATAAATAAGAAATATACAAAAACCTCATTGAATATGATGCCTTTTGAAACAAAAATAATCGTCTTAAAATCTCATCAATAACTTATTTATAGATGGTGCGTTGTGCATTTATTCATAAGAAATAGTAATTATCTACCATATTTAATTGAAGAGAGTAGCAGAGCCGCATATTCAGCGTTCGTTGATAGAATATTGATTTACAAGACAAGCTGGCATTTAACAAATTTCTAACAATAAATTACGTATGAGACATCATCAAGTATTCGGTATTATTTTGGCAATGTGGTTCATGCAGATGCATGTATTTGGGCGCTCATCTGCAACCTTAACCCTGCAATTAGACCAACCCGGCGTTAGAGTCAGTCCGAGCCTGTATGGTTTAATGACAGAAGAAATCAATCACTCCTACGATGGAGGATTATATGCAGAATTGATTCAAAACCGGATTTTTAAAGATAATCCAAAAATTCCGGTTCATTGGAATTTGATACAGGAAGGTGAAGCTCAAGGATCAATCTCATTAGATCATAAGCAGGAAATTAACAAAGCATTAACGGTATGTTTACGGGTTGACATTGAAAATTGTGGCAATCAAATTGGCATTTCCAATGATGGCTATTGGGGAATACCCGTAAAGCCGTACACAACCTATAAAGGAAGTTTTTATGCTAAATCATCAGGATCGGGGAATAAAACAGTAACCGTAGGCATAGAAAGCGCTGACGGAAAGACTGTTTATGCAAGTGCAAAAGTATCAGGGGTTAGTGACAAATGGCAGGAATATCATTTTACCTTCACTACACCTGCAGGTATTCAACCCACGGCAGATACAAAATTTGTCATTTTAGCCCATGAGAAAGGCAGTTATTGGTTTAATCTGGTATCCCTCTTCCCACCTACCTATGATAACACGCCGAACGGGAATCGTGCCGACATCATGAAGATGCTGTCTGCCATGAAACCGGCTTTTTTACGCTTTCCCGGAGGAAACTATTTGGAAGGAGATATGTTTTCATCACGCTTTGAGTGGGAAAAAACCATTGGCAACATAGCCGGTCGTCCGGGACATATGAGCCCCTGGGGCTATCGCTCTACCGACGGCATGGGTCTGTTGGAGTTTCTGGAATGGTGCGAAGATTTGAAGATGCAACCCGTGTTGGCCGTTTTTGCCGGATATACACTAAACAGAGACCATTTAGATTCGGGTGCATTCCTGAAACCATTCGTAGATGACGCTCTTAACGAGATTCAATATGTAACGGGAGATGTAACAACAAAATGGGGGGCAGAACGGGCTAAAGACGGACATCCGCAACCCTTTCCTCTGAATTATGTGGAAATAGGCAATGAAGATGGCTTTGATCTTTCGGGTAGCTATGCGCAACGCTACCTTCAGTTCTATGATGCTATTAAAGCGAAATATCCCCATTTGCATATCATTTCAACCGTTGGAGGTAAAGATCCTTTAGGACGTAGAGTCCCGGCACCTTCCCGCGACCTGAACATCGTAGATGAACATTATTACCGTTCCGCTTTTCAGATGGAAGAAAATGCATCCCAATTTGACAGTTATAGCCGTAATGGCCCGAAAGTATTTGTGGGAGAGTGGGCAACAAGGGAAGGTTCACCCACCACAAACATGAATGCCGCATTGGGAGATGCAGCCTGGATGACCGGCATGGAACGCAATTCCGACTTAGTCATCATGGCAAGCTATGCCCCCCTGTTTGTCAATGTAAACCCCGGAGGGATGGAATGGAGATCAGATCTAATTGGATATAATGCATTGACAAGCTACGGATCGCCGTCGTATTATGCCCAGACAATGTTCAGTAATAACCTTGGAAATAAAGTAGTGCCCATAACAGGAGATAACATCCCTAGGCAACTGCAGAAACTATCAGCAAAAGATTCTGTTGCCGGTGTTCAACCTAAAAGGATTCCAGCTCTTTTTTATGTAGCTACACGCGATACATCTTCGGGAATGATCTATTTGAAAATGGTCAACACATTGGGGACTCCACAAAAAGTAATGATTGATTTTGCAGGAAAGACCAGGATAATTCCAACGGGGGAAGCTATTGTACTCTATGCGAATCATCCTGAAGAGACCAATTCAATCAATAATCCCGATAATATAGTACCGCATTCGATGATCATAAAAGGTATTTCCAGAAAGTTTACCCACATATTTCCAGCCTATTCGATCACTGTGCTGCGGATTAAGACAAAATAGATTAGTTCTGGATTGATTTATTGTCGAGATATGAAACGAACATGTAAATTACTTACATCCAAGATTATGAGAATAGTTGACATGTGAGTTCCATACGACCTTTAAAAATAAATTATTCACGTATGAAAAATTTTCGTAAGCTCTAATTTTGTATGTATAAATTACCAAATTACAATTGTTTGTCTGAATTGACTTTATGAGACTCCCAATATGAGTAACATAACCAATTTAGTTATTATCTGTTTAAGAGATATACGGAAGAAATATACTTTATCATGAAACAAACATCTTATCTCAAGTTTTTGCTATTAATCCCAATTTTCTTTGGATGGAATAATAATCATTGTGTTGCACAATTTACAGGTCATGTTCAACGCTATACGATGGATTATGATTGGGAATTCATATTGGGGGATATTCCGAATGCAGAAAGCGCACGGTTTAATGACACTGCATGGGAACATCTTGATGTGCCGCATGACTGGAGCATTGGCGAAAAATGGAATAAAGACAATCCATCGGGAGAAGCCGGAGGTTATGCAACAATAGGCATTGGATGGTATCGAAAAACGTTCGTGGTTCCCGACAGCTTAAAAGGGAAACAAGTATTTCTTACTTTCGACGGGGTGATGAATCATGCAGATGTGTGGTTAAATGGGCAAAAAGTGGGACATAAGGACTATGGCTATATCGGCTTTCAATGTGATTTGACACCATGGATCAGAGCCGGCAAAAAAAACACAATAGCGGTGCGCGTCGATAATTTAAAACAAGCAAGCCGTTGGTACACAGGTAGCGGAATTTATCGGCACGTTTGGTTGACAGTCATGGGACAAATCCATGTAGAACATTCGGGCACATTTTTCACCACATTGAACATATCAAGCAACAAAGCCCTTGTAAAAGGAGAAACCACGCTTCATAACAGCAACGATCAGGCAAAGAAAGCCATGCTTGATACTAGACTTATTGATCCGTCAGGAAAAACAGTTGCCGAAAAAATATCACAAATAACCATTCCCGCACATAGTTCATCGACAATAAATCAATTTTTCAATGTGCACTCTCCTCAACTTTGGTCACAACAAACCCCTTCTTTATACAAAGCTATCAGTACGGTAATTTCCGATCAGCAAACGGAAGATAAATATCAAACACTCCTGGGGATTCGCAGCATTAAATGGGATGTACGGCATGGATTTCAATTAAACGGCAAACGAATCGTTATTAAAGGAGTCTGTTTGCATCACGATCTGGGAGCTTTGGGTGCTGCGGCTTACGATGAAGCTATTAAGCACCGGTTATTGATATTAAAAAGCATGGATATTAATGCCGTTCGACTAAGTCACAATCCATATTCACCCGAAATGTTGCAAATGTGCGATAGTCTTGGCATTCTCGTTTTCGATGAGTGTTTCGACAAATGGTATGGCTTCGAACCAAATGGAACAGGCTGGAAAGAAGACCTAACATCGTTTGTGAAACGTGATAGAAATCATCCAAGCGTCATTATCTGGAGCGTAGGAAATGAAATGGTTCCACACATGTATTCGCATTGGGGCGCCCGCATCTTCGAATCCATGAAGGCAACCGTGCATTCACTCGACATGACCCGTCCGGTAACAGCAGCGTTGCATCCGGTACGGACAAGCGATGGAAAAAGAGATGCACCGCTGGCTGAAATTGCTCAATACATGGATGTGATCAGTATGAACTACCAAACAAAATTCTATCCGCGTGATCACGAACAACATCCGAATCAGGTTTTATTAGGAAGCGAAACACATGTACATCAACTCAATCTGAATGAAAGCAATCAGCCAAATGATGGAACAGGGAATCAATGGTTCGGGACACGTAACTATGTTACAAACAAATACTATAATTATGTCGGAGGACAATTTATCTGGGCAGGATTCGATTATTTGGGCGAAGCAGGAGCATGGCCAAGCAAAGGGAATAGAAAAAATCTGATAGAAACCACAGGTTTCAGAAAACCTTTCTCCTATTATATACAAAGTTTGTACACCGATAGTTCATTGGTGAGAATTGCTGTTGCTAATCCGGCGTTCGCAAGCGACAAAAGAAAGTATGACAACTTCGATTGGCTGGCGTTGAATTCAGATTGGAACTGGGCACCTCAAAATGACAGCCTTCGCGTTTATACATTCACCAACGCGCCGGAAGTGGAACTGTCGCTCAACGGAAAAACATTAGGAAAAAAGAAATTAATCGATTATCCTAATCGGATTATTACGTGGGAAGTCCCTAATATACCAGGCGCTTTGAAAGCAATTGCTTTCAAAGGCACAAAACAAGTAGCAGCAAACGAATTGAAAACAACCGGAGTAGCTACGAGGCTACAACTCATTGCCGACAGAACAACATTGAGCGCAAATGGCGAAGATGTATCGTTCATTGAAGTGAAAGCCGTTGATTCAAATGGCAACCGCGTTCCTGAAAATGGACAACTAATACGATTTAGCATTGAAGGAGCCGGCATCATTGCAGGCGTTGATAACGGCGATTTAGACAGCCGCGAAGCATTTCAATCAAACCATCGGGAGTTGAGAGATGGACGCTGTTTAGTTATAGTTCGCTCTAACCGGAAAGCAGGTAAAATCATATTAACCGCCACTGCCGAAGGATTAACCCAAGCTTCCGTCGAACTGAATGCGCAGCAAAACAAAACGATTCCAACTTTATGATAATTATTTACACAAGCATAAAAATATATGACTTGAAATTAAGACCAGAAAGGAGTTATAGAAAATAAAACAGCTAAACAGGTTATTAAACAGAGTACAAACACAAATAAAACACTCATAAGATGAAACGAACACGACAAGCAAAACTTGACATACAAGGGAATGCTTATGCGTGAGTTACATACGACCTTTAAAAATAAATTATTCACGTATGAAAATTAAATTGATTTCGCTGCTGACAATAGGATTTACGTTGTTGGTAATTATGGCCTTCAAAACTAATCACAAGCCCACCCTTTACATTATCGGCGATTCAACCATAGCTAAAGATGGAGGCCTAATAGAAGGTTGGGGAGTTCCAATAGCGACATTCTTTGATACGGCAAAAATCGTTGTAGAAAACGACGCACGAGGAGGACGCAGCAGTCGATCATTCCGATATGAAGGATTATGGCAGAAAGTGGTCAATAAGTTACAACCTGGCGATTATGTTTTAATGCAATTCGGTCATAATGATGGAGGAAAAATAGATGGAGACAAATATCGTGCATCCTTAAAAGGTATCGGAGATGAAGAACAAGAAATCACCCGTCCGGATGGGAGTAAAGAAATGGTACATACATATGGATGGTATATGCGGAAATACATTGACGAAGCAAAAGCCAAAGGCGCTATTCCCATTGTATGTTCGCCGATACCGCGAAATGAATGGAAAGATGGCAAAGTGATCCGTAATAAAACCAATTACGGTGGATGGGCAAGAGAAGTCGCCCATACGGAAGGTGCTTATTTTATTGATCTTAATACGTTAATAGCCAATAAATATGATCAGATGGGAGCTGAGGTCGTAAAACAATTGTTCCCTCAGGATCACACACATACTTCTCCTACAGGAGCGACGCTAAACGCCAGAATGGTTGTCAAAGGCATTCGGCATTTAAAAGATTGCCCGTTAAAACAATTTTTGCGAAAGGAGGATTCATCTTTTCTAATCACCAATTATGGTGCTGTAGGAGATGGAACAACACTCAACACAAAAGCAATACAAAACACAATCGATTGGTGTGCAGCAGAAGGTGGAGGGACGGTAATCGTCCCATCCGGAATTTTTCTAAGCGGAGCCATTTTTCTAAAGCAAGGCGTCAATCTGATGGTTGAAAAAAACGGGGTGCTCAAGGGCACTACAAATCTGGCAGATTATCCTTTAGTAGCAACCCGTTGGGAAGGAACAGAATGTCAATGGACTTCTGCTTTTATCAATGTATTCAATATGACAGGATTTCACCTGAGCGGGGAAGGAACTATTGACGGGTCGGGTGAAGCCTGGGTACAGAATGGGATCATTGCTTCAAAACAACCCGGATACAGCAAGTTAAGCGACAGGGAACGTTATGGAAGACCACGCCTTATTGCCATTCAGGATTGCAAAAATGTCACCATCTCAGGATTGCATTTGCACAATGAAGCCTGCTGGTGTCTGTTTATTCTCTATTCTCAAAACATTACCGTGCAAAATCTGACCATTCACGCCGAACACAACATCCCCATGTCCGACGGCATTGATATTGACTCAAGCAAAAAGATACATGTCAATAATTGCGACATTGATGACGACGATGATTGCATTTCTATTAAATCAGGGAAAGATGCAGAAGGAAGACGTATCGGGAGAGCATCACAAGATATTCTTATCGAGAAATGTACATTTCGTTATGGCGGCGGCGGCGTGGCGATGGGAAGTGAAATGTCAGGAGGAATCAAAAATGTAGAAATTCACGATTGCGTCGCAGAAGACGGTAACTGGGCACCAATCCGATTCAAGTCACAACCCAGCCGGGGAGGTGTTGTAGAAAACATAACCTATCGCAACATTATCTTGAAAAACACCCGTAATGCATTCGACTTCAACATGGCATGGCGGATGGTTCATCCTAAGCCGGCATCAAATCCATTGCCCGTAATACGCAACATCCATATCATCAATGTATCCGGAACGGTTCAATCGGTAGGCGACATGCACGGCCTGGCAGGAAGTCCGATAAGCAATGTGGAATTTAAAAACTGTAACATTACCGCTCAAACAGGATTTATTTTAGATCACGTAAAGAATATAAATCTCTCAGGACTCACGTTGAAAGTAGCCAAAGGAGAATCCATAATCCGTAAAAATTAAAAATTGACATGAAGAGGAAGTTATTTATTAGTCTAATCATTCTGTTTATAACAAGTGGAATGACATTTGCCAAAATCACACTGCCCGATGTTTTGAATAGCGGAATGGTACTACAACAAAAGCAAAAAGATCCCATCTGGGGAACCGCCAATCCGGGAGAGAAAATAACAGTTGAGTTTGCAGGACAGCATAAAAGCACAATCGCTAACACGACTG
This sequence comes from Microbacter margulisiae, assembly GCF_014192515.1. Lineage (NCBI taxonomy): Bacteria > Pseudomonadati > Bacteroidota > Bacteroidia > Bacteroidales > Porphyromonadaceae > Microbacter > Microbacter margulisiae. Next base: position 1,313,490 of record NZ_JACHYB010000001.1, read on the forward strand.
GACATTGGAAAATATGGCTTGAACCGATGCAAGCAAGCAGTACCCCTCGTACAATGAAAATATCAGGAACAACAAACACTATCGTTTTGCATGACATCCTAATAGGAGAAGTATGGCTATGTTCAGGACAATCAAATATGCAATTGATATTGGAAAGTACAAATAAAGGAGATTCGGTGATCGCCTCTGCAAACTATCCCATGCTACGGCTATTTAATGTCAGCCGAGCTGTTGCATTCAAACACCAGAGCGGACCACTAGCGATTTGGGAAAAATGCACGCCGGCCTCTGTAAAAGATTTCTCAGCAGCCGCTTATTATTTTGGACTGCTACTACAAAAGAAACTGAACGTTCCCGTAGGAATTATCAATGCTTCTTTTGGAGGATCTCAAGCAGAAGCATGGACTCCAATTGAATATTTGCATACCCCGGATTTGCAACCCTGCATCGATCGTGAAAAAATATGGGATGCAGAACGACCTCAGGTTAGGAAAGAATATGCAGCAGCATTGGAAAAATGGAGAGAATACGCCGCCAAAGAACGAGCAGCAGGGAGAGAACCGAAAGAAGCTCCACACCCACCCGATGCTTTACGGGAATATCGCATTGCAGCGTCAATTTACAACGGCATGATTAAGCCACTAATCCCCTTCCGAATGAAAGGAGTAATCTGGTATCAGGGAGAAAATAATGAAGGGCGGGCAGAACAATATGGGATTTTATTGCCAACGATGATCAGAGCCTGGAGAGCCAAATGGCAACAAGGGAATTTTCCTTTTGGAATCGTACAATTGCCAAACTACCGGGATCATAAGACTCAACCCGTTGAAGATGCATGGAGTGATTTACGCGATGCTCAACGATGGACGGCAGACACGGTTAAGAATACCGGATTGATTGTTACCATTAATATTGGAGAAGCTCATAATATTCATTCTAAAGATAAACTTGACGTAGGAAAACGAATGTATTTATGGGCGCTGGATTTCGTCTATCACTATCCGGTGCTTGGTTCGGGGCCTTTTTTTCAAAATGCAATAGCGAAAGGGAAATACATCATTGTAAAATTTAAAGAAGCCGGTACAGGATTAAAAACGAAAGACGGAGAAGCATTGCATGAATTTGCTCTTGCCGGAGCAAGCAGACAATGGCATTGGGCACAGGCAAAAATTATAGGGAAAAATCTTGTAAAAGTATGGTCGAAAGCAGTACCAAAACCCGTAGCCGTACGCTATGCCTTCAACAGCAACCCACGCGATCCCAATCTCACGAATAATAGCGGACTCCCGGCATCACCCTTCCGTTCCGACAACTGGCCAGGCCCTACTGCCGGGAAACGATAACAACAAGTATATCTCACACGGGTTGACTTCAAATCAACCCGTGAATGTAAGATTTACACAAATAGATTAAACAGAATGAGGTAAAAACATTTCCTGAGATGATAATAAAAACGCAATCTGAAAAATGGAATTTTAGAATGTCATATCCACGTTGTGTAACAAATCTAATCGGGAGTTGTTTGGCTGTTCTTTTTACGCAGTTCTGCTACGGAGCCACTCCTGTAAAAATTGATTTTTCCGGATTGAAATCTTCCGGGGTAGTTCTTGCCGGCAATGGACATGCCTCGCCTATTCTGGTAGAGTCCACTAATAATGAAGCTGTATTGCGTGCCGCCCATGATCTTGCAAACGATTTTTACCATGTCACCGGATGTAAGCCAAAGCTGATACATGGACTCCCTGATAGAGTAAAAAATATTGTGATTGCAGGCACGCTCGGAAGCAGTCCCACCATTGACCGGCTAGCAGCAAAAGGAATACTTAAGACAACCGGCATCAAAGGAAAGTGGGAATCTTTTGTATGGCAGATTATCAAAAATCCATTACCCGGCATTTCCCATGCGCTGGTCATTGCCGGTAGCGACCGGCGCGGGACAATTTACGGCATTTATGAATTATCGCAACGAATCGGCGTATCACCCTGGTATTGGTGGGCTGACGTGCCTGTCAGGAAACAAAGATTTATTAGAGCCTGTGGGGAGCGTTTTGTAGTAGGTCCGCCTGCCGTAAAATACCGGGGCATTTTTTTGAATGATGAAGACTGGGGATTACGTCCGTGGGCATCGAAAACCTTTGACCCGAAAATCGGCAATATCGGGCCAAAGACCTATGCCAGGATTTTTGAACTGCTACTCCGGCTTCGGGCAAATTATCTCTGGCCGGCCATGCACCCTGGCACGACAGCATTTAATGCTTTCCCTCAGGATGCAAAATTAGCTGATGAGTATGGCATTGTTATGGGTTCATCCCACTGTGAACAAATGTTGCGGAATAATATCAGTGAATGGAACGAAAAAGAATATGGCGCATATAACTTCGTCACAAACGCTCAGGGTGTCCTGAAATATTGGGAACAGCGCATCCGTGAAAATGGAAAATATGAAAACATATATACACTTGGAATGCGCGGCATAAGCGATTCCGGTATGCCGGGCGGAGGTACACTCCTTCAAAAAGCTCAAAGACTACATACCATCATCTCAGATCAACGCAAGATGCTGGCCCGCTGGGTAAATCCAAATGTAAGAAAAGTACCCCAAATTTTTTGTCCCTATAAAGAGGTATTGCCGCTTTACCATCTCATGCCCAAGTTACCGGACGATATAACCTTGATGTGGCCGGATGATAATTACGGATATATTCGCGAATTTTCGAATGCCCAAGAACGCAAGCGCCATGGCGGAGCTGGCGTTTATTATCATGTTTCCTACTGGGGGCGTCCGCATGATTATTTATGGCTCTGTTCCACATCTCCTGGATTGATTGCCGAAGAAATGACCAAAGCCTGTGATTATGGAGCAAATAAAGTCTGGATCCTCAATGTAGGAGATTTAAAACCGGCAGAACTCGACATTGAATACTTTCTCCATCTGGCATGGAATCCGCATGCATGGAATGGCATGAATACCTACGATTTGCTGGAGAAACAATTTACCCGCGATTTCGGTGCGGCTTATGCGCCAAAACTGACCTCCATCATGTCCAAATACTATCGCCTGAATTTCCAGCGTAAGCCCGAACATATGCTGGTAAATTTGACTAACACATTTTCCACGACGCTCAACGGAGATGAAGCCGAACAACGCATAGAAGCTTGGCAAAAATTATCAACGCAAGCAGTAGCTGTCGGGAAGACTTTGCCTGTCCAATGGCATGATGCTTTCTTTGAGCTTGTCGGTTATCCTGTTGAAGCAGCGGCTGCAATGAATGAAAAATGCCTGGCACTGGATGAATATTATACTGGGATACACCAGAACCGTATCGACCGGTTGACTGAAGCAAGAGAGGCGCAAGCTCAAATTCATCGGCTCACAGACATTTACAACAACCAAATCGCCGGAGGAAAATGGCGTTATATGATGTCGGACAATCCGCGTGGGCAGCTTACATTAAATATTCCACAGCTACCCCAAAATGACACAAATGATGTTGTCAGGCATCAAAACATCCCTACAGCCATTAAGCCATCTCCTGTCTCATCTTGTTCCATGCCAGGAGCCGATTTCGTTGAAAAGGGCCATCATGTGATTATGGAAGCTGAACATGCATCCGCATTTATTCCAGGGAAAAAAGGGGTGTGTTGGAGAAAGATTGCAGGCGTGGGCTACAATGGCGAGGCCGTAACGGTGTTCCCTAGATTGATTCCTGTGCTTGATCAACCAAAAATGATTTTGAAAGACTCGCCTTGCCTTGAATATAAAGTCTGTCTAAAAGACACAGGTATATGGAAAGTGACTGTCCGGGCACTGCCCACGTTTTCCGTGCAAGCCGGAAAACCACAACGTTATGCCATTGCCTTTGACAACGCCTCTCCAAAAATCATTTCCTTACCTTACAGCACCAGTGAATACGACCGACAGTGGCAACAGGACGTTCTGCGTAACGCAGCATTAACCACCAGCCTGCATGCCATTCATACTGCCGGGTTGCATATCCTGAAGATATGGATGGTGGATCCTGGCATTGTCATTGATGCGATTGAAGCCGAAAGCGGAAATCATCACTCCCCGTTGGGATATGTATGGCCCTCTGAAACAAAAAATTAAATTATTTGAAGAAGAAAATGACTACCAAGTAGATCACAGAAATCCGAAGTCAAGAAAATTCAGAAATCGAAAAGTTCAAACAATCAATAGAATAAAAATAAATTTTTCGAATTACAATGTCCAAATAAGACACACAAGTCAACATCTAGTTGATCAAGTATCACAAAACAGCAACAGACTTGAGCAATACCTTCACTACAGGATCAAGAAAACCCTAATATCAACAATAAATTAAACACATGAAATACTTTTTTGTTTTTTCGACATTCTTACTGAGCATCCATATCTTTGCTATTCCAGAATCACCTTTACATCTGATCATTGCTCCAGGAACATTAGCTGCTACGTCGGTAACAATAGTTTGGGATAAGCCACAACATTACAGCAATATTAGCTGTTACCACCTTTCCCTCAATAATAAGTGTATTGGGACTTCAATGAAATGTAATTATCGAATAGAAGGATTGAGACCTGCTACCCTTTACACGGTATCAATTAAGACAGAAGATCAAACAGGCAAACTATCTCGAGCAACTCCTTCCATAGAATTTACCACACAGATTCAAGGAAAGATTATTAATGTGAATAATTTTGGGGCTAAAGGAGATGGCGTCACTGACAATACAAAAGCTATTCAGCAAGCGATAAATGCCTGCCCTAAATTCGGGACTGTATTGATTCCGAAGGGTACATTCCTTAGTGGTGCCCTGTTTCTGAAAAGCAATATGACCTTAGAGATTACCAAAGGAGGTGTACTGAAAGGTAGCAGTAACATCGATGATTACTTGCCAATGATTAATAATCGGTTTGAAGGTTGGGAATTAAAATCCTATGCCAGTTTAATCAACGCTGGCATCATAAATCATAAAGGTGGTTTTTCAATTAAAAACCTTTCCATCAAAGGGGAAGGCACAATCAGCGGCGGAGGCGGCAAGCTAGGTAACTCTATGCAAGAAAAAAGTGGTGCCAGAAGTCGTGCCAGGCTTATATTGTTAATGAACTGCAAAAACATTGAAATACATGGACTGCATATCGAAAATTCACCTTGTTGGACCATTCAATATGTTTACAGTAAATGTGTTAGCATACACGACCTGGATATCGTAAGCACTGCACGCAACGGTGACGGAATTGATCCTGACTCTTCAGATTCCAGCTATATCTTTAACTGTACTTTTTCAACCGGAGATGATTGTATTGCTATTAAATCCGGTAAAAATCCAGACGGTTACTACATCGGAAAACCAACCCGATACGTCAGAATCACAGATTGTAATTTTCTAAGAGGACACGGCATAGCTATCGGAAGCGAAATGTCAGGTGGGGTGAGCGACGTACTGATACGTGATTGTAAGGCAGGGCCATTGCTGTATGGCATGCAAATTAAAGCCACTAAAGACCGTGGTGGTTATGTAAAAAATGTGACGGTAATGGATTGCAAACTACAAAAAATCACTATTTCGTCTTCTCTACCGTATAATAATGATGGGGAGCCTGCACCTCAAGTTCCGACATTTGACAATTTCGTTTTTAAAAACATCGATCTTAGCACTGCTCAAACAAAAGGAGCGGTGATTGATATACACGGCTTTAAAGATAAAAATCATAAACTGAATCATGTAAAATTTAGTAACATCGTTTTACCTAAAGATGCCGAGGTGTCAGTAAGCAATGCAAAAAATGTCCAATTCTTTAATGTTAGAACAACAACAGGAAATAAACCCACTTTCAAAATTCTAAATAGTACTAATATCAATTATTAGAGATACATCTTTACATGTGAGATTTCAAGAATGTTAGCTACTAAACATTTATATCACGTTACACTGATTTCGATTATAATTTATTGGCAAAGTAACACTAAAATATAATAGTTGACAGCTCTACGGTTGAATGCCTTATAAAGATAAACTTGGAACAGAGAAGTAAGTAGAATCCTAAAATAGCATATACAATTGACCAAAAGACGTTTACAAAAAAGCGACAATAGATCTTGCGAATATGGAAAATTTATCATCACGATTTCACATTATCAGTCATATTTTCATACATTCATATATATAAATAGTTATATATATGAACATTACTACAAATAGTAATATAGTTATAACAATAATTTGGCCAAACATGATCCAAAAATTTGTGTCAAAAAACGAATATAAAGTATCAAATTGTTCAATTTTGATTAGGATATGCTCTCTTACCTTTGTAATAGAAATTATAAAATGAAGATGTAAATAATTTACATCAAAAGATGTGAGCATAGTGATATGCGACTCTTCGTAGAACCCTTAAAATCAAAATTCCTATCGTATGAAAACATGCGTTTACATTTTGGCTGTAGGACTGGTATCATTATCCGGTACGATGAGTTGCTATGGCTCAAGAATTAATCGCAAAGCGCTGGTAAAAAGGCATGAACCTATCATTCGTCAAATAGATTCCTTATCATCATTATCGGTAGGAAACGGCCATTTTGCCTTTACTGTTGACCCAACAGGATTACAAACATTTCCCACATTTTATAAAAATGGAGTTCCATTAGGAACCGAATCCGATTGGGGTTGGCATAGTTTTCCGAACCCTCACAAATACACTTTTTCCGAAACATTACGGAATTATGACTTTCGTGGATGGAAAGAGCCTTACTCCGTTCAATTTAATGAAAAAGGACGCCAACAGGATGCAGCCAACTGGTTTCGGATTAATCCACATCGATTAAACTTAGGCAATGTCGGGTTTGATTTCACGAATTCCAAGGGAGAAGCACTAACGATAAATGACATACATCATATTCATCAAAAACTGCATTTGTGGGATGGTTACATTCAGAGCGATTATGTCATCAACGGCAAACCAGTAGATGTTCAAACCGTATGTAATCCTTATAAAGATATCATCTCCGCTCGGATCACTTCTCCTTCATTACATTCACAATCGATCAAAATCCATTTTCGGTTTGCCTATCCAAGCGGTAATTCTTTTGACGACGGATGTAGTTGGAATGAACCGAATAAACACATCACTTTAATTATAGCACAAGGGGCACACTTTGCTATTTTTAAGCGGCAATTAGACAGCACGACTTATTATGTTGCCATTCAATGGAAAGGTAAGGCAACACTATCCAAAAAAGCGGCTCATTTTTTTATTCTCATGCCTGACAGCAGGGCAGATTCGTTTTCATTTTCGTGTTCGTTCACGAATTATTATTCAAAACTGCCTTTATCAACATTTTATGCAAACAAAATGGCGGCTAAAAAATATTGGAACCAGTTTTGGAAGAAAGGAGCCGCAGTTGATTTCAGAAAATGTAAAGACTTAAGAGCAAGAGAATTAGAAAGAAGAGTAGTGCTCTCCCAATACCTAACAGCCATACAATGCGCCGGCAACACGCCGCCTCAGGAAATAGGGTTAACGTACAACAGTTGGTATGGTAAATTCCATTTGGAAATGTATTGGTGGCACGAAGTCCATTTTGCATTATGGAACCGGATTAATTTGCTAAAACGCAGTTTTGACTGGTACAATACAGCCTATACAAATGCCAAAAGAATTGCCGAAAGGCAAGGATTCAAAGGCGTCAGATGGATGAAAATGACAGATCCGTCCGCCCGTGAATCTCCGTCAAATGTTGGATCTTTTTTAGTTTGGCAGCAACCCCATGTCATTTACGTAGCCGAATTAATCTATCGGGACCATCCTTCATTAGCCATCTTAAACCGTTACAAAAAATTGGTATTTGCAACTGCCGACTTCATGGCATCATTTGCAACTTTCAATAAAAAGACAGGATATTATGATTTAAAAGGGCTTATTCCTGCACAAGAGACACTGAAAGCAAGCACAACGGTTGATCCGCCCTTAGAATTATCCTATTGGTATTATGCGCTAAACACGGCACAAAAATGGAGAGAGCGATGCGGTATGCCACGGAATCCGGAATGGGATAAGGTCTTACAACATTTACCTCCTTTGGCATATAAAGACAGTTTATATCTTGCTGCAGCATCTGCCGCACAAACATACAGCGATCCACGATTTACATCAGACCATCCGGCTGTTTTGGGAGCATTGGGCATGTTACCTCTTTCGCCTTTAGTGCAACCGGCAATCATGCGAAAAACATTAGACTGGGTCATGACACATTGGCTTTGGGCTACCACATGGGGTTGGGATTACCCTTTAATAGCGATGACGGCAACACGCTTGGGAGAACCTGAAAAAGCGATAGACGCTTTACTAATGAATCAACAAAAAAATAGATATCTTATTAATGGTCATAACTATCAGGATCAACGGCTTCGTATCTATTTGCCCGGGAATGGGGGGTTACTTACGGCAATTGCCATGATGTGTGCCGGCTGGGATGGCTGTACACAAAAAAATCCCGGATTCCCTAAAAATGGCAAATGGGATGTACAATGGGAAGGATTAAAAAAGATACCATAGAAATACACCACTACAACATACACGCAGAATCGTATTCCATATTACATAATGTTCCCTGAATTCAGCAGGAAATAGCCAATCCTAATGAGTCAGACTTAACTCCTAAGTTTAATTTAATATTCATAAGGCAAAAGACAATTACACATTTATCCAAACAATAAAAACATCAACCAGAGGCCTAAAACCACAAAAGACAAATTCTAATTATTTCACTGAGCTTATTATTAATCTGATTATGAAAACATCAATCCTACTTTTTCCCCTTTTATGGGAATGGTATCTCAAAAAAACAATTAACAAATCAACTATTATCGAATTCACTCTAAGATTATTTCAAGATTAAAGCATCGTTGTTTTGACATGCCAGACAAAGCTATCAATTATCTAAAATAAATAATTAACGTTAAATATGATAATACTACTCTTAAAACAAAAATTTTTAAGAAGCACTCGCTTGCTTCTATTTTGCTCCGTAATTTTTTACCCCCTAATGGGTATCTCTGCAAAAGCAACACTTCAGCAACAGAAAAGAAATACCGTAACTGGAATTATTGTTGACAATCAAGATGTTCCAATTATTGGTGCCAACATAAAAACAATGAATGGTAAAGTCGGGACGGTTACTGATCTTGACGGTAAATTTACATTAAACGTTCCTGTTGGTACTAAACTAACAATATCCTATATTGGATATAATTCAAAAACAGTAACAACTCAGGGTGGCGTTATGAAAATCACCATGGACGAAAGCTCAGTTAATTTAAAAGATGTAGAAATTGTCGCATACGGTTCTCAGAAAAAAGTAACCATAACCGGCGCGATTTCGAGCATAAAGGGTGACATGTTATTAAAAACACCAACCGGATCTGTTTCCAATATGTTATCTGGTGAGTTAACAGGTATTACTACAGTACAATACTCAGGAGAACCAGGCTCTGACGCTGCCAGTATTTTTGTACGAGGCCAAGCTACTTGGAATAATTCTGCTCCCTTAATAGAAGTAGATGGTGTGGAAAGAAGCTTTAACGATATTGATCCAAACGACATAGCAAGCATTACTGTGTTGAAAGATGCATCCGCTACAGCTGTATTTGGGGTGCGAGGTGCTAACGGAGTAATCCTGATCACAACCAAACGTGGTGTTGAAGGAAAACCCAAAATAACGTTTTCGACTTCGAACAGCGTAATAGTACCTACAGCAACCATTAAACAAGCTAACGCCTACCAATACGCCACTTTTTATAACCAAATGCAACTGAACGATGATCCGACGGCGACTCCAATGTTTTCCGATGCCATCATTCAAAAATTCAAGGATCATTCCAGTCCTATTCTTTTTCCGGATGTCAACTGGGTGAATTATTGTTTGAAGAAAGCTACCATTCAAACAGAACACAACATTAGTATTACGGGCGGAACTAAAACAGCACGTTATTTTGTCTCAGCAGGCGCTTTTACACAAGGAGGATTGTTCAAGGAATTTGGCTTGCCATACGACCTCGATTATCGTTACAACAGATTTAACTATCGCTCCAATCTGGATATTGATGTCACAAAAAGCACCACTCTATCTTTAAACCTGGCTGGAATTGTGGATGATTCACACAAACCATACACAGGGCAAGGTAGCTCTGGAATGCTGAAAAACATGTACTGGGCGACTCCATTTTCTAGTCCGGGATTAGTTAACGGCAAAATGATTTACACCAGTACAGAATATGGACTACCTTTCACCGGAGGAGCAGGTATGGCTTATTATGGAGGTGGATTTATGGAAACCAGAAATAATACCCTAAACGTCGATGTTAGTTTAGCTCAGAAATTAGGATTCATAACCAAAGGTCTTTCGGCAAGAATTAAAGGTTCTATGAACAGTGGTTATACAATGTATGACCAAGCCTCCGCCTCTATTGCCACCTACACCCCAGTACCTCAATCTGATGGAACAATTGCTTACAAAATAAATGGACAAAACTCTCAACTAGCCTATACCGAAACCGAGGGTAAATCTTATAACTGGTATATGGAGGCCGGGTTTAATTATGATCGCACATTTGGTTATAATCATGTGACAGGTTTATTACTTTATAATGAATCCAAGACATATTATCCGTCAACGTATTCTGATCTGCCGAGCGGATATGTAGGTTTGGTAGGACGGGCCACTTACGATTGGAAAAGCAAATATCTGGCAGAATTTGATTTAGGCTATAATGGCTCTGAAAATTTCGCTCCCGGTAAACGATTTGGCACTTTTCCCGCCGGTTCAGTTGGATGGATCGTAAGCGAAGAACGATTTTGGAAACCTATCAAGCCTATTATTAATTACCTTAAATTCCGTGCATCGATGGGGCTTGTTGGCAATGATAAGGTAGGAGGAAGTCGGTTTATGTACACTGCAGATCCGTATCAAATAAACAATACTACAGCGCCCAATCGTTTGGGATACGGTTATTTCTTTGGTATTAATAACGGGACGATTACCCCTGGGGCACATGAACTAGCAAAAAACAATCCGAACGTAACATGGGAACATTCCTTGAAACAAGACTATGGGATGGATTTTTATACGCTGAATCAACGCTTACAAGTTAGCGCAGATTATTACAAAGAACGCCGTACAGATATTTTGCTACAGGATCAAACTGCTCCGGGCATATTAGGATTCGTATTGCCATATGCCAACCTTGGCCGTGTGAACAGCTGGGGATGGGAACTCGCATTGAAATGGAATGACATGATTGGACAGAAATTCAGATACTCTCTGGGATTGAACCTTTCATACAATCAAAATAAGATTATTGAAGATAAAGAAGCACCCCTGAATAGCGCCTACCAATATGCACAAGGGCATCGCATCGGAGCTCGTAGTATGTACCAATTCTTTGAATTTTATAATTCAAAAACAACACCTGCACATTACATGAAAGTATTTGGAGAACCTTTTCCCACACAATTGCAAACCTTACAAGATGGTGATTGTGTATATGTGGACTTAAACCATGATGGGAAGATCGATCCTAATGACATGACACGCGGTTTAGGTCATACAGACGATCCGGAGTACATTGCCGGGATTAACATGGGCTTCAGTTGGAACAACTTTGATGTATCCCTTCTATGGACTGCAGATTGGGGAGTAAGTCGTTTGTTATCAGATGTTTTTCGTCAACCTTTTGTCAGTGGCAGTTCGGTTAACCAAGGAGGTTTACTGGTTTATCAGGTAGATCATACATGGACGACTCAAAATCCATCTCAAAGCTCCGACTACCCGCGTGCAACCTGGGTTAATGCAACAAACAACTATGCTACTTCTACCCTTTATGAAAAAGATGCCAGTTATCTGCGCTTGAAAAGTATACAAGTTGCATACAATTTTCATCTCCCCTTTATGAACCAACTAAAATTGAACACTTTCCAATTGGGATTCACCGGCTATAATATTTTAACTTTCACAAAATATATTTGGGGTGATCCTGAATCGACTGCTTCTGGTTCGCCCACTTATCCTCTGACAAAAACGTATTCTCTGAATTTGAGACTTGGCTTTTAATATATTAAATCAAAATACAATGCAAATAAAAAATAACAAATGGATACTTGTCGCCGCAGGAATCATGTTAGTCCTGGTTGTTTCTTGTGTGGATCCTGTCAACTTTGGCAATAATTTTCTTTCAAAGGCTCCTGGTGGAAACGTAACTGAAGATACTGTGTTCGATAATGCAACATATACTCAGCAGTTCCTAACCTCTCTCTATTCATATCAATACTACGGATTACCCTATTATAACGGTTCCGGAGACTTTCCCGAATGTGATAATCCGTATGTTGGCAAAGTTGACTTACTTTCAGACTGCTGGCAAACCAATTGGTCAGGATGTGCAATATATTCCCAATATTACAATGGATCGCACACTGCAGAATATGGAGTACGTTCCGACAAATGGAGCTTCCTAAATAACAGAGTTTGGCAGGCTGTTCGTGCAGCATGGTTATTGATAGAGAATATACACAGGACTTCTGGCTTAACGGATGATCAAAAAGCAGAAATGAAGGCTGAAGCCGAATGTATTATTGCTGCCCGTTATTATGACACTTTCCGTAATTATGGAGGACTCCCTATCATCAGATCCTCTTTTAGTGGGACAAGTTCAAGCTATAATATTCCTCGCGCCAGTGTGGCAGAAACGGTCAATTTCATGGACAGTTTGTTGGATAATGCTATCGCAACTTCAAGTTTTCCGTGGAGCTTTAGCGCTGCCGACATTAGTAACATGAATGGACACTGGACAAAAGCAGCTGCTATGGCATTGAAATGTAAAATTTTACTTTTTGCCGCTTCTCCGTTATTTAATGATACCCAACCTTATTATCCCGGAGCTACAAACAACCCGGCTATTTGGTATGGCGGTTACAAACCCGAACTCTGGCAACAATGTCTTACTGCTTGCACCGACTTCTTCAATGCACTATCTCAAAATGGCTATTATCACCTTGTGCAAGCTAAAGGAACACGTCCTCAGGATTACCGCCTTGCCTATCGTACTGGATACGCTTCAGAAGCAAGTCCAGAAATTTTACTTTTCACCACTGTAACAACCACAGATGCCTTTAAATCAGGATATTATTGCTGGCATTCCTGGGGAGATCCTCTCATGACTGTTCAACGACTCAGTTATTGCCCTACTCAGGAATATGTAGACATGTTCCCCTGGGCAGACGGGACACCCTTTAATTGGGACCAAACACAAGCTGCAGGTAAACTGGATCAGATGTTTGTCACCGGAACAGTTGCCCAAAATAATGTTACACTGACTCGCGACCCAAGGTTGTATGAAGAAGCGATTGTCAACGGACAGCAACAATCATTAGACTGGACCACAGGAAACATGAGTGGTACCACTTATGAAAGCTGGGTAGGAGGTACCAATGCATTATTACAGCCATTAACCCAAAGTGGAGATTTTGCAACCGGATATGCCCCAATTAAATTCCTGATGGGTAACGATATGCTTCGTCAATATTGTGAATGGCCTTACCTTCGCCTTTCAGATATTTACCTTACCTATGCGGAAGCGTTGTGTCAAACCGGCGATCTACAGGATGCTATTAACCAGGTTGACATAGTTCGGGCTCGTGTAGGATTAAAAGGTCTGGTCGCCTGTAACCCTACAGAAAATCTCACCACTGACAAGAATGCACTTCTTCAGGAAATTCTTCGTGAACGTGCTTGCGAATTGGGAATGGAAGATAGCCGTTTCTTCGATTTAGTTCGTTACAAAAGAGCAGATCTTTTTCAAGAACAATTGCACGGGCTTCGGATATACCGACTTGATGCATCTGGGAATAAGATAGAAACTGCATGGTATAATGGTGACAGAAAAACGGGAGCTCTTCAACCGACTCATTTTGATTACGAAATTTTCCCTATTACCAGTCCTACCCGCTATTGGTGGACAAACGGTTTTGATCCGAAATGGTATCTATCACCTTTCCCTCAAACTGAAGTAAACAAAGGTTACGGACTTGTCCAAAACCCCGGATGGTAAAAACACATATGTCAACTGAAATATAATCAATTATGAAAATAAATAAAATAATAATTTCAGCTTTTCTTGTTTGCGTTGGTCTGCACGGATTTGCACAGAAAGCTAATGACAATGACAAGTCTCAGAGTTATGCCGACCAAACTGTTAACATTGGCTACGACATCAATCAACCGTTGGAAGAATCAACCTCTTCTGTATCTATTATAAAAGGAGAAGATCTTACAAAACGTAGTGCAAAAGACGTATCTAATTCGTTGTTTGGATATGGATTGGGCCTTATGACATTAGAAAATTCAGGCACTTATGCTTCGCAAGAACCCACGTTCTATATCCGCGGATTGCAAAGCAGTTCTGACAATAAGCCACTTATCCTGGTAGATGGCATTGAACGTGATATGAGTTTTATAACGCCGGAAGAAGTGAAATCGGTAACCATATTGAAAGATGCTGCCGCCGTAGCTCTTTACGGGTATAAAGGTGTTAACGGAGCTATCAACGTAGTAACAAAACGAGGAAAATACAATAGCAAGGAAATCCAGTTTTCTTACGATCAATCCTTTAACTGGCAGGAACGCCTTCCAAAATTTGTGAATGCATATACGTATGCCAATGCTATCAACGAGGCTCTCACCAACGATGGTTCATCTATCCGTTATTCTGCTGATGAACTGAATGCTTTCAAAACCGAGCAATATCCCTATTTGTATCCAAATGTAAACTGGATAAATAGCACATTCCGAGATTTATGTCAATCAAACAGGTACAATATAATCTTTCGTGGGGGAGGTTCAAAATTACGTTACTTTACATTGTTCAATCTTACTTCCAGCGATGAATTTATCGCTCATCCCAATATGAACAGCGGATACTCTACACAAGATAAATATTCGAAAGCAAATCTGAGAATCAATTTGGATATTGATTTAACAGACAAAACATCGTTAGTATGTGATGTATTGGGAACTCTTAACGAAAGTAGTACTCCGGGTGATAACGCCAACCTATGGAATATGATTTATACAATTCCGGCTGCGGCTTTTCCTGTAAAATTACAGGATAACACATGGGGAGGTAATGCCACTTGGCCAGGAACCAGTAATCCTGTTGCCATGTCTGAAGCTGCAGCTTACGCTAAAGCACGTACCTATTCAAATTTCACAGACTTGATTTTGAAACAAGATCTATCTCCCATTCTAAAAGGATTACAAGGCAACATACGTATGTCATACGACAACATTTCCAATCTTTGGGAAGACCATTCTAAAACCTTTGTGTATGGGAGCGATGCTGTTACAAGTTGGTTAAATGGAACACCGGCTACGACACAACGCTATACTGGCGGTACTACCAGCGGAATGAATACTTCTGCAGGAATTACAGGGTGGACACGTGCTTTTAATTTATCCGGCGCATTTGATTATAGCCGTACATTCAACGTTCATAAAATTTACAGTCAGTTAAAATGGGATTATGAATACAGAAACTCAATAGGTGTGAACAACACCTGGTATCGCCAGAACGTATCTATGTATACTCACTATGGATATAAAGACCGTTATTTTGGCGATGTGACAATGATTGCTTCTGAATCAAGCCAACTTGCTCCCGAACACAAATGGGCATTTTCACCGACTGTTTCAGCCGCCTGGATACTCTCCAAAGAAAACTTTTTAAAAGACATCTCTTGGGTGAATTTCCTGAAATTAAGAGCATCTTTGGGTATTATAAATTCCGACAGAATTCCCTATGATGGATATTGGCAACAAGCTTATGTAGGTGGATCTTACTATCCGTTCGACACTAATTATTCTGTCGGAACCACCAGTTGGACTTTAGGTCAATTGGCTTCTCTCAATTCCACGCACGAAAAGTCTTATAAATATGATGTAGGTATTGACGCGACACTATTGCATGGATTAGATATGACCATTGACGCCTATTATCAACGAAAAAAAGACATTTGGGTAGCTTCGAACGGAAAGTATTCTACTATCCTTGGATTTACTCCTCCATACGAAAACGGAGGTATAGTTGACGACCGTGGTATTGAAGTAGGTGCTAATTATTCTGCAAAAGCAGGCGATGTAACATTAAATATAGGAGCAAACTTTACTTGGTCAAAAAACAAAATTGTGAACATGCTGGAACAACCTCAAATGTATCCCAATTTAGTACAAACAGGCTCTTCTATTGGTCAGGTGTTCGGACTTAAAGCAATTGGGTTCTTTAAAGATCAGGCTGATATTAACAACAGTCCGACACAATCGTTTGGCACAGTTCAACCGGGCGATATCAAATATAAGGATGTAAACGGCGATGGGAAAATTGATGGGAATGATAAAACTTTTATAGGATACAGTACGCTAGCTCCTGAGATTTACTATTCATTCCATCTGGGAGCAGAATGGAAAGGATTAGGTTTTGACGCCATGTTCCAGGGAACAGGAAATTATTCAGCCGTATTAAATACCCAAAGTGTTTATTGGCCATTGATTAACAATACGAATATTTCGCAGTATTACTATGACAATCGTTGGACACCGACTCATCAGAATGCTAAGTTTCCACGTCTAAGCGCTCAAAGTAACACGAATAATTATCAAACGAGTTCTCTCTGGGTTGCTGACCGTTCGTTTCTGAAGTTACGTACAGTGGAGTTATATTACAAACTTCCGAAGGCATTATTGAAAAACACGAAAGTTATCAACAATATCAAGCTATACATCAGAGGTATCGATTTGCTTTGCTTTGATCACATCAAAATTGCAGATCCGGAATCGTATGGAGCAACCAATCCGCTAATGCGTAGTGCTGTAGCCGGAATAAACTTAGATTTTTAATTCAAAAAACATTTTAATTTGAATGAGTATGAAATTGAAAACAATAATAAGTGGAATAGCTTTTACACTAGCCCTTGCTTCATGTAGTGATATGAACTATCATGAATATTCCCTTTATCAAAAAGATTATGTTGATGCCACTTACGACAATGTGACCGGATTGGTGACAAATATTTACACTAAATTGGATTATGATTTCGGACAAAATTATTCGGGAGGCATGCTGGCTTCAGCATGTGATGAAGCAGAATATGCCTACCCATCAAATTCCATTTGCGATTTTTATAACGGATCATGGAGTCCGTCTAATCCATTAGATGGTACTTGGACTAATAGCTATGCCGCTATTCAGATGTGCAATCTTTATCTGGATGACTTTCAAGGACTAACTTTCCCTGATTTAGCATTAAATCAAGATTATGAGGCTAAGATGTTCCGTTACCACAACAATGCTTACGAAGTACGCTTTCTTAGAGCCTATTTCTATTTCAATTTGGTTCGACAATACGGTGCTGTTCCTTTAATTAAACATTTAGTTACTACAGCAACAGTAAATACCTTGAAACGCACTCCCGCTGATTCCATTTTCGCATTTATCAATACTGAATGCGATAGTATTGTTGATAAAATCCCTGCGGATTATACCAATTTAGGAATTTACGCTCTTCCCAGTAGCTCGGCTGAAACTGGGCGTGCCAACCGGTTAGCTGTTCTTGCATTGAAAGCTCGTGCGGCTCTTTATCATGCAAGTCCGCTGTTCAATCCAAATAATAACATAGAACTTTGGCATCAAGCAGCTTTGGCAAATAAAGCAGTTTTGGATTCATGTGCAAAATATGGATATGTGTTAGGTAAATATGCCGATCTGTGGGGGCAAAATAACTGGTCCAATAAGGAAATGATCTTTATGCGTCGCATGTATCCTGACGCTACCAATACCTTGGAAAGTTATAACTTCCCAGTTGGAGTGGAAGGTGGTCATTCTGGCAATTGTCCGACTCAAACATTGGTAGACGCTTATGAAATGAAAGCAACCGGAAAATTATGGAATGAAGCCGGAAGTGGCTACGACCCAACAAATCCATATGTAGGACGTGATCCCCGATTTGCTCTTACTATTGTAAAAAACGGAGATACAAAATGGCCTGCATACAACACACTTCCGATTGAAACTTATTATGGTGGAGCTAATGGAGACCCCATTTCGGGGGCTACACCTACGGGATATTACTTAAAAAAATATTGCGATGTTTCCGTCAATCTAACAGCTACTAGCATAAATACTAAACGCCATTCCTGGATTATATTTCGCTTAGGCGAATTTTATCTGAATTATGCCGAGGCAGTTTTCAAATATCTGGGATCTCCTGATGCTACTTCAGCGGAGTTCCCGCTTTCTGCCACTGCCGCTGTGAATATTATCCGCAACCGCTCGGATGTCAAAATGCCACCATATCCAACAGGACTCTCAAACACTGATTTTTGGAACAAATACGAAGACGAACGTATGGTAGAACTGGCTTTCGAAGACCATCGCTTCTGGGATTTGAGAAGATGGAAAGAAGGCTCTAAGTTGAGCAGTATTGAGGAAATGAAGATAACCCAAAACGCAGACGGAACCTACACATACACCCGTGTGAATGTAGCTCGTACATGGGATGACAAAATGTACCTCTTCCCTATTCCACAATCAGAAATCATGAAGAATCCAAATTTAACACAAAATCCAGGTTGGTAAGTTTACCCTGACATCCAACAGCAACAAACATACAAAATGAGTATCTGATATTTTATCTAATTTACTACTGGCTAATTCCAGGGATTAACCTTGATAAGTAAGCCAAACGCAAGCACGGAAACGGATAGAATCGTCCTTATTTGAAGCTCCCGACTTCAGGAGAAAACAAGTTTGGACGATTCCCGTTTGCAAGCGTCAGTTTTTAAAAGAACAGTTTAAATTTTAACAAACAGATGAAAAAGCTTTTACTTCTTATTTCCATCGTATTTTTAATGTCATTCCCAATTCCTGCAACCAATTATTTCGTTGCTCCTGATGGCAATGATACGACCGGAACGGGAACAATTGATGCTCCTTATGCAACAGTCATGAAAGCCAACCAATATGTCTTGCCGGGGGACACTGTATTTCTTCGTGGTGGAATTTATAAAATGACAGACGCTCAGATTAATCGTTATTATAGTATTTGGGCATATATGAACTATATGGATAAGAGCGGAACTTCATCCAAATATATTTGTTACTGTGCTTATCGCAACGAACAACCAATCATTGACATGTCGGCAGTAAAGCCTGTCGGTTATCGTATCATTGTTTTTTATGTGAAAGGCTCGTACCTGCATTTCAAAGGGCTTCAGATTATCGGTACGCAGGTAACCATTACCACTCACACACAATCGGAATGTTTCCGCAATGAAGGGGGAAACTATAACATTTACGAACAATGCTCCATGCATGATGGAATGGCAATCGGTTTTTACCTGACCAGAGGAATGCATAACCTTGTCCTCAATTGCGATGCTTATAACAACTGGGACAATGTATCGGAAGATAAAAAAGGCGGAAATGTCGACGGTTTTGGTTGTCACCCGGTAAGCAGTGGAAGCGTAGGGAATATTTTCAGGGGATGCCGTGCGTGGTTCAACAGTGATGATGGTTACGATTGTATCAATGCTTATGCACCTGTGGTTTTTGATCATTGTTGGGCATTCTATAATGGATATTCCACTTCATTTGAAAGCCTTGGAGACGGCAATGGATTCAAAGCAGGTGGTTATGGACAGGCACCTGTTGTCTCTAATCTTCCCAATCCAATTCCATCTCATACTGTCGAATTTTGTCTGGCCTACAGGAATAAAGCCAATGGAATTTATGCCAACCATCATGTACAGACAGGAGATCATTTCTATAACAACACATCCTATCACAATGGAATCAACTACAATATGTTGAGCCAGAAAATTACCATAAGCCCAATAACAGGAGATGACACTACGCTTGATTGCCCAGGCTTTAGTCATGTGTTGCACAATAATCTCTCTTTCAGATATGGCACACAGACCGAAGTTGTCAATATGGGAACCTGCGTGAATACCTACAATTCTTTTTCTCCTAATTCCGGAGTGACTGTAACTACTGATGATTTTTTAAGTGTGGACGCATCTTCATTGACTGCACCACGTCAGGCCGATGGTAGCCTACCCGATATCAACTTTCTAAAACTGAAAGAAGGTAGCGATCTAATTGATAAAGGCATGGATTTGGGATTTCCTTACAATGGAACTACTCCCGATCTTGGCGCTTTCGAATCAGATTATAGTACCACGGCAGTTCCCAAAATAATTTCCCAAAAATCATTATTCTTTCCAAATCCGGTTCTTGACATGCTAAACTTCCGTTCGGAAATGAAACAAGTGCAAGTTTACAGCATGACAGGCGAATTAATACTGACAGCAAAAAATACAAATCAAATGAATGTTTCGAATCTACAAGAAGGTATTTATCTGATGCAATATGCGCAGCTAGACGCAAAAGATGGTACGATTAAATTTGTCAAAACGAAATAGTAGGTATAATACCACATAATCATATTAACCAATGGAGAAAAAGAAATACATAGCTCTACTCTTTTTAATTAGCGTCATTTTTGTACTTAAGACAGAGAACTCAACAGCCTCAAATTTAGGGGCTACAACAAGAATTATATACCATCCCCCCATTTCTCCGCGGACAATTTATAACTTTAACCCGGGTTGGAAATTTGCCTTTGGCGATTCTGCCGACGCCAGTCAACCACAATTCAATGATTCTGCATGGAGCGACGTCAACCTCCCCCATACATGGAACGATATCGATACGTATCGATCATTCATCAGCCATAGTGGTGGCGACCAAGGAGAAAAGCGGTTTGGAATAGGCTGGTATCGAAAACATTTCAAATTGCCCCAAAGCGCAACGGGTCGAAAAATTTTTCTTGAATTTGACGGTATGCGGCAAGCAGGTCAATTTTTTCTTAATGGGAAGTTAATTGGTAATTATGAGAATGGGATCACCGCTGTAGGATTTGACATTACAAACACTGTCAAGTTTGGAGGTCAGGATAATATTTTAGCCGTCAAGGTAGATAACAGTCAAAATTATAAAGAAAAAGCTACGGGCACTCCATTTGAATGGAATGTAAAAGATTTTAATCCTAATTTCGGAGGGCTTAATCGAGATGCCAAACTAATTATAACAAGTAAGATCTATCAAACTCTCCCTCTTTACGAAGATCTAAAAACATCAGGAATTTACATTTATCCATCGAATTTTAACATCCATCATAAAACCTGTGATGTAAATATCGAATCACAGGTACGCAATGAATCAGGCGATCAGCAATCCATTACATTGTCAGCCATAATTGTTAATCGTGAAGGAGTCGTATGTGCCAGATTGCAAGGTAACACATCCGATTTGGTAGATGGTGAAACAGAAATATTTACCGCAAGCGGACAATTATCAAATGCAAAATTTTGGAGTCCCCAATCACCAAATCTTTACGATGTATATTGCATTCTCACTGTGGATAACAAGATTGTTGATGTACAGAGAATTAAAACAGGATTTCGCGAAACCCAATTTAAAGGAGGTGTTGGCACCGGAGGAGTCTATCTCAACGGAAAGTTCATTTGGCTTACCGGTTATGCACAACGGGCGGCTAATGGTTGGCCGGGACTGGGAGGAGCCTATCCTGACTGGATGCATGATTTTACCATGTCACTCGTACGCAAAAGCAATGGCAACTTTATTCGTTGGATGCACGTTGCCCCCCAACGGGCAGACGTAGCAGCATGTGATAAATATGGTATAGTCGAAATATGTCCTGCCGGCGATAAGGAAAGGGATGCGCAGGGACGGCAATGGGATCAACGGGTTGAGGTCATGCGTGCCACAATGATTTTTTACCGTAACAATCCAAGCATATTCTTTTGGGAAGCAGGGAACACCATTGTAACACCGCAACAGATGGAACAGATGGTATCCCTCAGAAAACAATGGGATCCCCACGGAGGACGTGTCATTGGGACACGCGACAATGACCTCTCAGAGGCCAACAAAGCTTTAACTCCCATATGTGAATGGTATGGGGTCATGATAGGTCAAGCACCTCAAACCGACAAAATCACAGGGGATGAAATTTTCCGCGGCTATAGTATTGCCCGTCGCAACAGGGCGCCTCTGATAGAGGAAGAAGATTTTCGCGATGAAGCCGGTCGTAATATTTGGGATGCCTATTCTCCTCCACATTTTGGATTCAAACCCCGTGAAGGAGACACATATCATTGGAACTCCGAAACATTTTGTCTGGCGGCTGCCGCGCGATATGAGCGTTACATGCTTAACCGGATAGACAATCCCGACCCTGCTCATTCAAAATGGTCAGGCTATGCTTCCATTTATTTCACAGATGCGGATGCCGACGGACGCCAGGATAGCAGTTATGTGCTGCGGGTTAGTGGCAAGGTTGACGGTGTGCGCCTGCCGAAATCGTTGTTCTATGTTTCGCGGGTGATGCAAAATCCACAGCCTGACATCCATATAATAGGGCATTGGACTTACCCGCCCAATACTGTAAAAACTATCTATACAGCCGCAAATCATTGTGATTCGATGGAATTATTCGTTAATGGGAAATTAGTAGGCGTGGCCAATAAACCGTATGATTTTACAGATCGCTTTAATGGGAACAATAAGAATCTTGGCAACACAGGGTATATCTATGCTTTCCCATCCGTTCAATATAAAATCGGTACTATTAAAGCAATAGGTATAACCAACGGTAAAATTGTTGTCCGGGATGAAATCGAAACTGCAGGAAAACCAGAAGCTGTCAGGCTTACCGTTCATACAGGAGCAAAAGGATTGCAAGCAGACGGAAGTGACATTGCTTTAATCGACTTCGAGGTTGTGGATGCAAAAGGAAGACGCTGTCCAACGGATGAATCAAGGGTTGATTTTCAAATCACAGGACCGGCTATCTGGAGGGGAGGATTTAATGCTTCAAGGCTCAATAGCACCAATAATCTTTATCTTTATACGGAATGTGGCATTAATCGGGTAGCCATTCGTTCAACTCTCACACCAGGTATCATTACAATAACGGCCAAACGAAAAGGACTTGTCAGTGCTACCGTAAAAATTGAATCGAACCCTGTAAAAATCGTCAGCGGGCTCTCCCTGTCTACGCCACAAAGATTAGATGCTTCAAATAAAATCACCTTAGCCTCTGAATAAAGATGTAACAATAAATCAAGATACAAACATTACAAAAACGAACTATGATGAAAACAAAATTATGCCTGATACTATTCTTAGTAAGTGCATTTGGCATTCTTCATGCAGAAAAGAAGACGTGGAAATTTGAATTTGGTCATACGGACATTCAAAAAGGATTCGTAGGCGTTGATGCTTCAACAGCCTATACCGATCAATCAGGTTACGGTTTTGATTTGGGAACGCATCCGCAAGATTTTTCATTTCAGGGTTCCTCCCCATTCCACGGAGATGGAGTAAAAGACACTACTTCTTTCTTTTTTTCAGTAGCTTTGCCGGAAGGAAACTATACGGTAAAAATATGGTTTGCAGGTACGCAAAAGCCTTCCAATACCACTATCAAGGTGGAATCCAGACGGCTCATATTCCTAAACGTCAAAACTCCTGCCGAAACACTTTCAACAAGAACATTCTCAGTTAATATACGGAATAGCAAAATAAGCAACACATTATCGGTAAAATTAAAACCACGTGAAATAGGGAAATTAGATTGGGATAATAAGTTAACATTAGAATTCGGGGGAAAACATCCGGCGATCGTGGCTATCGAAATAACAAAAAATGATCAAATGCCTACTGCATTTATCTTTGGAGATTCAACCGTGACAGATCAACAAATGGAGCCATGGACCGGATGGGGACAAATGCTTCCCTTCTTTTTCAACCAGGGAATTGCCTTTGCAAACTACGCAGCATCGGGAGAAGCAGGCAATACTTTCATTGCCGCCCGAAGATTAGCCAAAGCCCTCACACAAATGAAAAAAGGAGATTATGTCTTTATACAGTTCGGGCATAACGACCAAAAACAGCATTTTCCGGGATCAGGGCCCTTTGGTTCCTATAAGAAATCGCTTATCGAGATTATCCAGGCTGTACGTGAAAAAGGAGCAAGCCCTATTCTTGTAACCCCTATGAATCGAAGATTTTTCGACTCAAAGGGAAAAGTCATCAATACCTTAGGAGAATTCCCGGAAGCTGTTCGAATCACGGCAAAAGAAGAACATGTGCCTCTAATCGACCTAAATGCCATGAGCAAAATATTATATGAAGCATGGGGACCTGACGGTTCTACCAAGGCTTTCGTTCATTATCCCGCAGGAACGTTTCCGGGCCAAACAGTGGCTTTAGCCGACAACTCACATTTTAATGAATATGGGGCTTATGAACTTGCCAAATGCATTATAAAAGGTTGCATTCAGCAAAAACTAGGACTTATTAAGTTTCTTCGGCATAATTATAAACCATTTGATCCTGCGCAACCGGATTCCTGGAATACCTTTGTAGTACCTATGAGTCCTTTCATCACCCTTATAAAACCGTTAGGAAGTTAAATATTCAGCCATATGATACGATATAATTTTCAAAAAACAGAAAGATATACTATTGCATTGTATATATGCATTATAGTTAGTTGCTTATTTACAGACAGTATTCAGGCAATCAACAGGTTTCATCCGTCATGGGAAAACGAAGCAGGAGCAAAAACGACATTTGCATCCAACCACATGTTCAATGCTAATGCGTATGGAGCAAAAGGAGATAGCGTCACCTTGAACTCAAAATATATTCAAGCAGCTATTGATGCCTGTGCAGCTAAGGGAGGAGGCATTGTCACTTTTAAACCGGGGAATTATGTAACAGGATCCATCTTTCTGAAAAGTGGCGTCACATTACGGTTAGATTCCGAAGTAGTACTCTTAGGCTCTCAAAACATCAAGGATTATCCCCTGATTCAGACCCGGATTGCCGGGATTGAAATGAAATGGCCAGCAGCTATTGTCAATGTATTAAACGCACAAAATGTTGCTATCAAGGGAAAAGGAATAATTGACGGACGGGGTAAAAAGTTTTGGGATTTATACTGGTCAATGCGCAAAGTCTATGAAGCCGAAGGATTGCGTTGGGTGGTAGATCATGAATGCCATAGGCCCCGCATGATACTGATATCAAAATCACAAAACATACTTCTTCAGGGGTTACAATTGCATCGATCCGGTTTTTGGACCGTACAACTACTCTATTCAAAAAACATTACAGTAGATGGCATTACCATTCGCAATAATATCGGAGGACATGGCCCCAGTACGGATGGGATCGATGTAGACTCATCCACCCGGATTTTAATCGAGCATTGCAATATTGACTGCAATGATGACGACATCTGTCTGAAAGCAGGGCGGGGAGTGGATGGAGCGCGCGTGGATAAACCTACGGAATATGTAGTCATACGCAATTGTGAATCAGGCTTAGGAGGCGGATTAATCGTATTTGGGAGCGAGACTGCCGGAAGTATTCGTCACGTATTAGCGTATAATCTGACTGCTCATGGCACATCTGCAGCTTTGCGATTTAAATCGGCCATTATAAATCGGGGAAGTACGGTAGAAGACGTAACGGCTTATCACATCAATGCGATCGGTACAAAGGCTGTTGTTGTCGCATCATTAAGCTGGAATCCAGCCTATAGTTATCCAAAATTACCGCCGGCATATGCCGGAAAGCCCATCCCCGCCTACTGGAAAGTAATGCTTAAAAAGATTCCGGATAGTGTACCCTTACCTAAATTCAGAAATATATATATTGAAGGGCTGACAGCTACGAATGCCATTGTGGGTATCGATGCTTCAGGGATGGATCAATCCACATTGGATAATTTCACTTTCAAAAATTGTACTTTCAACGTACAAAAAGCAGGCGAAATCGCATATGCAAAAAACTGGCTATTCCGGAACGTAGTATTTCATGCGGTTCAAGGCAATTCGTTATCCATTTCACATAGTCAAAACGTTCAATTTATCAAATAAAATGAAAACGCGTAAGCTGTATATGATATTATTTGTTTGGGCTTGTGTAGCATTGAATGGAAAAGCACAAAACAACCGATATCCCTACAACTTGAATACAAGAACCTACTCATCATGTATCAAAGGAGCAAGTTCTCCGGACTTGTCGTTTTATATTCCCGGGTTAGCCGGGAATATAAAATTCGGGTTGATTCAAGGAAAGGCCAGCATGTGGTTATCAGATATGAAGACCATTTGTATGAGTAATAAAAATGAGCTGCATTATTCCGTTACAGGAGGCTTGCTAAAGCAGGGAGCATTATCATTTACCATATATGCTTTATTGCAAACAGATGGAATCATCATGCAAATAGAAGGGTGTCAGCTTCCTGACAGCATTCAATTATTTTGGGCATTCGGCGGCGCATCGGGGAAAACGATACAACAATCACCTCCGGGTCTTAATGCAGATGATTGTCTCAATAATGTATTCATCATAGAACGTAATTCAGAATTTCTTTACTATCCTACCCTGCCGAAATTTGGAGTAATCCATGCCCTGTTTCCTATTCAAACGACAGCCCGGATTGCCGACGCAAGAGAGCAAACCACTCCTTTACTATTTTTTAATTCAGGGGGGGGAACAAAATATCAGGCTTTAACAGGGACATTTGTACTAAAAACAGGATGCAAGTATTACATTGCTTTATATCGACCTTCACCATCCTTTGACGTGAATTATTACATGTTACCCTCCATATTCAGCAAACTCGAAGCACAGTAATAAAAACAAATTATAAACACATGAAGACCAGAGTTACATTATTCGTAATATTTTTATTATTTCTGACATCAAGCATAGATGCCCAATCAACCGCATGGCCAAAAATGACAACCGAGACAAAACCATGGTCGCGTTGGTGGTGGATGGGAAGCGCTGTGGACACCGCCAATCTGGCTTGCAATATGGAGGCATACAGTAAAAAAGGACTTGGAGGCTTGGAAATTACGCCCATCTATGGCGTTCAGGGAAATGATGCCAATGACATATCCTACCTGTCGCCTAAATGGATGCAAATGCTACGTTTTACAGAAGAAAAAGCCAAGCAATTAGGCATGAAGATTGATATGGTTACCGGTACCGGATGGCCTTTCGGAGGACCTCAAATCACCATTGCCAATGCAGCAGATAAGGTAATCTTTCAGGATTATTCGTTAACCGGAGGAGAACATCTATCGCAACCCATTGTAATGAACAACGTAAAGCAAAGACCTTATGGGACTCTATTGTGTTTAATGGCATTCTCGCCAACAGGAGAGAAACTAAATCTAACCGATAAGATAGATAACAAAGGAGACTTACAATGGACTGCTCCGGCAGGAACATGGAAATTAATGGCGGTTTTCAATGGGAAAACCCTTCAGAAGGTGAAACGGGCGGCACCCGGAGGAGAAGGATGGGTAATGAATCATTTTTCCAAAAAAGCGGTTGATACCTATCTGGCACGTTTTGATCATGCTTTTGCCACAAGCCATGTCCCCTATCCCAATGCATTTTTTAATGATTCCTACGAAGTATTTGGAGCTAATTGGACACCTGATTTTTTTACACAATTTGCCAAACGTCGCGGGTATCGGTTAGAAAATTATTTAAGAGAATTCCGCGGAGAAGGAAACGCCGATACCATTGCTCGTGTGGTTAGCGACTACAGAGAAACCTTAGCGGAGTTGTTATTGGAAAACTTTACAGAAAACTGGACGGCATGGGCTCACCGCCATGGAAGCATCACCAGAAATCAAGCGCATGGCTCTCCCGGTAATTTAATTGATCTTTATAGCGCTGCTGACATCCCCGAATGTGAAACATTTGGAGGCATGCCTGATTTCAATATCAAGGGATTACGGAAAGACAGTCTCAGCACTACCAATGAAGCTGATTTGACCACCATGAAATATGCATCGTCAGCCGCTCATATAAACGGGAAAAAATATGCCTCTTCCGAAACGTTTACCTGGTTAACCGAACACTTCAGAACCTCTCTTTCAGAATGCAAACCGGTGCTGGATATGTTGTATTCAGCCGGAATTAACCATGTCTTTTTTCATGGAACACCTTATTCCCCAAAAAATGCTGCATGGCCCGGATGGTTATTTTATGCTTCTATTGATATGTCTCCAACTGATCCGATGTGGCACGATGCAGCTCCCTTTTTCAGCTATATCAGGCGTTGCCAGTCATTTCTCCAATACGGAAAACCGAACAATGACGTTCTGATTTATTTACCTGTTTATGATTTTTGGTATGAAAACAGAGGGACACCTTACCTGGCATTTGATATTCATTCTATGCCTCAACATACACCTCATTTTATTAAAGCCGTAAATAGTATACTTAACGACGGTTACGATGCCGATTATATCTCCGATCGTTATATAGCAACAACATCGGCTGAAAACGGATTGCTGAAAACAGCCGGAGGCACTACTTACAAAGCGCTTGTTATTCCATCGGTAACCATGATGCAGCCGGGAACGCTGCAAAAATTAATTATGTTAGCCAAAAATGGAGCTACGATCATTTTTGTAGGTCATTATCCTGAAGATGTTCCGGGATTAGGATCTTTACAATCACGGCGCGTAGTCTTTAAGCATGCAATAAGTGAACTACCTGATTCCCAAACATTTCAGACACCTAAACGTTACGCTTTTGGGAAAGGCTATATCATTACTGCCAAAGATTATAAATCAGCATTATCCCTATGTAACATTCCAAAAGAAGAAATAAGAACCGTGTGGGGAGGCTCTTATATCCGTCGTAAGAATCCGACGGGATATCATTATTTTATTGCTTCTTTACAGCATAAAGGCATCAATGGATGGGTTACCCTGGGAGTAAGAGCCAAATCAGCCATGCTTTTTGATCCTTTAACAGGCCATTCGGGGAAAGCCGCTCTCAGGCAACATAATGGACATACCCAAATCTATTTACAATTACAATCCGGACAATCTATTATTGTCAAAACATTTACCAACAACAATGTACAAGTTAAACCTTGGTGCTACTATCAGGCATTGCCTGATACGTTGACATTAGCTGACGGATGGTCAATGCAATTCATCAAAAGCGAACCGGCTATTAAAAGAACCTTCAACATACATCATTTGGAGTCATGGACCAATATGAACATCCCAAATGCAAAAATAAACATGGGGATAGCCCGATATACGATCAAATTTAATCTTCCCAAATCAAAGGCAACCGATTGGATATTAAATTTGGGAGATGTCCGCGAAAGCGCCCGTGTATATATCAATGGGGAAAAAGTAGAAACGCTTTGGTCAGTTCCTTATGAAACGAATGTTGGCCAATACCTGCATCCGGGAAGTAACACGCTGCAAGTTGAAGTAACCAATCTTCCGGCAAACCGCATCTCGGATTATGACCGCCGGGGAGTAAAATGGAGAATATTCAATGAAATCAACATGGTTGATGTTCATTATCAAAAGAGCTCCTATGCTTCATGGAAACCTGTTCCTTCCGGACTGCTTGGCCCGGTTGAATTAATACCTGTAGTTAGCCAACCGAAGAATATCAACCAGTAGACAAGCAATCGAATGACTGAATAACCGATTCAATTGACAATGGACAGTTGACAGTTGACAATGAAAATCTGGAAGTTAAAGAAGATGACAACCTCAAAGTAGTTTAGTAGCTAGTAGACGGTAGTATAGTAGAAATCTGGAAATCTGAAGTTAAGAAGATACAGGAAGGTCGGAAGTTAAAGAAGAACTGGAAAACTGGCAATCCTGTTAATCCAAATTTCCCATAACAGTGTCCATGCCTGAAATAAGTTGACCACTTTAGAGTAACAAAAACAACTAAAAAGTGAAACAACATGGCACGACCAGATCAATTAAAAATGAGTACAGCCGAACGTCGTCGGCGTAAATTCAGTGACAATTTCAAGATTCAAAAAGTTCGGGAAATTGAAACGGGACAAACCAAAGTATCAGAGATTTGTTCTCAGTATCAGGTTGCTTATAAAAATGTCTATCTTTGGATAGATAAATTTGGCAGCATGAAAAAGGACAAAGGAGAACGTATGATTGTCGAAACCCAGAGTGACACCCGTCAACTTATTGAACTCAAGAAACGGATATCTGAACTTGAACGCATCATTGGTCAAAAGCAAATACTCATTGATTTTCAGGATAAGATGATAGAGTTAGCAGAAGAAACCTATGGAGTGGATATTAAAAAAAAATTCTTTTCCACACCATCCAGTACTTCTGGGCAAACCGGAAAGTGATGGCTTACAGCTTAAACAAACTCTATCAAAGTATCGGAGTAAGCAAACAGGCTTTTCATCAGCGCATGGACAGATACCTGCAAGAACGCTCTATTGAAGAACAAATTCTAATGTTAGTATATCGTGTCCGTGAGGATCATCCTACGATGGGATTACGCGATATGTATTTCAAAATAGCTCCCATTGATATGGGCAGGGATCGTTTTGAAATACTTTGTAAGGAATCCGGCTTAATGGTGGAGCGCACACATAACTTGCGAAAAACCACCGATAGTTCGGGTGTAATCCGGTTTGATAATCTGCTGATCGGATTGGTTATTAATAAACCCAATCAGGTTTGGCAAAGTGATATTACTTACTTTGATCTCAACGGAAAGTTTTATTACATAACCTTTATCATGGACGCTTTCTCCAGAGTAATTGTGGGTCATGCCATTTCACAACGATTAAAGACCGAACAAACTACTTTGCCTGCTTTACAAAAAGCAATCAAATCCCGCATGGATTTGAATATATGTATTCATGCGCTTATTTTTCATTCTGACGGAGGTGGGCAGTATTATGATAAAGATTTCCTGAAACTGACTGAAAAATACAAAATCAGAAACAGTATGTGTCAATATCCCTGGGAGAATGGAAAAGCTGAACGCATTAACGGCATTATTAAAAACAACTATCTAATTCATAGAGTTATCAATTCTTTCGAACAATTACAGATAGAGGTTGACCGAAGTGTGTTTCTTTACAATACCCAAAAACCGCATAGTAAGTTACAACGAAAAAGTCCAAAGCAGTTCGAAAATGAATATTTTTGTATGGCTAATTATACTGAACATGTAAACACTGACTCTAAGGAGTCAAATTGTTGATAACGAGAATAACTTTCTTGACGCTTCGCTAAAAGTTATTGCCCATTATCAACAATAGTTGCATTATCATCATTTTGTTCTGAAAGTATAGATGAAAAAAATAGGTAACAAAACGGTCAACGATATTCAGGCATGGACACAGATTGACTTTAGACCTTTGACTCTTGTTTGTTGTTTCTCTATAAACCTTACACTTTTAACTTTACACCTGTTGTTCACTTTCAACCGTAGTTCTCTTTAGACTTTAGCGCATGACTACAATAAAGATAAATGACAAACACATGAAGAAAGCTATTTGTATAGTATACATATTTCTTTTTACATCTATATCATATGCCAATGCTCAATACTGGCATAATCAGAAGCGCACCCTGCGTTACCATCCGGACGGAAGCGACTTCGTCATTACCCATGGTAACCTTAAATACAATAGGGCATTATACAGCAGGCTCCATACAGGATTTCGAATCGAAACCGGCGATTTACCTGAATTTGGGCTTTATCTACCCAATATGGGAGGTAACCTGCATTTTGGCCTATGGTGTAAAAAACAGACGAAATGGTTAAACAACGCACAATTCATCGAGGCGAGGTATAGAGCCGGATCCCGGATTTATATCATCCGGGATTCTTTGTTAGGCAAAGGAACAGTAAGGATGACCATACTTCCTTTGTCTGACAAAGACGGAATGATACTGCAATTCACCTTTCATCATACTCCTAAAGGGCTGCATTTGTTGACAGTATTCGGAGGCGCCTCTAATCGCCGATTCCTACGTGACGGAGATCTGGGAGTAGATCCAAAAAATTCATTCGACCTTCATGCCATAAATTGTAAAGACAACAAATTTACGATTCAACAAAACAGGTTTCAATTGCTATTGCCTCCTTCAAAACAAGGAGATAACACCTTTTTATATGGCATTTTCCCTAAAAACAGTCTTTTGAAAATAGGACGATTTTCCAAAGAAGCAACTCCCTTTCAGCTTTGGCATAAGAAGGGCATTGCCAAAGATTCAGTCTTGTTATCCCAAATAGCTCCGAAAGCAAATAAAACGTATTACTTTCTTATTCAAAAAGGGAGAGCTGTTGTATCCAATGATTGCTCATTAAAACAACGATTCAAAGCAGCGGAAAATAGTCGCCAACAACTGGCTTCCCGCATACGTATTGCCACGCCAGATCCGTATATCAATACCTTAGGAGGAACATTGTCCATAGCTGCTGATGCTATTTGGGGAAACAGAGCTTATTTGCATGGCGCAGTAGGTTGGAGGATGCCTTTGCCAGGTTGGAGAGGTCCCTACGCGGGAGACGTATTAGGTTGGCATAATCGCGCCCGTACTCATTTTAATTCATATGCCGCCTCGCAAGTAGTTGACATACCACCTTCCCTCCCCTCACCTGCGTTAGATTCGGCGATGCATCTTTCCAGGGGAGTCGAAAAATGGGGAACCCCCATCTATAGTAACGGATATATTTGCCGAAATCCGGACAATAATCATCAAATGAACCATTATGATATGAATCTGTGTTACATGGACGAATTATTATGGCATTTCAATTGGACGGGCAATTGGTCATATGTCAAGAAAATGTGGCCTGTAATACGATTAAGTTTAGCCTGGGAGAAACGTAATTTTGATCCTCAAAACAATGGCTTATATGATGCTTATGCAGCAATTTGGGCTAGTGACGGATTGCAATATAACAGCGGCGGAGTGACGCATGCGATGGCTTACAACTACAGGGCAAATGTAATAGCTGCAGAAATTGCAAAAGGAACAGGCAAAAATCCTGTTCCTTATCAAAAGGAAGCGGATAAAATAAAACAGGCATTATCAACTCAATTGTGGCTTTCAAAAAAAGGATGGTGGGCTGAATATAAAGACTATATGGGATATAAAAGGTTACATACGGAACCCGCAGTATGGACCATCTATCAGGCGATAGACGATCAGGCAGGCACTCCCTTTCAATTTTATCAGGCAACACGATACCTTGACACGAAGATTCCCCACATACCCGTCCTTGCCACAGGATTACACAGCCACCGGTATTCAACCATTGCCACATCGGATTGGATGCCCTATGACTGGTCTATCAATAATGTAGCACACGCGGAAGTGATGAACACTGCGCTTGCCTATTGGGAAAGCGGGAGAAACAATAGCGCCTTTAATTTATTCAAGAGTGATATATTAGATGAGATGTATCTCGGAGCCAGTCCGGGCAACTTTGGTCAAATCAGTTTCTATGACGCAGCACGCGGCGAATGTTATCGCGATTTTGCCGATAATATTGGCATCACTTCAAGAGCTATTATTCAGGGATTGTTTGGTATTTGGCCTGATGCATTAAATCATAAAGCAATACTTAAACCGGGATTTCCCGATACATGGAAATTTACCTCATTAAATACACCCGATATTTCCCTCTCTTTTAAACAAAATCACGACACGACAAAGTATGTCATCAAACAGCATTTCCCTGAAAAATTAAATATACAATTACATCTTCGGGCTTGTGCTGATTCCATACTATCGGTTACCATCAACGGAGTTCCAACAATCTGGCAAGCTGATACCGCTACTGTCGGCGTTCCTTGCGTGAATCTGCTTTGCGGTAATGATTCACTGCTGAATATTCACATCATATGGGGAAAAAATCATTTTAGGCCTATGGAATATACCAATGAAGCAGCCTATGGGGATATCTGGTATTTAAAAACCCGTCAACACATCGATAAAATATATGATCCTCAGGGTATATTCTCCCAACTGCAATATAACACACATCTTTTACGCGGAAAAATAATCGGAATTACAGGTTTCCATACATTTTTCGTAAAACTTTCTCAAGGTGAGATGACCTGGTGGCAACCCGTAAATATTGAAATCAAACAACCCGTTGAAGTTGTTCCTGTGAATACTGACCGTTTAAAGCTTCGGTTTTTTATTGTTAATAATCGAAATATGCCAACAAAAGGCAGGATCAGCATAAATCACAATAATCAATATATGATCCCATTTTCATTGCAACCGCACAGCAAATCCGGATTAATCGTTATTCCCGATTCGATTGCCCTATGCGGGACAAATGAAATAGACATAACTACGGATCAGGGTATCGCATACCCTATGTCAATGATTAATTGGGACATCAAAAATAGACCTGTCCGTGTCTACCAACCGGTCAACATGGATGCCATCATGAACGACAAAGTAACTCAAATCTTTCGTAACCACTATTTATCGCCCCGTTCGCCTTATACTACACTTCAATTACCCTGGCAGGGAATGGGAGAATGGTGTCATCCATTAGATTCGGCAATGATTGATGATTCCGGACTGCGTAAGGCTGTTGTACATAATCTTTTCCATACTTCATTGGGGATTTCTTTCCGTACATTTGCAAACCCGGCAAAAAACAATATCGCCTTTACATCATTATGGAACAACTATCCTGACCAAATTACCGTTCCATTGCATGGGAAAGCCAGTCATGCTTATTTTCTGATGGCAGGTTCGACCAACTATATGCAAAGTCATTTTGTCAATGGAATCATAAGAATCACCTATACCGACGGGACAAAAGATTCATTGTTACTCTCTAATCCGGATAGTTGGTGCCCTATTGAGCAAGACTATTATACAGACGGTTATGCTTTCAAATTAAATCAACCACGACCTTATCGGGTGTATCTTAAAACCGGAATAATAAGCCGGCAATTGATAAGACAAGATATAAAAAACATGAAGTATGACACCAAGCTGTCTAAAAAGAAAAATGGCGGCGATTATATTGAGACACCTCCGACTGAAGTCTCTAACCGTAGAATTGACGGCGGGGCAGCCGTCATTCTTGATATGCCGCTCAATCAACATAAAGCACTAAAATCATTAACGCTTCAAACAGTGGCCAATGATGTTGTAATCGGACTAATGGGGATTACGTTAATGCAATAAACAGAAGAAGAAAATTCTGAAGTTAAGGAAGAACATCAACCAGTAGACAGTAGTTGGTAGACGGTAGATAGTAGGAATCTAAGAATCTGAATATTAGAAGATGGGAAGTTAAAGAAGATGTCAACTGCAAGGTAGTTTAGTAGATGGTAGTATAGTAGAAATCTGAAAATCTGAAATTTACCCTAAATCCCTAAAGGGACTTTTAAACAGCAAATGGTTGAAGAAGAAGTTACGGAAGTTGAAACCTTCAATCCATCAATCCTTCGATCCTTCAATCTAAGGGAAGTTAGAACCCTCAATCCTTCGATCCTTCAATCTAAAGGGAAGAGAGCATTTGTAAATTTTGAGTATAACTCAGCGGGTGACTTAAAGTCATCTGCTTAATCTCAGTAAAATTATAATCACATGAAAACAAGAATGTTTATTTTTGTATGTTGTTTATTGTTATCCGTTATGACACAAGCGAACAATTGGTATAACGTAAAAGATTTTGGTGCTGTTGGCGATGGAAAAACGATTGATTCCCCTGCCATCAACAAAGCCATCGATGTTGCAGCACAAGCCGGGGGCGGAACGGTTTTTCTCCCTGCCGGGGTATATGCTTCCTATTCTATTCGTCTACAAAACAACATCACCCTAAGGTTAGGAGCAGGAGCTACGCTCAAAGCGGCCTATCCTACTCAAAATACCGGATATGACTCCATCGAACCCAATCCATTCAGCCAATACCAGGACTTTGGGCATAGTTATTGGCGAAATAGCCTGATTTGGGGAATCGGACTACATAATATTACCATTTGCGGCGAAGGAATAATTGACGGACAAGGTTTGACCCGGGAAGATAGCCATATCACAGGTGTCGGGAATAAGGCTATCAGCCTGAAACTATGCCGCAATGTACTCCTAAAAGACATCCGGATGGAACGTTGCGGCCATTTTGCACTCTTAGCTACAGGGCTGGACAATATGACGATTGAAAACCTGTTGATTGACACCAATAGGGATGGGATGGATATTGACGCATGCCGTAACGTCCGGATCTCAAATTGCACGGTCAACTCCCCTTACGATGATGCCATTGTGCTCAAAGCCACCTATGCATTGGGATTCTTCCGCAATACGGAGAATGTGACCATTTCAGACTGTTTTGTGAGCGGATATGATCTTGGAACCGTCATGAACGGCACCTTTCAACATTATCAAAATCAGGCTCCCGATCAATCGTTCTCATGCGGCAGAATCAAACTGGGGACAGAATCAAGCGGAGGCTTTAACAATATAACCATTACCAATTGCGTGTTTGACCATTGTCGCGGTTTAGCCCTTGAAACCGTAGATGGCGGGGACTTGCATAATATTACGGTATCCAATATTGTGATGAAGGATATGAATTCTTCTCCGATTTTTATCCGGTTAGGATCGAGAATGAGAAGCCCCAAAGGAACCTCCATCGGGCAATTACATGATATCTCGATAAACAATATAAGGGTATACCATGCCGACTCCCGTTATGTTTGCTCATTCAGCGGCATACCGGGACATCCCATCGAAGACATTAGCCTAAGTAATATAGCCATTTACTATCAGGGAGGAGGAACGAAAGCCCAAGCTGCATTGATTGTTCCTGAAAAAGAAGCAGCTTATCCTGAGCCTACCATGTTTGGCGATTTACCGGCGGCGGCATTTTATATCCGCCATGCCCGGAATATACAAATGAATCATATTGCTGTCTATTATGCACACCCCGATTTCAGGCCTTCCGTTGTACTCAGCGATGTGCATGATATTACCTTTGATGACCTTCGGCTCCCGAAAGAGAGGCTTGTCCCATTTTTCTCGTTACACCATGTGAGCGATTTTAATACATTTCATTGTTCTGGAATAAAAGACATAGCCCTACCCGAAGCAGAACACAGCACCTATTAACATAAACCAAAACATAAATTACCGACACATGAATCAGAAGAAATACGCAGGGCTGTGCATTGCAATCGCAATCTGCCAGCTTGTATTTACACAAACATTACCGGACAAACATCGCGTTCTACAACAGATGGAACTTGCCAACAAATATTTCATGGTCAAATATCCTGATCCGGGGCTTCCTATCACGACAGACAAAACGCGGCCCAGTAACATTTGGACACGCAGTGTGTACTATGAAGGATTAATGGCCTTATACCACCTGAGTCCTAAACACAAGTTCTTAAAATATGCAGACCGATGGGGAGACAGCCATCAGTGGAATTTACCGGGCGGGCCTGCGACGCGTAGTGCAGACAATCAATGTTGCGGACAAACTTATATTGATCTTTATACGTTACAACACCAAAAGAAACAAATCGGCAATATAAAAGAATCTATCGATAACATGCTGCAAAGTAACAAAATCGATGACTGGTGGTGGATTGATGCATTACAAATGGGCATGCCGGTATTTGCCAAGTTAGGAGTGTTATATCACGATAACCGATACTTTCAACGTATGTATGAGATGTATATGCATACCAAAACGGAGGAGGGAGGAGGACTCTACAATTCAAAAGACAGTTTGTGGTGGCGCGATAAATCATTTGTATCACCCTACAAAGAACCCAACGGGAAAAATTGTTACTGGTCGCGGGGAAACGGATGGGTTATCGCGGCATTGGTAAGAGTATTACAGATAATGCCCGAATCGGCTATAGGATATCAGGAATATAAGCACACTTTTATGGAAATGATGCAAAAAATAGCCTCCCTGCAACGTTCCGACGGTTTTTGGAATGTCAGCCTTCTAGATCCTGATTATTTTGGAGGCAAAGAGACATCAGGAACCTCCTTATTCGTTTATGGAATGGCATGGGGAATTCATAAAAGATGGCTTAATCGGGAAATATATTTACCAATCGTTGAAAAAGCCTGGCATGGCTTGACAACATATGCCCTTCATCCCGATGGCATGCTCGGATATGTACAAGGAACGGGCAAAGAACCGAAAGACGGTCAACCTGTTACATACAATCATGTTCCCGACTTCGAGGATTATGGATTAGGTTGTTTCTTACTGGCTGGCAGTGAAATATATCAACTGGCACCGGATCGAAACAAATAAAATCAATCAAAAACTATAAGGCATCTCACAAAGGAACAGTATATATGAAACGAGCCTAAAATAACTCATGTTCAAGTAGATGATTGTTTTGGCGAGTTTCATACATCCATAGTGTAAAAAATAAACATATGAAATCACAGTCGACAGACACAAAATTTATATGGATCTGCTTATTTGCATTTGTCCTCTCCCTGCCTTTGGCATCTGCCAAAAGAAAAGGCAAAACGGCCTATTTGTTTTCCTATTTTAGTGGCAATGGAGAAGACGGGTTACATTTAGCCTATAGTTATGACGGATTAAAATGGCTTCCGCTTAATCATGGGAAATCCTTTTTGAAACCACTGGTTGGAAAGGACAGCCTGATACGTGATCCCAGTTTATTATTAGGCAGGGATGGCATATTTCATGTAGTCTGGACAACAGGATGGTGGGACAAAGGATTTGGCCATGCATCGTCCAAAGATTTGATTCATTGGTCGAAAGAGCAGTATCTTCCTGTAATGTACTATAAACCTTTAGCTAAAAATACGTGGGCACCGGAACTCTTTTATGATCATAAATCAAAAACATATTACATCTTCTGGGCATCTACTGTGCCGGGGTTACATCCGGAAACGCCTGACTCGGCCACTGAGAAAGGCTTAAACCACCGGTTATATTTTACCACCACAAAAGATTTTATCCATTATAGTCCTACAAAACTATTCTTCAACCCTGCATTTAGCGTCATCGACGGCGCTATGCTTTATTGGAAAGGAAAATACTGGTTATTCATAAAGAATGAAATGCTCAGGCCTGTGCAAAAAAATATCCGGGTCACTTGTACAAGATCCCTGAACAAAGGGTTCCCGATAAACGTTTCGCCTCCTATCACCGGCCATTATTGGGCAGAAGGCCCTTCTCCCCTATTAATAGGGAAATACGTATATGTCTATTTTGATAAATACCGGGAACATACCTACGGCGCAGTACGCTCAACCGATGGAATACACTGGCAAAACGTTTCTTCATTTGTATCTTTCCCGGCAGGAACACGGCACGGAACAGCGCTACGTGTGCCGGTTACAGTGTTAAACCGCCTAATCTCATTGACTAGGTAAAACTCCACAGTCGAACGAACAACTAGGGTTCTTAACCTGTCATAATCACTACACCAAAAACAACGATCATTTCCTTTAATAATAGACATTGAAGCGTTATGAATAAAAAAATCATTCTACTGTTCATTTTAGTGTACGTCGGAACCATGACCATGCCGGAGGCCTTTGCACAACACTATTTCATTGATACCCGCAATGCGTCAAGCCCATTGATAAAAGGACAATTATGTATGGGGAACCCCGGCCCTTCAGGTAAAGCGCTTCTCATCAACAATCAATACATGACTATTGGTGGAAAACCCGTCATACCTGTCATGGGAGAGATCCATTTTTCACGTTACCCGAGAAACGAATGGGAAGATGTATTGCTCAAAATGAAAGCCTGTGGCATTACTATTATTTCCACCTATGTATTCTGGATTTACCATGAAGAGATAGAAGGACAATATGACTGGCACGGGAATAAAGACCTGCGTTATTTCTTAGCATTATGTAAAAAGCTGCATCTAATGGCTGTTGTACGCATAGGTCCCTGGTGCCATGGCGAAGTGCGTAACGGAGGGCTTCCGGATTGGATTTTACAAAAAAGATACATTCATCTCCGCAGCAATGATCCGGAATACCAATACTATGTACAGCAATGGTATAATCAGGTTGCCGCTCAGTTGAAAGGATTGCTGTATAAAGACAACGGGCCGGTAATAGGGGTTCAATTGGAAAATGAATACCGGCATGGCAAACAGGGAGAAGCGCACATTGAATGGCTAAAACAAACTGCCATAAAAGCAGGCATCGATGTGCCTATGTATACCGTCACCGGATGGGGGAATGCATCGGTTCCTAAAAATCAGGTTATCCCTTTGTTTGGAGGATACCCCGGGGCTCCATGGAATACGAATCTGGATAAAATTGCCAATAACACCAACTACATTTTTACTACGGTAAGGAACGAAGAAGGTATCGGCAACGAGATGAAATTAGCGGATACCATCCATTATGAAACCTATCACCGCTATCCTTATTTTACCTGTGAATTAGGTGTCGGCAACGAGGTGACCTATCATCGCCGTCCCGTCTTCAGTGATATCGATGGGTTAGCCATAGCGACAGCCAAATTAGGTTCGGGCAGTAATTTGATTGGCTATTATATGTTTGCCGGGGGAACCAATGAGAAAGGGCAATTGACCTCCCTAGAAGAAAATCAAGATGAAACCGGCTACCCGAATCGATATCCGAAGATTTCATACGATTTCCAGGCAGCGGTGAAAGAATCGGGAGAGCTTTCACCTGCTTATTTTCAATTAAAAAAGTTTCATTATTTTCTCAATGAATTCGGAAGCCGCCTTGCCCTCATGACTCCGGTCATCAAACCTTCTCCCGATGTGTATACGAAATTACAATATGCTGTAAGAGCGGAAAAGGATACAGGCTATGTGTTCGGAATCAATTATTATCGTGGTTATCGCAAACCGATACAAAAACAGGTTCAGTTTACCCTGCAGCTTCAGGCGAAACAGCTTACCTTTCCGCATAAACCAGTAGATATCACAGATAGCTGCATCTTTATATGGCCTTACAATTTTAGGATGAACGACGTAATATTACAATATGCAACTGCTACCCCGCTTTGTGTCATCAAACAACCGGATGCAACCGACTGGTTTTTCACGCAAACCAAAAACATAATGCCTGAATTATCTTTTGACACTACGGCTATCCAATCGATCGAATCCAATAGCGGTCATATAGAAAAGGAAAGGGATCATTATCTGCTGACCGGCTTTACACCGGGGATCGCCCACCATATTACAATCAAGGACAGGAAGAATAACATCAAACACCTGTTTATATTATCTTACAAAGAGAGCCTGCATGTATGGTTGTTTCATAGGTATCATCAAAAAATAGGGTTCCTCTCAAATGCGAACCTATATTTGCAACACAATTCCTTACATGTGTACAGTTCGTCGCCTCATGTCCGGCTTATTGCCCTCAATAACCCATATCATTTGACCCTACCCGGGGATTTGTCCATGCAATCAAAGAAAGAAGGATTCTTTACCACCTATGATTTGCACTTCAAGAGGGATACATTAAATTACCAATTAGTGCCCAAAACAGTTTTATTACAGGCCCAATGGTTAAGTACAGCTATTCCGGTCATCAATGCAGGCAATACATTATACCATAAATTCTTTATAAAGGAATTCAGTGTTTCACACGCCTCGGAAATCAAGAGCGCCACATTGTATCTTTCCACCGGACTCCCCTGTTCATTGGCCATCGATCACAAATGGCTGAACCAGCCTGTATCTGCTGAAACATTGAACGAACTCGACTTAACCGGCTATCTGAAGAATGGGGATAATACATTAATGATTGATTTTCCATTTGTAAAGAATGACACAGCTTTTGCAGCACGAATAAAAATCGATTATTACAATACAGACCAGATCAATTTCTACAGTGACACTTCCTGGCTGACAACGGTGGCTTATGTTCCTCCAGCTCCCTGGGAATCGTTTAAAAACCTAAAACCGGCCATAGTAAAGCATGCTAATCTTTCATCTTATTCTCAAAAGAAGATTTTTCCCATTCACTATTGGGAATTGTTTGTGCCACATCATTTTTCAAACAGCATGGATAATGGCTATTTACATTTGAAATACACGGGGAATCGTGCTACCTGCAGGCTGGATGACAAACTAATCGATGACAGCTTTAACAACGGCTCATACTGGAATCTTTCCTTGAAACGATATGGGGAAGCATTGAAAAACGTTCCTTTGTTATTTCATATCTACGCATTCAAACCGAATGACAAGATTTATTTCGACAGCCCTATGCAAAACGATAATTGCAATCAAGTAAATATGAATAAGATAATCTTGAATCCCGAATACTACGCTAACATCTTAGTCAACTATAAATAACTTGTATTCAACATCAACTCAAGTCTAAGATGATCATATTTGCATCAGCACCAATTCAATTATCATAAAATCAACAAATTATACACATAGTCATATATACAGACTAACCTTGAATGATTCAACAATGATCCGGTTGATACATATGCCGGATAATCTATCTTTTCGATAAAAAAGAGCATCACATCAATTCAATCTGTATCTATTAAATCCATTGGCAACAGAGCAATCCAAATACAGAAAAATAAAATTACAGGAATCATTTGTATACAAGAATCTTGCTCATCTTACCGGACAAATACCTGATAATATGCACTATGACAATATAGAAAAGAAATAAGCACAAGACAAATATGAAAATTAGATCACTAGTGTCCACTAAAAAAACGGCACTGTATAAATATTAAAAAGCAAATAAACTTGGTTCACTTGAACCGCATCGTTCATTGAAATTGTTGAAGTTAGATTTGTTGAGCAAATCATTTATGTTGGCTTTGTCCGTTAGTGACATGCTGAGAATCTGAAGCATTTCGTAGATGGAGCATTCCATCTTCAAGTCATGATGCACAATAGCTACCAAGCAGTAGGCGGTAATAGCCGAGTAAATCTGGATCCTGACAGCATTCTCAGTTACGCCCCAAAACTTTTGGATATTGAGGTGTTGCTTCATCCACTTGAAAAACAGCTCGATCTGCCATCTGTTCTTGTAAAGCAGCACGACTTGCAAAGCATCAAGACTAAAAGCATTGGTTAGGAATGTAAACACTCGGTCTTGCTCTTCGTCGTAGAAGACAATTCTTCGTATGGGCTTCGGATAATGCCTTTCGCTCATGTAACCAGTGAATGTCACCACGGAATCTGAGAGGATGTTTTTCGGCATCCTTCTCTTCCATCTGACTGCCTTGCACTGTAGATTGTTCTTGGCTCTGACCACAAATAATGACCTGATTTCGTTGATTCTAAACAATCGTTTGAAATCGTTGTACCCGCGGTCAAACACATAAAAAGATCCTGGTTCATAGGGAATCACATCCATCGCGTTTACGTCATTTACCGCAGCAGGAGTGATATGGAAGAACATTGGGATCTGAGTTTCCAGGTCAAACAGGGTATGGATTTTAACTCCACCTTTTGTCTTTCTGAAACGAGCCCATTGATAAATGTTCATACATAAGTCAATGGTCGTTGAATCAAAGGCATAGACTTTACCTCCAAGCTTGAAGATGTTGTCCATACGTTTTGATTGAGCTTTGCCAACCATGTAATAGGCAAACTCTTCAAAAATGCGATAGTCCCGATTGGTATTTGCCTTGGAAAGATTGCTTAGCTTGACATCACTGCCAAAACCCAGATGATATCCTTTACCCCTATGCGCACCGATAGCCATCGCCAAATCTCTCAGACTCCTTCTGTTGCAAAGTTGTCCGAACATGAGAACAAGCAGCTGATTCCAACAGGTAAAAGACTTGATATAGCGGTTTCCTTGGTGCTTGTCTACAATGTGCCTGAATTTATCGGCATTAAGAAACTCGACTAATTGGGCGAAAACGAACTTCTCTTTATGCATATCGTATTGAATATCAATACAAAGATAAATTGAAATCGTCGCACCCTTTAAAGCGCTGTAACTATCTAACTTTCAATATTTTCAAAGATCTTTTGCAATTTTTTAGTGGACACTAGTGAAATTAGATCAAAAGACAAAGGTTAAAGATCAAATTTCTCAACAATATATGAATAGGATATTTCTAGTTTTAT
This sequence comes from Microbacter margulisiae, assembly GCF_014192515.1. Classification (NCBI taxonomy): domain Bacteria; kingdom Pseudomonadati; phylum Bacteroidota; class Bacteroidia; order Bacteroidales; family Porphyromonadaceae; genus Microbacter; species Microbacter margulisiae. The sequence continues at coordinate 1,357,585 of NZ_JACHYB010000001.1, forward strand.
CCGTCGATATTAGAATATAAATAGCAAGTAGTGTTATATGCATTTCCCTTTTCACTAACAAATAAATTAATAATACGATAAGTGAAGATTTGTTTTATATAATATAACACATGTTGACGTATACTGGATACAATATCACACAATTAAAATCACCCTATCAATTTTGAAAAGAAAAATTCAATAGACGGATAGACTAAATTTATATTAAAAATTGCACACGTGTGCATAAATTCCAATAAAAAATAAAGAGGCATAATCATCAAGATTGCCATAACTAAAATGCATTAGGTGATTTTTCACAACAAATCCACGACTTTTTTTATTTATCAAGATCGGCATAGCAAGCTATAGAACAAAAAAACGAAAGAAAAATTAGTAGAATTCCAATATATAGATTCGAAAAAGGAATCAATACAAATAAGGAATTCTTTTTGAATAGAAGATTGTCTAAAACAAAAATTCTTTTACATCTTCGATAGCGAAAGCAAATGAATATAAAAGAAAAATGTTATTATAATATTATTTATCAGCATACTATACATTATCAATCTTATTATTTTTCAGAAAACACTTATTTTGAATATTTATCATTATCTTCTTTGTGTTTCGATTATTTACTATTACATTTGCATCGACAGACAAACAAAAACAAAAGATAATACCAAATAAAATCGTAATTACAAACTGAGCTCTTCTCAATATAGCCTGAAAATTAGAAAGTAACACTCAATTATTTACGACTCAACCTTAATCAATAAACATTATATGAGCACACACTCCTTTCTCAGCAAAAAGACTACATTATGTTCTGTCGCTGCCACTACACTGAAGTCTTGTCAGGATATAAACTATAATCCCAACAATAAGGGCTTGTCCGTGCGCCAAATAACATCCGACAAATAGCTCACCTGAGAATTTCTATCAGGTAAAACTATAGAGATACGAATAAATAACCATCGATGTACATATACATATAGAATCTTATCGTAAATCTTACACACAAAATATAGTTAATCTTCATAGTTTCACAACCACACAATTCATCTCAATTTATTAATTATTAATTTTACTTTTCATGAAACGACTACACAAAGAATCGTTTAGGCAAAAGTTGCAACACATTGTGCTTTTGCCAGGTACCAAATGGGTTTGTTGTTTTTTAATAACATTCCTGTTAGGAGGACAGCTACTGACGGCTGCACCAAGCAATGCAACCCAAAGTCAATCTCAGCAATCTGAAGGATCAAGAATTTCAGGTAAGGTGACCGATGACCAGGGAGAACCTTTAATTGGGGTTACTATCGCCTGTAAAGGAACTTCCCGGGGAACTATTACTGATGTTAATGGAAAATACAGTTTAGAAGTTCGTCCTTCAGACGTATTAGTGGTATCATATGTCGGATATAAAAGACAAATAATACCTTACACAGGACAGTTAGAGTTAAACATTAAGATGCTTCCGGACATAAAATCATTAAATGAAGTAGTGGTAGTTGGTTATGGTACTCAAAAAGCCAAAAACATTACAGGTTCTATTGCTACGGTTAACATGCAAAAAGCAACAGAGCTACCTGTTGGCAATCTTACAGAAGCATTAAGCGGACAAATTGCTGGTCTATCAGTAAATGATGGAAGTTCTCGCCCAGGCGATAACACATCGACCATGCAAATTCGCCAAGTCTTTAATTTTTCAAAAAACCAAGGCACGCCTCTTCCCTTAGTTGTTATTGATGGGGTAATTCAAATTGATCCAACAAGTGGATTACCCACATTAGATCAGTTTAATATGCTTGATCCTTCTGAAATTCAAAGTATTTCAATATTGCGCGATGCAAGTGCTGCTATTTATGGTGCACGTGGGACACAAGGGGTTATTATTGTCACAACAAAGCATGGCCAAATAGGTGCTCCTAAAATTTCTTACTCGGCAAAATTCGAAATAGATAATGCTGTAAGTTTTGAAAAAACATTGAATGCGTATCAATACGGAGTCTTTGCCAATAGTTTCTTGCAAGCAAGCGGGGTAACTAATCCAACCAATCTTTATTCAACAGATGAGTTGAATCAAATGAAAACATTGAATTATAACTGGCTCAAGGAAGCTTGGAAACCTGCCGGGCTTATGCAACATTCGATCAATGTAAGCGGTGGTAGCCAAAAAGCAACTTATTTTGTAGGAGCATCTTATTATACACAAGGAGCTAATCTGGAAAACCAAAATTATAACAGATATACTTTCAGAGCAGGGACAGATGCTGAAATCGCTTCTAATTTACATTTGAACGGATCTGTATCCGCCAATAGCGGCAAACAAACTCAATCATTCACGAAGGTCGTTAGCGCAATAAATGATGGTAGTTATGGGTCTTACGCAGGAGGGGAACAAGCTGACTATGGTTATTTGCTTCACATGCCACAATATATTCCCTGGTCTTATAATGTGAATGGGACAACCCAATATGTGTCTCCCGCCCTGAGCCCTGCCAAAGTATCAGGCAATGCAACATCAGCAAATGCAATTGCAGACTGGAACTATTTTGCCATATTAAATAGCGGATCAGCTCAAACAAACACATCCAATAGCTACACAGCTAATTTCACATTACGTTACGATATTCCTTATGTAAAAGGATTATCAGTATCAGGACAATATGCCCGCACTTATGAAACCGATAATAACGAACAAGACGCCATGCCGTTTACGTTAGCATTGGCTACAAACACCAATACACTGGATAATCACTTATACACATCCAGCACAACCTGGAAAGTAGCTCAAAACAATAAAAATTCACGCGTCGTTTATAGCAACCAATTGAGCGAAAACGAACAAATGAACTTCTTTATCAACTATGCAGGTTCGTTTGGGAAAAACAACATTTCCGCCATGGCAGCGGCTGAACGTTCAACCCAAAGTGTCCAAAACAACTACTACGAATATGATAATCCTTTAGCAGGTGCCTATAATGGAGCCAGCTCTTCTGCAGGCACACTGGATGTTTCTAATAGTTATACAACAAAAACTTCCTTAGGAACGCTCTCTTATTTTGGACGTGTCAACTATAACTATGCAGATAAGTATTTAGCTCAATTTATTTTACGTGCCGATGCTTCCACAAAATTTGCCCCGGCAAACTATTGGGGGCTCTTCCCGACACTTTCGTTAGGATGGATTGCATCGGAAGAACCCTGGTTCAGAAAAGAATTCGGATGGGTGGATTACTTCAAGGTACGTGCATCGGTTGGAGAAACCGGGAAAGATAACATTACAGCATACGAGTGGGAACAGTTGTACACTTATAATGCAAATAAAGGGTTAGGCTTTGGGTCAAACGGGGGTTCGCTAGTAAGCGGCTTAACAACCAATGTAACCCCTACACCAAACTTACGTTGGGACTCAACCGTAAAATATGATTTAGGATTTGATGGGAACGTATTAAACAACAGATTATCATTTTCTTTAGACGGATATTTTGATCGTAACACCAATCTGTTAACCCAAATGGCAAGCGCAGCAAATGTTCCTATTACAGCCGGTGGTGCTTATGCAGAACAAAACTATGCTAATCTTAATGACTGGGGAGCAGAAATATCAATCAACTGGAAAGATAAAATCGGTAAAGTAAATCACTAGTGTCCACTAAAAAAACGGCACTGTATAAATATTAAAAAGCAAATAAACTTGGTTCACTTGAACCGCATCGTTCATTGAAATTGTTGAAGTTAGATTTGTTGAGCAAATCATTTATGTTGGCTTTGTCCGTTAGTGACATGCTGAGAATCTGAAGCATTTCGTAGATGGAGCATTCCATCTTCAAGTCATGATGCACAATAGCTACCAAGCAGTAGGCGGTAATAGCCGAGTAAATCTGGATCCTGACAGCATTCTCAGTTACGCCCCAAAACTTTTGGATATTGAGGTGTTGCTTCATCCACTTGAAAAACAGCTCGATCTGCCATCTGTTCTTGTAAAGCAGCACGACTTGCAAAGCATCAAGACTAAAAGCATTGGTTAGGAATGTAAACACTCGGTCTTGCTCTTCGTCGTAGAAGACAATTCTTCGTATGGGCTTCGGATAATGCCTTTCGCTCATGTAACCAGTGAATGTCACCACGGAATCTGAGAGGATGTTTTTCGGCATCCTTCTCTTCCATCTGACTGCCTTGCACTGTAGATTGTTCTTGGCTCTGACCACAAATAATGACCTGATTTCGTTGATTCTAAACAATCGTTTGAAATCGTTGTACCCGCGGTCAAACACATAAAAAGATCCTGGTTCATAGGGAATCACATCCATCGCGTTTACGTCATTTACCGCAGCAGGAGTGATATGGAAGAACATTGGGATCTGAGTTTCCAGGTCAAACAGGGTATGGATTTTAACTCCACCTTTTGTCTTTCTGAAACGAGCCCATTGATAAATGTTCATACATAAGTCAATGGTCGTTGAATCAAAGGCATAGACTTTACCTCCAAGCTTGAAGATGTTGTCCATACGTTTTGATTGAGCTTTGCCAACCATGTAATAGGCAAACTCTTCAAAAATGCGATAGTCCCGATTGGTATTTGCCTTGGAAAGATTGCTTAGCTTGACATCACTGCCAAAACCCAGATGATATCCTTTACCCCTATGCGCACCGATAGCCATCGCCAAATCTCTCAGACTCCTTCTGTTGCAAAGTTGTCCGAACATGAGAACAAGCAGCTGATTCCAACAGGTAAAAGACTTGATATAGCGGTTTCCTTGGTGCTTGTCTACAATGTGCCTGAATTTATCGGCATTAAGAAACTCGACTAATTGGGCGAAAACGAACTTCTCTTTATGCATATCGTATTGAATATCAATACAAAGATAAATTGAAATCGTCGCACCCTTTAAAGCGCTGTAACTATCTAACTTTCAATATTTTCAAAGATCTTTTGCAATTTTTTAGTGGACACCAATGAAAGTAAATTACAACATAGGTGTAATCACAGGTTTCAGTGGAAACAAGGTAACCAAATATCCTGCATCGGCAGTTACATATCCTTCAACAAACAATGTGATTGTGGGAAGATCAATGATTATGCCAACATGGGGATTCAAAGTATGGAAAGGGAATGCCGGGCATGATGGAGTGCTTCGTTCACAATCTGATATTGACGCTTATTGGGCATACCTGACCAAACTGGCTTCTGCTGCAGGTGATTCTCCTTCCTATATGGGAATAACCAGTGAATCAGGTTTATCAACCGGAATGCTGGCTTATCAGGATCTTCATGGAGCAATACAATCAAACGGATCATTTGCAATACCTAACGGAGAAATCAATGCGAATGAAGACTACGCGAAACTAGCAAGTGGCTATACTTACGGATTTACAACTAACCTTGGCCTTAACTGGAATGGATTTAGTTGGTTTGCCCAAATTGCAACCGGATGGGGTGGATATGCTTCTCTTGACTATATTAAACAAAGCACATCTTCAAGTAATATCTTGTGGTCACACGAATCGTATTTGTCAAATATGTACGACGCCACCAATAACGTAAACGGGAAATATCCGAATGCTTATTATTCTCAGAATTACTATAATTCTGATTTCTGGCAAGTTCCTGCATTCCGTAGCTATATCAAGAATATGGGAATCGGATATACTCTGCCTGCTAATTTGCTAAAGAAATTCGCTGTTGAAAGTGCAACGATCAGTTTAGTTGGAAATAACTTATGGGATTTCTATAACCCATATCCTGACCATTATCGCAACATGTACGATAACTCTAAAGTATCTTATCCTACATTAAGAACATATTCTTTAGGTATCAATCTAACATTCTAAAATATAACTCTTAGGATATAAAACAATTTAATTGCATATATCATGAATAATAAAATATTATATTTGTTCTTATCCCTGGCTATGTTACTGGTAACTAGCTGTAGTGATAAGTTTTTGGAAAACATGAAAAGTTACAATAATTATGATGCTTCCTTATTCACCAATCAAACCGAAACGGGCTGGTTTCTGGATAATATCTATTATAACTATTTCAGTGGATATAACTCCCCTATTAAAACAGTAGTCGGACTTTATAGCAATGATCAAACTTATATGACAGAGGAAATTGGAGGGACAATCAATAATCTGATTAACCCGACAATGACGCTTAATACTGCTGCATCCTGTTCAACTTACTTCGGGTCAGCACTTACTTCCTCTGTAAACAATAATCCATATACACGTATTCGTAACTGTAACTTTCTTATAGATACAATCAATTATATGGGAAGTAACCTCCCTGAAACATTTCGGCAAGAAGTCAGAGGCCAAGCCTTTTTCTTAAGGGCTCTCCAATATTTTGATCTTGTCCGTACATACGGAGGTGTACCGCTTGTGCTTCATTTAATAAGTCCATCAGCTACAAATACAAGCATCCGTTATCCCAGAGCGACTACTTCGGAATGCGTTACTCAAATTGTTAACGATTTAGATTCAGCAGCGAATTTGTTGCCTACATCCTGGTCTTCTTCTACAGATTATGGGCGTTTTACCAAAGGAGCGGCATTAGCTGAAATAAGCCGCGTGTTATTAACTTATGCCAGCCCTCTGTTTAACACAGACTGGGATAACACATCTGATTCCCGTTGGCAGGCTGCACTTGCTGCAGGGCTTGCTGCTGAAAAAGAATGTAGTGCTGATGGCTATGGCTTATATGGTAGTTCAGCAAAAGACTGGGCAAATATGTTTGTATCGAGTGCGGGTTACAAAAAAGAAGGCATCATTGTATTTCAATGTTCTTCATCCAGTACTCCAAGTGCAGAAATCAATAACCAGTGGGAAAACTCCATTCGCTTAAAGAGCCAGGGTGGCAGCGGTGGCATAGCTGTTCCAAAAGAAATGATTGATTTATTCCCTATGGCAAATGGAACCCGTCCTACAGTAGCCGACGGATATAACGATTCTTTGTTCTTCTTAAACCGGGATCCACGTTTCTATCGTACATTTGCTTTTAGTGGTTGTAAATGGGCAAACAAAGCAAACGCCAATTCGGTGGTATGGGCATATCGCTATGTTAACTCAAAAGGCGCGTATACATATCATGGCAACAACCAGCTAAAGAGTCCGTGTTTTGTCCGTAAAATGTCTGATCCTTCTGCCGATAGTACTGCATTCAGCTACTCAGGAACTCCTATTATGGAATATCGTTATGCAGAATTGATACTGAACATAGCTGAATGTTATGCAGCAACGGGAGATCTATCCGATTGTTTAACTTATCTGGAAAGAATTCGTGCACGGGTTGGTATACCTTCAGCAAACAATTATGGTTTAGGAACATTCACTGATAAGTATCAAGCCATAGCTGCATGTCTGTATGAACGTCAGGTAGAACTGGCATATGAAGGCAAACGGTTCTGGGATATCCAACGGTGGATGCTCTTCAATGATGATGCTTCAAGTGGCAATAATACCTGTGCCAAATTGGGATTAACCCCGCTTGATCAAACTACTCGTGTCGGCGATTACTGGCAGGCTAAAACCGTTAGCAATACTGATCCTGTAGCATCTGCAATAAATACTATTTCCATTGATCCGGATGCTTCGAACTTTACCCAGGAACTAAATTCTTTAGCAACATTATATAACACCTATTTTGTTCGTGTTGCTGCAAGTCCTGCCATGGATACATATAACAATCAAACCCTGACACAATTTGGCTGGCAACAAAACTATTATATCCAGGGATTGCCTACTACGGTTTTGACCAATAACCCATGGCTATTACAAACCAAAGGATGGTATGACGCTTATGGCTCTCAGGGAACATTTGATTATCAACAATAATTAGGGTTAGTAGACTGAATAAAAGATTGTGTAGTTATAACAAAAAAACAAGAGGGTGCCCTTTGGACACCCTCTTTAACCCTGGTATTAACAATTTAATCAGAATAGATAAACAACCCAGTTCATATCAATAAATTAAATTAGTCAAAATGAGAAAATTTGTTTTTTTAAGTTTAATCGCTCTTGCTTTTGTATCACTACAAACAGCTAAAGCACAGTACCCACAGGTACCTGACAGCATTCGCATAAAAGATGCAAAAATGATGCAGGCCTGTTACGCACACTCTGACTCGGCATGGCAAGTCGCACTTCCTATTGTAAAAGAGCAGGCCATGCATGGTAAACCGTACATACCATGGGCTCATCGTCCATCAGATTTACCTCAGGCCAGCATTCCTGCATTTCCGGGGGCTATGGGAGGAGGAGAATATTCATTTGGTGGCCGTGGCGGAAAAGTATATACTGTAACCAATCTGAATGACAGCGGACCCGGCTCTTTCCGCTGGGCTTGCGAACAAGGAGGCGCACGTATCATCGTATTTAACGTATCCGGGATTATTCATTTACATACACCTGTCATCATCAGAGCTCCTTACGTTACCATCGCAGGGCAAACTGCTCCGGGTGATGGTGTAATCATTGCAGGCGAATCCGTATGGATTAATACGCATGATGTTGTTATACGCTACATGCGTTTCATGCGCGGTATTACCGATGTGGGAAGACGTGACGATGCTCTTGGCGGAGACCCTGTAGGGAATATCATTGTTGACCATTGTTCAGGAGAATGGGGAGGTGATGAAAGCATCTCTTTGTACCGGCACATGTACAATCCAGGGGATGGAACAAAAGCTTTCAAATATCCTACCGTCAATCTCACCATTCAAAATTCCCTTATTGCACAAACTTTAGACACCTGGAACCATGCTTTTGGGAGTACTTTAGGAGGTAGAAACTGTACCTTTATGCGCAATATGTGGGCTGATTGTATTTGTAGAAATCCATCGATTGGTGAAGATGGCATTTTCAATTTTGTCAACAATGTTCTATACAACTGGGTATCCCGGTCAGTAGACGGTGGTGACTATACGGCATTGTATAATATCATCAACAACTATTACAAACCAGGTCCATGCACACCGAAAAACGAACCTATCAGCTACCGTATTCTGAGACCAGACGCAGGTCGCTCAAAATTAGGATATAAGGTATTTGGACGCGTTTATTGCAACGGTAATTATGTGGATGGCTATCCGGCAGTCACCAAAGATAACTGGGATGGTGGTGTTCAGTTGGAAACCCAACCTTTGAAAGTAAGAGGCGACTCTGCATTCTTAGCATCATTGAAAGAGTATCGTAAGAATGACTTCTGGTCAAATCTAACCACAAAAGAATATTATGCATTGGTAAAATGGAACAAACCGTTCCCAATGCCGAAATTCCCTATTATGAGTGCACAAGAAGCATACAACTATGTTCTTGAAAATGTAGGTGCAACATTGCCTGTACGGGATATTACCGATCAAAGGATTATAGAACAAGTGCGTACAGGAAAAGCATATTACGATAAAAGCGCAGACAGCCGCACTTACTTCCAATTCAAGCACCGCAGATTGCCCGAAGATTCATATAAAGAAGGTATCATTACCGACATAAGCCAAGTTGGAGGTTATCCAAAACTGAGCAAAGACTGGAAACGGTACAAAGACAGCGATGGTGATGGTATTCCAGACTGGTGGGAAATCAAATATGGCTTGAATCCTCATAATCCTGCAGATGCTAATGGAGACATCAACGGGGACGGATATACCAACATTGAAAAATATATCAATGGAATCGATCCAACGAAAAAAGTTGACTGGACAAATCCCAAAAATAACCGCGATGTTTTAGCCGGTAAAACAAAATTATGGAATCATTCCAACTAATCAACCAGTTGAATGGCCATTGATTTTGAATTATGAACTTGAAATTATGTGCAGAAATTAGAAATATGTAAATTCCATAATAGAAACTATAGGTACCCAATCCTATAGTTTCTATTATAAATACCTTCAACTACTCATGACAAAAACATTCCGAATTGCAATCGTATTATTGTTATTTGCGGCAGGCATGTCCGCACAATCAAATGATGCTGCCTACATTAAGACATTAACGCTCAGATCCACTAAAATTGTAAAGAAATTAAACATATCAGACACTGCTGTCTTTAACCGGGTGGTCAATATTCTGGTTAATGAATACGCCAGTGTTGGAAAAATTTTTGACGATAATAATGCTGCAATGAAAGCCGCCAAGGCAACTGCAGGAAACAATAAAGCATCACTTCAGGCTTTAGACAAAACAATTGAAGGCGATACTAACACACAATTATATAATTTATATTGTGCCTTTACCGGTGCTCTTTCGGGAGATTTAACACCACAACAAATCGAAGAAGTAAAAAATGCAATGACATATAATGTGCTCAAAGTTACTTATGGAGCATACTTGGCTATGATTCCTACACTGAAACCAAATGAAAAACGACAAATTTATTCCTGGTTGGTAGAAGCAAGAGAGCATGCAATAGAAGCCCCATCCTCTGGAAAAAAACATGCATGGTTTAATAAATATAAAGGTCGGATAAACAATTATCTTTCCAAACAAGGATACAATATGCAGCAGGAAAGAGTTGCCTGGGCAAAAAGAATAAAAGAAGCTCAGGCTAAAAAGTAATACTTATCAATTATATTTCTATCATTTCTCCAGTTCTGAAACATGAAAAGCTTCTTCAACCATTTAAGCGTAAAAAAAATACTCATTGCATTATTAGCAATGATCTTTGGAGCTAACATTGGAGCTCAGGCAAAAAAGAGTGTAATAACGCTTCCTCCGTTATATTTAGCCAATGGACAACTGCAGTACAAAAGCGATAGTCTCGGAAATCGTATTCCTGATTTTTCTTATTGTGGATATATGGAAGGAGAATCATCCATTCCGACTATTCCCGTCATAATTGTAGTACCCGCAAAACCAGGAGATGCCACAGCCCGCATTCAGGCAGCATTGGATTATGTAGCTAAATTAAAACCTGATGCAAAAGGCTTTAGAGGAGCAGTATTGTTAGGATCAGGAACATTCAATGTATATGGACAATTAATAATGAATGCTTCCGGAGTAGTTTTACGTGGTTCAGGAACCGGAGAAAACGGAACAAAACTTATAGCCGCCGGGGATGACAGGCGGACTTTAATCAGAATCTTAGGAGAAAATGATCGGCAATTAGGCACTCCGATACCCATAGTAAATTCGTACGTGCCTGTTAATTCATTTTCAGTAACTGTAAATAATATAGGATCACTAAAGGTTGGTGATAAAATTATCATTCACAGGCCAATCACACAGAAATGGATTCAAACCTTAGGAATGGTAACTTTTGGAGGTGGAGTTTCGGCTCTTGGATGGAAGCCCAATGATCGTACGATTAACTGGGACAGAACCATTACCGCCATTAACGGGAACAAAATTACGTTCGATGCGCCTTTAACCACAGCGCTGGATCCACAATATGGAGAAGGCCAGGTTATTCCATACACATGGCCGGGACGGATATCGAACGTAGGCGTTGAAAACATGCAGTGTATTTCCAACTATGATACCACAAACGTAAAAGATGAAGCACACTCATGGATGGCTATTACCTTAGAAAATGTTGAAAACGCATGGATTAGGCAAATCACCTTTTCTCATTTTGCCGGCTCTGCCGTAATGGCTCTTTCCACTTCCAAACAAGTAACCGTTGAAGATTGCATTTCCTTACAACCAATCTCAGAAATAGGAGGACAACGCCGCAATACCTTCTATACGGAAGGACAACAAACGCTCTTTGAAGATCTGTATGCAGAACATGGCATTCATGATTTCTCTACCGGTTTGTGTGCTGCTGGCCCCATTGCGTTTGTTCAGTGTTACTCAGAATTACCCTACAGTTTTAGCGGAACAATTGGAAGCTGGGGCTCCGGAATTCTTTTCGACATGGTCAATGTGGATGGAAATGCTTTACGTTTTGCCAACAGGGGGCAAGATGACAGAGGAACCGGATGGAGCGGTGCCAATAGCGTATTCTGGCAATGCAATGCTGCTTTAATTGAATGTCCCAAGCCTCCCACTGCTGAAAACTGGGCATTTGGCAGCTGGTCACAATTTGCAGGTAACGGAGGCTGGTATGAATCAAATAATCACCTCCAACCACGCAGCCTGTATTTGGAACAATTGGCAGAACGTTTACATAAACCTGTTGATGAAAGCTCGCTAATGATGCTGAATAACTCAGAAGATAGTAGTCCCAGTATAGCTATGGCTGCAAAACTGGCACAAGAAGCTAAACATCCCGCCCCTACATTAATAAACTGGATTGAACATGCCGGACAACGCAATCCTATTTCAACAGCAACCGATGGCGCCAAAACTATTGATGAAATCGGATATGTTCACACAACCGGCACAATCAATACTTTACCTACTCGCATCGTTAACGGGCATATCGTACATGGAGATGTGTTGCTTTATGGAAATCGGTTGGAGGCTCCCTGGTGGAACGGTAGTACCCTACCCTCATTTTTACCGAAAGCCAAACCCGATATCACACGCTATGTACCTGGCAAAGTTGGATTAGGCTTGACCGATAATCTGAATGACGTTGTTGCATGGATGAAAAAGAACGATGTAGTTTCCCTCGATCATAACTATGGACTTTGGTATGATCTTCGCAGAGATGATCACGAACGGGTGAGAAGAATGGATGGAGACGTATGGCCTCCATTTTATGAACAACCATTTGCACGTTCAGGAGAAGGAACCGCATGGGATGGATTAAGCAAATATGACCTAACCAAATACAACACATGGTATTGGAGTCGTCTAAAGAAATTTGCCGATTTAGCAGATCAAAACGGTTTGGTTCTATTACACGAAAATTTCTTCCAGCACAATATTCTTGAAGCTGGCGCTCATTGGGTAGATTGTCCATGGAGGCCTGTCAACAATATAAATCACACCGGATTCCCCGAACCGGTAAACTTTGCCGGCGATAAACGCCAATTTATGGCGGAACAGTTTTATGACACTACCAATCTGGTTCGTAAAAAGTTGCTTAAAGCCTACATCCGCAAATGTTTAGAAAATTTCGCCAACAATACGAGCGTTATTCAACTAACAAGTGCTGAATATACAGGGCCGTTGCATTTCATGCAGTTTTGGCTGGATGTTGTTGGAAACTGGGAGAAAGAAACAGGGAAACACCCACTCATCGCCTTAAGTGCAACCAAAGATGTCGAAGACGCTATTTTACGAGACCCCAAACGTGCCAAGGTAGTTGATATAATAGATATCCGTTATTGGTTTTATCGCAAAAACGGCACTGCATACGCACCCCTAGGAGGAGAAAACCTAGCTCCGCGACAACATATGCGATTAGTCAAACCGGGAGTAACTTCTTTTGCCCAGGTATATCGTGCCGTAAGCGAATACAGGCTTAAATATCCGCAAAAAGCTGTTATGTACTATGCAGATAATTATCCTGCATATGGGTGGGCTGTATTCATGGCCGGCGGATCATTACCTAACTTACCAGCAGGCATAGATCCTACATTCCTTAAGGATGCTGTACATATGGAGATCATTCCATCTCATTCGAACAATCAATATATCTTAGGAAATAACAACATCGGATACATTGCTTATTTACAATCAGGGAACAAAATATCATTAGACCTGACAAAAACCACTAAAACATATATTGCCTGCTGGATGAACCCTGCTACAGGGATTCTCATGAAGAAAAAATTCCATGTAAAAGGCGGACACGTTGTTTCGATTAAATCTCCTGATAAGGGAAGCATCGTACTTTGGTTATCCTTGAAATAAACAGCTAAAACAATGAAGTATCTATTTTTGGCCATAGTAGGAATGATTGCTTTGTCATCGTGTAAAACAACACAGGCATATCTGTTTTCTACATTTAGAGAACCTCAACAGGATGGATTGCTGTTAGCCGGCAGTACTGACGGTTATCACTGGAAGAGTCTTGGCGGGCCATTCAATACTCCGGGAGTAGGCAGGGACAAAGTCTTCAGAGATCCATCGATTGTAGAAGGACCTCATGGCACCTTTCATATGGTATGGACTTGTAGCTGGACAAATGACAAAGGGTTTGGTTATGCAAGTTCAAAAGACCTAATACACTGGACTAAGTCGCAATATGTCGAAATAATGAAAAGTGAGCCCACGACCATTAATGTGTGGGCTCCGGATTTATTTTATGACGCACGGAAAAAAGATTTCATTATTATTTGGGCATCGACTATTCCATATCGTTTTCCGAAGGGAGAAGAAGCCGAGGACAACAATCATCGGTTATACTATACGATTACGAAAGATTTTAAGACTTTCTCTCCTGCAAAATTATTTTTTGATCCGGGATATAGTGTAATAGATGGTACGATTTTTAAAGTTGCTTCCAAGAATTATGTATTAGTATTTAAAGATAATACCCGTCCAGAGAGAAACGTCAAAGTAGCATTCTCACACTCTCCTATCGGGCCATACGCTATTCCGTCAGCGCCGTTCTCGCCACACTTTAGCGAAGGACCTACCGTGGTGAAAATCGGACACAACTATTTGATTTATTTCGAACGTTATGTAGCAAAAAAATATGGAGCCGTAGAAACAAAAGACTTCAAAACGTTCACTGACATTTCCAACGAAGTGTTTTTACCGAAGGGGCAAAAACACGGCACTATATTCAAAGTCAAATACAGTATTTATAAGAAACTATTAAAATACCAAGCTCAAGCCAACAAGGGACACTAATCAATATTTGAAATGAAACATCAAACCATAACATATCTGGTTACTATAATTCTGGCTATTTTTTCAAGTACAATAACAATCCATGCTCAGGATGGAATTTACTATACGGGCACTACACTATCGAATGTCAACTACCATGATGGGCAATTGCCTCTTGCCGTAGGTGTTCACAACATTCAGGTACTAAGAGCGAACAGAGAACATCCTGCATTGGGAGGCGGCGTAAGTTGGACATACAATCATGCTCCCATGCTGGCTTACTGGAATCATCAGTTCTATTTGGAATATCTGTCTGATCCTGTAGGAGAGAGTGTTCCTCCGGGAAGGACTTTATTATTAACTTCCAAAGATGGGTATCGCTGGTCAAATCCCGTCATTATTTTTCCTCAGTATCGGGTTCCGGATGGGACAACAAAACCCGATAGCAAAATAGTTGCTAAGCATTTGTGGGCTGTGATGCACCAACGGATGGGATTTTATGTATCGAAAAGCCATCGACTGTTAGTACTGGGTTTTTATGGCATTTGTCTGGGACCCAAGGATCATCCGAACGATGGGAATGGTATAGGCCGTGTTGTACGGGAAGTTTTCCCCAATGGAAAATTTGGACCGATTTACTTTATTCGCTATAATCACGGATTTAGTCAAAAAAACACTACTTATCCGTTTTATACCCAAAGCAAAGATCAAGGGTTCGTAGATGCCTGTAACGAGCTTTTATCAAAACCACTTATGATGCAACAATGGAATGAGGAAGCAGACAGAAATGATCCTCTGATTCCACTGAAGCTGGATTTCAAAGCATTTGATTATTATCATTTACCAAATGGGAACGTTGTAGGCTTATGGAAATGTGCGGTGACATCCATTAGTAAAGATAATGGACGTACATGGTTAACACATCCGCAGAGGGCTCAAGGTTTTGTGAATGGCAACGCCAAAATTTGGGGACAACGAACTTCTGACGGACGATATTCTACCGTATATAATCCCTCATCATTTTACCGTTGGCCGTTAGCCATTTCAACAAGCAACGACGGGTTGAATTATAACGATATGTATTTAGTTCATGGGGATTTGACTCCAATGCGATATGGAGGAAATTTTAAAAATCCGGGCCCTCAGTATGTACGTGGCATCATTGAAGGGAATGGAACACCACCCGATGGCGATGAATGGGTAACCTACAGCATGAACAAAGAAGACATATGGGTTTCCAGGATTCCTGTTCCGGTAACGGACAGAGCTACGGCACAAGCAAATGATGATTTCAACAACTTCCATTCCATTGCAGAGATGACCCAATGGAATATTTATAGTCCGTTGTGGGCGCCGGTAAGTATTGAAAAGCGCGCAGACGGACGGCGTTGGTTAACATTGCAGGATTGGGATCCTTTTGATTATGCAAAAGCAGAAAGAGTAATTCCCACATCAAAGAAACTGACTGCCGAATTTACGATTGTTCCTGGACAAAACAACAAAGGAGAGTTGGATATTGAGTTTGAGAACAAAACCGGACAACCCTGCATTCGTTTAATCTTCGATAAAGACAAGCTTTTCAAAGCACAAACAGGGCCACACTATTCAACGCTTGCCCACTATCAGGGAGGAGAAGTATTTCATATTGAGCTCGCATTAGATGCAACAACGAACAGTTACACAATGGTGGTAAACGGTAAAAAGATTTCCACACATCTTTTCTTTAATCCAGTAGCATCCGTTAGCCGTATCGTCTTCCGGACAGGAGAATTACCTATAGAGCCCACACCTGACAGTCCGGCATTTCGTTATACTGATTTACCTCATGCAGGAAGTACAGCACCTAAAGCTGTATTTTACATCAAAAACTTGAAAACGGTTAGCTTGGACGACGACAGTCATGCAGCAGTGTTAAAGGCTGATGAATTTAAGCATTTTGTGGATTTCTTCAATTCGATGGAAAATGAAAATATCACCCTGGCTATTTCGAATGCCCAATCATGGGACTGGATGAAAAAGAATATTCCATTGTTCGAATGCCCTCAATATACTATGGAGCAAATGTATTACTACCGGTGGTGGACATATCGTAAACATATAGAAAAAACACCGGTCGGTTATGCAATTACTGAATTTTTGGTACCGAGGCATTATGCAGACAAGTATAACTTAATAAGCTGCGCTTTGGGCCATCATATTTACGAAGGCCGTTGGTTGCGTGACCGCCAATATGTTGACGATGATATTCATGTATGGTACCGGGGAAATGATGGTAAACCGATGAAGAAACTGCGCAACTATAGCAGTTGGGCAACAGATGCAATCTATAATAAATATCTGGTCGATGGGGATACTACATTTCTTTTGAATATGTACCCTGATCTAAAAGCCAATTATGCTGCCTGGGAAAGCGATCATCGATTACATAGCGGGTTGTTCTGGCAAAGCGATGTACAGGACGGCATGGAAGAATCCATCAGCGGAGGACGCAGAAAACATTATGCCCGACCAACGATCAACAGTTACATGTATGGAAATGCCAAAGCATTATCTGAAATTGCAGCCCTGGATGACAATCAAACTGATGCGAGATTTTACCAACTGAAAGCAGATACATTGAAGTCTCTTGTTCAGAACTTGTTATGGAATAAAGACAGCCTCTTCTTTGAAACATTACGTAAACCCGGCGAAATGGCTCAGGTTCGGGAAGAGATAGGATTTCTTCCATGGTATTTCAATCTGCCGGACAAAAATAAAGGATATGATGCTGCATGGAAACAAATTACGAATCCAAGAGGTTTTTATGCTCCGTTTGGCATCACTACTGCAGAACAGCGTAATCCGGAATTCAGGACACATGGAGTTGGTAATTGTGAATGGGACGGTGCCGTATGGCCATTTGCCACATCACAAACATTGACTGCAATGGAAAATTTAATCAATAACTATCCTCAAACAGAAATGAATGATAGTATCTATTTTGCCAGGCTTGAACAATATGTTGAATGCCAATCGTACAGAGGACGACCCTACATAGGCGAATATTTAGATCAAAGGACTGGCTATTGGTTAAAAGGAGATCAGGAACGCAGCAGATACTATAACCATTCTACGTTTAACGATTTAATCATAACCGGGTTGGTTGGTTTACGGCCACGTCCTGATAATACAATTGAGATCAATCCTTTGCTTCCTAAACATCAATGGAACTGGTTCTGTCTGGACAATGTGCTCTATCATGGAAAAAATCTTACCATTGTCTGGGATAAAACCGGAGGAAAATACGAATTAGGGAAAGGCCTAATGCTGTTTATAAATGGTCACAAGGTGGCATCAAGACCTGACTTAGGTAAGCTGACCTATACAATGAAGTAATTTACAGGGTTTCAAGAATGTTTTAAGATTAGTTAGCGATGAACAGAGGAGTAGCAAGAAGTATTTTGTGTGTTATCATTGCAATGATGCCATTGTTTGCGAATGCAATTGTAATAGCCAAAACTACTTGCGACATGGCTGTCAATCCGTTATCGATCAATACCGTTGAACCCCGGTTTGGCTGGCAATTGCAATCGGCTACCAACGACGACAAACAAACTGCTTATGAAATAGAGGTAAGTCCTAAATTTTCTAACGCTAACAATCCTATTTGGAAGAGCGGAAAGATAAAATCAGACAGAAGCCAATTGATTCCCTACGGGGGAACTGGGAAATTACAACCGGGACACTTTTATAAATGGATAGTAAGAGTTTGGGATGCAAAAGGGAGGGCTTCTTCATGGAGCCTCCCCTCCTATTTCTCTATAGCGCCTTATCCATCTTTCATGAATGCCCGGTGGATCGGAGCCATCACAAGAACATATGCTCATTTGCCAATCGGCAGAAGCTTCCACATGCCTTCTCTTAAAAAGAAAGCAAACCTTGAATTATTGGATTCCATCAATAGCTTGGCATTGCGCAGTATTATGCTCAGAAAGTCATTCACCGTGCACAAAAAAATCCGGGACGCCATAGTTTATATCTGTGGACTCGGGCATTACAGGCTATCCATCGATGGAGAAAAAATTAGCAATAGTCAGTTTGCCCCGCTGTGGAGTGATTACGATAAAACCGTTTATTACAATACCTACGATGTCACTTCACAGCTACACAAAGGTGAAAATGTGATTGGAGTCATCCTGGGGAATGGTTTTTACAATGCCATCAGCAACCGGTACAGTAAGCTATGGCGTACTTATGGGCCTCCCACCCTATTTTTCAAAATGGTAATACACTATACCAATGGTACAGAACAAACAATCTGCTCTGATCAAAGCTGGAGCTACGCATTGAGTCCCATTACTTTTAATAACATCTATGGCGGAGAAGATTACAATGCGAACTTAGAGCAAAAAGGCTGGGATAGCCCCGCATTTAATGACAAAGGAAAAGCATGGAAACCGGTGGTCATACAGGAATCCCCAAAGGGAGAGTTAACTCCGCAATTGGCTCCTCCTGTCGTCATCCACAAGCAATATGGAATAAAGAGCATTCATCAATTATCCGATTCCGTATATGTGCTGGATATGGGACAAAACCTGGCCGGCTTTCCATCGATTAAAGTAAAAGGTAAAAAGGGACAAACCATACGGTTGTGGGTAGGTGAAAGCTTGGATAAAGACGGATACGTCAGCCAGAAACGCACCGGTAGACCTTACTATTTTGAATACACATTAAGCGGAGACAGCATTGAGCAATGGCATCCTTTGTTCAGTTATTACGGATTTCAATATATCGAAGTGGTAGGAGCCAATGTCTTGAAAGCGCCTAAAGGGAGCCAACTCCCCTTAATAACAGCTATAAAATCAGACTTTGTCTATTCCTCAGCTCCGGAAATCGGTTCGTTTAACTGCTCCGATTCACTCTTTTCCCATACTCATTTTATAATCAACAATTCAATAAAAAGTAACTTCCAGGGAGTACTTACAGATTGTCCTCATCGCGAGAAACTGGGTTGGCTGGAACAGGATCAATTAAACGCACCCGGCTTAATGTATAATTACGACATGTCAACTTTCTTCCCGAAAATCATGCGTGATATACGCGACGCCCAATATGCCGACGGACTTGTTCCAAGTATCTGTCCGGAATATGTACATTTTGGAGGAGATTTTACAGACTCACCTGAATGGGGCTGTGCATCTATCGTTATACCATGGATATATTACGAACATTATGGTGACAGTTCATTGATCCGTCAGTATTATCCTGTCATGAAAAGATACCTTGATTATCTTACATCCAGAGCCAAATGCCATATTCTTTCCTATGGATTGGGAGACTGGTATGACTATGGCGTAAAACCTGCTGGATACTCGCAAAACACATCCATTGCATTATCAGCAACAGCACATTATTATTTATCAGCATCCTTGATGTATAAAGCCGCCAAGCTGTTAGGTACAAATGACACAACAAAATTCAAACAGCTCGTTAATGAGATAAAAAAAGCCTATAACGAACGTTTCTTTAATCCGGCAACAAAACAATATGACATTGGGAGCCAATATGCAAATGCGGTTTCTCTCTATTTAAACCTGGTCGACCCGAAAAATAAACAAGCGGTTCTGAACAATTTGGTTGCGGACATCCGTTATCATGGCAATCATCTGACAACAGGCGATATTGGTAACCGTTACCTGTTTCAGACACTGGCAAACAATGGGTTGAATGATGTAATGTTTGATATGTTAAATCGTTATGATGTTCCGGGATATGGATTCCAGGTAAAATACGGATTAACTACGCTTGCAGAACAATGGGACCCACGTAAGGGAAATTCCAGAAACCATTTTATGTTGGGACAAGTAGAGGAATGGTTTTATAAAACGTTAGCCGGTATACAGGATGATCCGGAAAGTCCAGGATTCAGACATTTCTATATCAAACCGATTCCTGCCGGCAACATCAAAACAGTATCTGCTTCAACAGAAAGTTTATATGGAAGAATTCAGGTTGAATGGACAAAACAAGCGAAAGAATTTACGCTAAGAATCACTATTCCTGTAAATTCTTCAGCAACAGTAACATTACCCTTCAAGGTCAATTCGGCTGTCATAAATCATAAAACAGAAGCGATAAAAGACAATACCATTGACTTAGGATCAGGAAGATGGAATATCATCACAAGTCTATAACACGTTAATAACAGAACTGATATAATGCAAAAGAGATTTTCAGGAGTAGTAGTTCCGGTCATTACGCCATTAAATAAAGATTTCACAGTAGATATTACGGCTGTAGGATTAATCCTGAACCAACTAGCGCAAAACAATATAGATCCGCTGGTTTTAGGAACAACCGGCGAATCAAGTTCCATAAATGAACAGGAAAGTTTGCGTTTCGTTCAGGCTGCAGTAACCGTAAAAGGGACACACCAAACCATTTATGCCGGATTAGTTGGCAATCAGGTTTCGGATTTAATCAAACGGGGAAATCAATATATCGACTTAGGGGCTGATGTTGTAGTGGCTACCCTGCCCGCCTATTATATCCTGACACCGGAACAAATGGAAGCCTTTTACATTCAGTTGGCAGACCATATAAAAGGGCCTGTGATGCTCTATAATATTAAGGCCACAACGCAAATGTCCATTCCATTGGCTGTTGTGGAAAGATTAAGCAAGCATCCAAATATTTGGGGGTTGAAAGATTCCGAACGTGATATCGAACGGATGACAACCTGTATTGAAACCTATCGCGATCGTGAAGATTTCTCCTATTTCTGCGGATGGGGAGCACAAAGCGCCAACAGCCTGCAACTGGGCGCCGACGGGATAGTGCCCAGTACAGGGAATATTGTCCCTTCCCTTTATGGCAAAATGAAGCAGGAAGCGTTGCTCGGCAATTGGGACGCAGTTCAGCATTATCAGGAACTGACAGATATTGTAGCAATTCTTTATCAGCAAGACCGGACGCTTGGACAATCGTTAGCCGCCCTGAAAGTAATGATGCACGGGGAAAAAACATGTAATACCACGATGATGCCTCCGTTAACGGAACTTTCAGCTCGGGAAACTGAGCTTATCATAGCAAAATTTGATTATTACAAAAAGAGAACCGCAATCATTTAACGGCAAAATGGAACGGCAGCTCTTTTTTATCCATAAACATAGTTGAATCTCTTTATTTCCAAGATACATGCTGAATAGTCCAATACACTGGATTGACGGATTGATTGTCATATTATCGATATTGTTTACAGTCGGGACAGGCCTTTACTTTTCAAAAAGGCAAAAAAGTTCTGACCGATACTTTATAGGGAGCAAGAACTTTCCTTCGTGGGCAATAGGACTATCCATCTTTGCCACCTTGCTAAGCAGCGTTACTTTCTTAGCCTATCCGGCAGCAGCTTATAGGTCAAACTGGATATTGCTTGTGCAAGGTTTAATGGTGCCGGTCGTATTGGTAGGAATCATTTGGATCATTGTTCCATTGTTTCGCAGAGTGGTACGGCTAAGTACATATGAATATTTTGAACGGCGATTTGGATTCTTTGCCCGGCTCTACAGCTCAATAGCGTTTATGCTGACCCATTTTTCCAAGATGGGAACCGTATTATACCTGATTTGTCTGGCTATGAGCAGCTTCTTTCATCTCCACATCCTGGCTATTATGTTCATATTGTGGTTTGCCATTGTCGCCCTTACGCTATTGGGAGGGATGGAAGCTGTCATCTGGATGGATGTGATTCAGGGAAGCTTACTGATAGGAGGAGGATTACTCTGTCTGGGAATTTTGTTGTTCCGCAATGCCGGAGGACCTACTGAAGCTTTAAGCCAGGCATTACATATGGGAAAAATTGGCGTTGGCCCGTTCACGTTTAGTTTACAAAAGCTCACATTTTGGGTGATGGTGTTTAATGGTGCTTTTTATGCACTTCAGAAATATGGAACGGATCAAACGATCGTTCAACGTTACCTGACTGCAAAATCGGACAAGGATGCTAAGCATGCCGCCTACATTGGCGTATTTGCAAGCGTTTCCGTATGGACGTTATTTATGTTGATTGGTTCATTATTATATGTATTTTATCATACGGGAACTGCCACTTTACCTCAAGGTATCACCGCTGACAAGGTATTTCCTTACTTTATTTCCACGCAGCTTCCCGTTGGTGCTGTAGGGCTAGTCCTTGCTGCACTTGTAGCAGCCGCACTTGCCAGTTTACAGTCCGACCTGAACTGTCTTTCGGCTATTGGAATAGGAGATTACTATCAACGCTTCAAACCAAACAGCACTGACAAACAAAAATTGAGGATGGGACGATTACTTGTCTTCATAGCAAGCCTGTTGATGATGTTGGTAACCTACCTGTATATTACATGGAACGGGCAAGGAGTGTTGGGGGTCGTCTTCGGACTCTATTCCATCTTCTCAGCCGGAATCGTTGGCATATTCCTATTAGGCATCCTGTCCAGGCGGGCAAACCGGCAGGGATTATATATAGGAATTGCCGTATGCGTTCTTTTTACAGCCTATGCCGTGCTTACCTCGACACAAATACATGATAAACTGATTTTGAATCTGGGGAAATATAATTTTCACCAACATAAATATATGCTTGGCGTCTATAGCCACCTGATTGTTCTTTTTGTAGGTTATGCAGCCAGTTTCCTGTTTAAGTCACAACCTGCAGAAGACGATCTGACAATTTACGGATATTTCAAGAAGAAAGCAGCATGAGGCAGACCTGTAGATGAGGACGACGGTACAACGGACAAATAACCGTCGAATAGAAGACAATCTAAAAAAATTAAAATATGAACTCGATTATATTACAACAACCCGGAACCATAGTATTTGGAGAAAATTGTATAGGCCGATTAATTGACAACCGGTTTGTACAGGCATCAAAAAGAATATTATGGCTGATCACTTCACCATTAATAAATACCCTTCAACCTACGTTAGAAGCTATAACAACCAGCGGGAAGACAGTAGAATTAATCGACTATAATTTCCCCGGCGAACCTACTTTTAGTCAGTTCGAAGCATTATTAGCCCAATCAGAACAATTTAATCCTGATTGTGTTATAGGCATAGGAGGAGGAAGCGTGTTGGATTGCGCCAAATTACTGGCTGCGCTGACGGGGAATAATCAGAAACTGGAGGATATTGCCGGCATAGGATTGTTAAACGGAAGATCGAAGAAGCTGATCTGTTTGCCGACGACTTCAGGCACAGGAAGCGAAATGTCGCCGAATGCAATTTTATTGAATGAAACTACCTTGGCAAAAAGTGGTATTATCAGTCCCTATCTGTTGCCTGATGCCTGCTATATCGATCCCGTATTAACGATATCTTTACCAGCACGTTTAACGGCAGAAACAGGAATGGACGCCCTCGCCCATTGCATTGAAGCCTACACGAATAAATTTGCTCATCCGGCTGTTGATATTTATGCATTAAAGGGGATGGAGCTGATTGCTCAGAATTTGCAGCGCGCCTGTGAAAATGGAAATGATATCGAAGCCAGATCAGCTTTGGCATTAGGATCCATGTACGGAGGATTATGTCTTGGGCCGGTAAATACAGCCGCAATTCATGCTTTGTCATATGGATTGGGCGGAAGATTTCATGTACCCCATGGATTAGCCAACGCTATAGTAATGCCGGAGGTTTTACGATTCAACATGGAGGCCTCTATAGAACGACATGCGACAGTAGCATTAGCCCTGGGAGTTCAAAACAAAGGAGATGAAAAAGAAACAGCCCTTGCCGGAATTGAAAAGATAAAGGAAATATCAAGAGCATGTGGTATTCCACAACATTTGAGTGATATCGGTATTAAAGCAGAAGACTTATCGGAACTGGCTGATATTGCCATGGGGGTAACTCGTTTATTAAAAAACAATCCGAGAGAAGTAACGAAAACCGACGCGATTGAAATCTACAGAAAACTGCTTTGATTTTATATATGAAATCAATATAATACAGAGACTGTTTTTTCATTGCACTAAAAAATTTGAGACTAAAAATTATGACACCAATTATAGGAATAAGCATGGGAGATCCGGCAGGGATCGGTCCTGAAATATGTATCAAAGCACTATCGAATTCATATATATATGAACAGTGTCATCCTTTTATTGTCGGGGATGCCAATGTACTCAAGAAAACGGCAGAAGATTTGCATTTATCCTTAACGGTCAATCCAGTCAGGTCACATGAAGAAGCAATATTCAAACATGGATGCATTGATGTACTGGATATGCAAAGCGTCAACCTTCCGGAGTTAAGACTGGGCGAAGTATCGGCAATGGCCGGAGATGCCGCCTTTCAAGCTGTACGGAAAGTAATTGAGTTAGCATTGAACGGAGACATCGATGCAACAGTAACAGCGCCGATTAATAAAGAATCCATTCATAAAGCAGGGCATAATTTTTCAGGGCATACGGAGATTTATGCTCATTTCACCAATACGAAGAAGTATGCCATGTTATTGGTAGATGATAGTTTAAGAGTGATACATGCCACCACTCATGTTTCGTTACGAAAGGCCTGCGATTTATGTACTAAAGCAAGAGTACTGGAAGTAATCCAGTTGTTACATGATGCATGTGTACAATTTGGAATCGCCAATCCCCGAATAGCAGTGGCAGGCCTTAATCCTCATGCAGGCGAGAACGGGCTTTTTGGAGACGAGGAGATCAACGAAATCATACCTGCCATTGTAGAAGCAAAAGAAAAAGGATTCAACGTGGAAGGCCCCGTACCACCCGATACAATGTTTGTGAAAGCCGTTCAAAAGAAATATGACGGCTGTGTAGCGATGTATCACGACCAGGGACACATCCCATTTAAACTGGAAGGCTTTCAATGGGACAATGAAAAGCAAACCATGAAAAGTGTGAAAGGAGTAAATATCACATTGGGGCTGCCTATTATACGTACCTCTGTCGATCATGGGACAGCGTTTGAGGTTGCAGGGAAAGGCATAGCATCACCGGACGCCATGCTGCTGGCAATTGATTATGCGATTTTAATGTCGAAATATAAGAAGAAATGATAACGGTAATTGCTGACGATCTGACGGGAGCGGCTGAAGTAGCTGGCATTTGCCTTCGCTATGGATTGAAAGTGGCGTTTGGAATTGATTCCATGCCATTGAAACAAGCGGATGTATTCATTATTGCCACCGACAGCCGTTCCAAAACAGAAAAAAAGGCGTTTCGCGAACATTTACAAATGACGCGTAAGGCTTTGTCAGCAAAGGACTCTCTATTATTCAAAAAAACAGATTCTGTACTCAGAGGTTATATCATGGCTGAATTAGAGGCTATGATGCAAATCACCGGGAAATCTAAGGTGCTTTTTCAACCTGCTAATCCGGCAATCGGAAGATGTATCCGGAATGGCGTTTACTATGTCAACGATAGCTTATTGGAAAAATCGGGATTCTCAATGGATCCTGACTTCCCAGCGCACACCTCCGTAGTGAAAGAGCTGCTTACCCAAAGATGCACCTCGAAGGGAACAAAACTGTTATCCGATAATGTAATAGATGTGCCTGATTGTAATGTTAGCGATGACCTTGGAAAAATTCTCAAAACATGGAACAAAAACACATTGCTGGCAGGGAGCGCCGCGTTTTTTGAACAAGTACTGATTATGGCGTTTGGACTACCAAAATACAGCACGAGCTATAAAACAAAAAGTTTTACCAATTATTTGATCGTTTGCGGAACTACGCACCCGCAGAGTCGCGATCATTTGAAACGACTTGAAGCATCCGATTGTCTGGTAAGATTTTTCCCTGAAAATCTTTTAGCCGAACAATGTTCAGACGACGATCTTTATAAATGGGCGCAATCTCTGGATCTTGAATGGACAAGAAGCCACAAAATGGCAATTGCATTTGCCCCTGAAAAAATATCGTTTTGTAATGATGCTGCAATCTTAAAAATGAGGATGAATAAAGTCGTAAGGCACATGGTAAAAAACTGCACAATTAACGAATTATTGATAGAAGGAGGCGCTACGGCTTATAGCATTATGAATTATTTAAGCTGGAAGACGCTTGCTCCGCAACAGGAGTTATTCCCTGGCGTAGTAAGAATGCAGGTAATGCGAATGCCATCATTGCACGTAACCATAAAACCGGGTAGTTATACATGGCCATCCGGCATCTTTAACTTAACAGGAAAACAATAAAGAAACCGTCACAATGAGACACCTATTAATTGCCCTTATCTTATTATTTTTAGGAAAAAACATGACTGCAGAAACCATTAATATGCAGAAAACCGGTTGTATAGCAGATGGTAAGACATTGAATACCGAAATCATTAAAAAGGTAATTGATCAATTATCAGCTAAAGGAGGCGGCACTCTTTTCTTTCCGGCAGGCACTTATCTCACGGGGCCCATTGTATTGAAAAGTAATATTACCATTGATATTGAAGCAGGAGCAACGTTATTATTTTCCAATAATTTTGATGATTACCTTCCATTTGTAACCATGCGTTATGAAGGTGTAGTTATGAAAAGCTTTTCTCCCCTATTTTACGCTTATGGTCAGGAAAATATAACCATCGAAGGACGAGGAAAAATTGACGGGAACGGAGCAGCCTGGTGGAATGCCGCATGGGCATTTGAAACTAAAAATGAAGCTCTGATTAAAAACAAGCTGGAAAAATACAGGCTGTTATGGGACAAAGAGAATCCCGGTTTCCATATTGAACCCAACTCCGATTGGAAGGGAACATTGGCAAAGAAATTCTTCCGTCCTCCGTTTATTCAGTTCTACAAGAGCAAAAACATTCGTATAGAGGGAATTACACTAACAAACTCCCCTTTCTGGACGATTGATCCCGTATTTTGTGACAATGTAACAATAACCGGAGTTACCATTCAGAATCCATATCATTCGCCAAATACAGATGGGATAAATCCATCGTCGTGTAAGAATGTGCATATATCCAATTGCTACATCAGCGCAGGCGACGACTGCCTCACCATTAAATCCGGACGTGATGCACAAGGGCGTAAATATGGCATTCCCAGTGAAAACATTACAGTAACCAACTGCACCATGCTGGCAGGACATGGAGGTGTGGTGATTGGCAGCGAAATGTCCGGAGGAGTACGCAATGTTGCTGTATCAAACTGTGTATTTGATGGTACTGATAACGGCATCCGTATTAAATCCGTTCGTGGCCGCGGAGGTGTTGTTGAGAATGTCAGCTTCAATAACATAGTGATGAATAATATCAAAAAAGGAGGCATTGTCGTAAATCTCTTTTATGCGAATATTCCACCGGAACCGGTATCTGAACGCACACCGATATTCCGTGACATTCATATTTCAGGAATTACAGGCCGTAATATCAATCAGGCTTGTGTAGTGAAAGGTTTGGAAGAAATGCCAATTTCGAATATCTCATTTGACAACATCAATATGGATGCAAAGACAGGATTTGATATCAGCAAAGCCAAAGATATTAGATTAAACAATGTGCAGGTGAATGTGCAATTAGGCGCCGCATTCAAATTGAGCGATGTAGAAAACAGTTACTTAAACAACATTTATACGGCTAGTCCACTTGCTGCAAAGCCATTGATTGAGGCTGACAATACCCGGGGAATGTTTATCACAGGATGTTTCCCCTCCGGAAATCAATCTTTCCTGTCGTTAAGCGGAGAAAAAAGTGATTATATTGTATTATCCAATGATTATCTTGGAAGATTATCTCAGCCCATTGTAAAGCAAGATAGCCTGAACAAAAACATACATTTCATTGAAAAATAACATCATGATGAAAAAAATCCTGCTTACACTATTTGTCGTTGTTTTAACCGGACAAGTTTTTGCACAAACATCAGATGACGACTATACACGTCCATTAGTCGACGTTTTGAAAAAGATAGAGACGGAGTTTCATGTACAGATTAAGTATGACTCAAAACTGATAGCCGGGAAGCAATTAAAATATGCCGACTGGCGCATTCAGCCCTGGAGTGTGACAAAGAGCCTGCAGGCTGTGCTTGCTCCGTTTGACTATACGTATGTCATGGATCACGGCATGTACAAAATCAAACCCTTTGACTATACCCGGATGTCAGATGCAGAAGGGAAAGAGTTTATAGACTATCTGGAAACATTATACAATAACAAAAGTAGTTGGGAGAAACGGAAGGATGAATTAAAATCATGTATGTGGCAAGTTTTAAAACTCCCGGTGTTGCTGTCGCATCAACCCAAAGCCAGGGTAATACTCACTCCAAAAAGAAAATACGATGGTTATACGGTTGAAAATTTTGCCCTTGAAACATTACCGGGTCTTTACGTATGCGGTTCAATCTACATGCCATCAAAAATAAAAGGAAAATGTCCTGTCATGCTAAATCCCAATGGCCATTTTGCCGATGGACGCTATCGTACAGACGAACAGATCCGTTGTGCAATGGAAGCCCGAATGGGGATCATCGCTGCTGACTGGGATTTGTTTGCATGGGGAGAAAGCAGGCTGCAATTCAACAGCGCACTACACCGGACAAGCGTTGCTGGAAGCATTCAAATACTTAACGCCATTAGCGTTTTGAATTATCTATTAAGTCTCAAAGACGTAGATACAACTAGAGTCGGCATTACAGGAGGATCAAACGGAGGAGGCACATCGATCATGATATCCGCACTCGATAACCGGATTACATTAAGCATTCCTGTGGTTATGCTTACTTCTCATTTTGCCGGCGGTTGCCCATGCGAAAGCGGATTACCGCTTCAACTTTGTGGAAACCGTACCAATTATGCCGAGATAGCAGCCATGTTTGCCCCCAAGCCACAGTTAGTGGTTTCCGATGGGCATGACTGGACAAGTACCGTCCCCACGCTGGAATTTCCTTTTTTACAACGGACTTATGGATTCTATAACGCAGTGAATGAAGTTAAGAACGTTCACTTTCCCAATGAAGGACACGATTATGGGCCGTCAAAACGTAAAGCAATGTATGAATTCACGGCAGCGCATTGGGGATTGGATATAAATCGGATGAAGGATAAAGCCGGTAATTTTGACGAAAACACAGTGACCATAGAAAAAGATCCCCAAATGTATGCTTTTGGCCCTAACGGGGAGAATCTGCCTGCAAACGCAATTAAGGGAAAAGCAGCCTTGACAGCAATGCTTACAAAAATCGGATATTATAAATAACCGGCATAAACTGACTAATATATCAAAACAGAAATTACTAAATATAGAGTTCTCTATGAAAATTCGCATTATATTTATCTTAGTATCATCACTATTACTCAGTAATTATGCTATTGCCAATAAAAAATCTGATTTAATATTGTGGTATACTAAACCTGCCGCTAATTGGGACGAAGCATTGCCTTTAGGAAATGGAAGGTTGGGCGCGATGGTATTCGGCACACCGTCTGTTGAACATATACAACTCAATGAAGGCACCGTATGGGGAGGATCGCCAAATAACAATGCCAACCCAAATGCAAAAGCGGCTATACCTGAAATACGGAAGCTGATCTTTGAAGGGAAGTATGGTGATGCCCAAAGACTGGCAGACGAAAAAGTCATGTCACATACCAATTCCGGCATGCCTTATCAGTCAATGGGAGATTTTTATATCTCATTCCCGGGGCATAATAATTACACGGATTATTACCGTGATCTGAACATCAGTAAGGCAGTAGCTTCGGTTTCGTACAAAGTAAACGGGACGGTTTTTCACCGTGAAGTCTTCACCTCTTTCACCGACCAGGTAGTTATTGTTCGTTTAACGGCTGATAAACCAGGTAGTATCTCATGTAATGCGTTTCTTACGACTCCCCACCAAAAATTTAATATCACGAATGACAGTAGTTCGTTGATTCTTTCAGGAATTACAGAGACACATGAAAATCAAAGCGGCAAGGTTCATTTTTACACAGAGATAAAAGCGAAGGTTTTTGGAGGGACACATATCGTAAAGGATGCAGTAATGTCCATTTCCAAAGCCAATGAAGTCATTTTCTATATATCAATGGCTACCAATTTCACCAACTACAAAACACTTAATACCAATGAAAAACTTAAGTGTTTAAACTATTTGGACAAAGCCATGACCGTCAACTATGACGAAGCGAAACGGGAACATTCCGCTTATTATGCAAAATTTTTCAACAGGGTAAAACTTGATTTGGGCACAACTTCTGCTGCAAATTATCCCACGGATGAAAGAATCGAAAGATTCAGTTTATGTTTTGATCCGCAGTTAGCAGCACTCTATTTTCAGTTTGGCCGTTATTTGCTGATTTGTGCATCACAACCGGGAGATCAGCCCGCAACGCTTCAAGGTCTTTGGAATTATCAGATATTGCCGCCATGGGATTGTAAATACACCACCAATATCAATGTGGAAATGAATTACTGGCCTGCGGATGTGACCAATCTAAGCGAAATGCTGGAACCTTTCATACAGATGGTGCGCGACGTTTCTGTCTCTGGACACGAAACAGCCAGGATAATGTATGGAGCCAGAGGATGGGTTCTGCATCACAACACGGATATCTGGAGAATAACCGGGCCTGTCGATCATGCCGCATCGGGGATGTGGCCTTCCGGCGGAGCATGGGTTTGCCAGCAATTATGGGAACATTATTTGTATTCCGGGAATAAAGCTTATCTGGATTCAATATATCCTGTCATGAAAGGAGCTGCAAAGTTCTTTGTGGATTTTATGATTCCAGATCCAAGGAACGGATACTTAATCGTATGTCCTTCTGTGTCTCCTGAACATGTACACCCGGGCGATGGAGGGAAATACAGTATTTGCGGAGGATGTACAATGGATAATCAATTGGTCTTCGATTTATATTCCAATGTGATTGCAGCCTCAAAGATTCTCAAAACAGATTCGCTTTTTGCAGATACGCTAAGAATGTTGCGCAATAAAATTTCTCCCATGCGGATCGGTCACTTTGGACAGTTACAGGAATGGGAAGAGGATTGGGATAATCCCAATGATACCCATCGCCATGTATCCCATTTGTATGGAGTATTCCCCAGCAATCAAATCTCGCCCTACCGGACTCCCAAATTATTTGATGCTGCACGTACCTCTTTAATTCATCGCGGAGATCTTTCAACAGGATGGGCAATGGCCTGGAGACTTTGCTTATGGGCACGGTTCCTGGATGGAAATCATGCGTATAAACTCCTTCAAGATCAGTTGAGCTTAGCTTCAACCATTAAAAAGAAAGGTGGAACCTATCCCAACATGCTGGATGCACATCCTCCTTTCCAGATTGATGGAAATTTTGGATGTACTGCCGGTATTGCAGAGATGCTAATACAGAGTTATGACGGGTTTATCTATTTATTACCTGCATTACCAACAGTTTGGAAAAACGGCACTATTGACGGTCTGAAAACACGCGGAGGATTCACTATTGACATGACATGGAAAAACGGCAAGGTAGAAACCCTGACGATTCATTCTTCCTTAGGAGGAAATTGCCGCTTACGAGTCAAAAATCAGTTAATCGGGAAAGGGCTAAAACTTGCACAAGGGAAAAATCCCAATCCATTTTTCCATGTACCGGATGTAAAACAACCCATCATTTCCGATAAAGCGAAATTAAATGCCGTGCACCTGGTTCCGACGTTTCTGTATGACTTAAAAACTGAAGCCGGTAAAAGTTATACGTTTAGAGCAAAACAGTAATATTCTCATAAAAATCAAATTATCCAGCTATAGTTCATATCGCTTCATAATTCATGAACAAGAAAATGTATCAATATTTTTTCAGGACCTCCGTTGGGATCATTATGTTGTTAGGCATAGCATGTTGCAACACTACATTTGCGCAATCAGACAGCACAAACCTGTCAAATATATCCAGCCTGAAGCAACGATTTCAACACCCACCTACCTCGGCGAAACCATGGGTGTATTGGTATTGGATGAAAGGAGCTGTCACGAAAGCAGGCATAAAGACCGATCTGGAGGCAATGAAAAAGGAAGGTCTTGCAGGAGCTTATTTAGTGCCTATTGAGGCAGCTCCGAATCCTCCTTTGGTAAATCCTCCGGCCAATACATTTACGCCACAATGGTGGAAAATGCTTCGTTACGCTTTTGAAGAAGCGAAACATTTGGGATTGTTTTTCACCATGCACTGTGGAGATGGTTATGCTACAGCGGGAGGACCATGGATTACGCCCCAGCTTTCCATGCAAAAGGTAACATGGAGCGAACTACATGTAGTCGGGAACAGGGATTTTAACGATACGCTTCCCCATCCGCCATCGCTCAGAAATTATTACAGAGATATTGCCATCCTGGCATTCCCATCGCCTGAAGGTTCTGGAATTACAACGCAATCGGTAACACCCATAGTCACTACAAGTACGGGAGAGGATGCCTCTTTTCTGGCACAAAAAAACAACAAGAAAGTTTTCAAAAGCATTCATCCTTGCTGGATTCAATATGAATTTGCACAACCATTTACCTGCCGCTCCGTCATCACTGGAGGTGCAACTAATAATTATCAATCTCATCGTTTATTAATAAAAACGAGTAATGATGGCATTCATTTCCATACATTATGTCGTTTGACTCCTGCCCGCAATGGATGGGATGATTCGGGATTCAATTATACCCATCTTGTTCCAACAGTTACTGCCCGTTATTTTCGTTTTTATTATAATAAAGCCGGATCGGAACCCGGATCGGAAGATAACGAAATGGCAAAATGGAACCCTAATTTAAAGATCAAAATATTAGAATTATCTTCAGCAGCAGTCATTGATGAATACGAAGGTAAAAACGGAGAGGTCTGGCGTTTTTCACCGGCAACGCCATCATCAGAACTGGATAGTTCGGTTTGTGTCCCTTTTAATAAAATCATAAACATCACCAACAAATATCATGACGGAAAACTTTCTTGGCATATTCCGGCAGGAAAATGGATCATCTTTCGCGTTGGATATACAACTACCGGTACCGAAAATATGACAGGCGGAACGGAAATGGGCTTGGAATGTGATAAGTTTAATCCGGTGGCAGCCAAACTGGAATTCAATAACTGGTATGGAACTATTCGCAAAAAACTCGGGAACCAATTAACTGCCGATGTATTAAAACGTATTCATGTTGACAGTTGGGAATGTGGAAGTCAAAACTGGTCTCCGGTATTTAAAAAGGAATTTATCAAACGCAGAGGATATGACCCTACATTATATCTTCCTGCAATGGCTGGAATTCCTATTCAAGATGCCCAATTCTCCGAAAAATTCCTGTATGATATTCGCAAGACAATTTCGGAATTATATGTAGACAATTTCTATGGCGTATTAGATTCTCTGGCGAAAAAGAATGGATACGAATTTTCAGGAGAGTCTGCCGCTCCTGTCATGTGTGGAGATGACATGTTGCATTATAAAAAGCTGGACATTCCAATGGGTGAATTCTGGCTCAATAGTCCTACGCACGATAAGCCGACAGACATACTAGACGCTATATCAGCAGGACATGTCTATGGAAAACCTGTCATTCAGGCAGAGGCTTTTACCACATTACGCATGGATTGGAATGAATATCCCGGAATGTTGAAATATATACAGGATCGAAACTATTCATTAGGAATCAATCGGTTCGTTTTCCATGTGTTTACGCTGAATCCATGGCCGAATCGCATGCCAGGTATGACGCTCGGCCCAACGGGTTTGTTTTTTCAACCTGCACAAACGTGGTGGAAACCTGCAAAAGCATGGGTTACCTATACCCAACGATGCCAGGCTTTGTTACAATATGGGACACCGGTTGTCGATATTGCTGTATTCACGGGAGAAGGATTGCCACGCCGTGCCATTCTGCCGGAACGTCTGATTAACACGTTACCTGGTCTCATTGGCAAAGCTGCAATAAAAAGAGAAGAAGCCAGATTGGCAAATGTAGGCGTTCCAATGTGGAACAAGCCGGATGGAGTAATGAACTCAGCAAATACCAGTAATCCTGCCGATTGGATTGATCCATTAAGAGGATATAAGTATGATTCGTTAAACCCGGATGCATTCTTTCATCTGATTTCGGTAAAAAATGGTGACATGGACATGCCGGGGGGTGTTAGTTATAAGTTATTGGTATTGCCAAGAGCAAACCCAATGATGCCGGATACAACGCTCTCCGAACAGGTTCAGAAACGCCTTGCCGAGTTACAACATGAAGGAGTCAAAATAATTCGTTTCTATAATCAGAGGACATTGAATCCTTTAGGTATCAGACGTGATATCATATTCAGAGATTCAACGAATAAAATTGTAGACGGCTTTGCCTGGACACACCGAAGAACAGCAACGACGGATATATATTTCATTTCTAACCAACAAGATTCATTACGACATGTAATCGTATCATTGCGGGTTGCAGGCCGTGTCCCCGAGCTTTGGGAGCCGGTGACCGGTAAAACCAGAATAGCAAGTCAGTGGAAGATCGAAAACGGACGTACGGAATTACCGATACAATTGGATGCCTATGGATCCATATTCATTATCCTGCATACGCCCACCCATGCAACCTATGCAAATAATGGATTAAACTGGAATCGCATTACAAATGCAATAAATATTCATGGCCCATGGAAAGTAAAATTTAATCCAAAATATGGAGGCCCGAAGAAAGCAATTCTTTTCCCCAAATTACAGGATTGGAGAAATCAAGCTGATCCTGCCCTAAAATATTACTCAGGAACAGCCATCTATACAATAAATTTAAAATGGAATAAAAACAAAACTAGCTTGTCACATCAGTGGCTTGACTTAGGCAAAGTTGATGATATTGCCAAAGTAACCGTTAATGGCGTTCACTGCGGAGTAGCATGGACTGCCCCATACCGTGTCGATATCACCAAAGCGCTAAAAAATGGGAATAACAAGATAGAAATTGCTGTAACCAACACCTGGATCAACCGACTAATAGGAGATAGTTTATTACCCGCAAAACAACGCGTCACCTATTTAGTAAATCCGGTTTATCGTTTGAATGATAAAACCACAAAAGAGGCTGGATTAATCGGACCTGTAAAACTATTAAGTGAAGAATAACAATGAAAACAATATGTATTCATATGAATAGTAAAAATCTGGCATTATTACTGAGCCTTATTCTGTTAATGAATGGATTTTCAATACTTAATGCTCAAAACAAGAAAGAAAAAGCAGCTTCTCCATGGAACAACGGTAGATTAAGAGTAAGTGATAATCATCGTTTCTTACAGTATGCCGATGGAAAACCTTTTTTCTGGCTGGGGGAGACTGCATGGCTATTGCCAAGCAGGTCAAAGCGTGAGGAGGTAAGCTATTTTATGGATGAAACGGCTAAAAGCGGATTCAATGTTGTATTGGTTTCTGTACTACACACCATTCCGGCCATTAACAGTTACGGACAATTGGCATTACCCGATGGCTTCAACTTTAAACATATAGATAAAAGAGGCGAATACAGTTATTGGCAGCATGTAGATTTTATTGTACAACAGGCTAAACAATATGGCATTTACGTCGGTATTGTATGTGTCTGGGGGACGCCAGTGAAAGAGGGACAGGTAACCATCGAAGATGCCAGAAAATACGGACGTTTTCTCGCCGAACGATATAAGAAATATCCCAATATCATTTGGATAATAGGAGGTGACACGTATGGAAATGAGAAGAAAGAAATTTGGGAAACGCTGGCTAATACCATTAAACAGTACGATCCCAACCATTTAATGACTTTTCATCCACGCGGCAGAACCATATCTTCGATCTGGTTTGATAAAGATTCATGGCTGGACTTCAACATGTTTCAATCGGGTCATCGGCGTTACGGGCAACAACCGGAAGACAGTTTGATTCCTCCCAATACAGAAGAAGATAACTGGCGCTATGTAGAACGCAGCCTCCAAACGCAACCTTTGAAACCCGTCTTAGACGGAGAACCTTCCTACGAAGATATTCCACAAGGATTGCATGATACTACACAACCCCGGTGGAAAGCGCGTGACGTACGCCGGTATGCTTATTGGTCAGTCTTTGCAGGATCATGCGGGCATACCTATGGCAACAATTCGACCATGCAAATGTACCACCCTGGCTATATGCCGGCATTTGGCGCTGACCGGCCCTGGTATGAAACGATACATGACCCGGGATG
The DNA here is from genome assembly GCF_014192515.1 of Microbacter margulisiae. Classification (NCBI taxonomy): domain Bacteria; kingdom Pseudomonadati; phylum Bacteroidota; class Bacteroidia; order Bacteroidales; family Porphyromonadaceae; genus Microbacter; species Microbacter margulisiae. The sequence continues at coordinate 1,394,419 of NZ_JACHYB010000001.1, forward strand.
TTTAGAAATGCAATATGTAAAGGATTTAATCTATTCATTTCCCTATTTTGACCGGATTCCCGATCAAAGCGTCATAGCCGGTAAAAATGGAACTCAGTATTACAGGGACATTGCCACCCGGGGCAACGATTACATTTTAGTCTATAACTATACCAATACACCCATGGATATTGACATGACGAAAATATCAGGTGATAAGAAGAATGCCTGGTGGTTTAATCCCCACAATGGTGCATTGGAGTATATAGGCGAATTTAATAATGGCAAACACGTTTTTGTCCATGATGGTGGTTCTTACCCGGGCAATGATCATGTGCTCATTATTACAGACGCCAGGACATCCTATATTCAGCAAGATCAAAAATATATCAACAAGTAAATAAAAGCACGATAACATGAAAAAAACGATCTTATTGGTTTTAAGCTTAATCTATTTTGCATCTGTTAGTGCAATTGAAGTATGCAATCTGCGGACAGAAATGCTTACCAATCCCGAAGGAATTGACATCATCCATCCACATGTAAGTTGGATGACCGAAAGCAATGCCCGCAATGTAGTTCAGACTGCATACCAAATCATGGTAGCCTCCAGTCCGGAAAAACTAAATGCAGGACAAAGTGATATATGGAATTCCGGGAAGATTGTTTCCAATCAATCAATCAATGTCTTATACGGAGGAACGACGTTACAAAGCGGGCATAACTATTACTGGAAAGTGAAAATATGGACAAACAAAGGAGAAAGCGACTGGAGTCAGCCGGCCCAGTGGAGTATGGGATTATTGCATAAAGCCGACTGGCAAGGAGAATGGATTGGATTGGACAAAGCTTTTCCGTGGGATAAGCTTGTTTTTCACTCCCGTTTGTCAGCTCGTTACTTTCGAAAAGAGTTTGATGTAAATCACAAAAAGACCATTAAACAAGCCACAGCTTATATCATTGGCCTGGGGATGTATAAACTATACATCAATGGAGAAAAAATTGGCAGCCAGGTATTATCACCCAGCCCAACCAATTATGATAAAGACGTAAAATATAATACGTTTGATGTAACAACCGCAATACGGCAAGGAGACAATGTTATTGGAGTAGTTTTGGGGAATGGCCGCTATTTTAATATGCGTCAAAACTACAAACCACAAAAAATTAAAACGTTTGGATTCCCAAAAATGTTATTTCAGTTACAAATTGAATATACAGACGGGACTAGTTCAACCATCGTTAGTGATGGCACATGGAAAGTAACCCCGGACGGGCCTATTCGTAGCGATAATGAATGGGATGGCGAAGAATACGATGCAACCAAAGAATTAACAGGATGGGATTTGCCGCATTACAATACAAAGAAATGGCTTCCGGCTGAATTAGTATCAGCTCCAACGGGCATCATATCAGCTCAAATGAATCCAAACATGGCAATACACGAATCTGTAAAGCCGGTCGCCATTCATGCCTTACCTAACGGTGCATATGTTCTTGATATGGGACAAAACATGGCAGGATGGTTAGCATTGAAAGCACAAGGCCAGAAAGGAGATACAATTACACTCCGTTTTGCAGAAACCCTAAACCCGGATGGTTCTATAAACCGGGCTAACTTACGCAGTGCACTCCAGACCGATGTATATATCATGAATGGCAAAGGAGTGGAATCATGGCAACCCTCTTTTGTATATCATGGATTCCGTTATGTTGAAATTACAGGATATCCCGGCGTTCCCACACTAAATGATTTTGAAGGAAAAGTAATATACGATGGGTTCAACACCATCGGTTCATTTACCTGTTCGGATTCATTGCTGGACAAGATATATCACAATGCATTCTGGAGTATTCGCAGTGATTATAAAGGCATGCCTGTAGATTGTCCTCAACGGGATGAACGTCAGCCGTGGCTTGGAGACCGCGCCTCCGGGTGTATCGGTGAAAGTTTCATCTTCGATAATGAAAACCTATACATTAAATGGCTCGATGACATCATGTATTCGCAAAAACCTGATGGACAACTACCTGATATGGCTCCTGCTTTTTACAAAACATATTACTCGGATAATATGACGTGGCCGGGAACTTATTTAATGGTAGCAAACATGTTGTATGATCAGTTTGGAGACAGTGCAGTGATAAAAAAACATTACCCCCATATGAAACAATGGCTTTCGTATATGAAAACACACTATATGAAAGACTATCTTTTAACAAAAGATAAATATGGGGATTGGTGTGTACCTCCTAAATCGAAAACGCGGATTCATTCTATAGATCCTGCACGCCTGACTTCAGGAGAATTAATTTCCACGGCATATTATTATTATTTTATGCAGCTAATGGAGAAATTCGCAAAAATATCCGGGAATGAACAAGACATTCCAGCATATATCGCATTGGCAGCAAATATAAAAACGGCCTTTAATCAGAAATTCTATAATAAAGAAACATACCAATATGGAAACAATACCGTTACTGCCAATCTTTTACCGCTGGCTTTCGGAATGGTAAACAACGATAATGAAAACGCAGTTTTTCATCAAATGTTGGATAAGATTGTGAATCAGGATAAAATGCATATAAGCACCGGCGTCATCGGCACACAATGGTTGTTGCAAGAATTGACACAACAAGGCAGAACCGATGTAGCTTTTAGAATTGCCACACAAAAAGACTATCCAAGTTGGGGATATATGGTAGAAAACGGAGCTACTACTACCTGGGAATTATGGGATGGAAATACAGCCAGTCCAAAAATGAGCTCCCGTAATCATGTGATGTTGCTTGGTGATCTGATAGCCTGGATGTATGAAGATTTAGCAGGCATTCAGACCCATCCGAATCATCCGGGATTTAAGTGGTTGGTGATGGAACCCCATCCTGCAGAAACATTAAAAGATGTAAGCGCACAAACAATGACTCCGTATGGTGTGGTAAAAAGCGCTTGGACCCTGCATAAAGGAATCTTCACATGGCATGTTTCCATTCCGGCAAACACAAGAGCAAACCTGTTAATTCCGGCATCAACTGTCAATGATATAACAGAAAATGGCAACCCTGTGATGAAAATAGAGGGTATCAAATTTGTACGCGTAGAGGATTACCGCATTAATCTTGAAATAGGCTCCGGCGATTATACGTTTGTATGCAAATATGGGGAAGCTCAAAATCGTTGGAAAGCGGGCATTATTGCAGATGAGTTTATTAATAAAAATGCACCTTATCCGGAATGCCATGCTGCCACTATTGCACAAGCGACAAATGGGAATCTGGTTGCCGCATGGTTTGGCGGTACCAAAGAACGTAATCCGGATGTCTGCATATGGGTAAGCCGTCGTGTAAACGGGAAATGGACTCCAGGCGAAAACGTAGCAAATGGAATCATCAATGATACGTTACGCTACGCATGCTGGAATCCGGTTTTGTATCAAGTTCCCGGGGGAGAACTCCAGTTATATTACAAAGTTGGTCCAAATACCGCAAAATGGAAAGGTAAATTAATTGTATCACATGACGGAGGCATTACCTGGTCGAAACCACAGGATTTACCTGCCGGCTTCCTAGGCCCAATCAAAGACAAACCGGTATTGCTAAAAAATGGAACCTTAATTGCTCCTTCAAGTACTGAAAGTGGAGGCTGGAAAATCCATTTCGAACTAACAAAGAACTTTGGCAAAACATGGAAGTATGCCGAACCTGTTGATGGCAATAATTTCCAGGCTATACAACCAACTATTCTTGTACATAAAAATGGCGAATTACAAATGCTTTGCCGGACAACAGAACGCACTATTGCCGAATCATGGTCAAAAAATAATGGCAAAACATGGTCTCCTCTGGAAAAGACCTCATTACCCAATAACAATTCGGGCATAGATGCAGTTACCCTAAGAAATGGCTACTTCTTGCTTGTCTATAATCACGTATTGCCACCAGCAAATGCCATAAGGGGTAAAGGAGCAAGATCTCCGCTGAATATAGCAGTTTCTCCTGACGGAAAGACATGGTACGCAGCCGTAGTATTGGAAGATTCTCCTATTGGGCAATATTCTTATCCCTCTGTAATTCAATCATCGGATGGAAACATACAGATCGTATATACCTGGCGGAGAAAAGCTATTAAATACGTGGAGATTGATCCGACAAAACTTATATTTTCAAAAATCGAAAATGAACAATGGCCTTCAGACTCAGAAACAAAAGAAATCAATATTGTAAATCTACATAGATACAAGGTTTCAGTCTGCGATTGGATGATCCTGAAACGCCAGAAATTGGGAGCAATCGATTTGGCTAAAGAGATTGGAACAGACGGCGTCGAAGTAGATATGGGAGGACTAGGGAAAAAAGTTGACTTTGCGAATAAGCTGAACCAGAAAAAGGTGCAAGAAGAGTACATTGGAGAATGTAACCGGTTAGGCATGCAAATTAGTTCCATCGCCATGTCCGCCTTTTATGGACAATCATTTGCAACACGACCTAACTATGAGCAACTGGTTGATGAATGTATATCGGTCATGAAAGCCTTAAAAGTGAAAGTGGCATTTTTACCTCTTGGAGATGAATGTGATAAAGTGAAACACCCGGATCTTTATCCAATCATATTACAACGGTTGAAAGTGATTGCAAAAAAAGCGGAAGCCGCCGGAGTCGTGATTGGAATTGACACTTCAATACCTGCGAAAGCAGAAGCAGAGCTGATTGATCAGGTAGGTTCGCCTGCCATTCGTTGCTATGTAAATTTTTCTACTATCCTGAAACGCCATGGCAATATTTGCAAAGATCTGAAGACACTGGGGAAAGACCGCATTATTCAAATACATGCTACCAATACAGATGGATATTGGCTGCAAAACGATCCTCGTATCGATATGGCCAAGATTAAAGAAACACTCGATAAGATGGGTTGGAGTGGCTGGTTGGTTCTTGAACGTTCGAGAGACACTAAAGATGTGCATAACGTAAAATGGAATTATAGCGCCAACGCTGCTTATCTCAAAAAGATATTTCAACAATCAATACGTTGACAGATGAAACGGTTTAGCATTATTCTATTCGTAATCCTTATTCTTGCCCCAACGGTGGAAGGCAAGAATAAGACTACCTATAATTCTGTTATTGAAATAATTGTGCCAAACAAGAATGATCTTTTCAAATCAAAGATCTTGCATTTTTGCAAAGAAAACAGGATTAACACGAATGATTTATTTGCCTGGCAAGCACACTGGGTTTTGTATGCTCATTTTAACCACATTGAAAATACGAAACTAAAGCTTGAGAAGGTATTCCCATCAGTACGCATCAAACTCTACAAAACACCATTTTACATCTTTGACCGGAAACAATTTATAAAAACAGATATTGCAAAAGAATGGGACAACGTTATTATGACTGCTGATCTGGTGAAAGATACTGCAATGCAACATCAATACATTGAATATCACAAAACTCAATTCCAGAAGTGGCCGGAAATTGCACAAGGCTTTTGCAATGCGGATTTTCAACAATTGCTGGTCTTTCACAACGGAAGACAGCTTATGTTGATTATCAGTATCCCCAAAGGAAAAACTCTCAATGAATTAAATCCGCTGACAGTCAAAAATAATCCCAAAATGGATCAATGGAATGCCATCATGAGCAAATACCAGGTAGGGATTCCGGATGCTCCGGCAGGCACCACATGGGTACTTTTTCATCATGTCAAATAAAAATCAGTTATAAGCATCATGAAGCAAACGAATTATCAACTATTTGATTTCTTAGATTTTAATCCTGCACTGAATGAAGGTGACAGGCTCTGGAGAGCGTGTACTCCAACGTCTATTGAAGCCAAAGAAGGAGACATACTGATTACAATTCCATTTCAACAGCAATTAAACTCGAACGAGATTAATCCAGACACCTCCGTAGCACGAAAATCCTATCAAATGAGGTTGCGTGCATATGGTACCAAAATCATCCGGGCCGCTATCGGCTTTGATACCGAATGGATGGAAACCTCCGCAATGTTACAGCTTGACTCTCATCTAACCAAAAACCATTTACACTTTGAGAAAGCTGAATACGAATGGATTGTAAAAGATTCCGACAATCAAACAAAAGCTATTGTAGATTTTCATCCTGTTGAAACAGATTGGTGGAGCGATTTGGTTCCGGCGCCGGCAGAAACCATCAACCTGGCATTTTTTCCCGATGGACAACATGAAGTAAAATTATCAGCATATGACATGTTCTCGCCGGCACGTCACGACGCTTTTGCATTGGCATTTATAGAAAAAGATGGGCAGCCTCATCGCGCTACCTGTGCTATTCAGGCCAAAGCAGACGAATGTTTTACCGGGACAGGGGAACGTTTTGCAAAAATGGATCTATCGGGGCACACATTCCAATTGTATAACCAGGACGGGCAAGGGGTAAATAATCGCCGCGCTTACAAAAATATTCCGTTCTATCTCTCCAGTGCGCCTTACGGTCTGTTTTTACATACTACTTCGTTTGCCAAATTTTCATTGGCAGATCATTCCACGCGTTCAGCCCAAATCCTGGCAGAAGAGCCTGTTATTGATCTTTTCCTTATTGGCGGAGACAATGCAGAGCAAATTCTTTATGGATATCGACAACTGACGGGATTCCCGGCAATGCCTCCAGTGTGGAGCTTTGGCACATGGATGAGCCGGATGACATATTTTTCGGCTGATGAAGTGAATAAGATTTGCCATCGAATGCGAGTTGAAGGATACCCATGCGATGTGATTCATCTGGACACAGGATGGTTCAAAACCGACTGGTTATGTGAATGGAAATTCAATGAAGAACGTTTTCCCAATCCAAAGAAATTTATCGCCGGTCTTAAGGGAAATGGTTACCGTGTGAGTTTATGGCAATTGCCCTACATTTCATACGATGCCGAACAATATGAAGAGGCTAATGAAAACGATTATATAAGCAAAAGTGAACGAAAGATTTCCGGATCATCCAATTTTAGCATCCAGGATTATGCCGGTACGATTGATTTTACTTACGACAAAGCGACGGAATGGTACAAAAACCTGTTAAAAAGATTGCTGGATATAGGAGTTGCCTGTATTAAAACAGACTTTGGAGAAGATATTCATCTGGATGCAAAATATCACTCCATGACACCGGAAAAACTGCATAATCTCTATCCTTTGCTTTATCAAAAAGCAGCTTACGAGATAACAAAAGAAGTTACAGGCGACGGCATTATATGGGCGCGTGCCGGTTGGGCAGGATGCCAGCGCTATCCGTTACATTGGGGAGGCGATTCAGCCTGTTCCTGGGATGGATTGGCAGGATCGTTAAAAGGAGGCTTGCATCTTGGCCTTTCGGGGTTTGGATTCTGGAGCCATGATGTACCTGGTTTTCATGGAGTGCCAAACTTTATGAATTCAAAACTACCGGAAGATATTTATGTACGTTGGACACAATTCGGCGTATTCTCATCGCATTTACGTTATCACGGCTCACATGCCCGCGAACCCTGGCTCTATCCCAATATTGCCCCGATTATCAAACAATGGTTGCAGTTGCGGTATCATCTCATTCCATACATTTTGGAACAAAGCCAAAAGGTGACGTGTAGTGGTTATCCGATGATTCGCGCTCTTTTATTCCATCATCCGCAAGATAGGACTTGCTGGCATATCGACGATCAGTACTATTTCGGCGATAATATCATGGTGGCTCCCGTGATGAACCCGGACAACCGTCGTGACATTTATTTACCGGAAGGAAAGTGGGTACATTTCTTTACAAAAGAGATTACAGAGGGAGCCCGATGGTTGAGAAATGTAGCAGTACCCCTTTCGGAAATGCCGGTTTATGTAAAATATGGAGCTGAAATTCCTTTCTATCCTGAACAGGTAAATTGTACGGATGAAATGAATTTAAGCAAAACGATCAAGATACGTTTCGACGAAAATACACCTAAATAAATAGCTATGTCAACCTGGAAAGCAAACTTTGAAGCATCAAAACAGCACTATCTGGACTGGTGGAATCAAAAAGGTATTGTGTTAACGATGTGGGAACATATAACTAAGGAGGGCGCTCCCTATGCGAATGTCCTCCCTCCTACTCCACATAAAGATATGAATCAGTTTTGGTTCGATCCACAATGGAGAGCCGGCTATTTACATTATACCATGTCGCGCAATTCGTACATGGCCGATATCCTTCCCGTAGCCAATACGCAACTGGGGCCGGGTTCTCTGGGAGCCATTTTAGGAGCAGATCTTGAAGGACGTGAAGATACGATTTGGATTCGGGACAAAAGTGATTTTAATGGCGACATCATCCTTGATGAAAACAATAAATGGTTAAAACTCCATTTCGATTTGCTTAAGGCATGCAAAGCAAAGGCACAAGGAAACTATTTTGTAGGATGTCCTGATCTGATAGAAGGACTTGATGTTTTGGCCAGTTTAAAAGGATCAGACAACGTGCTAATGGACATGATACTCGATCCGGATAAGACCCTGGAACAGTTGCAGGCAATCAATGATGCTTATTTCAAAGTATTCGACGCTATTTATGACATTATCAATATTGACGGGGAGATGGCCTTTTGTTATTTTTCAATCTGGGGACCCGGTAAAGTTTCAAAACTTCAGGCTGACATTTCCATTATGATCTCTGAAGAAGATTTCCGAACATTTTCCATGCCGTTTCTTCAGGAACAGTGTAATAAAATCGATTATACGCTTTACCATCTGGATGGCGTAGATGCAATCCGGCACCTCGATGCAATCCTTGAAATCGGGAATCTCAATGCAGTTCAGTGGACGCCAGGATATGGGCAACCACAAGGCGGCAATCCTCAATGGTATGACCTATACAGGAAAATATTGGCTAATGGGAAATCCGTTATGGCGAACTGGGTCACCATGGACGAATTACAGCCGTTACTTGACAATGTAGGCAATCAGGGATTACATATCAATGTCGATTTTAAATCAGAGAAAGAAATAGAACAGGCAATGAAAATCGTAGAGCAATACCGTTAAACGCATACAACCCGATACAAATTGTTAACCATTCATCTTATCCAAATTATTATCTAATGATAAATGTCTTAAGTAGCCTTCGATCTCTCGATTTTGTCATCATTGCCATATACCTGATTGTGTTGGTTGGCATCGGATATTGGGTCAGCTTTGTGAAGAAGAAAAAAGAGAACGAAAACATATTTCTTGCCGAACATTCACTAACATGGCCATCCATCGGTCTTAACATGTGGGGAACAAACGTAGGCCCATCCATGCTGTTAGCTTCTGCCAGCGCTGGATACACAACAGGCATTGTAGCAGGAAACTTTGCGTGGTATGCATTTATTTTTATTTTAATGTTAGCGGTAATTTTTGCACCACGCTATTTAGGTGCTAAAGTTTCCACTTTGCCAGAATACATGGGAAAGCGGTTTGGACAATCCACACGCCACCTGTTAGCCTGGTATACATTAATTACCATATTAATCTCATGGCTATCATTAGGCCTTTTTGCTGGTGGTATCATGGTGGAACAATTATTAGGAATCCCAATGTGGTCGTCTATTTTGATAATGGTCGTGCTGGCAACGGTACTTACTGCTGCCGGAGGTTTGAAGGCGATTGCATATACCAGTGTTTTTCAAATGATTTTGTTGATTGTGGTTTCATTAACACTGACGCTGATCGGACTCGAACGCATTGGGGGAGCCTCTGCATTGTTTCACCATACCCCTGCAAATTATTGGGATATGTTTTTACCAAACTCAAACAAAGACTTTCCATGGCTTGCCATTATTCTGGGATATCCTGTTATGGGAATATGGTTTTGGTGTACGGAGCAGTCAATGGTTCAATCTGTTCTGGGAGCGAAGAACTTAAAACAGGGACAATTGGGAGCAAGTTTTATAGGATGGTTAAAAATTCTGGATGTACCCTTATTTATCATTCCGGGAATTATTTGTTTCGTTCTTTTTCCTCATTTATCAAACCCGGACACTGCTTATCTTGTCCTGATTACTAATTTATTCCCCATGGGAATGAAAGGGCTGATCATAGTAGTGCTGCTAGCCGCATTGATAGGGAATGTAGGATCGTCGCTCAATTCTGTAAGTACCGTTTATACGATGGACATCTATTTGAAGAAACACAATCCCAACGCCACAAATGCCGAGATTATAAAAACAGGCAGATGGGTTACGGTGGTCAGCGCTATTGTTGCGGTTGCAATTGCATTAGCAATCGATAATATTAAGGGACTGAATCTTTTCAACATATTCCAGTCTGTATTGGGATTTTTAGCGCCCCCGATGTCGGTAACTTTTCTTTTTTCCGTATTATGGAAGAATACATCCCGCAAAGCCATTAACTGGGTGCTGTCTGCAGGAACATTTTTGTGTTTAGCCGTCGGAATTTTGTTTTATGACAAACTCATATTCAAAGATCTGCATTTCCTGTATCTCTCATTTTTCCTGTTTATCCTTCTTTCTCTGTTTGTTGTCGTGTATTCATTGTTAGACAGATATAGCAACAGGGAAGAAGAAAACATGTTGAAATATGAACATATAAAAGTGTCACGCACGGTCAAAATTTCATGGGGGTTATTATGCGTGACGATGGTTATTCTATACGTTATCTTTAGATGAAATAAAATATATTTTGAATTCAACGATTAACCGAACTCACATCTATATACCTATACCAAAGATGAATCATAAAGAACGATTTCATGCAACAATTGCCAATCAGCCGGTTGACAGACCTGCTTCCTGGTTAGGGCTTCCCGTACCAGATGCACAAAAAGGATTAAAGGACTTTTTTAAGGTAAACTCTATTGATGAATTGAAGATGCTAATTGATGATGATATCTACCCCATTGATGTTCCTTATCATTTCCCTCCATCCAATCATATTGCCTGTGCTTTTAAATTTGCGAAAGTGGCTCATGATGACAAACCGGATGACAGAACGCTGACAGCTCCAGGTTTTTTTGAGGACATTGACGATCCAGACGATGTGAATAAATTTGATTGGCCGGATCCTGAAAAATACCTTGACAGAGAAGAATCAAAAAGATGGGCTCAAGCTGTTGATGAAAATTATATTCGGATGGGTATTATGTGGAGCGCCCATTTTCAGGATGCATGCTCTGCTTTCGGCATGGAAAAGGCGCTTATGGTCATGCTGACCAATCCCGATATGTTTACCGCTGTAATAGATAAAATCACAGAATTTTATCTAAGAGCAAACGAATTGTTTTATGAAGCCACTAAAGGATATTTAGATGCAATATTGATCGGGAATGACTTTGGCAGCCAAAACGGATTAATGGTTGATCCGGAATCATTACGAACCTATGTATTTCCGGGAACCAAAAAACTAATCGATCAGGCAAAAAGTTATGGATTGAAAGTGATTCACCATTCATGTGGATCTATTTTCCCTATAATTAATGATTTGATAGACATGGGAGTTGATGCAATTCATCCTATCCAGGCATTGGCTCAGGATATGGATGCCCCAACTCTAAAGGCTAATTTCGGTGGGAAAACAGCTTTTTGCGGAGGAGTCGATGCGCAGCATTTACTTGTTAATGGCACACCGGATGAGGTAGCCTGCAAAGTACATGAGTTACGGGAAATCTTTCCGACAGGATTAATCATTTCCCCTAGTCATGAAGCCATACTCCCCGATATTCCACCTGCTAATATCAAAGCAATGTTTGATGCAATCAAAAACCATTAATTATCATTCAGATAAATAGACAGATAACGCAAGATTCCGTAATCACCTCATGAAAAACAATATGAATCGACGATTTGGGCAAATAATCCGGTTAAAGCCAGAAGGAGCCGACGCTTACATTCGGTATCATTCAGCAGTGTGGAAAGATGTGCTCGATACCATCAAACAGTGTCATATAACAAACTATTCCATATATCATAAAGACAACATATTGTTTGCATATTTTGAATATGCCGGCAATGACTTTGAAGGAGACATGGATAAAATGGCGGCAGATCCGGAAACACAAAAATGGTGGGCAGTTGTAAAGCCTTTGATGGAACCTATTGAGACCAGAAACGCAAACGAATTCTGGGCAGATATGGAAGAGATTTTTCATTTGGACTAAAAAAACAGATTCAGGCTTCAATTATTATAACATCTTATGATTACGCCAAATCCAATAATGGGGACATTTTTTCATGCAGTAGGGGGAGCTTCTGCATCTACATGTTATCTGCCATATCAAAAGACGAATCGTTGGTCGTGGGGAACTTTTTGGTTAGCTCAATCTGTATTTGCATGGCTGTTAATGCCTCTTTTAATTGGCGTTATTACAGTCCCTTATTTTTTTGACATCTTGCTGCAAGCTCCTCCAAAAGTGATTTGGGGCGCCTTTTTATTGGGGGCAGTATATGGTTTCGGCGGCATGTCTTTTGGATTTGCTATCCGAAATATAGGATATTCGCTTACGTACACCATAGGCATTGGGCTTTCTGCCATTTTAGGGACTGTGACCCCGCTTTTATTAAAAGGAGAAATCATCGAATATTTTTCGCGACCAGGAAGTAATATTGTATTATGGGGAATGGTGTTATCCATCATCGGCGTAGCGCTTTGCGGACTGGCAGGTTTCCGGAAAGAACGTGATTTAGGTGAGCATAAAAAAGAACAAAATTTTAATATGACGGTCGGACTAATGCTTGCCATTATAGCAGGATTACTATCGGCAGTTTTTAATATTTCACTGGAAGTCGGACAACCTATTGCTGATTTAGCAGCCAAAAGCGGCGCCGGAGAGTTTCAAGGCGATGCAAAATTAATTGTCTCAACCGCAGGTTGCTTTGTCGTTAATTTAATATGGTTTCTGGTATTGGGCATCAGGCAAAACACATTAAAGGAGTTTATCCATTCCGAACTAACAACCAAACAAAAAGCAAAAAATCTTTTGTGGTCAGCTATTGCCGGCTCTTTATGGTGCGGACAATTCTTTTTCTATGGGCTGGGACATGTGCGCATGGGTGATTTTAAGTTTGTCAGTTGGGTTCTGCATATGTCCATGCTGATATTCTTTAGTTATATCGTAGGAGTTGTGATGAAAGAATGGAAAAATGTATCAAAGAGAACTTATGCAATGTTGCTGTTTGCTTTATTCATTTTGATCATTGCTTCAGTAACCATCTCCTATGGCAGCTTTTATGGAGATTTGACCGCTAATGCCAAATAAACGGTAACGCATAAAATAGATTATCAATAATTACACACTAAACAAAAAAAATCGACATGAATCAAGAGCTCTTACCTCAATTATCCGAATGCGTTGAATTCGGAAAGATAAATCTGGCATCCCCCTATCCTCCTGCTATGAAAGGAAAACCAGGCGCGGATGAATACGCACAACAAGCTATTGAAGAAGGAATAACACCTAATGACATATTAGACGAGTTAATAGGCGCCATGAACAAAGTTGGCCAGAAGTTTAGCGAAAATAAGATTTTCGTACCACAAATGCTCCTATCCGCAAAAGCCATGAATGCCGCAATGATGCACCTAAAACCATTTTTCATGAGTGGCGCAGTTCAACGAAAAGGCGTTTTTATTATCGGTACAGTTTTCGGCGATTTACATGACATAGGAAAAAACCTGGTAAGCATGATGATTGAAGGAGCAGGCTGGGAGGTAATTGATTTAGGCATTGACGTGAAGGCTGACAAGTTTGTTGAAGCCATACAGCAACATCCTGGAGCTGTGGTAGGCATCTCAGCATTACTAACCACAACCATGGTCAATATAAAACCGGTAATTGAAGCTGTAAAAACAACTTCTGCCAATACCAGGATTATTGTAGGAGGTGCTCCCCTTTCGGCTGAATTTGCACAATCTATCGGAGCAGACGCATATGGAAGAACGCCACAAGACAGCATCAAATGGTTGGACTCCATATCAAACTAAATATCAATCTGAGTTATATTGTCTATTACATTTTTAAAATTCATAATTTTCAAAAAACACAACACAATCATGAAGCCATGGATTGATACCGTTTTAGCAAGCAAAAAACAGATTGCATTACCCTTAATGACTCATCCCGGGATAGAAGCCATTGGGAAAAGTGTTAAAGAAGCTGTTTCCAACGGACAAATTCATTATGAAGCCATAAAAGCCGTATCAGAACAATTCGATGTAAAGGCTTGTTCTGTCATTATGGACCTTACTGTGGAGGCAGAAGCTTTTGGTGCAGCCATTAAAATGCCAGATAATGAAGTTCCTACCATCGTAGGTCAGCTTGTTTCAGATGCCGCTTCAATAGCAGCGCTTGAAGTTCCTGCCCTGGATAAGGGGCGTATCCCCGCCTATTTGTTAGCCAACAAATTAGCTGCTGAAAACATTAAAGATAAACCCATTTTCTCCGGATGTATAGGGCCATTCTCACTTGCCGGGCGTTTGTATGACATGTCAGAAATCATGGTTGCCATCTATATTGATCCCGAAAGTATTCGTCAGCTTTTAGCGAAATGCACAGACTTTCTTATCAATTATTGCAAGGCGTTAAAAGCAACCGGAACACAGGGTGTTGTTATTGCAGAACCGGCAGCCGGATTATTATCAAACGATGATTGCATGGAGTTTTCCACAACGTACGTTCAACAAATAACAAAAGCCGTTCAGGACGACTCATTCACTGTTATATTGCATAATTGCGGGAATACCGGCCATTGCACCAATGCCATGATAGCCAGCGGCGCGCGGGGATTACATTTTGGGAATAAAATCGACATGATTCAAACGCTTAAGGAATGCCCTTCGGATATACTCGTCATGGGAAATCTGGATCCGGTAGAAGTTTTCAAACATGCTGAGCCTAAAAAAGTATATGAAGAAACCATGAGTCTGTTACAACAAACAACAGCATATTCTAATTTTGTAATTTCATCGGGTTGCGATATTCCTCCCCACGTCCCAACAGACAATATAAAGGCATTTTTTCGGGCGGTCAACGAATATAACAATCAATTTAACTAAACAAAAGAGCCGGAATAAAATAAGTCATGCAACATAGCCAGTTCCATTCATATCGTTTTACTTTTCAAGAAGTAAGTCCTACGTTAGATGATATTTTTTCTGTCTTACGTTTAGATCAAGAGGAAGAAGATCATCCTGCTACAGTATTTGTCAATGAGATCTTTCCAAAATTACATGGGAACAAAGACATCATAGGTGGATATAATATTTTGCCTGTCAATAAAATACAAATAAGAGAAGGCATGATTGAGATTGCAGGTACAAACCTGCATCTTGAACGGCAAATCTGTAGCTATATGAAAGGGGCAACATCGGCTGCGCTGTTTCTGTGTACAGCCGGAAATATATTTACCAAACTGGCAAATCAGTTGACAAATAAAGGAGATTTGCTGGAAGCCTATATTGTAGATGTAATAGGATCATTAACAGTGGAAAATGCCATGGATAAAATCCAGGATATTTTGTCATCTGAGGCCTCATTAGAAAATCTGAATATTAGCAATCGCTATAGCCCTGGATATTGTAATTGGCATTTAGCGTCCCAAGAAACATTATTTCATTTGATAGGAACAAATCCTACCGGTATTTCATTAAGTGAATCTTGTCTTATGCAACCCATCAAATCGGTAAGCGGCATCATTGCCATTGGGGCAGAAGTCAAAAAAAGAGCCTATGGATGCCCTGTTTGTAAAAATCAGAGTTGTATTTACCGGAATATTCAACGACATGAAGAGAGAGCCTAAAATTTATCTGTTGCTTTGCTTATTAAGCATATCGGCAACCTTGTTGGGAATCAATATTTACATCTCCCCGACCGGGAATGACAATTCGGGAGGGTCAATCCAGGCGCCATATGCAACGTTATACAGGGCTTTATGGCAAGCCCGCGAGCTACGTCGTTTGCATAAGGTGTCGGTAAAAGATACAGTCCATATTATCCTGAAAGGAGGAACTTATCCTCTTTATGAACCGCTTGTTATTCGTCCTGAAGACAATGGGACAAAAACTAGTCCTACAATCATTGAAAATGCCCATAATGAGCAGCCCATAATCAGTGGAGGAATCGCAATAACAGGATGGGAAAAATCAGGAAATTTCCAGGTTGCTTCTGTACCGGAATTTAACGGAAACAAGGTCAACTTTAGACAATTATGGATTAATGGGCGTAAAGCTGTCAGAGCGCGTAATGTATCCGACTTCAATAAAATGGATCGGATATTAGGATTTAACAAACAAACCAGAACGCTCTGGATTCCGGCATCTTCAGTCCGGGGATTGACCAATATTCCGCATACCGAACTTGACCTTCTCCAGATGTGGGAAGTGGCTAACTTGCGCATTAAATCCATCCGGTTTCATGGAGACTCTGCCGGGGTAACCTTTCACAATCCTGAATCTCAAATAGAATTTGAACATCCATGGCCGCATCCGATGATTCAAAAAGGGAATAACTCACCGTTCTATTTGACAAATAATATAGCATTTCTGGATCAACCGGGCGAATGGTATTATGATCAAGATCAGTCTAAAATCTATTATTTGCCTCGTAAAGGGGAAGATATGAATAATGTCAAAGCTGTAATTCCTGTCCTACAAACGCTGATCGAGATAAAAGGGACGCCGGATCATCCGGTTCAATATATTCAGTTCAAAGGGATTGGATTTGAATATGCAGGCTGGACACGTCCTTCTGAAAAAGGGCACGTTCCTCTGCAAGCGGGAATGGATATATTGGAAGGATATTCCTTAAAGCCTCCGGGAGCATTAGGAAATAAAAATAAAGGACTTGAAAATCAGGCATGGATAAAACGACAACCTGCTTCGGTATCCTTAACCGACACCCGGAACATAACCATTAAACAATGCAAGTTTGAGCATTTGGGAGCATGCGGGCTGGATATTATTTCAGGATCAAAATTCACGACGGTAAAAGGATGCCTCTTCCGCGATATAGCAGGAAACGGCATGCAGATCGGTTCTTTTGACGATAACGGATCGATAGAAACCCATATGCCCTATCATCCTGCCGACAAACGTACCGTATGTTCTGATCAACGTATTATGGATAATTACATTACGAATGTCTCTAACGAAGATTGGGGCTGCGTCGGGATTGCTGCCGGGTTTGTCAAAAATATTTATATTGAACATAATGAAATAAATGATGTTTCATACACCGGAATTAGTTTAGGATGGGGTTGGACAAAAAGTCCCAATTGCATGAGAAACAATCATGTTATCGCCAATTATGTTCATCATTATGCAAAGCACATGTACGATGTCGCAGGAATATACACTCTTTCGGCACAACCAAAAACGATTATCGAGGACAATGTGGTGGATAGTATCTACACACCGTCTTATGCACATGATCCGAATCATTGGTTTTACCTTTACACAGACGAAGGGTCATCCTATATAACGATTAAAAATAACTGGACTCCGGCGGAAAGATTCCTGAAAAACGCAAATGGGCCGGGAAACGTCTGGAAAAACAACGGGCCAACAGTATCTGACAGCATAAAAGAACATGCCGGATTGGAAAAGAAATACCGATTCTTACAGAAAGAATTCTGACTTACAAACGAATAACTTGAAGCATAATGCCAATAATCTCACAAAGTATATAAATATGAAACGAACCATTTTACTTGTTTTAATGTCAATTGTTATGCAACTGACCTTTGCTCAAAAAGTCGCTACATGGATCTATTATCCCGGAGATTTTGAGATTTGGCTGGCAAATCAGGTGCAAAATCGTCGCACCGACCGGGGAACGTTCTTCCCTCCATTCTGGAAGATGGATAGTTTCTATGTACTGGTTGAGTTTTCAAAGAAGGTGACATTAGCAAAGCCAGAAGATATATCGTTAAGGGTAGAAGGCAAATACAACGTCAAAATCGACGATAAATTTCTTCCGGGATTCCCCACAAAAATTGCTATCCCGGCAGGACATCACCTCATTCAAGTCAAAGTTTACGATCAAGCCAATGTCCCGGCTATTTATGTGAATGGTACAACCATTAAATCTGACAGTTCATGGCTGGTAACCTATGAAGACAAAGAATGGATTGATGCATCCGGAAGAGCCTCAGACACTTCGACCGGAACAGTATATGTAAATGCCGGATCATGGAATTTCAATTCGCCGGATACTCCCCCATCTCACTTCAAACTTCCCACGACACCTGAATCGCCGGTTTCGATGACAAAGAAAGACAAAGGAATGTTGTATGATTTTGGCAAAGAGACTTTTGGATATGTGAAATTTAACGGATTACGAGGGAAAGGACTCATCCATATCTATTACGGAGAATCCCCGGAAGAAGCGCTTTCAACCCATTATTGCGAGACATTGGATAGTCTGCCTGTAGACAACAGGTTGCCTAAAAACGTAACCATGACGGATTCCAAAGCTTTCCGTTACATCTATATCGTAAAGGACGGACAATTATCCTATCATTCATTATCGATGAATTATGAATATCTTCCATTGCAACAAACAGGATCCTTCAAATGTAACGATACTTTAATCAACAAAATCTGGGATGTTTCTGCCTATACGTTACGTCTGACAACACGGGAATTCTTTCTCGATGGCATTAAACGGGACCGGTGGATATGGAGCGGCGATGCTTACCAAAGTTATCTGATGAACTATTACAGCTTTTTCAATTCACCGGCAGTAACCAGAACCATATATGCATTACGGGGTAAAAATCCGGTAACAAGCCATATAAACACCATTATGGATTATACTTTTTACTGGTTTATGAGCATCTATGATTATTACCAGTATACGGGGGATAAATTCTTTATTAAACAAATATATCCCCGGATGAAAAGCATGATGAATTTTTGCCTGACAAGAAGAGATGCGAATGGAATGATGGAGGGATTGCCTGGTGATTGGGTCTTTATTGATTGGTCGGACTTTAAAATGAGTAAAGCAGGAGAAGTAAGCTTCGAGCAGTTGCTGTTTTGCCGTAGCCTGGAAGTCATGGCATCATGCGCAAAATTAGAAAACGACACTATTCATGAAAAAGAATATAATGATCTGGAGAAAGGACTCAGATCGAAATTATTCACAGCATTCTGGTCAAACAAGGCAAATGCTTTCATCCAAAACAGGGTCAATGGGATAAAAAGTACGCAGGTAACTCCGTACACCAATATTTTTGCGGTATTGTTCAATTACCTGGACTCAACAAAAACAGAGGATATTAAAAGCGGGGTATTATTAAATCCTAATGCCTTGCAAATTACAACGCCCTACATGCAGTTTTACAAACTCGCCGCGCTTTGTGCGTTAGGCGAACAAAAACATGTTCTTAATGATATCCGAAGCTATTGGGGAGGAATGCTTAGACTGGGAGCAACTACTTTTTGGGAACAATATAATCCGAACGAAAAAGGAGCTCAGCTTTTAGCAATGTATGGCCGACCTTTTGGGAAAAGCCTGTGCCATGCATGGGGCGCCAGCCCAATATACCTGTTGGGGAAATATTATCTTGGCATCAGACCCACCACACCAGGCTATAAAACCTATGCAATAGAACCTCATTTAGGAGGATTGCAATGGATGGAAGGGACAGTTCCCACACCTCATGGAAAAATTTATGTATACTATAGTCATACGCTAATCAAGGTTAGATCCGACGAAGGCACGGGCGTGTTACATTTTTCCAGCCTGTTAAAACCATCATGTGAGAACGGGGATATTATAAACAAAGGTCATCATCAGTATGAAATGCAGGTTCAGGCGGGAAGATCATACACAATAACCTGCAAATAGCTATTCAAAAAAAAATCACACACAGCATTTCTGCAAGGATTTTAATGTATATCATGACAAATAACAGCAAATGAATAGACAGAAAATAAATATTGTAATTGGAGTATGTACCTGGATCATCGTTTTTTCTTTATCCGGACAAAACCGGAGCCTGGTCAACACATCCCAAAGTCCTTTTGCAAAACTTACAGGTGTAAACATGGGAGATGTACGTTGGACGAAAGGGTTCTGGGCTGATCGTTTTAATGTATGCCTCCATACAATGTCGCCCAAGTTGATGCAAACTTACATGGATGGACACATAGGACATGCTATTCAGAATTTCGAAATTGCGGCTGGCCTGGATACAGGATCTTATGTAGGGCCTCCGTTTCAGGATGGCGATTTTTATAAGATTTTTGAAAGCCTGGCAAGCTTGTACAGCATCACCAAAAGCAAGAAGCTAGACGAAGAAATGGACTCGGTCATTTCGATCATTGCCAAAGCTCAACTGCCGAACGGGTACATAAATACAACTACCATTATAGCAGAAAAAAAAGATCCCATGGAGGCCAAAATGTTTGCCGACAAAATGAATTTTGAGACATACAACATGGGGCATTTAATGACTGCTGCCTGCATACATTATCGCGCTACAGGAAAACGTTCCATGCTCAATATTGCAATTAAAGCAGCAAACTATTTATGCGATTTCTATAAATCCTCATCGCATCAACTGGCTCGCAATGCCATATGCCCGTCTCATTACATGGGGTTAATTGAATTATACCGCACCACCCATGATGCCAAATATTTAGAATTAGCAGAAAACCTGATTAATATGCGAGGGTTAGCAAAAGGGGGAACAGATCAGAATCAAGATCGAATCCCATTCCGTGAGCAAACCGTAGCGATGGGACATGCCGTAAGAGCGAACTATCTTTATGCTGGAGTGGCCGATTTGTATGCCGAAACAGGAGACACAACATTACTGCATGCTTTAAACCTGATTTGGAATAATCTGGTACACACTAAAATGTATATTACCGGCGCTTGCGGAGCATTGTACGATGGAGTTTCTCCCGATGGTACTTCATATAAGCCCGGCGAAATTCAGGAAGTACATCAGGCGTACGGACGTGATTATCAATTGCCGAATATGACAGCATATAACGAATCGTGTGCCAACATAGGCAATTTATTATTTAACTGGCGTATGCTACAAATTACCGGTAATGCAAAATATGCTGATGTAGTAGAAACCATCCTTTATAACAGCTTGTTATCGGGAGTAAGCCTGAATGGAATAAACTTTCGCTATACAAATCCGTTAAGCGTTTCATCTAAATTTCCGTACAAACTACGCTGGGCAGGGAAGCGCATTCCGTATATTTCATTATCAGATTGTTGTCCGCCAAACATAACACGGACAATAGCTGAAGTTCAAGATTATATTTATGGCTTATCAAAAGACGGTTTATGGATAAACCTTTATGGAGGTAATACATTAAACACTAAATTGAGGAACGGTGAATCTATCCAACTCACTCAAACAACCAACTATCCCTGGGATGGGCATATAATCATTAAAATGCAGCAAGCGCCGCAAGATCCTTGTGCAATCTATTTAAGAATTCCGGGATGGTGCGATAATGCTACAGTGGCTATAAATGGCATCAAGCAACATGAAATCCTTACACCAGCCTCCTATGTGAAATTAAAACGCACATGGAAAACCGGCGACGAAATAGAACTAAACCTCCCCATAAAAACAATGTTGATAGAGACCAATCCATTAGTAGAAGAAACCCGAAATCAGGTTGCTATACAACGGGGCCCGGTTGTGTATTGTTTAGAAGGATGTGATTTGCCAAACTACAATATTTTTGAAGTTGTTATTCCATCGTCTGTTCATTTCAATGCAAAACCGATGATGATTGACGGAAGCCGTTTCTATTGCCTTAATGGAGTTGCTGACGTAGAAAAAACAGCAAGCTGGCACAATGTGTTATATCGCGAAATTGCTCCGCTACAGACAAACGTACATATTCATCTAATACCATACTTTGCCTGGGGAAACAGAGGGAAATCCGATATGGCTGTATGGTTAAACCTGAAACGATAAAACAACTCTTTTGTACCTATTGACATACAACAAACAACGCAAAAAATGAAAATTAAAATATCCATATTCTTCTGGTTGTGCTTTTTTACGACAGCTATATATGCCCAACAAGTAAATATTATTACGCATGGGAAAAGTTCCGTATGCGCTACGTTTGGCATTCACTGGCTGACTAAAACATTACAAACGGATGGATTTAAGGTCAATCAAACAACAGTTCTCAAAAAACACACGACGGGTACAACCATTGTAATTGGCACAATGACTGATAAATGGCTGGAACAATTCATTGCCGGCAAAAAAGTTGTTTTTGAGAAAACTCCGGGCAAAGAAGGGTACTCGATCAAAGCTCTTGGCAAATTGATCATTGTTCAGGGGGCAGATACAAGTGGAACATTATACGGATGTGTAGAACTTGCAGACAAGATCAGGGCTTCTCATAGATTGCCGACATCAATGGATATAACGGATCAGCCAGAAATGGTCATGCGGGGAGCTTGCATTGGTTTGCAAAAACCTTATTTGTTGCCTGGTCACGGAGTCTATGAATATCCGTACACTCCTCAAAATTTTCCCTGGTTCTATGATAAAGCTTTATGGATCAAATACCTGAATATGATGGTTGAAAACCGGATGAACACCCTCTATCTATGGAATGGACATCCCTTTGCCTCACTGGTAAAATTAAAAGATTATCCTTTTGCCGTGGAAGTTGATAATCAGACACTCAAAAAGAATCAGGAGATGTTTGCATTCTTAACCAGAGAAGCTCAGAAACGCAATATCTGGGTAATCCAGATGTTTTACAATATCATTGTTTCCAAGCCTTTTGCAGAACACTATGGCATAAGAACGCAAGATCGAAATCGTCCTATAACACCATTAATTTCGGATTATACCCGTAAATCAATTGCCGCCTTTATTAAACAATATCCTCACGTAGGGCTTTTGGTTTGCCTCGGCGAATCGATTGATTCATATCCGGATGGCGTAAAATGGTTTACCCAAACGATTATTCCGGGAGTTAAAGACGGGCTAAAAGCATTAGGTAGAACCGATGAACCACCGATAATCCTCCGTGCGCACGATACTGATGCTAAAACGGATATGCAGGAGGCTTTACCTCTCTATAAAAATTTATATACGATGTGGAAGTATAATGGAGAGTCATTAACCACCTACAATCCTCGCGGGCCTTGGGCAAAAGAACATTTGGAACTAAGCAAACTGGGTCCTGTACATATTGTTAATGTGCATATTCTGGCGAACTTAGAACCATTCCGGTATGGCGCTCCTGATTTTATTCAAAAATGTGTGCAAGCTATGCATAGCAAATTAGGCGCTAATGGCATACACATTTATCCCCAAGCTTCTTATTGGGACTGGCCTTATACGGCTGACAACACCCATCCCAGATTATTGGAAATGAACAGAGATTGGATTTGGTATGCGGCATGGGCACGATATGCCTGGAACGCAAACCGTAATCCAAAAGATGAAGTGCATTACTGGAGCTATCGTCTTGATACATTATACGGATGCGGCTTAGATGCAGCAAAAAATATTTTGGAAGCATATGAACAAGCGGGAGAGATATCGCCGGAACTAACAAGAAAATTTGCCATAACGGACGGGAATCGTCAAACATTCTTATTAGGCATGTTTATGAGCCAATTGGTAAATCCTAAAAAATGGACTATTTACCCGGACTTTTTTAAATCATGTGGGCCAAAGGGAGAAGTACTCACCGAATACATGGATAAGGAATGGAATCACCAGCTTCATACAGGAGAACTGCCGCCTCAGCTTATTGCCGGCGCCGTAATACAAGGCGCCAAAGCAGTGCAAGCCATTGATTCGGCAGCGCCTCACGTCACACACAACAAGGCTGAATTTGAACGTTTGAAAAATGACATGTATTGTTACAACACATTTGCAAACTATTTTAACCAAAAAGTTAAAGCCGCAATGCTAGTGTTACGTTATAGTCATTCCAACGACATAAAAGATTTGGAAGCTGCCGTTCCATATCTCGAAAAAAGCCTCCAATATTATCGGCATTTAGTTGCCCTGACAGAAAACACATATCTATATGCCAATAGTATGCAAACCAGTCAACGGCGAATTCCAATAGGAGGAGGCGGAGGAAAAAATAAAACATGGAAAGAAATGCTTCCTTATTTTGAAACTGAATTGCAGAATTTCAAAAGAAACGTTGCATATTTACAAGAACATGGCAATACTATTTTAAGTGACACAACAGTATTAAAGCCTGCCAATGTAAAACTATCAGACAAGAACCTGCAAACATATTCCCTGGCGAAAGGCGCTAAAATATTTGGAGACAAAAACCTGGTCATTGACACGGTTGCCAATGAATTACGCGATCTTAAAGCCATTCAGTTTGACTTGAAGCATCAAATGGCTGACGGAACTTCCTTTACATTTGAAAGCAATCATCCTGTGAGTGTCCTGGTAGGATATTTTAATTCGGAACGGAATGAATTTGCAAAACCTCCAAAACTCGAAACCGACGCTAATGCGAACGATTTTGGCCAGGCCGATGTCAAAATTGCCAATGCATTAGAAGTTCACGGACAATTATCTGTCAATGTCCACACATATACCTTCCCCAGTGGTATCCATACGTTATCATTAGGAAAAGGAGCATTAATGGTATTAGGCTTTATCAACGCATCTCAAAAAATCACTTTTCATGATGATGGCATGGGCAGTAATACGAAAACGCGTAATATTGATTGGTTATTTTATTAATTCCGTATAAAATGAGACAATGAAGAAGTATCTGTTAATATTCATCTGCACCACTTTTTTACACGCATACGCGAAGGAAATGCCTCAAAGGGTTCCTCTACAAGTCATGCAGGAAATCTATCAGAAAGTAAAGACTCCCTACAAATTTGGTTTGGTATTAGCGCCAAAGAACAATCATTACAAAATAGATTGCCCTACGGTATTCCATGTAAAATCAAAATGGTATATGAGTTATCTCATTTATAACGGAGAGGAAGGAAGAGATGGGCGGGGCTACGAAACCTGGCTGGCAACAAGTAATGACCTTTTGCATTGGCATACATTGGGACGCATTCTGGCTTATCCCAAAGGGAATGTTTGGGATGAAAACCAAAGAGCAGGATACATTGCCTTGATCAATTATAAATGGGGAGGAAATTATCACGCTCAAATGTTTAATGGGAAACATTGGATGTCCTATTTTGGAGGCAATACCAGAGGGTACGAAATGGGAACCCTCAAAGAAGGCATGGCCTTTACAACAGGAGACATTACCAAAGCCCATGAATGGCAAACATTAGGGCATCCCACACTATCGCCGACAGATTCCGACAGAGGATGGTGGGAGAATGTTACGCAGTATAAATCAACAGTGCTTTGGGATAAATCAAAAAAATTAGGATATCCGTTCGTGATGTATTACAATGCAGGAGGCATTGATCCTGTCACTAAAGTCAAAGCAGAACGCATTGGCATAGCGTTGTCCAACGATATGATCCATTGGGTACGATATAAGCACAATCCGATTTTTACGCATGCCGAAGGAATCACCGGAGATCCCGTGATTCAAAAAATAGGCAAAGTATATGTAATGTTCTATTATAGTGCCTTTCGCAAGAGCCGTCCATATAAAGCATTTAATACATTTGCATGCTCTTATGATCTCGTTCATTGGACTGATTGGACCGGGCCTGATTTAATCATTCCAAGTGAGCCCTATGATAATTTATTCGCTCACAAATCATATGTAGTCAAATGGAAAGGAGTAGTCTATCATTTCTACTGTGCCGTTGACGTACACAATCAGAGAGGAATTGCTGTAGCGACATCTAAAAATATGGGAACGAGTACAGTAGAGTTTCCAAAACCTGACGAATCTACATTCAGAAAAAAAATATCGCTTGATGCTGATTGGTTGACAGCAGAAAATGACACAAATAGAGATGCGTATGCCGGCTTTGAAAACCCGGTATACAAACCAATAGGATGGCAACATGTAGATGTACCTCACAACTGGGACACCTATCAAGGAGCCCGTCGTTTAAAACATGGAAATAAACATGGATATGCGTGGTATAGAAAAAGTTTTGAAATCAAAAACCAAGGTTCCGGTAAAGAATACTTTTTATACTTTCAAGGTGTTGGTTCATATGCAACAGTATGGTTAAACGGGAAAAAAATAGGATATCATGCAGGTGGATTAACAACCTTTACGATCGACGTGACTAAAGATATTCGTTTTGATACAACTAATGTATTAGCCGTGAGAGCAGATCATCCGGCAATGATTACTGATTTACCCTGGGTGTGTGGAGGGTGTTCTTCCGAATGGGGATTTTCCGAAGGTTCAGAACCTATGGGAATTTTTCGTCCGGTGACTTTAGTAATAACAAACCCAACACGCATTGAACCCTTTGGAGTACACGTCTGGAATGATGTCCCTGCCAATGCCCGGGATCCTCATTTCGTATTACACATTAACAGTGAAATAAAAAACTATGGGAACAAAACATCCCATATCAGCGTAATCAGTAAACTAGTGAATGAGGATGGCCTCCAAGTGGCACGGGTGACCGATACGTTAACATTACAGGGAAATGAAAGTAAGACCATTCATCAAGACACAAAAGACATTGCGAATGCCCATTTATGGAGTATTTCCGACCCTTACTTATATCATCTGATCACAATGATTAAAGAAAATGGGAAAGTCATTGATGAAACTACGACCGATTATGGGTTTCGTTGGATTAGCTGGCCAAAAAACGATCCTCATCATAGTTCTTGTTTTCACCTTAATGGCAAGCCGGTATTTATTAACGGAATAGCAGAGTACGAAGATAAATTAGGCGATAGTCATGCTTTCGATACGACAGAGATCACTGCACGGATAGACCAGATTAAATCGGCTGGCTTCAATGCATTTCGCGGGGCACATCAGCCGCACAATTTATTATACCAGGATCTGCTTAATAAAAACGGGTTGCTTTTCTGGTCGCAGTTTTCTGCTCATATCTGGTACGATACGCCTGAATTTCGTATGAATTTTCTCAATAATCTAAAAGAATGGATCAAAGAACGGCGTAACTCTCCTTCAATAATTCTTTGGGGAATACAAAATGAAAGCGTATTACCCTATGATTTTGCGAAGCAATGCACCGACATCATTCATCAAATGGATCCAACTTCCCCGTCACAAAGACTCGTAACAACATGTAACGGCGGAACAGGGACAGATTGGAATGTAAGCCAAAACTGGTCGGGCACTTACGGGGGGAATCCCTATCAATACGGACAAGACTTAAAGAAAGAATACCTTAATGGAGAATATGGCGCATGGCGTAGCATTGACTTACATGCAGAAGGACCATTCAATCTTAAACAGAATGGCATTTGCAGTGAAGATAGAATGACGCAGTTGCTGGAACTGAAAGTCAAATTGGCAGAACAGGTAAAAGACAGCGTTTGCGGACAATTCCTCTGGGAATATAATTCGAATGATAATCCCGGCAGAATTCAGAATGAAGAAGGTTATCGGGATATTGACCGCATTGGTCCGTTTAATTATAAAGGCCTATTTACCATCTGGGGTGAACCAGTTGATGCATACTATATGTATTGTTCCAATTATGCTCCTGCGAAAACAGAACCCATGGTATATATTGTATCCCACACATGGAATAACCGATGGACAAAACCAGGTATCAAAAGCGGAATTATCGTTTATTCCAATTGTGATGAAGTAGAATTGTTCAATGATGTACGTGCCATACCGTTAGGCAAAAGATTTAAGCATGGAATGGGAACGCATTTTCAGTGGGACAATGTCAATATCAAATATAATGTTTTGTATGCCGTAGGATACATCAAGAATAAACCGGTAGCTGAAGATTGCATTATATTAAATCATTTACCTAAAGCGCCACACTTTTCCAGATTATACAGTGGCGCCAAGGACATCACCAAACCCGCAAAAGGCTATCACTATATTTACCGGGTTAATTGCGGAGGGCCGGATTACATTGACATAAATCACAACAAATGGTTGGCAGACAGGCATCAAACCAGCAATAAAACTTGGGGATCATTATCATGGACGAACGATTTCAAAGATTTGCCTGCATTCCTTGCCTCTCAAAGAGAAACCAAAGATCCGATTGCAGGAAGCCGAGACTGGACATTATTCCAATCATTTCGATATGGTCTAAATCGTTTACGTTATAAGTTTCCTTTACCAAATGGAGAATATCGTGTAGAGCTCTATTTTATCGAGCCGTGGTATGGCGTTGGAGGAGGCATCAACTGCACAGGATATCGGGTATTTGACGTAGGAATCAATGGTAAAACAGTCATTAAAGATCTCGATATATGGAAAGAAGCCGGATGTGATAAAGCAGTAAAGGAAGTCGTACCAGCTCAGGTAACCAATGGAATATTAGAAATTAACTTCCCGAAAGAATCAGCCGGACAAGCCGTTATATCGGCAATAGCCATAGCATCACAGAATAAAGCTATCAAGGCAGCTCCATCTTCCGCTTCTATAATGACCGACATAAAAGGTGGCATACCCGGTACATGGCTGGAACCTAATGCTTATTTTCCAACAATACTTCCGATAATGTACGGAGCAGAATGGATAAGACCAAAAAACAACAACCATACAATGCGTTTTGTTGTGACTTCTGATGCCAATATTTACATTCCAAACGATACGGATTATATAAAACGTTTTTATAAAAAAGGCGATACCGTAATTACATCAGGGAATAAATGTCTGGCAATCCTGCCTCAAATCCATTGGCCTAAAGAAGCGAATGTAAGGCCAGTAACCACTTATGCCAGTCAAACAGCAGAATTACAAGGTAATTGGGAGAAATCTACCTATAGACAAGATTCCTGTGTAGAAGCTTCAACAGAAGGACAACACAGCATTACATGGAATGTTACTACGGGACTTGCCAACATTTATGCATTACGGTTTACCTATATGAACCTCAATACAACGGCAATAGATGCAGTCATCACGATAACAGATGCCAATGGACAGATGATACATAATGACACTTTGCATTTCCCTCCGACTCCTCATAAATGGAAGCTTCTCAACACATCAACGGAATCTTTTATTAATGCCGGTCATTATAAAATCAAAATCAGTGGGCTGCATTTACAAGGCCTATATTTAAACACATTACAAATACAATAAAATCCTAACGTAATGAAGCGATTAACTTTATTATTTTGCCTGTTCCTGGTTGTAAATGTATCATTTGCAAAACAACATGATTGGGAAAATGAAGCTGTACTAGGCATCAACAGAGAGGCTCCCAGGGCTGATTTCATCCCATATCAAACAGATAAACAAGCCCTGCTTGGCATTCGAAAAGATTCACCATGGTATATGTCACTCGATGGCAATTGGAAATTTTATTGGGTACCTCGTCCCGAGTTACGTCCTCAGGATTTTTATCATACCAATTTTAATGATTCTCATTGGAAAACAATCCCCGTACCTTCAAACTGGGAAACACAAGGATATGGAACGCCAATTTATGTAAGTTCGGGTTATCCTTTCAAAATAGATCCTCCCTTTGTGACAAGCACTCCACCAGTGAAATATACCACGTATAAAGAAAGGGATCCGGTCGGCTCGTATCGTCATCCGTTTCAACTCCCTGATTCATGGAAAGGACGTAAAGTGTTTATCCATTTTGCAGGCGTACAAAGCGCTTTTTATGTATGGATCAATGGAATAAAGGTCGGTTATAGTCAGGGAAGCATGGAAACTTCCGAGTTTGACATTACAAAATACGTAAAGCCAGGTAAAAATCTATTGGCTGTACAAGTGTTTAAATACAGCGATGGCAGTTATCTTGAAGATCAGGATATGTGGCGGTTAGGAGGTATCTTCCGTGAAGTATATCTTTTTTCTACTAATAATGTAAACATTTCTGATTTTGCAGTACGCACCATTTTAGATAAACACTATAAAAATGCCGAATTACAGGTTTATTTAAAACTGGCATCGTACTTAAAAGACACATTAAGAGGCTGGAGTGTACAGGCTCAATTGTATGATGCGAACAATCATCCAGTCTTTAAGGAGCCGCTTGCACATGATGCTGCGTCAATTCTGAATATAGCATACGATCCTAAAATAATGAATGTTCGCTATCCTCAGCGGGGAAGTGCCAAATTTGCCTGGTTGCAAGCCGAAGTAACTGATCCTGCTAAATGGACAGCAGAGACACCAAATCTATACACGTTGGTTTTAAGTTTGATCAATAGCAATCAGAAAACGATTGAAGCGGTAAGCTGTAAAGTAGGATTTCGCAGCCTGGAAATAAAAAACGGGCAATTCTTAGTGAATGGGAAAGCCATTCGTTTACGCGGCGTTAACCGGCATGAATGCGATCCGGCAACAGGTAAAGCTATTAGCTATGCAAGAATGGTACAGGACATAACGCTCATGAAGCAAGCAAACATTAATGCGGTGCGTACATGCCACTATCCGGATAACCCTGAATGGTATGACCTATGCGACCGGTATGGCATATACGTAATGGATGAAGCTGATATTGAAGAACAAGGAGTACGAGGCACATTAGCAAATGATCCCCAGTGGTGCGCTGCATTTCTTGATCGTCCAATACGGATGGTTTATCGAGACAGGAATCATCCAAGTATCATTTTATGGTCAATGGGAAATGAGTCGGGCTATGGTCCAAATTTTGCGGCAATATCAGCATGGATTAAAGATTTTGATCCAACCCGGTTTATTCATTATGAAGGCGCCCAGGGCAAACCTAAAGATCCACCGACCGTAGATGTCATTAGCCGTTTTTATCCAAGAGTCTGCGAACCCTATTTAAATCCCGATATCCCAGACACATCTGATGCAGAACGTCCTGAAAATGCACGTTGGGATCATTTACTAACCATTGCCAAAAACAAGGACGACGATAGACCTGTTTTGGCTAGTGAATATGTTCATGCAATGGGTAATGCGGTGGGAAACCTAAAAGAATATTGGGATGAAATCTATTCTAACCCACGTTTATTAGGAGGTTTTATCTGGGAATGGGCTGATCAGGGTTTGTACAAAACTGCACCAAATGGAACTCGATACATTGCCTATGGAGGTGATTTCGGTGATTATCCAAACCTGAATGCATTTTGTTTAAAAGGAATCGTATTTTCAGACCGGACAACATCACCAAAATATTATCAGGTAAAGAAAATCTATCAACCTGTCTCCATAGCAATGGGAGATGATGTACCGGGACACACCACGGTATGGATCACAAACCGTAATTCCTTTGTAAATCTCAATCAATATGAAGCTGACTGGGCGCTTTATTGTAATGGGCAAATAATTCAATCAGGGGTATTGCCTCCGACAGATATTCCACCAAGTGAACGTAAAGAAATTCCGGTTCCGGTTCAACCATTGAAACATTTGGTTCCTGGCGGCGATTATCAATTACGGATTAGCTATCGTTTAAAGAAAGACGAGTTATGGGCAAAACGAGGCTTTGAATTCGCTTTTGACCAAATGAAAATGCACATAGCCACTCCGGCAGTACCGGCTGAAAAGCACCACGGAAAATTATATTGGGAACAAACAGGAAACAAAATCTTATTACATGGTAAATCATTTTCTGCCGTATTTAATTGCAAAATTGCTTCCCTGACTTCTTTGACATACAATGGCAAAGAAATGATAGTTTCTCCTCCTGTTTTCCAAGGATTCCGGGCTCCTACCGATAATGACCGGGGATTTGGGAACTGGTTGGCTAAGGACTGGGCAAAAGCAAGATTAGATAGCTTATGCCGTATTGTAGATAGCTGTTCTATCATTACGAAAGGACATAATTATTTAAAAATAAAAACTGTAGCCAGAAGTTTAGCCAAATCAGGTTATTTCATTCACAAAGCAATCTGGACAATTTACGGAGACGGAACAATTATAATGAATAATGCCTTCATCCCGATGGGAAATCTACCTTCCCTACCCCGGTTGGGCGTGGTAATGTCTCTCAATAAAAATTTGGAACAATTTGAATGGTATGGTCATGGCCCCTATGAAAATTATGTTGACAGGAAAGAAAGCTGTCCTATGGGAATTTATAAAAGTACTGTCACGGCTCAATATGTTCCATATCCACATCCACAAGAGACAGGAAATAAGGAAAATGTTCACTGGCTGCATCTTACCACGAAAGAAGGTCAAGGCATTGCTATCGTTGCCCTTTCAAAGAACATGTCGGCTTCTGCATTGCACTTCACTGCAAATGATCTATACAGAGCAACGCATGCTTATTTATTAAAACCAAGGCCGGAAGTAGTGCTTTCGCTTAATGCAGCGATGTTGGGACTGGGAAACAGTAGCTGTGGTCCGGGCGTTTTAAAGAAATATGCAATCAAGCAACAGGAATATGACCTAGAATTTGAAATCAAACCATGTAACCCGAAAAATGATTCGTCGTTAATGCCTACACCGTACGATTTTGGACCTATAGAGTAAAAACCACATAATCTAAAAATAAACTATTAATAATAAGCATAATGAGCAAACAATCATTATTATCGTTATTTTTTATCAGCGTGTTTTTGTTGAACATAGTTCATGTACACGCCCGCAAACATGAAACAGCACTACCAGCATCGTCAACATCTACCGAAATCCAATATCTTTCAGGACATGGACCTGAGGATGCTGTAAGCTGGGATTTCTTCTGTACGAAAGGAAGAAATAGCGGTAAATGGACAACCATCAAAGTTCCTTCATGTTGGGAACTTCAGGGGTTTGGCACTTACCAATATGGGTTACCTTTCTATGGGAAGGCTAATCCTCCGGGAATTGCCAATGAACAAGGATTATATAAATATAAATTCAAAGTACCTGCCAATTGGGAAGGCCGGATAATTCGGATTGTCTTTGAAGGCGTAATGACCGATTGTAGTGTAAAAATCAATGGCAGAAAATGTATCAAATTACATCAAGGCGGATTTTATCGTTTCAAAAGCCAGGATATAAGCGGACTCTTATCTTTCGGGAATAAAGAAAATTTACTGGAAGTCACCGTAAGCAAAGAATCGTCCGATCCCAATGTTAATCTGGCAGAACGAAGAGCCGATTATTGGAATTTTGGAGGAATTTTCCGTCCGGTATTTTTGGAGTCAATGCCAGCGCAGTATATTGATCGCACTGCAATCAATGCTTTGGCAAACGGACATTTCTCTGCTGATGTCTATTTCGGTTACGCACTAAATAGTGATTTTAATGTACGTGCGCAATTAACAGATGTACAAGGGCATGATATTGGGCATTATGTTGACGTTCCGGTTCGGGGAGGCGCTGATCATGTTCAAATAGACACCTGCTATTCAAACATTAAAACATGGACACCGGAAACCCCAAATTTATATTATATCAAACTGTCTTTGATGCAAGGAGATACTGTTCGGCATGTTGTAAAAGTCCGGTTTGGATTTCGTACTATAGAAGTCCGTCCACATGATGGTTTATATATCAACGGGCAGAAGGTGCTGGTTAAAGGTATTTGTCGCCATAGCTTTCGTCCTGCAACGGGTAGAACACTTTCAAGGAAAGACAACTATGATGACGTGAAACTTATCAAAGAAATGAATATGAACGCTGTACGATTATCGCATTATCCTTCTGACCCCGCATTTTTGGATGCTTGCGATGAATTAGGATTATACGTAATGGTTGAACTGGGAGGATGGCATGGCAAATATGATACTACCGTCGGAAGAAAGTTAGTCAGGGAAATGGTGACCCGAGACGAAAATCATCCATGTGTTACATGGTGGTCAAATGGAAACGAAGGTGGATGGAATACAGAACTTGATGGTGAATTCAAACAACTAGACCCTCAACAAAGACCTGTGATTCACCCATCAGGTGACTTTGACGGATTCGAGACCATGCATTATCGTTCGTACGGTCAAACGGAAGCTTACCTGCGCAAACCGGACATATTTATGCCTACAGAATTTTTACACGGTTTATATGATGGAGGATTAGGGGCAGGTCTATCCGATTATTGGAAAATAATGAGAAAAGCGCCTCGTTGTGCCGGCGGATTTTTATGGGGATTTACCGATCAGGGAGTGGTACGTACCGACGAAAATGGACGTATTGATTGTGTTGGCAGTTATGCGCCTGATGGTATTCTTGGGCCTCATCACGAAAAAGAAGGAAGTTTCTTTACCGTAAAACAAATTTGGTCGCCGGTTCAAATAGAAAACAAAACATTGCCTAAAGACTTTAATGGAGTTTTTACGGTAGACAATTGGTATGACTTTACTAACTTGAAAAACTGCACATTCACCTGGAAATTGGCCAAACTCCCATTCATGCAACCTAAAGAAATCATTGCATCCGGTCAGATTGAAAGCCCCAATGTGGCCCCTCACGGTTCAGGATTTCTCAAAGCTAATCTGCCTGCAAACTGGAGAGATGCAGACGTGTTATACCTGACGGCAACAGATCCGTTCGGGAAAGAGTTGTGGACATGGAGTTGGACATGGAAGAAATCAACCGATTTTTATTCTTTTGGAGGGAAGTCAGGTTCAACACTCAATGCCAAAGAAGATAGTACAACTCTCGTTGTCACAACAGATTCTGATCAACTAACATTTAGTCGTTCTACAGGAGAATTAATGCACGTAGTCCACAATGGAAAGTTACTGTCGTTTGGAAATGGGCCTCGTTTCACGGCTGCTCTTCGGGGCGATCGTTCACTGGATGGTTATTTTAACACTGACGACAAAGATGCTATTGCAAAAGATCGGATATATTATGACATTTCAGACACAAGCCAATTAACACAGCTCACATATAAAACATACCCCGACAGTATCGTAGTGAATGCAGTATATTTCGGCGAATTAAAACAAGCTCATTGGGTAATTTTCAGAGATGGAAATATTCGCCTCGACTACCAATATAAATATGATGGCGTAGTAGAACTTATGGGAATAAAATTTGACTTTCCGGAAAATAAGGTATTATCAAAACAATGGCTGGGCAACGGACCTTACCGGGTTTGGCAGAACCGGATACTTGGCACTACGTTTAGCGATTGGAAATGCAAATACAATGATCCTATCCCTGGCGAATCATTTGTTTATCCGGAATTCAAAGGGTTTTTCTACAACTGGAAATGGATAACATTCAACACGAAAGAAGGTGATTTCTCCATTGGCAACGATGATCCAAACAGCTATATTGGCGTTTATACACCCAAGGACGGACGTGATGCACAACTATACACCTTCCCTAAGACAGGAATTTCGATACTGAAAGTCATACCGGCTGTAAGGAATAAAGTAAATGGCACAGACCTGATAGGTCCGTCATCGCAACCCAAATGGGTTCATGGGATACAGAAAGGATCCTTGTATTTTAAGTTCTGATTTGAACAAAGCAGTCATCATAACAACAAAAACAACTCAATTATATTATAAAAACAACACAATGAAGATGAACAAGATTAGTTTTATTTTACTGTTTTCTGCCATATCGATTTGTTTGCATGCAGAACTGAGGTTACCTAAGATTTTCTCAGACAACATGGTGCTTCAGCAACAAACCAATGTGTCTATATGGGGTTGGGCAAAAGCCAACTCTATAGTACATGTCACGCCTTCATGGGACAAAAAGCATTATGAAGCAACAGCGGATCGAACAGGAAAATGGAAACTTGCCATTGCAACGCCCAAAGCAGGTAACACACCATATGAATTAACCATAAAAGACGGTGAAGCAATAACTTTAAAAAACATTCTTATCGGAGAAGTTTGGTTATGCAGTGGACAGTCCAATATGGAAATGCCCATGAAAGGCTTTAAAAATACGCCGGTATTACATGGTAATATAGACATCCTCACTTCACAAAATCCCGAAATAAGATTAATTACCATCAAGCGTAATGCCCAAATAAAACCGGTAGACGACATCACTGGATCATGGCAGGAGGCCAATCCTGTAACCGTTAGCAAATTCAGCGCCACAGCTTATTACTTCGGCAGAATGCTAAACAAAATATTGGGTATACCCGTAGGTTTAATTTGTTCCTCCTGGGGTGGGTCTCCCATTCAATCCTGGATGAGTTCCAGTATGTTAAATAATTTTCATGATATCAGGATTCCCCATCAGGGAGATACTATCAAGGTTCCTAACCGGACTCCTACTTTG
This sequence comes from Microbacter margulisiae, assembly GCF_014192515.1. Lineage (NCBI taxonomy): Bacteria > Pseudomonadati > Bacteroidota > Bacteroidia > Bacteroidales > Porphyromonadaceae > Microbacter > Microbacter margulisiae. The sequence continues at coordinate 1,430,601 of NZ_JACHYB010000001.1, forward strand.
TTGTTTAACGGAATGATAAATCCTATTATTGGATTTTCAATCAAAGGGTGTATTTGGTATCAAGGCGAAAATAATTATCTAAATCCAGATGAATATCCAGCTTTATTTGAAACAATGGTAAGCAATTGGCGTAAATTATGGAATGAAGGAACCTTCCCATTTTATTTCTGTCAAATTGCTCCGTTTGACTACGCCTCTATTACTCCTGCAAGTGAACAAACTACTAAAACGAATTCCGCTTATTTGAGAGAAGCCCAATACAAAGCTGCCCAGATAATCCCTAACTCAGGCATGGCAGTATTAATGGATATTGGAGAAAAAGATTGCATTCATCCGGAGAAAAAAGAAGTAGGCGCCGAACGATTGGCTTTGTTAGCGTTAGCAAAAACCTACGGATTACAAGGATTTGATTATGAAAGTCCTACATTTTATAGCATGAGCATTGTTGATAATAAAGCGACCATATCATTCGACCACGCTCCTATGTGGCTCACTTCTTTTGGCAAAGAATTAAAAGATTTTGAGATTGCAGGAAAAGACAAAGTCTTCTACCCGGCAAAAGCAGAGATAAAACGGAGCAAAGTAGTGGTTTGGTCTCCTCAGGTACCGGAACCTGTTGCTGTACGTTATGCCTTTAAGGATTTCATTGTAGGAGATTTATTTAGTACAGGTGGGCTACCGGTTTCTTCATTTAGAACTGACAATTGGTAAAATATTTTCTTGATATTATTTTTATGAAGCCATTTATGAATATAAGGTCTGGGGAAGCGCTTTTATTACTTGTATTTGTATTTTTTTCTAGTCATTTGTCCGGTCAACCAGCCGAGCTTTCGCAGTACAATGTTGTATGGCGAAGCCAAAGCCACAATTCATCCGAATCAATGCCATGCGGAGGAGGCAATATCGGACTTAATGTCTGGGTGGAGAACGGCGACTTAATGTTTTATATTGCCCAAAGTGGAACGTTTGACGAAAACAATACATTACTCAAATTAGGGCGTGTCAGGGTGCATTGTACCCCGAATCCTTTTGCCGGAAGATTCTTCCGACAAGACCTTATATTAAAAGATGGCTTTGTAAGCATCACAGGATCAAACAAAAACGTAAAGGGTACCATCACAATCAGATGTGATGTTTTTCATCCGAATATCCACGTTGATATTCAATCCAATAAGCTAATATCAACAAAGGTTACTTATGAGAATTGGCGTTATCAGGATCAGAAGCTTCGTAAAGGAGAAAACTTTGAGTCTTCTTATAAATGGGATCCATACCGCAGTCATGCAACATTGAAGGACGACATTTCATTTCAAAAAAACGGCATTTTATTTTATCATCGGAATAAAAGCGATTCAACTATCTTTGATTTTACGGTACATCAGCAAAGAATGGATTCCGTCAAATCCGAAATGTTTAATCCTATCAGTCACTTGACATTTGGCGGCATGCTCATAGGGCGCAACATGCATCCTGACGGTACTCATCAGGGAATCTATGTCGACACACCATACAAAGGCTGGATATTATCCAGCAATGCTCCAAGTCATCTTGCTCATTTTGATATCGTCCTTCTAACGAAACAAACCGCTACGCTGTCACAATGGAAAACTGACTTGGACAAAGGATTGGCACAAATGCAGGATTCTTTACAATATAACGAAAACGCTTCTGTAAAATGGTGGCATGATTTCTGGAACCGAAGCTTCATTATTATAAATCCCAAAAATACAGATCATCATCAAATTGCATGGCAGGTAGGGCGCAATTATCAATTGTTCAGATATATGCTTGGATGCAATGCTTATGGAAAATGGCCGACAAAGTTTAATGGCGGCATGTTTACGTTTGATCCGGTATTTGTAGATTCTACCAAACATTTTACGCCTGATTACAGAAACTGGGGAGGAGGCATTTTTACCGCACAAAATCAACGTCTGGTTTATTATCCAATGCTGGAAAGCGGAGATTTTGACATGATGAAGCCTGAGTTCAATTTCTATCTGAATAATTTACATAACGCTGAACTTCGCAGCAAGGTATATTGGGGGCATCAGGGAGCTTGTTTCACTGAACAAATTGAAGATTTTGGACTACCCAACTGTAGTGAATATGGATGGCATCGCCCTGCTAATGCCAATCCCGGAATTGAATACAATCCGTGGCTGGAATATTTATGGGACACATCGCTTGAATTTTGTCACATGATATTACAAACCCAATTGTACAATCACAATAATATTGCGCGCTACATTCCGCTAATAACCAGTTGTCTAAAATTCTTTGACCAACATTATCAATATGAAGCAAAACATTTAGGAAGCAAAGCGTTGGATGGACAAGGACATCTGATTCTTTATCCCGGATCTGCCGGGGAGACATATAAAATGGCGTACAACTCAACATCAACAATCTCAGCATTAACCACAGTCACAAAAGAATTACTGGCATTGCCAACGGGTTATCTGGATACGGCAACGGTAAGCGAATTGCGTAGTTTCCAAAAAAGAATTCCTCCGATTTCTTTGCGTGAGTGCGATGGGCATAAAACGATTTCGCCTGCTAAAGTTTGGGCACGTGTCAATAATAGCGAAAATCCACAATTGTATCCGGTTTTTCCGTGGGGAATTTATGGAATTGGCTGTCCTCATTTGAATATTGCATTAAACACATGGAAATATGATCCTGATGTCAAGAAGTTTGAAAGCTATATCGGATGGAAGCAAGATAATATTTGGGCAGCGCACCTAGGACTGACACAAGAAGCCAAAAGGCTGACTGAGTTAAAACTAGCCAATTCCCAACGCCGTTTCCCTGCATTTTGGGGACCAGGATTTGATTGGGCACCTGATCATAACTGGGGCGGAACAGGAATGATCGGCTTACAAAATATGTTGATGCAATGCGTTGGAACGAAAATATATCTTTTCCCTGCATGGCCAAAAAACTGGAATGTCCATTTTAAATTGTATGCTCCATATCAAACTATTGTAGAAGGAGAACTTGAAAATGGTCAGATCAAAGCCCTCTCTGTATCTCCCCAGTCGAGGACGAAAGATGTTATCAATATGCTAACACAGAACGTCCAGTAATAAATAAATAAATTAACCCATTACCGTGACAACTAACGCTTAAATTGTAACTAAGTATTTCTTTAAAAACAAACTACAAACGATCACGCATTAAAAAGTTATCATCAATGAAAGTAATTTATTTGTGGATGTTGGCAATCAGCCTCTTCTTATCAACAAATGTTCTGCATGCAGAAATTGTTCTTCCTAAAATTATAGGGAACAACATGGTTTTACAATGCAATAAAACGGTACCCATTTGGGGAACGGCATCACCAAGCGAAAAAATAACGGTAATATTTAATAACCAACACAAGCAAACAATCGCTGACAAGACAGGCCATTGGATGGTAAAGCTCAGTCCGATGAAAGCATCCTTCAATCCTTCCAAAATGATTATTAAAGGGAACAACGACTTTGTCCAATTAAACAACATCCTCATTGGAGAGGTATGGATCTGTTCCGGACAGTCCAACATGGAATATTCGATGCGTAGAAGCTGTAAAATACAGGACAAAGCAAAAGGCAAGCATCCAACCGAAAATGATATTCTAACAGCCAATAATTCATATATCAGAATCTTTCTGGTAAGACGTAAATATATGGCACCTGATCCTAACCATCAAGGATGGGATTCCGCAATGGGAAGATCACTAAGACCATTTTCAGCAGTAGGTTATTTCTTCGCTAAAAATTTATACGAGAAACTACATGTACCCATTGGAATGATATCTTCAGCTGTTCCCGGAAGCCGAATAGAACCATGGATCGAAGCAAGCAAATTAAATATTTCTCCTAAATTAAAAAATGGGGAAAAGCTGGATCCATTATCCGAAGATAAGGGCAACCCGGGAGAATTCTATACAACTATGATTCAGCCTCTGATTCCATTTTCCATTCGCGGATTCCTTTGGTATCAAGGAGAATCAAATTGTTTTCTTAATGAGAGCATCCGTTATGCGTACAAAGTTCAAACACTTATAACAAGCTGGCGTCATGATTGGAAGGATTCTAAACTTCCATTCTATTTTGTACAAATTGCTCCCTATATTTATTCTGCTGGTGATGATGGACGTGGACGTACAGTAGAAACATTACCAAAACTATGGGAAGCACAAGCGCTTGATTTAAAAGTTCCTCATACAGGAATGGTTACTATTACCGATCTTGTCGATCATATCACTAATCTGCATCCTAATTATAAATGGGAAGTAGGGCGCCGGCTTTGCCTGGTGGCTTTGAATAAAACCTATGGATTCAAAAACATCACCTGTTCAGGGCCAACATTTAAATCACTCAAAATCATCAACAATACTATTGATTTAAGTTTCAATAATGTAGACGGAGGTTTAATGAGCCGTGACGGAAAATCTCTCACATGGTTTTCTATTGCCGGAGCGAACAAAAAATTTGTTCCCGCTTTTGCTACTATAAAAGGAAATCAAGTCATCGTATCCTCGCCACAAGTCAAATATCCCTATTTCGTACGGTTTGGATGGAACGAAGCAGCGCAATCCAATTTTATCAATAAAGCAGGATTACCCGCTGTTCCTTTCCGCAGTGATAACCCTTGGATTAAACTATTCAAATAAGACTCTGATTCATCCGTATCTGAAACTCAATAGACAAAATCATTCGTTATTCATTAATTATAAACATCATACAATATGTCCACATTATTACGAGGAATTATTCCTCCTTTAGTCACACCATTATTAGACAACAACACGCTTGATACACAAGGATTAGAACGTCTCATAGAACACGTAATTACAGGTGGTGTGAATGGAATTTTCATTTTAGGGACAACAGGAGAAGCCCAAAGCCTCAGCTTCAACCTACGCATAGAGATGATTCGTCAGACAGCAAAAATTTTAAACAAACGCCTGCCATTATTGGTTGGCATCTCTGACACTTCAATCGTTGACAGCATTAAATTATCCCAGATTGCATATGAAGTTGGAGCTGATGCTGTTGTTTCTGCGCCTCCTTATTACTTTGCAACCGGGCAGGCAGAGTTAGCCGAATTTTACGAAAGTCTGATCCCACAATTAGAATTACCTGTGTATCTCTATAACATGCCTACTCACACAAAGGTCATGTTTTCTCCTGATACCATTAAAAGAATAGCAGCAGACAACAAGGTGATAGGATTTAAAGACAGTTCGGCAAACGGATGTTATTTTCAATCCGTCATGTACACAATGCAGGACCATCCGGATTTTTCATTTTTTGTCGGGCCTGAAGAAATGATGGCAGAAGCCGTATTATTAGGAGCACATGGAGGAGTAAACGGTGGCGCCAATATATTCCCAAAATTATATGTAGATCTGTACAAAGCAGCTTCCACCAGAAATATTGAAGAAGTGCAAAGGCTTCATCAGAAAGTGATGCAGATCAGTTCAAACATATATACGGTTGGGAGTTATGGGTCCAGCTATTTAAAGGGGGTGAAGTGTGCACTTTCTGTCTTACATATTTGCAATGATTTTATTGCGGCTCCTTTCAATAAGTTTGGAGATGAACAACGAAATAAAATCCGGGCTGCTATCGAATCATTAGATTTATAGTAGAGCATTCACTGTGCCACCGCATCCAAATCGAAAAACATGAAAAATAAAAACATTTATCCCTGGTTAGTTGTAATAATGCTTTGGGTAGTTGCTCTGCTCAATTATCTGGATCGCCAGATGCTTTCTACAATGAAACCATCTATGATGACAGATATTCCAGAACTCGTATCAGCAGAAAACTTTGGACGATTAATGGCTATCTTTTTGTGGATATACGCCTTTATGAGTCCTATTTCAGGAGTTATAGCTGATCGTATTAATCGCAAATGGTTGATTGTGTTTAGCCTGCTGATTTGGTCAGGAGTTACCTTACTCATGGGTTATGCAAAGACCTTTGATGAACTTTATTGGTTAAGAGCCATCATGGGGATAAGTGAAGCTTTTTATATTCCGGCAGGATTAGCCCTAATAGCCGATTATCATGAAGGGAAAACACGATCTACAGCTATTGGCATTCATACTACCGGAATATATCTTGGACAAGCATTTGGAGGGTTTGGAGCTTTGATAGCCAGTGATTTTTCCTGGCGGATTACGTTTCATTCGTTTGGTTGGATCGGATTGGTTTATAGCCTGATTCTAATTCTATTCCTAAAAGAAAAGAAGACTTACATCCCTGAGAAGCCCAAATCTTCGCCTATTACGAAAGAGTTTCAGATGTTGATAAAAAGTTTTGGGATACTGCTTGGAAATATATCATTCTGGGTCATTCTATTTTATTTTTCAGCACCAAGTCTACCTGGATGGGCAACAAAAAACTGGCTTCCAACCCTTTTTTCCGATAGCTTGCATATCAACATGACCCAAGCAGGTCCTATGGCCACTATCAGTATGGCAATTGCCTCCTTTTCAGGTGTTATACTAGGAGGCATTGCCTCTGACAAATGGGTTCAGATAAATATAAAAGGCAGAATATTCACTGGAGCAATTGGTTTGGGGCTAACTGTTCCAGGATTAATTTTGATCGGTTATGGACATAATGTTATTCCTATTTTGACAGGATCACTCCTCTTCGGCCTTGGCTTTGGCATTTTTGACGTAAACAATATGCCAATTCTGTGCCAATTTGTTTCCCCTCGTTATCGGGCTACAGGATATGGATTACTGAATTTGGCGGGTATTGCTTCTGGTGCTGTAATTACAAGCTTTTTAGGAGAGTCTGCAGATAAAGGAAACCTAGGGAACAACTTTGCTCTTTTAAGCATTGTCGTTGTAATAGCTATAGTTCTGCAAATAACCATGTTACATCCAAAATATATCAACCAAGTAGAAGATTAAATGGATATGCCATAGATTACTTACCATGTTTCAGACGGTATTCTTTCGGAGAAGATCCAATATGTTTTTTGAATTGCGTGGAAAAATGTTCAGTATTATCGTAATGGAGATTAAAGGCAATCTCTTTAATAGACAGATTGCTAGAAAGTAGCGCATCCTTAGCCGCCTGCATTTTTAGGGTTTGAATATAACACGCCGGTGAAAGACCTGTAAATTCCTTGAATGTTTTACGAAACCACGAATAGCTCATATTTAATTGTTCCGCAACTTCTTCAGGAGTAATCTTGTAGTACAGGTTTTCACGAATGATCATTTTTGCTTTGGTCATATGAACAACTGCATAGTTTTCAAATTGTTGTTCCTGATCATATGCTAAAGCTAAACCAAGAATATGATTGGCAATCCCTGCCAACACTTGTTGATAAGCAATGCTTTCTTTCGTGGCAACTTCTATGGCCTGTTGATACAATGAAAGGATTTCATCCCTCAACCCAACCTTATAAATTCCATTGTGTTGGGATAAAAAACCATTCAACAACCTTTGATCCATGGAAGGGCCTTTAAACCCAATCCAGTATTCACTCCATCCTGTTTTTTTGTTGGGAGTATAGCTATGCCATTTTGAAGGAAGTATAGAAATAATATCGCCTTCATTCACTTCAATCCATTCATGTTGTGAGGTATAAAAACGACCACTTCCTTGAGTAATATAAACAAGCTGAAATTCATTAAGAATGCGGCCTTCTTCGAACAGAAAGAAGTATTTATCAGGATGGCCACAATGAGGAGGATATACATCAAATTGCTTTGTAATCTGATGCGAACCAACCGTCGTAACAGTAAGCCCCCATAATAAATCCCGCTCAGTTGTTACGAGATATTTTAGCCTTATAGAATCATTTGACGGCGTTTCCATGGGGTTCTTTTCTTTTTGCCCCGCAAATATAAGCACTATATTATACAAATGGTACGATCTGTACATCCTCCATTCAAACATTTATCAAAAACCAAAGATGAAGTATCAATTCCTTCAATTATAGTAAAATGAAGTTGTTCTACTTTTACCAAAAATTTATACAATAACACTATTAACATAGAATAGGAATGAAAAATACATTAGGGATAGAGCAAAAGTTTGCTTATGCAAAAGAAAAATACGAAGCTATTGGCGTTGATGTTGACAATGCCTTAAAACAATTAAAAGGCATCTCTTTATCGTTACATTGCTGGCAAACAGATGATGTGACTGGGTTTGAAAATTCAAATGCACAACTTTCCGGAGGCATTCAGGCTACAGGAAATTATCCTGGGAAAGCCCGTAGCATTGACGAGGTTCGTCAGGATATTGAAAAAGTAGCAACTTTCCTTCCTGGAAACCATCGCTTAAGTTTGCATGCAATTTACGGCGATTTTGGAGGAAAGAAAGTTGACCGGGATCAAATCGAACCTGAGCATTTTCAAAGCTGGATTGATTGGGCTAAAGCCAATAACTTAAAACTTGATTTCAACAGTACCAGTTTTTCTCATCCTAAAAGCGGAGACCAAACTCTTTCGCATCGTGATAAAACGATTCGTGATTTCTGGATTGAACATACTATCCGTAGCAGACGTATCGCTGATGAAATGGGGAAACAGCTTGGAAGCAAGGCTTGCCACAATTTATGGGTTCACGACGGACAAAAAGATATGACCGTAGATCGTTTCCTATATCGTTCGTACCTTAAAGATTCTCTTGATCAAATCTTTGCATATAAATTTGAAAATGTAAAAGATAGCGTTGAATGTAAATTATTTGGAACAGGCCTTGAAAGTTTCACAGCTGGATCTCATGAGTTTTATATGGGATATGCTGTTCAAAACCAGATAATGGCGACATTGGATTTAGGCCATTTTCACCCCACAGAAGAAATATATGATAAAATTTCCTCTCTGCTTTTGTACACGCCTGAATTATTATTACACGTAAGTCGCCCTGTACGTTGGGATAGCGACCATGTTGTAGTTTTAAATGAAAGCGTCATCATGTTGGCACAAGAAATAGTAAGGGCAAATGCTCTCAATCGTGTCAATGTAGGATTGGATTATTTTGACGCATCCATCAATCGTATAGGAGCCTATGTGATCGGAGCCAGAGCAACACAAAAAGCATTCTTGCAAGCACTTCTTGAGCCAATCAATATGTTGCGTAAATACGAAGCAAACGGTCAATATTTCGAACGCCTGGCATTACTGGAAGAAGCCAAAGCATTGCCATGGGGTGATGTATATGACTATTTCTGTTATATTAATCATGTTCCTGTTGGTATTGAATTTATTTCAGAAATCAATGAATATGAGAAACAAGTAACGAGTAGACGCATTTAATTAAGAACAATTTTCTATATTTGTTATCCTTTTCCTAGTATAATACCAGCATCATGAACACAATATTTGGGTTAATCATCATAGCACTGGGCAGCATGGGACAATCGAGTTCCTATGTTCCAATCAACAAGATTAAGAACTGGTCGTGGGAAAGTTTTTGGTTGGTACAAGGTATTTTTGCGTGGTTGCTATTCCCATATTTGGGGGCTTTACTTGCTGTTCCTCACGGTTCAAGCCTTGGCAGTATTCTTGCCAGTGGAAACGGAGCTGCTATTAAAGCCATGGCATTTGGCATTTTATGGGGAGTTGGCGGATTGACTTTCGGTTTAAGCATGCGCTATTTAGGTATCGCTTTGGGACAATCTATCGCTTTAGGCACATGTTCCGCTTTCGGCACCTTGATACCAGCTGTTATGGGTGGAACCAATCTTTTCAAAGGAGCAGGGTTGATTTTACTGATTGGTGTTAGTATTGCCATTGCAGGAATTGCAGTCATCGGATTTGCAGGAAGTTTACGGGCAAAAAACATGACTGAAGAACAAAGAAAAGCGGCCATTAAAGATTTTGCTTTAGGAAAAGGATTGCTGGTAGCATTGCTGGCAGGAATCATGAGCGCCTGTTTTAGCCTTGGGTTACAGGCCGGCGAACCGATAAAAACAGCAGCTCTTACTACTGGTGCTAAGGCTTTATATGCAGGATTACCAGCCGTACTTATGGTTACCGTCGGAGGATTTATAACCAACGCTATCTATTGCTTAAGCCAAAATATTAAACACAAAACGCTAAAAGAATACGTTTCGGTTTCCAAACCGTTACTATTGAATAACCTATTATTTTGTGCTTTAGCGGGTATTCTTTGGTATTCACAATTCTTTGGGTTGGCCTTAGGGAAAAGTTTCTTTCAGGAAGGCAGCATAATGATGGCATTTTCATGGAGCATTTTAATGTCGCTCAATATTCTTTTTAGCAATTTCTGGGGTATTGTCCTCAAAGAATGGCTAGGTTCAAAAAGAACAACGATTTTAGTCCTTACCATCGGGCTGGCGATATTAATTTTCTCTTGTATTTTCCCGTCATTAATGCATCAATAATATAAATTCAATGAGTCAAAAATCATTTTTAGCAGTTGATTTGGGAGCTACCAGCGGACGAGTTATTTGTGGCACTCTCAAAAAAGACAAGTTAGTTTTAGAAGAGATTCTTAAGTTTCCCAATGTATTGGTCAACATTCATGGACAATTTTATTGGAATATTTTCCAACTGTTTTCTCATATCAAAGAAGGCTTATCCCTTGCAACAAACAAGGGTATTCAGCCTGTTTCCATCGGTGTTGATACATGGGGAGTTGATTTTGCCTTTGTGGGAGACGACGGAGCGTTAATGGGTCTCCCGTTTTCGTATCGAAACTATACGCAAAAGGAAAACACAGAGTCATTTGCGAACCAAATGCCACTCGATGCATTATACGAAAAAACTGGAATCCAAACAATGGATTTTAATACCATTTTTCAATTATATGCATTACAATTGCGCCATTCATCTCAGTTAAAAGCATCGAACAAATTGCTATTCATGCCGGATGCCATTTCATATTTACTCACAGGAAAACAAATCATGGAGTATACCATTGCATCTACGTCGCAATTATTAGATCCTATAGCAAAGAATTTACACCCTGAATTGCTCGACCTGATTAATATTAAACGTTCCAAATTTCCGGATGAAATGATGTTTTCGGGACATGTTGTCGGAACGCTAACCAAAGATATTGCCTCAGAAACTGGATTGAACGAAGTTCCTGTAGTAGCTGTTGGTGGACATGATACCGCCTCAGCTGTAGTTGCAGTTCCGGCAATGAATTCTAATTTTGCTTATCTCAGTTCAGGAACATGGTCACTGATGGGTATTGAGGTACCGGAACCTATCATAAATGCACGTTCTCAACAGGCTAATTTTACCAATGAGGGCGGCGTGGACGGAACAATACGTTTCCTAAAAAATATCACGGGTATGTGGATTCTGGAACAATGTCGTAAAGAGTGGGATAAACAACATGTTTATTCATACGACGAATTAATGGCGATGGGACAAAATGCAACTCCCTTTCAGTATTGTTTTGATCCTGATGATGCAATGTTCAGCAACCCTACAAGTATGACTCTGGCCATTATAGCCTATTGCAAATCAACAGGACAAGAGCAACCCAATACAATAGGGGAATATGTAAGATCTATTTTTGAAAGTCTGGCTCTTAAATATAAACATGTTTTCAATTCCTTGCAGTCTTTTGCTTCGTTTCCTATCGAGAAATTACACATTATCGGAGGTGGATCCCGGAATTCATTTCTTAACCAGCTAACGGCAAATGCGCTTGGCATCGAAGTGGAAACTGGCCCCGCCGAAGCAACGGCTATTGGAAATATAATGATTCAGGCAAAAACAGCAGGCTATTTCCAAAACCTAGAAGAAATCAGGAAGTTTGTTAGGAATTCCACAAAGCTTGAATCCTTTTTACCTCAAGACAAAGAGCAATGGCAACAGGCATATCAACAATTTGTAGAGCGCTGTCATTTATAAAATCAGTTATGTGTGCTAATAGGTAGTTTTTTAACATCCCGTTCTCTTATTTGATTACATAAGGAGAACGGGATTTTTTATTTCTCCACCGAATATGGAATTCCTACCATATTTTTACTCTTAGTGAATCCGGCAACCACATTGCGTCACCTTTATGGACATGGAATGTCTTGTAAAAGGCATCTAAATCAGATAATGGCCCGTTAACCCGGTATTTGGCAGGAGAATGCACATCGCTGCGAACCTGATTAGCCAGGGCTTGCGGTCGCATATGAACCATCCAGGCCATTGCATAACCCAGAAAAAAACGTTGATCCGGTGTCAATCCGGCAATCTTTTCATTCGATTTATATTGATTGGTTTGCTGAAAAGCCTGATAGCCCATAGTGATACCACCTAGATCTGCAATATTTTCTCCTAATGTCATCGCTCCGTTGACATGCAAACTATCCACCACCACATATTTATCAAACTGCTTAGCAAGCATTCTCGTTTTAGCATAAAACCTGGTGCTATCTTCAGGCGTCCACCAATTATGTAGATTTCCTTCAGCATCATATTTGCTTCCCTGATCATCAAATCCATGCGTCATTTCATGCCCAAATGTTGAACCACCAATAATGGAATACAAGATAGCATCATCAGCCATTTTATGCTCGTAGCCTGGAACTAATATATTACATCCCGGAACGACAATCTCGTTATTGGATGGATTATAATAAGCATTATAGGTCTGTGGCTCCATGTCCCACTCCGTTCGGTCAACAGGCTTACCATATTTTGCAATCATATAATGCATAGCCCATTCGTTAGCCCGGATAACATTGTTGACGTATGACGACCGATCTATTTGCAACGCACTCATATCTTTCCATTTATCTGGATAGCCTACTTTCATGATCATCACATCCAGTTTATGCAAAGCTTTCGTTTTCGTATCCGGCGTCATCCAGTCAAGATGCTTAATACGTTCGGCATAAATCTCTTTAATGCGATGACCAATCTCATATAGTTTGGCTTTTGTGCCTTTAGGTAAATAGTCGGTAACATATACCTGACCAACCAGATCGCCCAAAGCGCTATTCGTCTCGTTCGTCACCCTCTTCCAGCGGGGACGGGGTTCCTGAATACCGCGTAATGTTCTGGCATAAAAATCAAATGACAAGCGATACGTAACATCGTTCAGATAGTCCGATAAATTGTTCAACAACTGGAATTTCAAATAATCTTTCCACACTGCAAGCGAAATGGTGGACATCATATTGTTTTCAGCCGTAAGAAATTCAGACTGACCCACAATGACCGAATCCACCGGAGGAAGACCTACGGCCTGGAAAAACGCAGCAAAATCAAGATGTGGAGCGAGATGTTCGAGTTGTGCGAAAGACATTTTACTATAATTTTTCAACGGATCACGTGTATCGGCACGTTCGCGGGAAATTTTTGCCAAAGCTGTTTCCAGTTTCATGACCTGTTCTGCTGCCAGATTGGCTCTTGCCGGCGCATAACCCATATTGCGGAATTGCTTTTGCAGATAAAGTACAAATTGCTTGCGTACTTCAACAGCCTGCTTATCTGTTGCAAAATAATAATCCCGGTCAGGCAGGCTTAATCCCCCTTGCGACAAATGGATCGCATTCTTACTGCTTATTTTATCATCCGGGCCAACATAAAAGCTAAACATAGGAGATGCTGCCACGGTTTGCAAAAAAGCTACAGCCTGCATCAGCTCTTTTCGGTTTTGAATTCGATCGATACGCAAAAAATAGAGTTTTAATGGCGAAATTCCATTTTTATTCAATGCAACACTGTCCATCCCCGTATAATAGAAATCACCTATTTTTTGTCTTGCACTTCCTTTTACCTCATTTTTATGTGTAGAAGACGAAACACAAACATCATGAATCTGGGCATTAATGGTATCCTGAATGGTCTGAAAAATTCCATTGGACTGTTCGGAAGGTGGGATAGGATGATCTTTAAACCAACGGCCATTGGCAAACATGAAGAAATTATCTCCTGGATTTACCGTCGAATCAATATGAGCAACCAAAGGATCAAGGGTTTGTGCCGTTAATGGCAACGTCGCACTGCTTAAAAGCAAAACCAAAGCAATAATTAGCAGGCGCTTAAAAGGAATAAATTTATTCATAGGGAATGGTTTAATGAATCATCGGAGCATGTGCAACATCACAGTTGCATAAATATCAAATAAACATGCAAAAGTAACTATTTTTCCGTACTTTCAAATGGCTGACGATATACATCAAAGAGGAAGGAATGGACAGGTATGGTCAATCTTTCAAACAAGCATAAAAAGGGGATCAGCCCCCTTATTCAACATGTAATAGTTTATGCATCTGTACCGACAGCCTCCATTGGGGATTTTGTTTCACAAACTCAATACAATATTGCATGTTCGCCTCGCTTTTTTCAAACCGTTTTTTTTCTTCTCCCAAAAACAAAGGACTGACAAAATAGTTGGTAGCTGGAGGCAATGCTTCAATAGGGGGGGGTAACTCCCCTACTCCAATCGGAAAACGAAATTCATCTACAGAAATAAAATTCTTACGCAGCTCTTCCTCCGTCACTTTAGGACTGCAAGCAATATAATCAATTTTAGAAGGCACCTTGTTTGTCCCGTTGGTCTCTATGCAATGATAATAACCATCAAAACATTCGAGTACGTCATCCGTAAGTTGCAGCGTCGGCTCGCCTCCCGTCCAAATAATCATTCTGGAAGGATATTGTTGCACGACGTTCACGATCTCCTGCACCGCCATGGAAATGCCCTGATGCCAATCGGTATCACAAAACCAACAATCTTTATTGCATCCGGCTAACCGTACAAAAACAGCAGGTTTACCAAAATTTGCCCCTTCGCCCTGTATGGAATAAAAGATTTCAACAATCCGCAATGGTTTAATCGATTTCATAGATAGCCTTTGTTTTCGGCGTTTCAGAAACTTCAACCTTAAACAACTCTTTAAACTTCGGTTGAAAAATATCGAACAAATATTTGGCAAGGTTTTCAGCCGTAGGATTAAAAGGTAAAATATCATTCAGATGCTGATGATCGAGATATGCATCAACATATTGTTTAATCGAATCCAAATCAAGGTAATCAATAACAAACCCTGTTTCGTTTAACGTAGCCGAACGGAAAAACATCGTCGCTACATAATTGTGACCATGCACCCTCCGGCATTGATGATCGTCAGGTAAACGGGACAAAGCATGACTGGCTGAAAAATGAAATTCTTTACTGATGATATACATAGAAAAAAAGATGGTTTATGTAAAGTATCCACAGGAAACAGATTGCAAAATTAGGATATTATAAGCCGTTTGCCAAATATGCTTGTGGATTCGGCAAAACCAACTTCAATAAAATAATAGACATCCTCCTGTGAACAATCCTTTTTTTAACGTGATCAAACATTGCTGCATTTCATGCATAAAATGCCTTCTTCAAGTCGCAGCGCTATACTTCATATCAGCGTGAAACAATCTTTTTAGGCACTTATGCAATATATATTGACAAACACTTCTCTTCAAATCACATTCTTGGCTTGCGAATTCCGTATGACCAGTAGCAATGAAATCATTATCATATGAATTCATCCCAAAAGAGATGCGCAATATCATCCAACAATTTTCTTTCTTGAAAATACTTACTTTCCTTCAATTTATCTTTTTGTTTTGGCGGGTTCAGCTCTTTTTGTCGTACTTTTGTAAACATATGAATAAACTAAATGGTATTGTTACTGAGTCATGCGTTTATAAACAATAATGAGCAGCCTGTCCGGTTACAATCAAATTGAAAAACAGATAAAACATTGACATGCTTTACTTTTTCAAGCAACTGCAAGAACAATTTACACTACCGCTGACAAATCCGATATTGATTTTTTCGTTGATTTTATTAATCATCCTCCTATCGCCTATTGTCCTGAAGCGGTTACGTATCCCTGGAATTATCGGTTTGATTCTTTCCGGGGTTATCATCGGTCCTCATGGCCTCAATATTTTAGAACAGACCTCAGCCGTCGAATTATTTTCCACCATTGGCTTGCTTTATATCATGTTTATTGCTGGTCTGGAGCTTGATTTGAATGAGTTCAAAATCAATCAGCATAAAAGCATTATTTACGGTATGCTGACCTTCCTTCTCCCTATTATCATTGGATTTCCAATATGTTATTATGGATTTGGCTATAGTTTTAACGCCAGTTCTTTAGTTGGAGCCATGTTCGCAACACAAACGCTGATTTCATATCCAATTGTAAGTCGCTTTGGTCTGGCCAAGAACCAAGCAGTTGCTATTACAGTTGGCGGAACAATTCTGACAGATACGGCAGTCCTCATTATTCTTTCCATTATCAAAGAAAATCAACTTGGGGAATTAAATCATGAATTCTGGATTAGAACTACCATCTCACTGATTATTTTTTCCATTATTTTATTCGTTATCATTCCCAGAATAGCAACATGGTTTTTCCGCAAATTGGAAAACGAAAAATATGCACAATACATATTCGTTTTGTCTGTTGTCTTTTTTGCTGCCTTTTTGGGAACCGTCGCCGGATTTGAACCCATTATCGGAGCTTTTGCTGCCGGTATTGCACTCAACCGACTGATACCCTCATCGTCAGCGTTAATGAATCGTATTGATTTTATCGGGAATACATTGTTCATCCCGTTCTTTCTTATTTCGGTAGGGATGCTGGTCGATGTCAATGTAATTTTTAATGGAACAACAGTCATTATTGTTACGGTAGTATTTTCTGTAGTCGCTATTTTCAGTAAGTGGCTAGCTGCGTGGATTACCCAAATAAGCTTTCACTACTCACGCGATCAACGTCAAATTATTTTCGGGTTGAGTAATGCTCACGCTGCCGAAACATTAGCGATTATCATCGTTGGATATCGTGCCGGCATTTTAAATCAGGATATCCTGAATGGAACCATCCTGCTCATTCTGATTTCATCCATCGTAGCATCATTTGCAACGGAACGTGCAGCAAAACGAATGGTGATCAGCGGAGAATCAGATCAGTTGGACAGCAAAACATTAGAAATAATGAAGCACGAACACATTTTGTTGCCTGTGGCAAATGTGGATAATATGCACAAATTGCTTGAATTTGTCATGCTGATTAAAGATAAAAAGGCTGTTCATCCGGTCTCTGTTTTAACCGTAGTGCCGAATAACAATGAGGCCGAGTTCAATATGATTAAATCAAGGAAGAAGCTTGAAGATTTTGTACGCCAGGCTTCTGCAGCAGAGATTAAAACCAATGTCATTACAACCATTGATCACAATGCACTGAGTGGAATCACGCGCATCGC
Source organism: Microbacter margulisiae (assembly GCF_014192515.1). Lineage (NCBI taxonomy): Bacteria > Pseudomonadati > Bacteroidota > Bacteroidia > Bacteroidales > Porphyromonadaceae > Microbacter > Microbacter margulisiae. The sequence goes on from NZ_JACHYB010000001.1 coordinate 1,447,813, forward strand.
GCGTGAAATTATGGCTGATCTGATAGTAGTAGGATGGCCTCAACGAACCGGATTTTTCTCCAAAATATTAAACGAAAAGACAGAAAACATCATCAACTATACCGATAAAAATCTCTTTATATCTTATTTTGCACATCCTTTAGTAGCGCATAAGCGTATCATCCTGTTAACTCCTCCCCTAGCAGAACTTGAACCAGGATTTGAATTTTGGATAAAAAAAATCAGTATCATTGCTAATGAATTAACGTCTCCCATCGATTTTTACGGAGACAAAAAAACATATGACGATTTTCATAAAGCTTTGAAAGGAAGAAATATTCATATAACGATAACTTTTCATCTTTTCGAAGATTGGGAAGATTTTTTAGTCTTGAGCCGGTATATCAAATCCGATGATTTATTAATCCTGGTAGGAGCCCGTAAAGGATCGGTTTCATACTTGTCTTATTTAGATACTGCTGTCGTGAAGATCAATAAGTATTTTCAAAAAAACAGCAAAATTCTTATTTATCCACAACAAAATGAGCATGCTGAAAAAACGGAAAGCTATGAAGAAGTCTCTTCCGAACCCTTGGTAAAAAGTATGGAAGCTATAGAGAAATTGGGAAAAGGTATTGGCATACTTTTAAAAAAAGGGAAAGAATAGCTTTCCCAGACAAATAAAAAACAGTTTGATGGAAAATACCCCACAGGCTTGAAACTAGAAATTATAGAAATTGCAACCATATGAACATCAAAATATTTTTGGGTTTTATTCTGACGCTGGCTTTAAACTGTACGAGCCAATGTCAAACCCACAACGACACATTGACAGAAATCCGCAATCCGGCACATTACGTCCATTTAACGCCGGAAGAAGCGCAAGTGATGCTGCATCGTGGCACTGAAGCCCCATTTACCGGAAATTATGTAAACACAACTACCCGGGGAACTTACTACTGCAAACAATGCCATGCTCCCTTGTTTCGGTCGAGTGATAAATTTGCTTCCGGTTGTGGATGGCCTTCATTTGATGATGCAATCAAAGGAGCTGTAAAATTGCAACTTGATCCTGACGGACATCGCATGGAAGTTATATGCGCCAATTGCGGAGCTCACTTAGGCCATCTGTTCTTAAATGAAGGTTTTACACCCAAAGAAAAACGATATTGCATTAATTCCATTGCAATGATATTTGTCCCCGACAGTGCCGCTACATTAAAGACAGCTTATTTTGCAGCCGGTTGTTTCTGGGGAACGGAGTATTTTTTTATGCACCAAAAAGGGGTGGTCAACACTACAGTAGGCTACATGGGCGGACATGTGAAGAATCCGACATACGAAGAGGTCAGCTCCCACAAAACAGGCCATTTCGAAACCGTCAAGGTGGAGTATAATCCTCAGGTTGTTTCCTATGAGGATTTGGCAAAGCTATTTTTCGAAATGCACGATTTTACGCAAACAAATGGTCAGGGAGTTGATATCGGACCTCAGTACCGTTCGGTTATTTTTTATGGTTCAAAAAATCAGCGCAGGACGGCCGAAGAATTAATTCGTTTTCTTACAAATAAAGGATATAATGTTGCTACGATGTTGATCCCGGTAAGTACATTTTGGAAAGCTGAAGCCTATCATCAACACTATTATGAGAACCAGGGAGAAAAACCGGCTTGCCATACTCTGAATACAAATTTGTTTCATTAAATCTGATATTAAATGTATCTATCAATTTTTTTTGATCGTAAAATAAGCTTGTAATCTTGCATCCAAAAGGTGACATGCGAGTTCATCCATTCATAAAATATAAAAAGATTATCGTATGAAAATTCAATTTTTTGGCGCAGCGCGCGAAGTAACCGGCAGTAAACATTTAATTACGACCGAAGATGGTAAACGTATTTTACTCGATTGTGGCATGTTCCAGGGGAAAGGGTTGGAAACCGATGCCATGAACCGCGATCTTGGATTCGATCCAGCGACCATTGATCATATCATTTTATCGCATGCCCACATCGATCATTCGGGACTAATTCCATATGCTTACAAACTAGGATTCAGGGGGTCAGTGATTTGCACGAATGCTACCCGCGATTTATGTTCCATCATGCTGGCGGATAGCGCTCACATTCAGGAATTGGACGTAAAATGGTTCAACAAAAAAAGAGCACGTCAGGAATTACCTCCCGTCGCTCCCATTTATGACCAGACAGATGCAGAAAAATGTATGGAACTTTTTATCGGAGTAGCGCGCGATCGCCGGTTTTATATCAACGACAAGATCAATGTAAAATTTACCAATACCGGCCATCTGTTGGGCGGCAGCGTAGTGAATCTGGAAATCAAGGAGAACGGGGAAAAGATTCATATTGCTTACACAGGAGATATTGGACGTCCGCATAATCGAATCTTACGCGCTCCGGATCCGTTCCCTCAATGCGATTATCTTATTACCGAATCCACGTATGGAGACCGGTTACATCCTGCCGAACATGACACGGCAAATGAATTATTAAGGGTAATCAAAGAAACATGTGTAGAACGGGGTGGAAAGTTAATCATTCCATCATTTGCCATTGGCCGTACACAAGAGATTGTCTATATGCTGAATAAATTTTACAATGAAGGCAAATTGCCGAAGATTGACATCTATGTCGATAGTCCGCTCGCGGTGAATGCAACAGACATTTATCGGTTGCATCCCGAATGTATGAATGAGGATGTGAAGCACACTATCGCGTTTGATCCTGATCCTTTTGGATTTAACGGATTACATTACATAAAGAATGTCGAAGAATCGAAAAAGCTGAATGATTACCAAAAGCCATGCGTTATTATTTCGGCATCGGGGATGATGGAAGCCGGTCGTATTAAACACCATGTGGCTAATAACATTGAAGACGAACGAAATACCATTTTAATTGTAGGATATTGTACGCCATCATCATTAGGAGCCCGCATACAGACTGGCGTAAAAGAAATTTCTATTTTCGGCGAAAAACACCCTATTAAAGCGCATATTGAAAAAATTGAATCGTTATCAGGACATGGCGATTATAACGAAATGAAGGAATTCCTTGGATGTCAGGATCCACAAAAAATCAGGAAAACCTTTTTAGTTCACGGAGAATTTCAAACGCAGGAGTTTTATGCCAAAGAGTTAGAAAAGATCGGATTTCATGATATTGAAATTCCGGAGAAGGGAGAACCGTTCGTCATTCATTAAATTCAATCATAAACCGGGACAAAGAGTTTCTGTCCCAGTTTATTATTTTCTGATTCAGCTATTTAAAAATGCAATAAACTGATCAAAAGTCCAGTTAAACGCATTTTCGACACTTTCCTTTATCTTCTCCTTCAAAGGGAAAGGTGTTTCATGCGTGTACGGATAATCAAAATTGGTAATCAGCACATGGGTCGGAACAGCATGTAGGGCGCCCTTCAAGGTACTCACCACATCGTAAGCGGGGATGACGCTGTCATTCTCCAAAACAATTGCAAAGAAATCTTTACTATATTGCTTAAACAGCTTTTCGCGCTGAAGCCTGTTATAATTAAAATTCAGCATCATACGGAAAGACTGACCTTCGGAATGTTCTTCCAGATAGTGATATAGTCTTTTTTCATGACGCAAATGGCTCTCCAGATGTTCAATTAAATACGAGTATAAAGCAACATTGGCTTCACTGTCAAGAATCGCTTTCGAAACGGGAGTAAATCGGTTAAACGTAGCTCCACCACAAAATGCACACAGTTTTGTGCCGGTAAAATAACCTTCGTAATTGGTAATCTTTAGTATTTGAGCCAGAAAAGCGCCAATGGAATAGGTAAAAAAGTGAAACTGCGTTTGAGGTGCAATCTCAGGATATTTACCTTCGTTGCATTGCCGGATAAACTGTACTATATCATAATAGGTTTGTAACCCTGACCAGATAAATCGTTGTGGCTTTGCCTGCAGACGCGTACTAATGGCAACATTCGAAAAAGAAGATGCAAGCAAATGCGGGAACTCATTCTGCCGTTCCAGACTTATCTCATGCATACAACGCCTTGTACTCCATAAAGATGGAGCCCTGTTCATATGGAAAGCTATGGGAAACAATACAACACATTGGTGCGTTTGCGTAGCAAGTTTGTATGCCCATGGAAAATATTTGTCCCATGATTTTTCATTGAATCCATGAAACATTAAAATCGCATCTGTGCTTTTTTTCTGATGCTTTGGTACAAATACGTGAATGATAAACCGTTTATTCTCTTTTACATCACAATCGATAACGTCCAAACCTTCTTCCGAATGGCCAATATCGGTATGAAATACTTCATCGCAAAACTCGACCTGATGTTCTTTACAATAAATAGGAGAATGGCCTTGCAAGATTTCCCAGTTTTCCGATTGAAACCAATAATTCTGAACTAAGATTTTGTCATCAATATCAATGACTTCTACTTGCTCAGAAATCTTGTTTTTTAATAAAGCGTGTAACTCAAAGTAATCCATGTTTAACTGAAGCATAATGATTTGTAAGCATCGAAGAGTAAATCAACGACTACTTGGAGACAAATGTAGAATAAAGAACAAAGGTAAACATAATTTCTTGCATCCATTGGGAAAGCGTGAGTGGGTTCAAAGCTGCAATATTTCTTAAAAGCAGAAATCACTGAAAATAACATTACTCATCTTATAAACTCTCTTTGCAGGCAATCCGAGTTACTTTCACAGAGTGAGAAAATAGTGCTATCTTTGCATATAGATATACATAGAAATATTTTTGGAATAACACGTTACTACATTGATGTTGAAATATTTTTGTGAGAGATCAACGGTCTGAACATGTTTTTCTTTGTACTTTTCTGGTTTAGTGTTTGCTATGTCCTTGTGGTTTCATCCTTAATAAATTTGACGCCTTTAAGCCAGATTTTATCAAGACATGTCAAAGCTCCAACGATAAACAAAAACAGTGGAAAGACTAACAGAAAATCAGAGCGAAAACAGGCTTTTGATGACCAATGAAAAAAAGAGAATCAATTCCATCATGCACGCTCAAATTAAGAAGAGAATTCAAATCTTCCTGTATTTTCAAATTCAATCACAGGATGTTTCCGGCATGCTGATTTTCTAAAATGTCCTAAATAAATTATGATATATAATACGAACAGGTCACAACCAAAACAAATTGCTCTTCTGGGATCAACTGGATCAATTGGCACGCAAGCGCTTGAGGTTATATCCGCTCATCCCGAAAATTTTGAAGTATATGCGCTAACGGCCAACAACAATGTAGACTTATTGATTCAGCAAGCGCGCCATTTTTTACCTGCGGTAGTGGCAATAGCGAATCCTGTTCATTATTTCAAACTAAAAGACGCTTTAAGCGATTTACCCATTCATGTTTATTCCGGCATTGAATCCATAGCTCAAATCGCTGCTATGGAGGCAGTAGATATTGCTCTCACAGCGATGGTAGGATATGCAGGGCTGCTTCCCACACTCTCTGCGGTTAAATCGGGGAAAACCATTGCATTAGCTAATAAAGAAACATTAGTGGTAGCCGGGGAATTAATTTATTCATTGGTAAAACAGCATCATGCGGCAATTATTCCCGTCGATTCTGAACATTCAGCTATTTTCCAGTGTTTGGTTGGAGAAGGAGATAACCCAGTTGAAAAAATCTTCCTGACCGCTTCGGGAGGCCCTTTTCGTACAACACATGAGGATGATTTATCCAAAGTAACCAAAAACGAAGCATTGCAACACCCCAATTGGAACATGGGAGCTAAAATCACGATTGATTCAGCAACCATGATGAATAAAGGTTTTGAAGTGATTGAAGCAAAATGGCTTTTTGGCCTTGAATCCAGTCAAATTGAAGTATTAGTACATCCGCAATCTATCGTGCATTCTATGGCAGAATTTGCTGATGGTAGCATTAAAGCACAACTAGGATTGCCAGACATGCGGCTACCAATACAATATGCATTTTCTTACCCCAATCGTTTTCCATCTAAATGGCCGCGTCTTGATTTTACTGCCTATCCGGAGTTGACCTTTGAAAAACCCGATTTACACAAATTCAGAAATTTAGCCTTAGCCTTTGAGGTAATAAAACAACAAGGGAACGCTCCTTGTGTGTTGAATGCTGCCAATGAAGTGGTTGTAGCAGCTTTCTTAAGAGATGAAATTGGGTTTTTGCAAATGTCTGACGTCATTGAAGCAACATTGCAAAAAGTAACTTTTTTAGCCAAGCCTTCGTACGAAGATTATGTAACTTCGGATGAAGAAGCGCGTTGTGTTGCCGCAGAGCTTGTTGGCAGTGTGTGTAATATGTAATCTAAAACAAGTATTTAAATAATGGAGACTTTTCTGATTAAAGCCGCTCAGTTGATTTTAAGCCTTTCAATTCTGGTATTTCTACATGAATTGGGGCACTTTACTTTTGCCCGTATTTTCAAAACGCGTGTCGATAAATTTTATCTGTTCTTCAATCCCTCTTTTTCCTTGTTTCGGATGAAGAAGATTAACAGTAAAAGATATTTCCGGTTTTTTGCATCCAATGTGCCCGATATGTACCAGCCCATGAAGGACAGTGAAGGCAATATAGTAAAAGATGAAAAAGGTAAAGCAAAACTAGAAGAAATAAACACAAATGAATTAGAAGAAAATGACTGGCGCCGTCATCCCGAAAAAACAGAATGGGGTATCGGATGGTTGCCTTTGGGAGGTTATTGCAAAATTGCCGGAATGATTGACGAATCAATGGACACGGAAGCATTGAAAAAACCAGCTCAATCATGGGAATTTCGCAGTAAACCAGCTTGGCAAAGATTGTTGATTATGGTTGGTGGCGTTGTGGTCAATTTCTTAACAGCTTTAATCATTTATGCGTTGATTCTGTTCTCTTGGGGACAGGAATATCTGCCGTTGCAAAATGCCCGTATGGGCATGCAATTCTCGGAAGTTGCTTTGAAAAATGGATTTCATAATGGGGATATCCTACTAGCAGTAAACAATAAGCCTGTTGATGAAGCAAGTGATGCTATTGGTAAGATTTTGATCGATGAAGCTTCAACGGTCGAAGTTTTGCGAGATGGGAAAACGGTTCAATTAACGCTACCGTCTAATTTTGCACAACAGGTAATTGGATCCCATGAAAAACAATTTATGGCACCACGCGTACCTTTTGTCATTAATAAAGTTGTCAACGAGACACCAGCGGCAACAGCAGGTCTGGCAAAAGGAGACAGTGTTGTAGCTATCAATGGCAAATCAATGTATACAGCACAGGATATTATGTCTTTCTTGCAGGATAACAAGGGAAAAACTATTTCTTTGACATTCTTTAGGAATGGAAAACAGATGACCAAACCAATAGCCATTGATGCAAATGGGAAACTGGGAGTTGAACTCGTGCCTTTCACTGAGTATTTCAAAACAAAACATATTGAATATGGGTTACTAGCATCAATCCCAGCAGGCATTGAAATGGGCGTAGACAAGCTAACCTCGTATGTTAAACAGCTGAAGTTTGTATTTACAAAACAGGGCGCTAAACAAATAGGAGGATTCGGAACCATCGGATCTCTTTTCCCTAGTATATGGGATTGGCAAAGTTTTTGGGGGTTAACAGCGTTTTTATCCATTATACTTGCCTTTATGAATATATTACCGATCCCGGCATTGGATGGTGGACACACGTTATTCTTATTGTATGAAATAGTTACAGGCCGTAAACCTAGCGATAAATTTTTAGAGCATGCTCAAATGGTTGGTCTGATTCTATTATTTGCACTTTTGATTTATGCAAACGGAAACGATTTGCTCCATCTATTTATTAAATAGCAAAATTAAATTGCTTTAGTTGTACCTAATTGTATATTAATAATTGTGTACTATGAAACGATTCTGGATTAAATTAAAAGCTTCATTGACTCATGTACAACATTATAAATATTGGATTGTGGGTATTTTTTTCTTTCTTCTCATGTCATTTTTTGATGAGGACAATTTTGTAAAACGTATTGAAAATGCAAGAGAAATCCATCGGTTGGAACAGGAAATTGAGACGTATAATAAAACAATACAAAGCAATCAAGAAAAAATAAACGAACTAAAAACAAACAATGCCAATCTGGAAAAATTTGCCAGAGAAACATATGGGATGAAACGTGAGAACGAAGATGTCTATATCATTAAAGAAGAAAAATAGAATCTATGCAGTGGAATGAAACAAAACGAACGCAGATTTTAAAAGGGATATATGGACTGGGATATATTCTGTTAATCATAGGAACTATCCTCTATTTTGAAAAACAGGCGGTTGCTCCCTTTCTATTCTCATTAGGAGCTGTTTTTTTGTTAGTCGTACGGATTATATTACCTATTGACTCCGTCAATTTCAAAACAAAACGACTAAATACGATTCATGCTTTTGCAACATTGATATTATTGGCATCAGCCTATGGAATGTTTGTCCATTACTATCTATGGATTGCAGGGTTATGTCTATCTACTTTGATAGATCTATACGTAAGTTTCCGTTTACCGAAGCACAACCAACAAGAAGAATAATCAAAAAAAGCGACGGAAGAAACAATTTCTTCCGTCGCTTTTTTGGTTAATGATGAGAATGTGCCAGCTCCATGTGTTCATCAATGATGCGCAATGCACAATCTAAAATGGTTGTGTCATCTAACATTACTAATCCGCCATCCGGACCCGGTTCTAAATGAATACCGCAACTTTTCCCTTCTTGAAAATTATGGCCGCCAAAATAGTTGCGGACAGTTTCGTCAGAGAGATTTAACTCTGAGGCAATTTTACTCATACTTCCCGAAGGTAAGTTATCTTTAATTCTTCTCAATTCGTTAAATGTGATCGTTCTTGTCATAATGGTCTGATATTATAAGGTTAGAAACACGTTATAAATAATGTGCTAAATGTAGCGTTTTCTATCTGCAGATGCAAGTCTTTTTTGATTTATTTAAAAAACAATTTTCGACTCTTATTTCTTGCAAAAGGCTTGATTAAGGCTAATTTTACAGATTGATTTGCTAATCATAGATTTATTAATAAACCATATAAACGACAGATTAAGTATCACTCCCAAACTGTCAAACAGTCCTTATTTTTATGCCGCTAATGCCCTACGAAAAAGGATTTCTAAGCATTTATCTTTTGCTGTATTTCTTCAATACATCCTTTGTAGGTTTTATCAATCTCCATTAAATCAGAAACTACCTTGCAGGCATGTAAAACAGTAGCATGATCACGTTTCCCAATAGAAGCTCCAATAGCCGACAAAGAATGCTGTGTGTAATTTTTTGCCAGATACATGGCAATCTGGCGGGCCTGAGCCAATTGACGATCACGGCGTTTTGAAAGCATATCTTCAATCTTCAGACCAAAATGATCACAGACCACATCGCGGATATGCTCAATAGTAATTGTTTTAGGTTTAATATTGACAATACCTGCAATAACCTTTTCGGCCAATTTGAGATCTATCGAACAATTTGTAAGTGTAGAATGAGCTAACAATGAAATAATTACACCTTCTAAATCCCGAATATTATCCACAACATTTTTAGCAATGTATGTCACAACGTCATCGGGAATATCTAACCCATCCTTATATATTTTATGTTGCAAAATGGCTTTACGCAGTTCGTAATCTGGTTGGCTTATTTCTGCCGACAATCCCCACTTAAAGCGTGTAAGCAATCTTTGTTCTAATCCTTGCAAAACAACAGGAGATCGATCTGAAGTCAGGACAAGCTGCTTGCCGTTTTGATGTAAGTGATTGAAAATATGAAAAAATGTGTTTTGTGTGCCGTTTTTCCCTGCAAATTCATGGATATCGTCCAGAATTAACACATCAATTGATTGATAGAAATTGAGAAAATCATTCACCGTATTGTTGCGGACAGCATCTGTATATTGAATTTGAAAAAGATTAGCAGATACATATAAAACCCGTTTTTCCGGATGAAGCTGTTTTGTCTGCACTCCAATTGCATGAACTAAATGTGTTTTGCCCACTCCAGAAGGACCATATACAAAAAGAGGATTGAAAATAGTTGTTCCGGGATCTTTCGCAATACTTAATCCCGCTGTACGGGCCAATTTATTACTATTTCCTTCAATAAACGAATTGAAGTTGTAGATTGGATTCAATTGAGGATCAATATTCTGAACCTGAGACGAACGGACGAACGGGTTTTCTTTCTGGATAGGAGTAGATGCAAAAGGCTTAACTTTTTCATCACTTGGAATTGTTGTACTGGTTCCTGCATTACGGTCAACTAACACGCGATACATTAACCTTGTGCCTTCACCAACCTCGCGATGAATCGTCATCCTTAATAGATCGACAAAGGTTTCTTCAATATATTCATAAAAAAACTGACTTGGAACCTGAAGAGTGAAAACCTGGTTCTCATATGAAAGTGGAATGATTGGGGCAAACCATGTTGAAAAAGTTGTTTCAGACACATTGTCACGAATAACTTGTGTACACCGTTTCCACAATTCATTGGCACTATTTGTTTTCATATTTCTTCTTCGTTTAGCAGTTTCGAATCACAAATATCACGAACATTTTTTACATTAGAAAGGGGTGATTTTATCTATTTTACCGTTGTAAGCTTATGCGCTTTGCTTTCAAGCTGTTAATACAAATACATAATAATCAAATTAATACGATTGATCTTTTCAATAAAATCCTTTTTATCAGTACACTATCGAAATAGTTAAATAATCCTATTTCTTATTTATCAGCCAAATTGAGATTCAAACCGAAATTTTTCAATCAATATTTTGAGAATAAAAGATTTTTTACAAGATAATTTGGGATTATTTTAATCTTTTTCTGCGTTGCTTTTGGTTTAAATATGCCAACTTTACATCATCAAATTTCAACCTAAAATTTACATGTATGAAAATTGGAACACCCAAAGAAATTAAGAATAACGAAAATCGGGTTGGCCTAACGCCAGCAGGTGTAGCCGCTTTGGTCAAAAACGGCCATATTGTTTATATTCAGAAAGATGCAGGAATAAATAGTGGATTTTCTGATAGTTTATATGAAGCCGTCGGAGCTCATATTTTATCTACAATCGAGGATGTTTATGCCGCTGCAGACATGATCATAAAAGTGAAAGAACCGATCGAACCTGAGTATAAACTAATCAAAAAAGGGCAGCTTCTATTTACTTATTTTCATTTTGCGTCCGACGAAAAATTAACACGCGCCATGATTGACAGTGGAGCTATTTGTCTGGCTTATGAGACAGTAGAGCGCCCTGATAGGTCATTGCCACTATTGATTCCGATGTCCGAAGTTGCAGGGCGGATGTCCATTCAGGAAGGAGCGAAATACTTGGAAAAACCAAAAGGAGGAAAAGGAATTCTTTTGGGAGGTGTCCCTGGAGTCAAACCTGCTAAAGTCCTGATTCTTGGAGGAGGTGTTGTTGGAACACAGGCAGCATGGATGGCAGCTGGCTTAGGAGCTGATGTCACATTAGCAGACATTTCGTTACCCCGTCTACGCTATCTGGCTGAGACATTACCATCGAACGTAAAAACCTTAATGTCATCTTCATATGTAATTGCAGAAGAGGTGAAACATGCCGATTTGATTATCGGCGCAGTATTAGTAACAGGGGCTAAAGCCCCACACTTGGTGACGCAGGCTATGCTGAAAACAATGCAACCGGGGACAGTCATGGTTGATGTTGCTATAGACCAAGGGGGATGTTTTGAAACATCACATCCTACTACCCATGCAACTCCTACTTTTACCATTGATGGAATTGTACACTATTGCGTCGCAAACATTCCGGGAGCAGTGCCTTACACATCAACACTGGCGCTGACTAATGCAACACTGCCATATGCAGTACAATTAGCTAATCTTGGATGGGAAAAAGCTTGCGAGCAAACCTCCGAATTAAAGAAAGGTCTCAATATTATAAAAGGAGATATCGTTTATAATGCTGTAAAAGAAGCGTTTGGATGGTAATCTTTTCTGATTTATTTAACGCAAATAACTTTCTTCATATTGATTTGAAGAAAGTTATTTGCGTTTTTTTTAGTTACCTTTGAAGTGCATATTGAAATCAATCCATGTACTTAAAAACAGCTGCCATTGTATTACATCGACTTCCCTACGGAGATCGTTCTTCAATCATTTCATTTTATACTGCAGAAAAGGGACGAATCGATTGTATGGTTTATAGTACGAAAGGGTCTAAATCTGGCATAAAACGCGCTCTCTTAGAGCCATTAAGTGTGGTTGAACTAGAGTTGGAATTAATCCATGGAAGAGAACTCCATCGCATTATTGAAATCAAATCAAAATTGACGATCACGTTTCTGGGCTCTCATCCTGTAAAAAATGTTCTGGCTTTTTTTATCGCTGAATGTTTATATCGCATCTTCAAAGAATCACAAACAGACATAACATTATATGATTTCATAGAACAATCTATCATTACTTTAAATTTTAAAAACGATGGCTTTGCCAATTTTCATCTGGTATTTTTGCTTCAATTGACAAGATTTTTAGGATTTTACCCTAATCTCAACAAATCATTTCCGGTAGCATACTTTGATATGGTAAATGGCATTTTTGTTCCCACGAAACCTCAACATGCCTCATTTCTAAATCCGGATGACAGTCTGATATTCCAGAAGCTTATGCGTATGAACTATTCAAATATGCATTTGTTTGGTTTTTCAAGACATGAGCGAGTGCTTATCCTGGAGCAAATTCTACACTATTACCGAATTCATATTCCAACTTTTGGAACTATTCATTCGCTGGGAGTTTTTTCAGAACTGTTTGATGCTTAATATCTGTATCTTTGCAGAAAGGTTTTATTTCTTAATACTCATAGCATATGATACCAAGATACATGCGAAAACCATTCACATTCGACCGCGTGATCCGTCTCATTATAGGATTAGCCATTCTTTTAGTCACTTTCATATTACTCAAAAGATTAAGTAGTGTCTTGCTTCCTTTCTTTATTGGATGGTTAATTGCATACATGATCAATCCGTTGGTGGATTTTTTTCAGTATCGGCTAAAATTGAAGAATCGTGCTCTTTCTGTATTTGCTGCTATTTCATTACTGTTAATTGTGTTTACTGGAGTTATTATACTTTTAATCAATCCAATATCTCAAGAAATACAACATACAGGAACATTAATTCAATATTATTTAGTAAACCCTCAAACACAGGAATGGCGTATTCCATTTCTTCCCAACGATTGGCAGACATATCTTCAGACACATTATGCATATCAGGATTTGCAAAAATTAATGAGTAGCAGTACATTTATAGCAACATTGAACAAAATGCAGCCTCACTTTATGCACCTATTGTCCGGGACTTTCCAGTTGTTATTGAATTTACTGATTGTCTTTGTGATATTTATGTATGTCGTTTTCATTTTAATTGATTATAATAAAATTACAAATGGATGGAGCTCTATTATTCCAAAACATTATCGTCCATTTTTTGAAGAACTGTTTGAAGATCTTACTCAGGGAATGAATCGCTATTTTCGGGGACAAGCATTAGTAGCAGCTTCCGTTGGAGTAATCTGTGCCATTGGGTTTTCGATTCTCGGCCTACCTTTAGCTATCATTATGGGTTTGTTTATTGGACTGCTCAATATGGTACCCTATATGCAATGGTTCGGATATATTCCGGTAGTTCTCCTGTTAGGATTGAAGTCTATAGAAACAGGACAAAACTTTTCACTTTTGCTGATTGGATTGTTGATTATAATCTTGGTAGAAGAAGCAGCTCAAAATCTTTATTTGATCCCCAAAATTATGGGAAAAGTCACAGGCCTCAAGCCTGCTCTGATATTACTTTCACTATCCATCTGGGGATCATTGCTTGGCATAATTGGGATGATTATTGCCTTGCCTGTCACAACATTAATGATTTCGTATTACAAAAGATATATTTTAATCGCAGACAACGAACCCGCTCCTTTGAATACAGATACTACAAACGAAACATAAGTCCCAAAGTTATGGATATCACTTGGTTCCCAGAGCTTTCAAAGTAATCAGTTGATCTATTCGGGAAAATATCGCTCAGACCATAACTATATCTCCCTTCTAATACCACATTAAACGGTTTCGTGTGAAGTTCAAATCCAGAACCAGCACAAATACCGTAATCAAAATGGGACGATATCGCTGCAGTATATTCGGGATTGGTTAAAGAAGTAAGATTTGTGGTAGGTTTTTCAGATAACAAATAACCAAACTTAGGGCCAAGATTCAGAAACCATCCTATCCTCCCGTTGGTAAAGAAGTGTGTCATGATTGGCATTTCAACATAATTCAATTGCCGTTGATAAAAGCTGCTCCCATTCTGTTCCTTCCATCCCCGTTGCGAATAATTCACTTCGAATTGAAGTCCAAAATGAGGTTCAGACACAAAACATCCGGTAATACCTGCTGTGCGCCCTAACAACAATGATTGAGTGATTTGAGGATAAAAGCTAACACTCGAAAGCGTTGCCCCATAGGTGCCCCCCAATAAAAAATAGGGATGAAAGGGGGGGGCAGCTGTCAATGAGCCTTGACCAAACACAAAGCAAACAATAATAACCGAAAGAACATGAGTTATTCTGCGTCTCACTTTTATTTTTTTTAATTATGATCGACTATAAGATCATTTTGTATATGGCATACTCTGTGATACACGTTGAATTCCATTATCATTTGAATAATACAGTAAATTCATCTCTTCATTTACCCAGCCTCCTTCTGGTGAGACCTGATGAAAATGAAACTGAGATTGAAGATTGTCTTTAGGAGGGCAAATCAACTGATTTGCAACATTCTGATTTTCGGAATGCTTCCAAGTATCTACAAAATAATTCGTAATATCGTATCCTAACAAATCATACCGCATGCCGTTACTTGGTGTTATTCTTGTTCGAAACCATTGATATAAAGCATTATCGTATTGGCTCAATTGAAAGGGATTATTCACAAAGAATAAAGAGGTATAATACAGTTTTGGATAAATTCCCTGCTCAGGATCCCAATCCGGAAATCCATAAACAGAAATGTTATTTGCATAAGCAAGTGGTCCGATATTTCGTAAATAAGGAATCACATTATCGACATTATCATCACCTAAAACAATAATATTTGGTTTGGTATGAGAAAGTAAAGGTTGAATCACCCCCACATTACCATTAGCTAGGGCCACATTTTTGAATGGAATCCGAAGAGAATTCAATCTCTGCGTCAAAGATGAAGTAAACATACGTCCAATACCTGATGGATCGGTAGCAGTATCAAGATTCCCAATCACAATATTATAATTTCTAAATTGTCGTGCAAATAAAGAAGTAGATGTGTCACACTGCCATTGCGCCGAAGGATTGAATTGAATCAAATAGGGATTATACGCTATATCATGAACCTGTGAAGAAAAAGGAATAACAGTGTAAATCTTATGCTGTTTTGCAAATGACGAAATGGCTTGTACCTGCCCGGCATAAGCAGGCCCTATTATAAAATCCACATGCCACAATGGACTTTCTTTAGTCAATAAGGACAATAATATATCATCTGATTTTTCGATATCATAGGTATATAACTGTATCGCAATTCCTTCTTTTTTTGCCTTTAATAAAGCCAATAAAGCTCCCTGATAAAAATCCACAAATTTATCAATCGTTCCATCAACTTTCACCCCATCAACAGAAAATGGCAACAACATGCCAATCTTGATTATTTTTGTGTTTTTATGATATAAATCGGGTTTATGCTCAAAAGCTTCTTCAGCTAGTTTTTGTGTCTGCTGTATGATTGTTTTATGTCCCTGTGGAGATAAAGATGATAGTAATGGAATACGGACTGTAGTCCCTGTTTTCAATTCGCTGACATCTGGATTTGCCTCCCGGATAGCATCAACTGTCACTTTATATTCCCGACTTAAGCTATAAAATGTTTCTCCAGCAACAACTTGATGTGTAATAAATTGACCTGTTTTCTTTATCTCGGGTTTTATTGTTTCCTTGTTGACCTTTGGAGATTTATTTAAAACAACGTTATTTATAGTAACAGCCGATTTAAGCTCCTTAGGAATTGCTGGGGGAATAACTAAAATCTCACCATCTTTTATACCCTTTTCAGCTTCCGGATTGAGTGCCACAATGGCCTCTACAGTTGTTCCATACAAATATGCAATGGAATAGAGAGTCTGCTTTTTCGTAACAGTATGGCTTCTCAACGCCGTTGTCTGATCATTAATAGGAATCTTAATTTGCTGACCTACCTGCAAGGCGCTAGTTACAGAAGGATTGTACGCTAAAATTTCAGCTTGTGAAATATTGAATTCTCTGGCAAGGCTAAAAAGTCCTTCTTGTGGCTTTACGGAATAAAGATAAAATCGTTGCCCATTTTCCTGAATGACCGGAAAATTCTCTTGTTGTGCAGTAACAAGAAAACTTAAACACAAAGCCAGAAACAACAATAAGCTAAATCGAATCGAAGTTTTCATTTTGCAAACACATTATGCAATTGACCAACAATCACTCTCAAAAAACATAACATACTACATCCCACTCTCATGATATTACATATAACCCACATCTTATTACTAAGATAGAGACAAAGATAGGCCAATTTCAGGTTAAATAAAACATTGTATCACTTCTTCTGGTGGCACAGTTCTTTGTTCTCCATTGATCATATTTTTCACAGTCACAACGCCTTGATTCATTTCATTTTCTCCAAGTATAACTACCCAAGGAATATTTTTTTGGTTAGCATATGTCATCTGTTTTTTAATCTTGGCTGACTCAGGGTAAATCTCAGCATTAATGCCCGACTGACGTACTCTATGCAATAAGGACATAGCTCTACTTTGCTCTTTTTCTCCAAAATTCAAAAACAACACCGAAGTATTTTCAGATGCGGTTTCCGGGAAAGCATTAAGCCGTTGCAGCACGTCATAAATACGATCAGCACCGAACGATACGCCAACACCCGATACATTATTCAACCCAAAAACACCCGTCAGATTATCATAACGTCCTCCACCACTGATACTTCCAATTTGAACATCATTTGCCTTTACTTCTATAATAGCGCCCGTATAATAGTTCAAACCTCTTGCCAAAGTTAAATCAAGTTCAATAGAATTATACAAAGGAAGCTCCTCAATCCATTTAAAAATAGTTTCCAATTCGGTTATTCCATTCATCCCTACAGTCGAATTAGCTAAGACTGATTTGAGCTGTTCCAATTTTTCATGATTATCCCCCTTCAGTAAAAGAATCGGTTGCAGCTGATTAATAGCTGTTTGTTCAATACCTTTGGAAATCATTTCTGCATTTACATTCTCCAGTCCAATTTTATCTAATTTATCAATAGCAACAGTGATATCAGTAATTTTTTCTTCTGCTCCAATGATTTGTGCAATTCCGCTAAGAATTTTGCGGTTATTCAGCTTGATGGTCACTTTAATTTTTAACCGATGGAAAACGTCATCGACCATTTGAAGCAATTCTACTTCATTCAAAAGAGAATCACTTCCCACCACATCTGCATCGCACTGATAAAATTCACGATATCTGCCTTTTTGTGGTCGATCTGCGCGCCAAACAGGTTGAATCTGAAACCGTTTAAACGGAAATGTAATCTGATCTCGATGTTGCACAACATACCGGGCAAAAGGCACAGTTAAATCATAACGTAACCCTTTTTCAGCTATTTTCGTTGTAAGTTTGTTGCTATTTTTGGAATCCCAATCAGCAGCATCAACAGCACTTGTAAAATCACCGGAATTGAGGATTTTAAATAACAATTTATCGCCTTCTTCGCCATACTTTCCCATTAAAGTGGAAAGATTTTCGACAGCAGGTGTTTCGATTTGCCTAAATCCAAACAGTTGAAACACACGTTTAATTGTATCAAAAATATAGTTACGGTTAGCCATCTCTTCGGGAGAGAAATCACGTGTTCCTTTTGGGATGGAAGGTTGTTGCATAGAAGTAAAATTTTAGTGCAAAGTTAAGGAAAAACAGGTAGCTATCCAACGGCCTCTCTTGTCTCTTTCTATTTGTTTAGCCGTGAATTCATAAACAATTTTGGAAGATATATCACTATGAGAATTTGTTTCACCGTTAAGTCTTGTTTGGAAAGGAAAATAATGCTATATTTGCAGCCTCAAAAATGATAATCAGTAATTCATATATAACAAGGAGGAAACACCATAGCTATTGCAAAGTTCATGAAGAACGACAAACTTAAAGATTTACATCGGATCAACGATCATATTCGAGAAAAGGAAGTTCGCTTAGTTGGAGAAAATGTTGAAATGGGCGTTTATACCATTGAAGAAGCTTTAAGAAAAGCCGACGCACTGGGCCTTGATTTAGTAGAGATATCTCCTAATGCGGTTCCACCTGTTTGCCGAATCATAGATTATCAGAAATTTCTCTATCAGCAAAAAAAACGTGAGAAAGAAATGAAGTTAAAGGCTGCGAAAGTAGTCGTAAAAGAAGTTCGTTTCGGACCTCAAACTGACGAGCATGACTATAACTTCAAATTAAAACATGCACAAGAATTTTTGAAGGATGGCAATAAAGTAAAAGCCTATGTTTTTTTCAAAGGCCGTTCTATCCTGTTCAAAGAGCAAGGTGAAGTTTTGTTATTACGTTTTGCAAATGATTTAGAAGATTATGCAAAAGTTGATTCGATGCCTACGCTCGAGGGGAAGCGCATGATCATTATGCTTTCACCGAAAAAAGTGAAATAAACGCATTACAATTTTGAATCCCAATTATTTGAATCTATTTAATTATAAAACAACATGCCAAAAATGAAGACTAATTCCGGTGCAAAAAAAAGGTTTGCCCTTACCGGAACAGGTAAAATTAAACGTAAACATGCCTTCAAAAGTCATATTCTGACCAAGAAGACAACCAAACAAAAACGTAATTTGACACATAGTGGTTTGGTAAGCGCACCCGACATGAACAATGTTAAAACTTTATTGCGCATTAAATAAGCACTTTATATTATCATTCACTTGTATTTTTTAACCGAATGTTTAGCTGAAAAAGTTCGCAATGAAATGCGACGCTACCATTCACAATTTATTAAAGTATGCCTAGATCAGTAAATCACGTCGCTTCAAGAGCAAGACGAAAAAAAGTATTAAAACTAACCCGAGGTTATTTTGGTGCACGTAGAAATGTTTGGACTGTTGCCAAAAACACATGGGAAAAAGGGTTGCAATATGCTTATCGCGACCGAAAAAACAAAAAACGTAATTTCAGAGCATTATGGATTCAGCGTATTAATGCTGCTGCTCGCTTGGAAGGTTTATCTTATTCAAAACTTATGGGAGCTTTACACAAAGCAGGTATTGTAATGAACCGCAAAGTGTTAGCAGACCTTGCAATGAATCATCCAGAAGCTTTCAAAGCGATTGTCGAAAAAGCAAAAAACGCATAATTCATTTATTATAAAATAATTGGGAAGGCCGGCTCATCTTGGTGAGGCGGCTTTTTTGTAATTATATTTTCAATAAATAGCTACAAATCTGTTAATGCAATATTTCACACACACACTTTCAAACGGGCTTCGTTTGGTGCATCTTCCAGACAACAGTCCCGTATCCTATTGTGGATTTGCCATAAATGCAGGCACGCGGGACGAACTGTCATCACAACATGGAATAGCTCATTTCATTGAGCACATGCTATTTAAAGGCACGAAACACCGTAAAGCATGGCATATTTTGAACAGCATGGAAACAGAAGGCGGTGAATTGAACGCATACACAACTAAAGAAGAAACCTTTGTTTACGCCGTTTTTCTGGAAACTGCCATTGAAAAAGCGGTTGATCTGCTTGCTGATATGGTAGGAAATTCAATTTTTCCACAGAAAGAAATGGGCAAAGAGTCGGATATTATCCTAGACGAGATTGAATCCTATAATGACTCTCCGTCAGAATTGATTTTCGATGAGTTTGAGCAACTACTTTTCGATTCGTATCCTATTGGGCGTAACATTCTGGGCTCACCCGAAAGTATTTCAACGTTCACGCAATCTGATCTGGTTACTTTTCACACGGCTCATTATCACAGCGAGCGAATGGTATTTTTTTCATTTGGAAAAACAGATTTTCAAAAAATTATTCGGCTAGGAGAGAAATATCTGACTGCAATTCCAGTATCAACAAAACCATATATTCGCACTCCCCCTCAAGTATACATTCCTAAAAATGAGGTTTTCCACAAAGAAACACATCAGGAGCATTATATTCTTGGAAATCGGGCTTATTCATTATCTCATCCCAATCGAACAGCATTCTATTTATTAAACAATATCCTGGGAGGTCCTGGAATGAATAGCTTACTCAATCTATCTCTTCGCGAACGAAGTGGACTTGTATATCAGATTGAATCCAATTATACCCCGTACACTGATACCGGAACATTTACAATATATTATGGTACAGACCCCAAAAATCACAAAAAATGTCATGCGCTAGTATATAAAGAATTGGATAAACTAAAAGACAAGCCATTATCAGAAAAAAGTCTTGTCAAAGCCAAGCATCAATTAATGGGACAATTAGCCATTGCCTCTGAAAATAAAGAAAGCATTGCTCTGAGTTTTGGCAGAAGCCTTTTACAAATGGGAACGTTTGAAAGTCTGAATGACATTATGACAAATCTACAACATGTTACTGTGTTCGATCTGCAAAAATTGGCTCAGGAAATCTTTGATGATAATCAGTTAACTTCTTTACTGTACCACGATTAGTTAATAATGCGTTTGCACCAGCCACCAAGAGCTAAAAGATGGCACTCTTTTTGCAGTGTTATCAATTGCTATGCCATAACAACTTTTAGCAAGATAGAGTTGGAAAAGGCTTGAAAAATAGTTACCTTTGCATGCTTATTTTTGTCATTATAACACATGAGACAACTAAAAATCACCAAATCAATAACCAATCGCGAAAGTGCTTCTCTCGACAAATATTTGCAAGAAATTGGCCGGGAAGAATTGATCACTGTTGAAGAAGAAGTTGATTTAGCACAGCGCATTCGCCGAGGCGATCGTCGTGCATTGGAGAAACTTACACGCGCGAATTTGCGTTTCGTTGTTTCTGTTGCAAAGCAATATCAAAATCAAGGACTTAGCCTACCCGATTTGATTAACGAAGGAAATCTTGGATTAATTAAAGCAGCAGAAAAATTTGACGAAACGCGAGGATTCAAATTCATTTCTTACGCCGTGTGGTGGATTCGCCAATCTATTCTTCAGGCATTGGCTGAACAATCAAGAATTGTACGCTTACCATTAAATCAGGTAGGCTCGTTGAACAAAATCAATAAAGCCTTTTCAAAGTTTGAGCAAGAAAACGAACGACGCCCTTCTGCTGAGGAATTAGCCGACAAACTGGATATTCCTGTAGAAAAAATTGCCGAGACATTAAAAGTATCGGGTCGTCATATTTCAGTAGATGCTCCATTTGTTGAAGGCGAAGACAACAGTTTATTAGACGTTCTTGTGAACGAAGATGCGCCCCATGCCGACCGTGGCTTAATCAATGAATCATTATCATTGGAAATTGATCGGGCACTATCAACATTAAGCGAACGTGAAGGTGAAATCATAAAAATGTTCTTTGGCATTGGTCGTCCAGAAATGACGCTTGAAGAAATTGGCGACGAATTTGGACTAACACGAGAACGCGTTCGTCAGATTAAAGAGAAAGCTATTCGCCGGTTACGGTCTAACTCACGCAATAAACTATTGAAAAGCTTTTTAGGCTAATTTTGGTCGATAAATTTTTTGTAACGGATTCATCTAACAATGAATCCGTTTTTTTATCCCAAAAGATAAATTGTTACACCCATGGTAATCATTCCAGAAATCAAACCTATTCTGGTCAGAGTATGTTTACCATAACACTCAGCGGACGGGAGCAACTCAATCAGCGCAATATACACCATTGTTCCTGAAACAGCTCCCAGCACAATAGCCTGCAAAAGTGGCGTCCAGGAAGGCAGCAAAAATAGCCATGCCAAAATAGCACCAAAAGGAGATGCCATTCCTGTAAGAATAGCTACAAGAAATGCGATCTGTTTCTTGCCGGTAGCTTGATAGATGGGAGCGGAGATAGAAACACCAATAGGTATATTATGCAATACAATTGCAAATAAAATAGGTATCGCTACATTAATGTGAGATATACCTACAGTAAAGATAGCAATACCTTCGGGCACATTATGCAAAGATACCGCTATAGCTACCATCATACCCAATCGCTTCAAATGTGCTAATGATGCTGGATCATTTTTACTATGAACGTGGGTGTTGGATTCTGATGGCGTATGATCATGATGGGGTGCAATCCAATCCAGTAATAACATAAGGCCTATACCGGCAAAAAAGGCAATCAATATCCATAAAAAAGAATTGCCTGTATGTATATATTGCTGAAACAACGATTGACTTTCCGGGAAAATATCAATAAACGAGACAAACAATAAAACGCCAGCAGCCAATCCCAAAGAAAACGAAAGAAACGAACGATTGGTGCGATGTGTAAAAAAAGTCAACCAGCTTCCTATTCCTGTCGATAAACCTGCAATTAGCGTCAAGCTAAATGCTATAATAATGGATGAAGATATCATTATAAGTATACGTATGGTTCTCACACAAAGATATACTTTTTATTTTGAAAAACTTCTTTCTTCCATTTATAACGAATTACTTTGCATGTTGTAAATAATCACTATATTTGTTGGCTAAATTTCTTCAAATTACATTTTGTTGTTTACTAAACAGATAACCTCACAGCATGGTAAGTATTCGCGAAGCAACCACAAAAAAAGAGCTGAAAAAATTTATTTTATTTCCCTTTGAACTTTACAAAGATGACAAGAATTGGGTACCACCGCTTATTTCAGACGAGTGGAAAACTTTTGACAAAAAGAAAAATCCGTCATTTTCACATTGTGAAGCTGCTTATTTTTTAGCTTACCAAAATAACAAAATTGTTGGTCGTGTAGCAGCCATCATAAATCACAAAGCAAATAAAACGTGGAATGATTATCGCACCCGATTTGGTTGGATTGCTTTCATCGATGATGAAGACGTTTCGAAAGCTTTATTAGATGCTGTTGAAGCATGGGGAACAACCAAAGGAATGCAAGGATTGCACGGCCCCTTGGGATTTACTGATTTTGACTCAGAAGGAATGCTGGTAGAAGGCTTTGAACATCAGCCCACAATTACAACAGCTTACAACTATCCTTACTTCCCAAGACATTTGGAAAAGCAAGGATTTGTAAAAAAAATAGATTGGGTACAATATAAATTTAATGCTTCGCAATCTGTGCCAGAAAAAGTATTGAAAATTAATACATTAATTTCAGAAAAATATCACGTAAGAACATTAGTCATGTCATCCCGGAAAGAAATATTGAAATATGTCGATAGTTTTTTCCGAACACTCAATACATCATTCAGCAAACTCTACGGATTTTCAGAACTATCGCCACAACAGGTGAAATATTATGTACAACATTATTTTGGATTTGCACGACCCGAATTGATTTGCTTTGTTGTAGACGAACATGATGAAGTAATTGGTTTTGGAATTAGCTTCCCTTCATTGTCGAAAGCATTTCAAAAAGCTAAAGGACGACTGTTTCCATTCGGTTTTATCCATATAATTAGAGCTTTACGGAAATACGATACGATTGATTTATATTTAACGGGAGTTCATCCCGACTGGCATCGCAGAGGAATTCATGCTTTATATCATGTAGCATTAAACGAAGTAAGCATTCAACGAAATATTAACACAGCCTTTTCTGCAGGTCAATTAGAAACCAACCATGATGCACTTGGCATTTGGGATAATTATGAAAAAGAGCCTTGGTTTAGAACTCGCTGTTTTATCAGAGACTAGAATTTAGCTTATAAGAAAGTAGATGACACACATCATTACAAATGCATATTGTCATGATTAAAAGGACTCTCATCTGCTTTTCGTATAAAAAACACCAGAGTTCTCTAAATACAATAATATTTCCTGATAAGCACCTCTTTGTCAACCGGGGAAGATTAGTAAAGAATGATTTTTCATTCATCAACAAAAACAAAATAGTTTCAAATGCGAGTTTTTTTTAAGCTTTATCCCATAGAGGTCATAACATTCCTCTGGATAATCGTCACAAGCTTATACATTAATATCTTTCCCCACTCTTTAAATTTCACAACTGAACATCATCTTATAAGAGATCGACTGTTGATAGTTGCCAGCTTTGCTGTTTTATACATCCTACATAAGCAAACGAAATGGCAATTGTTTCATTATATCAGGCAAATATGGCCATTCTTTTTAATCCTGTATTGGTATCCTGAAACATTCTACTACAATCAGGAATTTTTTAAAAATGTCGACTCCGCCCTAATTGCTGCTGACCAATGGATTTGTGGATTTCAACCCAGCACAATGTTTTCTCTTTGGATTTCAGCTTCATGGTTTAATGAGTTAATGAATTTTGCCTATATTTCGTTTTATATAGCGCTTACCTTCATCCTTGTTTATTTTTCGATTGTCAATAGAGAAAAAGCATATTTCTCCGCATTCATCTTGCTAAATGTATTTTTGTTGTACTATGCTTTTTATATAATTTTGCCTGCAGAAGGCCCACAGTTTTATGTTTGTCACAGTCCGGTCTACGCAATCCCAATCACAGGACCTATGAGACGTTTTTTGCTATTTATCCAGTCTCTGGGTGAAATTCCGGGAGGAGCCTTCCCAAGTTCCCATGTTGGAGCAATGACAAGCTACATGATTTTATTATGGTTTCATGATCGGAAAATTTTCTGGTACTTTTTACCATTCTCTATTTTATTGGCCTTATCAACTGTCTATATTAAAGCTCATTATATGATTGACGCTATTACCGGAGCAATTTTAGCATTCCCGTTCTATTTTTATAGCGTATGGGCTTGGAACAAATTGAATCACTGGTTGCATTTAGCACGCTCTTGAATTAACACAACCCTTTAGATGGATCAAAAACAAGAAGAAAAGTTGATGGATGATTTAAAGAACCCTTCGCAAAGAAGCAGGGCGTTCGGACAATTGGTGCAAAATTACCAGCAACCTATCTATTGGCACATCCGCAAAATGGTACTTTCTCACGACGACGCCAATGATATTCTTCAAAATACATTTATGAAAGCGTGGTCAGCCCTTGACTCATTTCGCGGAGATTCTAAACTTTCCACTTGGTTATTCCGCATAGCAGTGAATGAATCGTTGACATTTCTATCCAATCAACGCGAAAAATATAATGTGTCGATCGAAGATATGCAAGAAACGCTGTCGCAAGGACTGCAAGCCGATCCGTACTTTTCGGGGGATGAAATACAACTACAATTTCAACAAGCGATTTTATCTCTTCCAGAAAAACAACGATTAGTCTTCAACATGAAATATTTCGACAATTTAAAATATGAAGATATGGAAGAAATATTAGGCACATCTGTAGGTGCACTCAAAGCGTCTTATCATCATGCAGTCAAAAAAATTGAACAATATTTGTTGAGTCATGTTTAAACCTTTAATCACCCACTTTGTCCAATAATCGAAAAGCTAAACCTACAAATCATGGATATCAATAACTATTTTGACAAGAGCAACCCATTTGCCGTTCCTGAAAATTATTTTCAGGATTTTCAGGCTAAAATGGAGCAAATGACGCGACCGGTCATAATTCCATGGTACAGACACGTCCGTTCATGGGCTGCAATTGCAGCGGCTGTAGCGGGAATTCTGATTGGTTCTCATTTTATGTTTTCACCGATCCTGTCCACTCGAACAACTACTACAGCACCTTTAACCGAAGAAGAAAATTATGTTTTAAGCCAGGTAGATGAACCGGCACTGGTAGATTATTTGGCCAGTATGGAACAATCGGAACCCACGAACAATCAGCCACAATCAACAAAATAATTCTTATCATATAATCACTAAACCAACAACTTAAAACATCACAATGAGACGAATATTACTTTTTACCGGAATGTTGCTGATGATAAGCTTGTTTCAGGCTCAAGGACATCCAGATAACCGTCATCAACAGCGGGTGAATGAAATTCGACAAAAAAAGACAGCATTCATTCAACAGCGGGTGAATTTGACACCTGCTGAAGCGAAAGAGTTCTGGCCCGTTTACTACGAGTATGAACAGAAACGGTGGGATTTGATGAAAGCTTCACGCGCTAACTTCAAACGAGATATGGGACTGAAAGGCGCAGCTGTAAACTATGCAGAAATGGCTGAAAACATGATCAATTTTGATCTTATGCGGGCACAACTGGCAAAAACATATTACGAACGTTTTAAAAAAATTCTACCTCCTCAGAAACTCTTTCAATACTATGTAGCTGATAAAGAATTCAAGGAATGGTTGCTCCAAGATATACAACGAGAAGCAGCTAAACATCAGCACCATTAGAACGTGTTACAGAATACTTAAAAATGTCTCCATAATTTGGAGGCATTTTTTTTGCCACAAACTGACTTTTTGTCATACATGTATATAAAAACAACTAAGCTATAAGAAATTTTCTGCCAAAAAAATCGTTTTATAGCGCGGTAACATGGATGGCACAAACTTTGTAAACTACTCAACGTTGTCATTCAGGAAAACAAAAACAAGAAAACAACTATACATATATAAATAAAAAGACAAAAGCTATGGGAAAAATTATTGGAATTGACTTAGGTACTACCAACTCTTGTGTTGCGGTAATGGAAGGAAACGAGCCTGTTGTAATCGCTAACAGCGAAGGCAAAAGAACAACTCCATCCATTGTAGCTTTCATAGATGGTGGTGAGCGTAAAGTTGGAGATCCTGCAAAACGTCAGGCAATCACAAACTCGAGAAACACCATTTTTTCGATTAAACGTTTTATGGGAGAAACTTATGATCAAGTAACAAAAGAAATCAATCGCGTTCCGTATCAAGTTGCTCGTGGAGAAAACAACACACCTCGGGTTGATATCGATGGACGTTTATATACGCCACAAGAAATTTCGGCAATGATCCTGCAAAAAATGAAAAAGACAGCCGAAGATTACCTGGGACAAGAAGTTACTGAGGCTGTAATCACAGTACCAGCCTATTTTAGCGATGCTCAACGTCAAGCTACAAAAGAAGCTGGTGAAATTGCAGGATTAAATGTTCGACGCATTGTAAATGAACCAACCGCCGCATCTTTGGCTTATGGCTTGGATAAAGTTCACAAAGACATGAAAATTGCGGTATTCGACCTTGGTGGCGGTACATTCGATATTTCCATACTTGAATTAGGAGACGGCGTTTTTGAAGTAAAATCAACCAACGGCGACACTCACCTTGGAGGTGATGATTTTGACCATGTAATCATTGACTGGCTCGCACAAGAGTTTTTAAATGAAGAGGGAATTGACCTGCGCAAGGACCCAATGGCTTTACAACGCCTGAAAGAAGCCGCAGAAAAGGCTAAAATTGAATTATCAAGCTCCACTTCAACTGAAATCAATTTACCATATATTATGCCCGTAAATGGCATTCCAAAGCATCTCGTAAAAACATTGACACGCGCCAAATTCGAACAACTTGCAGATTCATTGATACAGTCTACTATTGAACCTTGTCGTAAAGCGTTATCCGATGCTGGTCTAAAAGTATCCGAGATTGACGAAGTAATTCTGGTTGGTGGATCAACCCGTATTCCCGCAATTCAGTCTATTGTGGAAAAATTCTTCGGGAAAGCACCTTCAAAAGGGGTTAATCCTGACGAAGTTGTAGCTGTAGGAGCTGCTATTCAGGGAGCTGTTTTAGCAGGTGACGTTAAGGATATTCTATTGCTGGATGTAACTCCGCTTTCGCTTGGCATTGAAACTTATGGAGGCGTTATGACAAAATTAATCGAAGCAAACACAACTATTCCGACAAAGAAATCAGAAATTTTCAGTACAGCTGCTGATAATCAACCTTCTGTTGAAATTCGGGTATTACAGGGAGAACGTCCAATGGCTCGCGATAACAAGCAAATCGGCGTATTCCACCTTGATGGAATACCTGCAGCTCCACGCGGAGTTCCTCAAATCGAAGTGTCTTTTGATATTGATGCAAATGGCATTCTGAAAGTGTCTGCCAAAGATAAAGCCACAGGCAAGGAACAAAGTATCCGGATAGAAGCTTCAAGTGGCTTAACCGATGCAGAAATTAAGCGAATGAAAGATGAAGCTGCTGCCAATGCTGAGGCTGATCAACGAGAAAAAGATCGTATTGACAAGTTAAATCATGCTGATAGTCTGATTTTCAACACAGAGAAACAATTAAACGAATTAGGAGACAAATTTCCTGCTGACAAAAAAGCACCTATTGAGGCAGCTTTGAACAAGCTAAAAGAAGCACATAAAGCTCAAGATCTTACAGGTATTGATGCAGCCACCAAGGAATTGGAAAGTGTACTTCATGCCGCAAGCCAGGAAATGTACAATGCACAATCTGCCGGAGGAACGCAACAAGGTGCATATCAACAACAAGCATATGACAACCCAGCTTCAGAAAGTGGGAATGGCAAAGACAATGTAACTGACGTTGACTACGAAGAAGTAAAGTAGTCGCTTTGTTTTTATCTCTATATATGCAACCGCTATAGTGTAAATACATTGTAGCGGTTTTTTTATACATACCAAAAGCTCTGTCTTGAGAAGTCTGTTTCATCCTATAAAAACGATTCCGCTATTATTTCAGGATAATTATTGCACATACAATGAAAGTTCTAGCGTTAAATCTTATTTTTGTGTTCTTAGAAAGAGAATACCTCCAAAAAAAATCATTTAGAATCTCCATTCTCGAAAATATCAAAAATATAAGACTATGAAGAAATTAGCACTCATAACCAGTTGCCTTATATGGTTCGTTATTACGATCGTTGCCCAAAATCAAGCTCAATATGAACGATTTGTTACTTCATCAGGAGCATATACAGTCTCTCAATATAAAGACAGCATCTATAAAATAAACTTCCAACCAAATGGTTATAAGCATAATGAATCGATCAGTGATGCTGTAATTTTAAAACCGGAGACAATCAAAAAAAAATTACCGGTTGTTTTATATCACGACTCACTGGTTGTTAATCACCGTTTTGTTATTGCTTCTACTTTTCATAACGGGCACTATAGGGGGTTTAATATTGCCCTCAAAAAAGGCGAAAAGATTTTTGGAACAGGAGAACGTGCATTGCCATTAAACAGGCGAGGTTATCACTTAGATTTGTATAATATTCCGCATTATGGTTATGGTGTTGGAGAAAAAAATCTAAACTATGAAGTCCCATTCCTGACAACTTCATGCGGATATGGCCTCTTTTTTGACAACGTATCAAAAGCTTATCTTGATTTGGGGAAAAGCAACAGTAAAGTATTGCAATATGGAGCATATTCAGGAGCTTTAACTGTGTATGTTATTTTTGGAGATTATCAAACCATTCTTCATTCATATTACCAACTGACTGGCACTCAACCGATACCTCCGCGTTGGGCTTTTGGGAACTTAATGAGCAGGTTTGGGTATACAAGCCAAGCCCAAGTGGATCAGATTCTGAAAAAAATGACTCAGGATTCAATTCCCGTTGATGCAGTAATTTTCGATCTTTTCTGGTTTGGTGACCATATCAAGCATACACTTGGCAATCTGGAATGGGTGGACAAAAAAAATTGGCCGGATCCGAAAGCAATGATTTCTGGCTTTTCTAAACAAGGCATAAAGACTATTTTAGTCACCGAGCCTTACTTGGTCAAAAACAGCCTGCATTACAACGAAGCGAAACCCTATTTTGCGGTTGACAGTACAGGCAAAAAGCCCTATTTTCTTACTCAATTTTATTTTGGGAACGGAGGATTGCTTGACCTGTTCAGAAAAGATACTCAAAATTGGTTCTGGCAATTTTACCAACGTCAAATGAAAAATGGAGTTGAAGGCTGGTGGGGAGATCTGGGTGAACCGGAAACTCATCCGGCAAACATGTTTCATAATCTAAAAACCTTGGGGTTCAAACGACTCTTTAGTGCTGATGAAGTGCACAATTATTTTGGACATGTATGGACAAAAATGCTATTTGAAAAATATGCTCAATTTTATCCTGACAAACGGCTATTCAGCCTCAATAGAAGCGGTTATGCCGGTACTCAGCGTTATTGTATTTTTCCATGGACAGGCGATGTCGGTCGAAATTGGAGTGGTTTGCAAGCACAATTAATGGTTTTATTAGGGATGAGCATGAGTGGCATTCCCTATGTACATAGTGACGCCGGAGGATTCGCCGGAGGTGATGGCGATTACGAGTTATATGTTCGTTGGCTTCAATTTGCTGCTTTTACCCCTATTTTTCGTCCTCACGGAACGGCACTTTATAAAATGGATACTACAGCCTTTAGCTTTCCAAGTGAAGCTGCATTAATGCCAGAGCCATACAGATACTATGCCAAACAGGCAATTTATACGCGTTACCGATTATTACCTTATAATTATACACTAGGTTATCAACAAGCGAAGAATGGACAACCATTAATATCTCCCTTATATTATTGGTATCCAAATGATACCATAGCCAATCATATTCAGGACGAATATATGTGGGGAGATGAAATTCTTGTAGCTCCTGTCATTGAAAAGGGAGCAACCACGCGGACTTATTATCTGCCAGCCGGGAAGTGGTATTCGATACTAACTCATAAGATAATGATTGGCAATCAGTTTTACACCGAACAATGCCCACTCGCAGACATCCCCTATTTTTACAAAGAAGGTAGTTTTATTCCTGAAGATAAGACAATTGAACAGGCTGGGCGATATAACGGAGGTGATTTAATCATTCTATATGTTCCTTCAACCAAACATTCGTCTTACGATCTTTTTAATGATGACGGCATTTCCAAGAGCAGTCTTAAAGACAAACATTATGAATTAATTCATTTTGCATCCGACGGCTTTCATGCACATGGTGGAACGATCTCCATTGTTTCCAATCATGGGCAATACTATGGGAAACCTTTTAAACGCCATTTTGATTTGCAAATCCCAATGAATGAACGTTGTCCAAATACTATTCTTTTCAATGGAGAACGGATATCACTTGCATCAAATTCAAGGCATAAAGACCTACAGGTAAGTTATATCAATGGTATTCTGCATTGTATGTTTACATTTGACGGTAAGCCGGTTACTATAAAATTAGAAGAGTAGCAGGATAAGTATGTTGTATCAAGGTTATAATTTTCTCAACACAATTTGATCCTGATATGCCTGATTAACAGTATCCAAAAATGATTTAAAGTCATCTTTTCCCTTTGCAGGCAATTCTTCTGCCGGGATAGCGATAGTCTGAACAATCTTCAAGGTCTTATCATGAATCGAAATATGCGAGAAAAATTTTCCAAATGACTTTTGCAAGGAGATGTCAGCAGGAACTTTCTCAATGGTCAGGTCATTGGGAATTGTAATAATTAGTGTATCACTTTCCATATTTCCATTTTGAATAACGATAGGATATTTTCTGAACTTAGAAGAGAAAAACGGATATAAGTTTTTTCTGGGATTAACAGATACAAACATATGGGAACCTGACAATGTCGCATATGTATCTGACGATAGTGAGTATGTAAGTTCTAAAGATGGCAATGAATCATGATGATCAACTAATGCTATATTGCTGATTTTTAAGCTTGGGAGATGATAATCGGCTGCGATTATCTTAATTCGATCATCATTATTGGCAATTTTCTCAAAAGGCAACATTTCTTCATAATGAGATAACGTATACACACTGTGTATCTTTGCTTGTAATTCGCCAGAATTGGACAGATTAATATACATTGCAGTACGTACATATGAAGCAGAATCAGGATAAGAAGGCAAGTGATACAACCGTCCGCCTGCGGATGTCACCAGCAAAGCATCGTGCCCTGCTATTTCATGATGAATATAACCAAAAGGCACCACAGAGCTAGTACACTCCAACGGAATAGTATCTTTACCCAAAGGCACTATCAAAATTGCATGATTAGCTTGTCTCGGACTTGCAAAGGATGTAATCAGGTGTGCACGATCTGTATTTATAATTGTATAGAAAGAAGGAATTCCAATCACCTTTAACATAGCCATCATATAATTACTCAAACCTTTACAGTCTGAAAAACCAGTTTTATAAACAGTAGCAGCCGGCATAGGCTGATAGCTGCCAATCCCTAATTGAATGCTAACATAACGTGTAGAACTTTGCAAATAATGATATAGACGTTTTACTTTTTCTTTTTCTGACCTAGCCCCAGAAGTAATTTCCTGTATTTTTTGAACGGCATCAGGCGGTAGTTCATCTTGCTTGGCCGATAACATCCACAGCCATTGTCCCACATCTTGCCATGAAGCTAAAGAACCAGTCGATTTATCAAAGCTAAACATAACAGGTTTAAGTTGAAGCCGGGGAGCTAATGTATAAAACGAAGGCATAAGATCTTCTTCGTCAATAGCTGGCAATCCATTCAACATCCAGGTATAAATACTGTGATTTTTCTCCATAGTAGAATCAGCTGTCTGTGGCATATTTCTAGCAAAGGCCTGAAACTTAACATTCATAGGCATTGTCAGGTGATACACCGCTTGCTGAACTGATTGTTGAAAATCCTGCATAGGAGAAAATGAAGGGAAATCCATCATCCCATTAACCCAATCTTCTTCATATTCATACACAACAGTATATGGGTATACAGGCTGACTGCACTCATAGTAAGAAATACTTTCGTCTGTTGCTAATTCAGTGGAAATAGAAGAAGTACGCAGATCGGACATCTTTATTTTCTTAATTACTTTCCCGGTTTGATCTAAAATTTTTCCGGAGAATTTTTTCAATTTCCAGAATTTACCAACTCCATCGCTAAAATTTGCGGCATCACTGCCTTTATCATTTAAAATAGTAACAGCCCGTGTCACTTTCAATACTCCATTTTCAGAATTAATATATTCAAAATCATTTGATTCATAACGCACTACAGAATAAGCATTTTTACGTAATGAATCAGGAATTTGACTTACCGGATAAAAACATTCTTTTTGTGCTAACGTCACTACGAAAGAAAAAAATACAAGATATAAAATGGATATAAACCGTTTCATGTAAGAGAATTATAAGGTTATCTTTTTTAATACAATTTCCTGATTATCTTGAGCTGTTAGGTTTGCCCAAAAATCACGCAGGTAGCCATAATCAGTCACAGGATATATTGTTTCATTCAGTGACAGAACTACCATCATCCTAAGAAAATGATCATCTTTTTGAAGCATATAACGGTATGTAGCATCGTTTTGTTTAATAGATGATTTCTCTGATTTTGGCAACGCCTCAAGAGCATAGCCTTTAGGCACACTAATCACGACACTGGTAAGATCGGTAAACGGATAACTGAATTCTACCGGCAAATCACGTTTTTCTGCTTTAAATGGATTTGAGTTATCATTAAAAATAGTCAATGGATTTAGAAATACAACAGAATCAGACAAGGCAAAGGGTTTTGCAAATGTATATTTTTCAACAACAGGTTTATTTACACTATCTAACCCCTGAATCGAATAATTGGATATAGAAATACCAAATTTACTTTGGAGAGCATCAATTCTTTCTTCCTGATTCTTGTATGTTTCATAGTTTTCACGAAACACATATGCAGCTTGATTGTTCTTAGTGCTAGTTACATTGACGATCATTTTTCCATTTTCAAACTCAATTTTACATATATCATAGTTTGTACTTGGAGCAACATGAGACAAATCTACCCACGTCGATTGATTGCCTTCTGGACCTCTGATGGCAAGAGCCCGATCGACCAAATAATCTTCATCCAGAACGTTAATAGGAGCATTTTTACGAGAAGCATCCATATATAATGTATCTTGAGAAGTAATAACTCCAACCACAAAATAATTAAATCCATCAATTGATGGATTTGCTATCGGCAAATGACCCTCACTCCGCTTGCTCATTACCACAGGAAAAGCATTGTATCCAGCATCTTTCAACATATCCAATAATATAAAATTGATCTCAGCAGAATTTCCGACTCCATCTTTGATTGCTTTTTTCAATTTAGAGGTATATAAAGCTTCCTTCTTGTTCCATTTTACTTTTGCTTGTACCAAATGGTATAAGGCATCAATTTTATCACGATCTGTCAATTGAGATGAAGCGATTGCTTTGACTTCATCTTTAAAAAAGCCTGACTGCTTTAAATTATCTCCAAATTCGGGATCATCCAATAATGCTTTTTCTACTTCATTCCACGTTAGAGCAAAAGATTTATACAATTGGCCTGGTACCTGAACTCCAGAGATTTCAAAAGACACCCCGCTATAATAATCATTCATATTGGGGACATAGCTTTCCTTCTTCAAAGCAGGCAGATTCTCTGCTTTCATAAACAAGTGAGTACATGGAATACTAGCCATATCACCATTGAAAATAAAAGTTTGATTGACAGGCTCTTTTTTAGTAGTGAAAGGATAATATCCTTTTTCGTTAATATTAAAAATAAAATAATTAGGAACAGTTACATCATAAATACTTTCTAAAACAGGGATGGAGTTCTGAAACCGCCATGGACGGATTCTTCCTTCTAAATCAGAAACTATTGTATACTTATATTCAATCAGTGATCCCGCTTTTACATTAGGTAATGAAAACTTGAGACGAAAGTGTTTGCCTTCTTCATTATCCGTAAAAATATACTTTTTGTCCAATCTCGTTTTTTCAACCTTCCCATTGACAAAATTGTAAACATATCCGTCAATATCTTGCACACGTTCATGACTTCCAGAGCCATAATCAACATATGGAACTTCCACATTAGCGTATTTAACACCCTCTGGTTTCAAAATCTTTATTTTGGAATATATTTCATAATACACTTGGAATCCTTGATTGATTTGATAATATGCAGTCCCTTTTTCGTACAAAATGACAGCAGAAGCACTTGTATCAGCAGGAAATGTTGTCATTTTAATTTCACCATCACTAATCTTCCCAAATTTTTGCACATCATTACCAGCATAACTCGTTAAAGATAACAAAGTAATCGATAGGAACAAAAGCCATCTCAAATTAGGACGAAAGGCTGGAATAAAAATAAAATTAAAGCCTAGTTCGGTTTTATTGGCAGGAAATACATCAAAAGTAAAATTATTAGCTTTCATAATATCTAATTCATTAAGGGGAAAATAATATATAAATATCTGATTAACTTGAAGTTATTTTTTTATACCTATGGTTCATGGCTACAAGAGACATATATCGATTACAATTTAATGCAAATTTAGTATTTTATTTTTGAATAAAACAAGTTACATATAAATATTCTATTATAAAACACGCATCTCAAATAATATTTAATACTGAAGGGCTATAACATTATAAATAAGATATTTACACACTAATAATCACAAGAAAACGACAGATAGAACGGCAAAAAATAAAATAGCATCCAGTTTACAGATCCAATAAATTATGTAATTTTGAATTTTATATTCACCCCTAAATCACACAACTATGATTCATTTTCTAGAACCATTACGACATTATGTATGGTTTGGACCTACACTCATTAGCCTATTTATTTGGGAGTTATGCTGGAAGCTAATTACCTTTTGGAAAGCTGCCCGCCGTAATCATCTGGTTTGGTTCATTTGCATTGGCATCATTAACACGGTTGGTATTTTACCTATCATTTACCTCCTGATATATAGAAACACACCGGAAATGCACGAAACAAAAGAATAAATTAAGAAAATCCAGATCAGAAAACGAGATCACGCAGTTATCCAAACAGCTTCGTCATTTTAATACATTTTTCGTATGGATGCAGAAGAACAAGCGCGTAACAATATGGTGATCAAACAGATTGAAAACCGAGGAATTTCCAATCAGTCTGTGTTGCAAAGTATCAAAAAAGTACCGCGTCATCTGTTCGTTCCGCCCGCTTATCGTCATGCTGCCTATGGCGATCATCCCTTACCTACGTCGTGCGGACAAACTATCTCTCAGCCATATATCGTTGCGTTAATGACTGAGTTACTCGTTCCGCAAAAACATCACAAAGCACTTGAAATTGGAACAGGCACAGGATATCAAACAGCAATTCTGGCTGAATTAGTGCAAGAAGTTTATACGATAGAAATTTACTCCCAGTTACAAGAGACTGCAAAAAATACACTTACATCACTTGGTTATCAAAACATCCGGTTCATACTGGGGAATGGTTATGAGGGATACCTTGCAGCTGCTCCTTACGATCTGATTTTAGTTACAGCAGCACCTCCTTATCTTCCCGAAAACCTCGTCGAACAACTCGCCCTAGGAGGTACTATGGTAATTCCGTTTGGGAAAAACAGGCAAATGCTGTACGTCATCTCAAAGAATAAAGATGGAAGCATCCATAGGAAAGAAATTCTCCCTGTAGTTTTCGTAACAATGCAAGACAGAAAACCCTTAAACTAACGGGCCTCTCTCTATCTTACCACGACAGGAAAAACTGGGATACTACTATGTCCTAATGAATCAACAGATTGTACAGCAAAGAAGTAATTATCTTTTGAATAAGGAATCGTAGCACTAGCGGTTTTCACAAAAAGAGTCTTTTGCCATTGCGGGGCTGAAGTGTCTCGAATCAGTATTTGATAACCGAATGGCTTTCTCCCCTTAGGAACTTGCCATACCAAAGTGGATGAATTAGTTAAAGCTGTCACCTCAATACCCACATGTTCAGGAGCTGAAGGCGCCCATGCCAGGTTACACATTGTCGCAAGATTTGAACAGGTAATTTTTCGGGCATATTCATAATCCAGAAACTGAGGAAGATCCCCATATTCCACACCATTTTCAGTCCTTACATTCTGGTGTTGATGATCAAAATTTTCATCCATTTCACAAAAACGCACTGCAGTAAATCCATCCTGACTGAAAGGAATTTGATCGCCTCCTCTCAGAAAACGATCAATACGATATACCAAATCAACATTCAGATTGGGAACATACTCATCTGTAATAGTTTTAATATATCTTGCCAATTCTCTGGAAGGGCTATCATTATCACGACTGGTAGCTCTACGCATCCTAGCTTCTTCCGGAGTCTCAACATACGGGATCGTTTCACTAAAAACGCGAACTTTAGTATTTTCTCTTAGACTGGTTCCGCTCGACTGGCTGTTAGCGATCATATCATCATTCAACATGGCGATTACATGCCATCCTGCTGCCTTCGCACTATCGGCCAGATATGATGAGCCATACAATCCTTCCTCTTCACCGGAAACTGCTACAAAAATAATTTTACAAGGAAACGTATGCTTACTCATTATCCGAGCCAATTCCAATACAGCAGCCACTCCCGAACCATCATCATCCGCTCCCGGTGCATCACTCCTTGTATCCAGGATGTCAGTTGCCCGTGAATCCAAATGTCCACTGATGATAATAACACGATCATCATTGGGATCACTCCCTTTTAAGACTGCCATTACATTCGCCATTTTTGTATCTTTCAAGATGCGCTTACCATCAGCTTTCACCGGAAACCAATCAACCTCTGAGGTTAGTCGCCCTCCTGAAGCTTTAGCATAAGTATCAAACTGAGTTTTCACCCAACGTTGTGCCGCTCCGATACCCCTTGTTTCATTTTTAGTATCACTCAAAGCATGACGCGTACCAAAAGAAACTAATTTATTTACTGTAGCCTCTAAATTAGCTGCTTTTACTTCGGATACCATATGGGTAATTTCCGGATCAATATTTTCTTGCTGTGACAGAAGTGGCCTTGCCATTGTCAATCCGAATAAACAGAAACTGACTGAAATAAGGGTTGATATTTTCATAGCTAGTAGAATAATAAACTTTGAATACAAAGCAAAGATACAAAAGTTTAGTCATCAGGCATACAAAAAAAACCTTCCTCTTGCTTTTCACAAAGCGCAGAGGAAGGCACGCATTCATTAAAACTACACTCTCGCGGTTTTTGCCGCATATTTTTGGTTATTTGGTTTTACTTACTAAAATATCGTATTCCCATGGTGCCAAAGTTGACCCTTCTAACGACGAAGCATTAACATGTTGTTTATTCATCCAATTAATCCACTGTCCTGAAGGTTTTTGGTTGGTAAAATGGATTTGTTGTGGTTTTGCACTCAAATTCAATACAACCATCACGCTATCATTGGGTAACACCCGGGAGAAACTATATATTAATGAACTTTGGGTTGCATAGCGAATCATTTTACCACCTGTCGGCCCAGCATTCAAGGCTTCTTGTGTGTGTTTTAGTGCATTCAATGATTGATAAAAAGCAAATTCTGCCGGATTATTCCAGGAAGGAACGGTATCCTTATCAAAGAAAAGAAGACTCTTTTTCATTCCCACTTCCTGTCCTGTATAAATCAATGGCATACCAGGCAGCGTGTATGTAAGCACGGCAAACGTATTAGCGCCATCTCCCATTCGTTTATATTCAGATCCAGACCACGTATTTTCATCATGATTGGTAATAAAATTCATTTTTATGGCATTAGGGGAGTATGCCGAATCGGTATATTGTACTACCTGATCAAGATTAGTTGTAGTTGCTTTGCCTTGTGCTATATCATTCATAGTATGCAGTAAACGCCAGTTGTAATCCATATTGAAAGCCTTAACAGTGTAACTCGGATTATCACCTTCAGCAAGCATAAAGACAGGCTTCACTTTATCCAAAGCCGTACGTGCCTGAATCCAGAAATCAAGAGGGACGCCCGTAGCAACATCACATCTGAAACCGTCGATATCAAAGTTTTTAACCCAATACAACATAGCGTCAATCATAGCTGCACGCAGGTCTTTATTGTTATAGTTCAATTTAGCCACATCGGTCCACCCGTCAGGCACCAATGGACGACCAAGACTATCTTTCACATACCAGTCAGGATGCTCTGTAATCCACACATTATCGCGTCCCGTATGATTTGCAACCCAGTCAAGAATGACTTTAAGTCCCATTTGATGTGCTTCGGTAACCAATTTTTTAAAGTCTGCTGCTGTACCAAATTCCGGATTAACAGCCGTATAATTTTGAACAGCATAATAGCTACCCAAAGTACCTTTACGATCTTTTTTTGAAATCGGATTGATGGGCATAAACCACAGAATATTTACCCCCAATTTTTTTAGTTGCGGTAGATGTTCCGCAAAAGCATTGAAGGTTCCCGGCACAGTATATTGTCTGACATTAACTTCATATAATACCGCGTTTCGATCCCATACATCAGGATTTTGTGCGACAGGTTTTGTGGCGCAAGCCGCTATAAAAGCCGCAGCCACAACAAAAATAAAAAATTTCATTGCCTTCATACGAAAATAATTAAAGGTTATCATTGATTAGAAGAATATTTTTCTCATAAAACACTATCCAATAGTGCCAGTTTATTTATTATCAAGCACATTAAACATTGGATTTCATAATATTTTTCCCCATAAATATGTTAGAATCAACTTGACAAAGACCTCTGACTTGATAAATACTGCTCAATTATCATCTTTCACAAATACCACGGAAACAGCCCCAATTAAGAGACATATCCCTGCCATGAGAAGCGCATAAATTGCATCGTCATGGAAAAAATGTTTCACAATAGGGCCATTCGATATACTGCTAACGATTTGCGGAATTGTAATAAATAAATTAAAAATTCCCATGTAAACACCCATCTTTGCCGGAGGAACCGATCCTGCCAGAATAGCGTAAGGCATTGCAAGAATACTTGCCCATGCAATTCCAACACCGACCATTGACAAAATGAGCCAGTAAGGAGAGGTAATAAAATAAATTGAAATCAAACCTATACCTCCTAATAACAAAGAGATGGCATGTGTAATTTTTCGGTTTGTCAAAGCAGCAATGGATGGCAATGCCAAAGCAAAAAACATAGCGACTAAATTATATACGCCAAACAAAATTCCAACCCAATCGCCTGCCTTTTGGTATGCCGGAGAATTGGCATCAGCTGCACCATAAACATGCAATGCTACAGCAGGTGTTGTATAAACCCACATGGCAAATAAGGCAAACCACGAAAAAAACTGGACTATCCCCAATTGTTTCATCGTGAGAGGCATTTTGACTATATCCTTGAAAATATCACCAAACTTCGCCTTATGTTCGCTTTCCTCTGTAGCGTCTTCACTGACATGAAATGAGCGCTGAACTTCAGGAGGATACTCTTTTGTGCTGACAATAGTCCACACAATAGCACCCACCATCACTATGGCACCAGCATAAAACGACCAAATAACATTTACAGGGATCTGACCATCAGGGGTATTCTTTCCAAAACCTAACCACTCAGAAAGCACATAGGGTAACCATGATCCGACAACAGCGCCAATCCCAATAAGAAAAGTCTGAATAGAAAATCCTGTGGTTCGTTGTGAATCAGGTAAAACATCGGCAACTAAAGCACGGAAGGGTTCCATTGCCACATTGAAAGAAGCATTCATAATGGTTAGCATGCCAGCTCCAATCATCAATGGGGCCATGAGAGAAGACAAAGATCCTGCATTTGGCATAAATATCAAAGCAATAGCAGCTAGCACCCCTCCTGCCAAAAAATAAGGCTTTCTGCGTCCCATACGACACCAAGTCCGATCCGAATAATGGCCGATGATAGGTTGAATTATCATTCCTGTAAGCGGAGCAACAACCCAAAACCAGGAAAGGGATTGTATATCAGCACCAAATGTTTGTAAAATACGGCTTGCATTGGCATTTTGTAATGCAAACCCGAATTGGATACCTAAAAACCCAAAGTTCATATTGAGAATCTGGGCAGTAGAAAGTCTTGGCTTCGTCTTCATGGTAAACTTACTAAATTGATTTCTCCAAAATTACACATATTCTATCATAAATATTCTGTGTTTAAAAGCAGTAAAACGATATGTTTCAAGCTATGTCCGATTTACGACAGAACAACAACTCATTGATTAAACACCTTATTATTAACTAATTATTATCTATCGTCCAGTTTCAAAAATCATGGTCCTGATCTGATCATTCAATGTATCACTTTCCAGAAGTTGCTCCAAAGTCAGATGCATCCGATATCTCCAATAATGTCGGGGATTCGATGGCACATTAATTCTTTCCTCCTGAGGATGAACACGTCGCAACGTTCCATCCAATGAAAGCCAGTCTTGCAAAGGGAAAATTGCCAGCATGGAAGGCGCCCATAAATGATTTCTCAAAATTGCCTTGCATATCCATGGCTCTGCATAAAATGGAGCTTCTCCCCACTGACCCAGCACTTCATTATAGTAACGTTGACGCACGACGCCGTCCTCTTCCCACCATCCCCGCAATGTACTCATATCGTGTGTAGAAGTAGTACAAACAGATAAATAAGGATAATTTCGTGTATCTGCAAATGTTAATGTAGGATCTTTCGGCATCCGCTGAATTTCAAGACTCAACATTTGCAATTGGTGCATCACATAAGGAACACAGGCGGGTATCATCCCAAGATCCTCAGCGCAAACCAGCATATCGGTTGAAGCAATCAAATCCGGCAACTTTTGCAAAGCCTGTTCCGACCAGAAATAATTATGCCGTTGATAATAAAAATGGTCATAAATCCGGTTAAATGTATATTTATCACTATCCGATAAAGCCCTGAAACTATAGGTATATTGGGCGGTGATGCGGGGATGAAATTTATCCGGTTCCTTTTTATCGCGTACAAAAAGGACATCAGCTACCAAGGCATACAATCCGTCACGAATATTTACATCACCATTAGTCTCATTAAAGAAATATTCAATTTTTCGTTGTGTATCAAACTCCGGTTTTAGTTCAAAAACGCCATTCCCTTTATCATTCAAAAACTGCTGAATCACTTTCTCTGTACTATCACCAAACATTTCATGCAACTGGTATGAACGAATGTAGGGTTTCAAGTGATAATTTTCGTCCACCCAAAATCCGTTAGCCTGTAACTCTTCATGCGACATCGGCAACGCCGGACTAAAATGTCCCAACAGGCCCTGCACTGCATTCATTGGAATTTCCCAGATACGGAAAAACCCCAACAAATGATCAATACGATAAGCATCAAAATAATCAGCCATTTTTGTAAAACGACGTCTCCACCAACGGAAGCCATCAGCACGCATTCTTTCCCAATTGTACGTAGGAAATCCCCAATTCTGTCCTGTAAATGAAAAATCATCAGGTGGAGCTCCGGTTTGTGCATCCAAATTGAAAAGATGCGGATCGGTCCATGCATCAGCGCTATTCGGACTAATGCCAATAGCCAGGTCTCCTTTCAGGACAACTCCTTTGGTTCGTGCATAATGCGATGCTTCAGATAGTTGTTTATCTAAAAAATACTGTAGAAAATAATAAATGGCAATCGCATCATAATGCTTCCCGTGTAGATCGCATAATGTTTCTATTTTTTCTCTGTCATAAACAGCATATTCGCCCCATTGATGAAAATCAACCGTCTTGTATGTATCTCTTAAATAACAAAATGCAGCATAGGGAACCAACCACTCATTATTATCTTCAAAGAATTGTTTATAATCGTCTGTTTCAAAAACCTGCTTCCCCTTTTCTTTGTATGCTATGCTATAAAATTCCCATTTGGCAGCAGAAACAGCCTCATAATCCACTTCATACAAAGCATTTAGTTGTTTTTGTAAAGTTTCAAAACGTTTGTTTGCTTTATCGGTTTTGAAAGGAGCAAACACATTAACATCAAGATAAAGAGGATGTAGCGCAAAAATGGAATTTGCATTATAGGGATATGAATCTGTCCACGTATGTGTCATGGTCGTATCATTTACCGGCAATACCTGAACAACACGTTGACCAGTTTTGGCAGCCCAATCAACTATCTTTTTCAAATCCCCGAAATCGCCAATCCCAAAACTATGTTCAGTACGCAATGAAAAGACCGGGATTGCCACTCCTGCAGCTCGCCAGGAAGGACTATTTCCTCTAAAAACGCCATTGGTTACAATAATATGCTCTCCTTTTTTGGGCAATAGATCTATCTGCCTGTTGTCGCCGTTCTCCCATTGGAGTGCCTTCATCTGTTTAGCATCTACCACTACAAATTTATATTCAAAAGGAGATTTGCATTTTGACAAATCAAGCGTAATTTCCCATTCCGGGAAATGTGCAGAGCTTAACACACGTGATTTCTCAATATTCCAATTTCCCGTAACAGCCTGATTTCCGACTACTGCTAAGGCCTTTCCGGGAGTGATTTCAGGAGCAAAGACTTTCAACGTCAATGCAGACACATATGATTTAGATGATTCCTCCTTGGGTTGCTCATGTACAAAAAAAGCTTTGGTAAATGCTGAAGAAAAAAATGAACTATCATAAGGCATCCCCATCCATTGATCATGTAAATGGTAGATTACCGTTTTCTCATTAGCCGTAAATGTCCGGGGCCTCCCCCACTCATGAATAACCGACTTATTGTTGCTTCGTACACAATATGAATACGTAAAAACTTCCACGTTATCGGGAACATCAACCTCTGCCTCCCACCGGCCGTTATCAGCATATTGCATCTCTATTTCATGCAATTCAGGCAAAGAGCCACTCACACAAACCACTTGTCCCCAAACCGTGTGATAATCCACAGAAAAATAAAGCTTCATGTATATCTATTTTATTTTAACCTCTAATTTCATAAATTCAATTGTCACACTCTGAGCTTTCATTACTCACTAAACCAAATCCGTCTTAAACCTATCGCGTTGTTTCTCTGACTATCAATTTTGTGCGAATAATCCTGTTTTTTAGCATTGCATCTGCGCCTTTGTAGCGAATTCGCTCTAATAACAATTCCATAGCACTTACGCCAACATCAAAACCATTTTGTCCTACCGTAGTTAGTTGAGGGTCAGAGGCAATAGCGGCAAATCCGTCAGTAAAACCGCAAATAGAGACTTCATCAGGTATTTTAAAATGTAATTGTTTTGTAGCATGCAAAATTCCTAACGCCGTTTCATCATTAACCGCAAAAAAGGCATCAGGTTTGTTTTCCGATTGCAGCATTTCCGTAGCTACGGGAATAGCATCATCATAATTATCACAGATCTTAATTAAGTCATGATCTACAGGTAACCCATGTTTTCGCAAAGCATCCATATATCCACCACGTCGGTTTTTAGATATTTCGAGGTGCATCGGTGAACAGAAAAAAGCAATCTTTCGGCAACCCGTATTGATGAGATATTCAGTTGCAGTAAGAGCTCCGGCGTAATCATCTATTACCACGCGGTTTGTAGGAATATCGACACAAATACGATCGAAAAAAATCACCGGTATATCATTATCTACCAGTTCCTGAAAATGATCATAACGTGTCGTTTCTTTGGCTACCGAAGTTAAAACGCCACAAACTCTCGATGACAACAGTCGTTGAACACTGCGGACTTCTTTGTCATATTGTTCATGCGACCGGAACAGCAATACGCTAAATCCCTCCCGGTCAGCTACCTCCAAAATTCCTTCAACAACTGACGCAAAGAAATGATGGGTCACTTCAGGAACAATAACTCCAATAATCGTGCTCTCCCTCTTTTTAATACTAAGCGCAAGAAAATTAGGATTATAATGATGTAACTTAGCATAATCCTGAACCTTCTTTTTGGTAGCAGCACTTAAATCGGGGCTATCGTTCAACGCACGTGAAACAGTTGAAACAGAAACCTGAAGTTCCCGTGCGATATCTTTAATGGTAATTTGAGCTT
Organism: Microbacter margulisiae; assembly: GCF_014192515.1. Taxonomy (NCBI): domain Bacteria; kingdom Pseudomonadati; phylum Bacteroidota; class Bacteroidia; order Bacteroidales; family Porphyromonadaceae; genus Microbacter; species Microbacter margulisiae. Next base: position 1,492,718 of record NZ_JACHYB010000001.1, read on the forward strand.
TAGGCATTGGTTTTGGGCTAACATTTTAAACAACAAAGCTATAAGTAAATCTTCAGAAAGAACAAATAAAAACCTATTTTTTACTTACTTTTACCACTTGTACTGTTCCGTCATCAAAATGAATACGTCCAATGTACATCCCTGATGGCAAGGAACTCAGTGATATAGAGTTAGATTCAAAAGGCTGATTTAAAACTTCCATTCCGCTGAGATTCATAATTTCGATAGACTTGGCATTATTCCCTGTCACAAATAGTTCATCTGACGTCGGATTAGGATAAATATGCACTTTATCAACAGTTGTTGACGTAACGGCAGTATTAATTGGCAAATTGACAGGCTGATCTGTATAAACACGCAATCCAAATTCAGGCAAAGTCAGTGACATATTGGGATCTGTAACATTAAGAGACTGCCCGGTAATCAAATCATACCATGTACCTGTCTTGCCAAATGCCGGATATGCGGTAATAGAACCTGTACCCGTGAAGTTTCCTAAAATTATAGCAGTTATCGTATCGTTTGTCAAATAAATACGCCGCCCGCTACTCCAGTCACTTGTAGAAACCTGCCAATTCCACGCAACAGGATTTGAAAATAATGTTGGATATTCATCTCTGAAATTCAATATTTTGGCATAGGTATCATGTAGTGTCTTGCGTGCCGGGATATTCAGATAATTCCACATCGCAGGTACTGGACTGGTAATATTATTTCCACTCGCATCCTTCGAATTATAATCAGCACCCAACTCGCCAAATTCCCACATCATCCGGGGGCCAGGGCCTAAAAACACAAATGCACCACAAACAGCTAATTGTTTCATCACATTCGTTGTGTCCTGAACATCCGTTACTCCCCATGTAATAGCTTTATAGCCCATACGGTATTCATCATGGCTTTCTGCATACGAAACCCGATTTGTAGGCAAGGTAACAGTACCACCCGATTGAGAAGCCGATGCTAAAGGTGAAAAATCTGAACCACTTGAGTAACCCATAGCAGCCTGATCAAACGAGCCTGAAACGTTTCTCCAAAGCATGGCACCATGAGCCGCCAGAGTGTCTTCCTCCTGATCTACACAAAAGTGTTCAAGGATACAGTAAGCTTTCGGATTGACAGTTTTTACGGCATTAATATATGTTTCGATATTATTGACCCTGCTTTGATCGTAGTCACTGCATTGGATCGTTGTACTCGACGTTGCCATTGGTGATCCAACGGATACCGTTTGTGTAAAACCTTTACTTAAATCAAACCGGAATCCGTCAACATGATAATTCTCCAGCCAAAATTGCAGAGCTCTCGATAACCAAGCTTTAACGGGAGCATAGGTATGTTTAATATCGTTTCCGACACTATAAGGATGTGGCGCCAATGCATTGTAATAGGGATTTGTAGGGGCCGGACGATTATTGGCTGCATCCCAGTATACCATACAATATGGACTTAATCCCCAGGTGTGGTTGAATACAACATCAAGAATCACGGCCATTCCCCGTTTGTGGCATTCATCGATAAACAGTTTATATTCATTCTCAGGACCATATGCTTTATCAGGAGCAAAATAGAAATTCGGATTATATCCCCAACTGTTATTCCCGTCAAACTCCATGATAGGCATTAGTTCCACCGCATTAACTCCCAGACTCTTGAGATAGTCCAGCTTTTGAATAGCGGCCTGCACCGATCCTTGTGTTGTAAAATCTCTAAACAGCATTTCATAAATGGTTAACTGGCTCTGTGGAGGTGCTTTAAAGGTAGGATCCTGCCATTGATACCGGTAATTGGTAGAATCAATCCGGAAGCATGACAAAATACCACTGGTCAGGCTTGATGGATATTTTCGTAAATTAGGATAAATGGTATAGGTTTGATTGATATATTGATCATTATTCGGATCAAGTATCTTTTGGCAATAGGGGTCGCCTACCCGTACCGCACTTGCGCCAGGCCCTTTTAATCCTGTCACATAATATTGATAAGCATATTCCGTAGTATCATTCAGCCCTTTGACAGTTAACCAGTAAAAATAAACAGGTACACCATAAGTTGAGCTTTCCGCCTGACGGTTCATCATGTAATTATTGTCCAATTTAAAGTTATTGAAGTCGCCAAGAAGGAACACTTGCGTATTACCCTGAACGACAGTTCCATCATAGCCAAGAGAAAAACAGAACGTTACTGAACCATCCGAATTGACAGTAACTCCTTCTTTTAACCCCGATGGCCTGGCGGCAACAACCTGGGGTTTAGGGACACAAACATAGGTTGTGTCATACATGGTGACACTGTTTGACACCACTTTGGCAATGATATAATAATTGCCTGCGGTTGAATAAGTATATGAGGTAGTTAATGTATTTATATTCGTACCCTGGGCAATCGGTGTGCCACTGGCAATATTTGCAGTAGATGTTGTTCCGGTATATAAATACATGTTGCATGAATTTGTCCCGTTCGAAGCATTGGCAGTTATTGTAGTAGCCGTATTTAAGGGGACTAATGCGTTATTTGTTGGTGAAGCTATCTGAAGATTTAATCCCGGTTGAAAGACAGGGACATAAATATTGCTGGTTTGTGCTGATCCGTCGGCAGTGCGGAAGACAAAAGCCAATTGTTTGACAATTGTATCGGCAGGAATTCCGTAGTACGTGTTGATATCAGGAGAAATACTTAATTGCCATTTATATTTTGAACCCGCTACAGCAGTCAAAGTATTAGCTGTGGTATTGGCTAACGAACTGTTTGACCCATTTGGCCATGGCGTTAGCACATATTTCCAATCGTCACTGTTTGTACTACCCGGGGTAATAACTCCCGTGTGAGCATAAATAGGGCCTGCAGTACCACTCAAAGATGATACTGTAGAGTCGTTAAAAATAACAGTCACAGCAGAACCACTTTGTTGGATCACAATAGGAGGATTCGTTGTCACCTGTGCATCTAATAGTGTAGTGCTAAGTGAAAATATAGCGACGAAAAAGAACAGGAGATGTTGCTTCATGGCATTTCTTTTGAATAAAAACCCCGACCAATAGAATACATATGTTTTTTGATCGGGGTTTATATACTTAATATTCAGTTTTTAGTTATACACGGGAGTCAACGTATCGATGATGTTCGATAATTCCCGGCAAGTTCAAAACCTGCCGGAAAAATCGCATCATCTTTCATCAATTCTTTACCCATGTAAAGGCGTTTCTATGATTTTTGCCATAATCTCATTGATCCGGACCCTAAGTCAGACTATGGATTCCTGACAAATATTTAATTCTCAAAATTCAAATTACGAATGGAGTTCAGTTATATAATTCTGCAATAGACCTCAACTCGTAATATGCTATTTTATTGTATAAAATAAAAACAGCCATCGATATCATTAAAGAACACCTTATAGGTTCCTTTTAAGAATGGAATATTTGTACCACCATTCGTCCCAAGACCTATAGGGAACGTACCTGCGCCCCAATTATAAGTCCAAGCGCCATCAGCACGGAATTTGCAGCCGCCAGTACCCACCGGGGGAGTGAAATCGCTTGTAAACGTATATGTTGTGTACCAAATATGATTATTGGCTCCTGCTGCTGGATCTGCTGCGGTAAGAGCGACATCACTTGCCCATCCATTAAATTCTCCGATCAACCCCATAGAAGTATAATTTACGGATGGAGCCGTTGCAGCTACAATTGTGAACGTATTCGTAATAGAGTTTAATGTGATTGTGTAATATCCATCCGAAGGCACAACAAAGTTCTTTGAACTGCTTGACAATACAGGAGTAAGAGCACCGTCTGAACTTCCCCATGAAGGATCTGACCAGCTCATAGAATTATCTACCACTTTAAATGGATTTGCATGTTCAAAATAGCCAGTATAAGTAAATGTACCAGCACCGCTATTAAGATATGCTTTACCAGACACAACACTCAGCGGGAACATAGATGCCCCAATGCCGTCTTTTGAATAATTCCACTTGCCATCACCCATTCCAATGATATACCATGAGCTTGGTGTCGCAATAGTATAAGACTTTAATGAAAGAATAGGAATAATGATTAAGGTTTGAGTGTTGGAGTAAGTTGGAATTTTGCTAGCGCCAATGGTCGTCATCACACGAATATCAAAACTTGTACGTACACCTGCAGGAGCATTAAATGTTTTTGCATCCGTAATGATTGTATATAGTTGGCTAATGGTCACCGGAAGACTATCAGTTGTCGCAGAGGTCACGGTCTGAGCATTTGCAAAATTATCACCTGTTTTATCAATTTGAAGGCTATAAGTAACTGTTGTGCCTATACCATAATTTGCTGCAGTACCCGTAAAGGTGTCTGCCAGACCTGTGCTGTCCATATTCAGTACATAAGCCGCTGAATCTTTATTGTAAGCGCTTGTAGAGTGACTTGGTGCATTCAAAACCGGTGCTACAGGATTAGCCAGAATCATCATTTTAGGATCATTATTACATGCAGCAAGCAATATCAGCGCCAAAAGCGGGAAAAATATTCTAAATTTCTTCATAACATTATGTTTTTATAAATTTATAGCCTGACCAAGAGCCTGTAATAGTTAATTACAAGCTCTCAATCAAACAAAATCAATTATAACCAGGATTTTGCTTCAGGTTGGGATTGGCATTTAAGTCAGAAGAAGGAAGAGGATATACATTATAATGATTATCAACTCCAGTTCCATTTTTGACTCCACCCTTCCATTGCCAGAGATAGGAAGAAGATGTCAAATCGCCAAACCGTACCAAGTCTGTACGACGGGTTGCTTCAGCAAACATTTCGCGGGCACGTTCTTCAAGGATAAATGGCAATGTCAATTGCGATGAGGTAATTTCAAGATCCGTAAATCCGCCACTACCCTCAGCCCTGTCACGCAAATCATTAATATATTGCAAAGCAGTAGCTTTATCACCCCCTGCTCCACCCCGCAAAACAGCTTCAGCATACATCAAATAGACATCTCCCAATCGTAATATCGGAAATGCACCTGTTGCAAAAGAAGCTGTACTTTTAACGCCTGTACTACTATAATTAACATATTTCAACAAAGGAGTACCTTGTTCAAATTGTGTATTATCATCTATGCTCGGATGATTAAATCCCTGATAAAGCATGGAATAACGCTGATCCAAAGTATAATTAGTCTCTTCATTGGTAAACCGGGCAACGAATTCCGGCACAGCTCTGTTGCCACCCCATGCGCCTGGAGCGTTAGTAATGCTTTGATTTTTACTATCTACCATACTACATTCCAAAAACATTAGGCCACCCCAAGTTGTCAGGTTAGTGCCGTCATAAATATTTGGGAAAATAATTTCCTGTGATTTATAGTTATCCGTGGTGAATAAATTCTGATAAGTTGGCTCTAGTTTGTATCCTGCAGCAATCACCTTATTGCAATTCGTCAAACATGAATCATAATACTGGGTATTATTGGTTCCCAAATAGGTATTGGCATTGAGGTAAACACGTGCTAACAATGCCCAGGCAGCAGCTTTATTAGCATGACCATAAGTTGGGCCATACCCTACAGCAGGAGCGTCTAAATCAGCTTGGCAAGAATTCAGCTCAGTTGTAATATAATTCAAAATTTGCTGTGCTGTTGCATAGGGTGGAAGTGTTGGAGTACCTATGGGACTGGAATCTGTTACCAGAGGCCCGTTACGGAAGAGATCCAATACATTATCATAACATAGTGCACGCAAGAAACGAGCCTCGGCACGGAACGTATGAATGGAGTCGATCAACGAAGTTGAACATCCGCGTGATTGCAATTGAGCATCTGTTGTTTCTTGTAAAAACGAGGTTGCAATGGTAATCTGATAATACAACCGTGCATAAAATCCATTCAGAAAGATATCCGTAGGAGTCCAAGAGAAAGTGTGAAAATTTTGAATGGTATTGTCATTCCAACAACACATTGCTTCGTCAGTAGGCAACTCCTCTAAATTCCAGAGAGGACGCAAATAGCCGGCTTGGCTACCGCCATCATATCCTGAAATATCCAATTGATTATCTCCTCCCTGCAAACCACCAGTCGAGAAGCCGGCATAAATTTTTGCCAAATACTCAATATATGGAGTTGCAGTATTCTTAAAAGTTGCGGTAGCAGTCGATACTTTAGTATCAAGTGGCGTCACATTCAGATCGTTTGTACACGAACTTAAAGAAAGTATAGCTAGTGCAACAGCAGAAACTATCGTCAAATATTTTATTTTTTTCATTGTATTTGCAATTTAAAAATTAACTCTTAAGCCTAAGATATAGACACGTGGACGTGGATAAATATTATTATCAATACCACCATTCACTTCAGGATCCAATCCTTTGTATTTAGTGATCACAAAAGGATTTTGAACAGTACCATATATGCTGGCACTCAGTTTAGTATCAAACAGATGGTCAAAGTTATATCCAAGA